>JANQMH010000108.1 GCA_028280195.1 Exilibacterium sp.
CCGATGTCGCGCAACTGCGCGATATCACCCTGCCGGACGGCAGCCTGGTAACCCTCGGCGGGCGCTCGAGAATTGCAACCGATTTTAGTGACAGCCAGCGCCACGTGACCCTGCTCGAGGGTGAGGCCTTCTTTGCGGTGAGCAAAGATCCGGCGCGGCCGTTTTATGTCGCCGTCGGCGACCGCCTGATACGGGTGGTGGGCACTCAGTTCGATGTGCGTCACGGTGTCGGTCTGGTGCGCGTCGCTGTGCTCGAGGGCGTGGTGGAGGTGCTGCAGGCCGAGGCGCCGGCCGCCGATGAGCCGCTGCTGGCGGATGCGCCGAAGCAGGTGCTGCACGCCGGTGAGCAGGTGGTGGCACTGATCGGCAGGCCGCAGCACACGCGCACGGCGGTGGAGCCCGGTGAGGCGGGAGCCTGGCGGCGCGGCTGGTTGAGCTATGAGAACGCCAGCCTGGCCGAGATCGTGGCCGATGCCAATCGCTACAGTGAGCGGCAGATCGTGCTCGACTCCGAGAGCCTGCGGCAGTTGCGACTGACGGCTGCCTTCGGTGCCGATACGGTGGATCAGTTTATCGGCGGGCTGATCGCGGCGCACCCGATTGAAGCAGATTACTCGCAGAGCGGCAAGGTCGTTTTGAGCCACAACCCCTAGTCCCGTCAACAAGGCTTCACCAGCGAGCCGCCAAGGTAGCCTATCATCGCTGCCCGATTTTTTTGGATAATCCGCAGCGTTACACGTCATACCCGTAAACCATAAGCGAAAACCGGCGCGCTCGACGGACGGTTGACGATGATAATAACCACAGACACGGGGAGCGAAATGAAAAAGCGCAGCAGCAAGACCTTGCCGGGCATCGGCCTGGCCTGTGCCACGGCAATTGCCATCAGCGGCCCGCTGGGCAAATCCGCCCTGGCGCAGGATATCGGCAGCGGCATACAGACCACCAGCTTTACCATCAAGGCGCAGCCGCTGGCCAAGGCGCTGGTGCGCTACTCGGAACAGTCGCGCGTGGTGGTGGTGGTGCCGGCGCAACTGGTGGCCGGCAAGACTGCCGCCGCCGTGCAGGGGGAAATGGCCCCCGAACAGGCGCTGGCGCAACTGCTTGGCGGTACCGGTCTGAAACCCGTGCGCGATAACAGCGGAGCCATGACCATTACCCAGGTATCGCAGCAGGGCAGCCTGCCCGCCTCACCGCCCGGCCAAGAGGCCTCACCGCCCGGCCAAAAGGAAGACGAGCAGGATGAGCCGGGCGGCGCCCAGGAAGAGGACGACGACAGCCTGGTGCTGGAACAGATTCTGGTTACCGGCAGCCGTATCGAAGGGGCTTCAGACTCCGGCGCCATTGCCGTGACCACCCTGTCGAATGAAGACCTGGCGGTGCTGGGCGAAAACGGTACCGGCGATATTCTCGCCAATCTGCCCCAGGCGGGCTCGTTTGAAATCAACGATTCCTCCGATGGCCCCAATGATGCCCGCGGTGATGTCGCTACCGTCAACCTGCGCGGGCTGGGTACGGGCAATACCCTGATCCTGCTCAACGGCCGCCGCATCGCCGCCCACGGTATCAACCAGGATGTCGGCTCGGTGCCGCGCCAGGTGACCAATGTCAACGCCTTTCCGGCTACCGGTATCGACCGGGTGGAAGTGCTGCGCGATGGCGCTTCGGCACTTTACGGCGCCGATGCCACGGCGGGCGTGGTCAATACCATTCTGTCGCCGGAACTGGAAAAATCGCGTTTTTCGGTGCGCTACGACCAGCTTGAAGGCACCGACTCCGACGAATTCAGCGTGGATTTTGCCACTGACTTCGATTTTAACGGTGGCCGCACCCGCGCCATTGTGGTGGGCTCGTACTACACCCGCGACGGGCTGTATACCAGCGAGCTTGACGATCAGTTCAACAATGTGGACAAGCGGGCCACCCTGGGCGACTCGCCCTATGCGGCGTCCTCTGATTTCAGGAATACCTCCAGCAACTCGCCGTTCGGTACCTTCGAGGTGATCAGCTCCTTCGACCGGGAAAGCGGTGTATTTGAAGACGAAAACGTCGACCTCAGCGCTGCGGCGGCGGCCGCACTCGGCCTCAGCGACGCCGATCTGACCGGCGGCGGGCGCTTTCATATTCAGCCCTGCGGCTTTGACGACGACTCTCGCGTTGCCCTCGGCCAGACGGTGGACGGCTGCATGGCGCTCGGCGAGGGCAGTCTGCCGACCGAGCTGCGCTACGATTTCAACGGCCTGCAGCCGGTGGACAGTTTCGATGCCGGCTTTCCCATCAGCGTCGATTCGCGCACCGCGCGCGGCCGCCAGTTGATTTCCGATGCCGACCGCTACAATTTTTACACCATGGCGGAACACGACTTCAGCAACGGCCTGCAGGGCTTTGGCGAAGTGCTGTTTTACCGCTCGGAAACCGAGGCCCAGCGCGCCGCCAACCCGGTGACGCTGTCCGATGGCCTGGTGGTGCCGAAGGAGAATTACTACAACCCGTTCGGCGCGCTGGGTTCCCCCAACCGTATCGCCGGTATCGAGGACGGCGATGTGCCCGACGAGGGCTACGACCTGCTGATTCGCAACTGGCGTCCCCAGGCCGGCGGGCCGCGGATCATCGAAACCGAATCGACTACCTATCGCCTGCTCGGCGGTGTGCGCGGCACTTATGCCGACTGGGACTGGGAAGCCGCGGCAGCCTACAGCGCCAATACCACCGAGGACCGTGAAAACCGCCTGTCCAAGACCTTGCTGACCGAAGCCCTGAGCCGCTCTACGCCCGATGCGCTCAATCCCTTCGGCACCAATGCCAACAGTCGCGAGCAGTTGCAGGCGGTGCAGGTGACGGTCAAAGGCGAGGGGGAAACCTCACTGCTGACCGCCGACTTCCGCGCCAGCAATGCCGATGTGTTTTCCACCTGGGCCGGGCCGGTGGGCATGGCCTTCGGCGCCGAGTATCGCAATGAGGCCTACGACGAGGACCGCGATCCGCGCATCGACGGCACCATACAGTTCGACGGCAACGGCAGCGGCGTCTCGGATATCATCGGCGTCAGTCCGACGGCTGATTCCGATGCCGACCGCAATGTCGTCGCCGCCTTCGCCGAGACATTGATACCGCTGGTGGCGCCGCGCAACAGCCTTTTCAGTCAGGAGGTAAACCTGCAGCTGGCGCTGCGCGCCGAGCACTTCGACGATATCGATGAATCGGTGGCAACGCCCAAAATCGCGCTGTCCTACTTTCCCATTCGCGGGCTCAATCTGCGCGCGGCTTATTCCGAAGGCTTTCGCGCCCCCAATCTGGTGCAGCTGAACCGCGGTGATATCAGCCGGGTCGACGACGGCGATGTGGACTTCATTCGCACCGATGTCATCGGCGCGCCGGAGGATACCGGGGCGGCCAACCGGCGTTCGGTGCGCCGCTCCAACCCCGACCTGGAGCCGGAGGAAACGGAAACGGTGGTGCTGGGGCTGTCCATCGACGCCACCGAATGGATAGATACCGACTGGCTGGCGCAATTGGACTTCACCTTCGATTACTGGAACTTCGAGCAGACTGATGTGATCGACAATTTCGGCGTGCAGGAAGCGCTGGCGCTGGACTTTGTGCGCCGCCTCGAAGGCAGTACCAATCCCGATGTGGTGCGCGCGCCGGTGTCTCCCGAGGAGCAGGCGCGGTTTGATCAGTACAACGCCGACAATCCCGATGCCCAGGTGCCGGTGGCGGGACAGGTGCTGTTTGTCAACGATCCGTATATCAATCTCGATCGCCAGGAGGCCGAAGGCTTCGATATCGGCCTGCTGGCGCGCATCGAGACCGACGCGCTGGGTAACTTCAGACTGCGCCTGGACCTGTCCAAGGTGGAAGTGCTCGATGTATTCCGCAATGAAGAGTTGACCGCGCTGACCACCGACCCGCGCTTTGCCGGCGAGTTTGCCAACCTCGCCGTCGATCGTATCCAGGTCAATGGCAATCCGGAGTGGCGCGGCACCGCCTCGCTGATCTGGCGCAAGGGAAACTGGGGCGCCGGCACCACGGTGCGATATGTATCGGACTTCTTTGATACCAGTGTCGACAATATCGATCTCAACGGTGACGGCGAGATAGATTTGTACAATGTCGACAGCTGGAAGCGCATCAACGCCTACCTCGATTACCGCGCCCGTTTCGGTATCGTTGACGGGCTGTCGACGCGTATTCGCTTCGGTATCAACAATCTCACCGACGAGCCGCCGCCGCTGGCTGACCAGTCGCGTGGCTACTTCACCTCGGTTCACTCCGTCAGGGGCAGGGAGTTCTATATGACCGTGCGCACCGAGTTTTGATGCTGTAGCCGTAGCTTTTCAATTCGTAACTGGGGCCTGACGCAAAGGCGGAGACTGCGATGAAAATATTTGCCGACGGCGCGCTGACCCGGCGCAGCCGGCTGTTGCTGGCCGCCTGCCTGGCGCTGGGCCTGGCAGCCTGCAACGGCGCCGGTGGCGGCGGCTCGTCCGCGGCGGCCGAGGCGCCGGCCCGTGCCGGCGGCCTGCAGGCCGGCACCGGCCGCTTTCCCCTGGCCGGCTGGGGCGGTCCCACCGTGCCGGTGTGGACCTATATTCCCTCGCTGCAGAGGGCCGCGCAGCTGCCCATCGTGATTGTGATGCACGGCACCGGCCGCGACGCCGACCGCTATCTGGCGGAGTGGGTGCCGCACGCCAGGGAGCGGGATTTTATCGTACTGGTGCCGGAGTTTTCGAAAAAGAGCTTTGCCGGTGCAGAGGCTTACAATCTCGGCAATGTGTTCGGCAGCAGCGGCAGGCAGCTGCAGGACGAGGCGCTGTGGTCGTTTTCGGCAATCGAGCCGCTGTTCAGCGAGGTGGTCGAGCGGCTCGGCGGCTCCCAGACTAGCTACACCCTCTACGGCCACTCGGCCGGTTCCCAGTTTGTGCATCGCTTTCTCTACTACAAGCCCGGGGCCAGGGTGAAGCGTTATATCCCCGCCAATGCCGGCTGGTATACTATGCCGGATTTCGCCGAGGCCTACCCCTACGGCCTGCTCGGTGCGGGTATCGACGAGGAGGCGCTGAAACTGGCGCTGCAAAAAGATGTCGCGCTGTTGCTGGGCGATGGCGATACCGACATCAATCACGGCAGCCTGCGCCGCACGCCGCCGGCGATGCGCCAGGGTGCGCATCGCTTTGCGCGCGGGCAGATATTCTTCGAGCGCGCCAGGCAAAAAGCCGTCGAACTGGAGGTGCCGTTCGGCTGGCGCCTGGGCGTGGTGCGCGGCGCCAGTCACAGCAACGGGCAGATGGCGGCCGCGGCGGCGAAGCTGGTATATTAGCGCGGGGTTTGCCCCAGTGCCGCTGCACGATCGTGCCGCTCCTGTCATGTTCTTCAATTTACCGTTTCAACTGCGGAGAAATCGGACGATGAATCTCACTAAAGTCTTTTTGCTCTTTTGCGGGCTGCCGGCGCTGGCGCTGAGTCTGCAGGTCAGTGCCGCCGGTGCGGTGCAGGTGCCGGATGTGGGCGCGCGGCCCGCCTGGGCGATTGCGGTGCACGGCGGCGCCGGCGTCAGGGAGCGGGCGAAAATGACCGCCGCGCGCGAGGCCCGCTACCGCGCCGACCTCAAGGCCGCACTGGAAGCCGGCGGGGGCGTTCTCGCCGCCGGTGGCGAGGGCCCGGCGGCGATCGAAGCCGCACTCAAAGTGCTGGAGGATTCGCCCCTGTTCAACGCCGGTCGCGGCGCCGCCCTCGATAACTACGGCAACGCCCGCCACGATGCGTCGATAATGCGCGGCGATACCCTGGACGCCGGCGCCGTGGCCGGTTCATCGCGCATCCGCAACCCCATAGCGGCGGCGCGCGCGGTGATGGAGCGCACCGACAATGTGCTGCTGCACGGCGACGGCGCCGACTGGTTTGCCGCACAACAGGGGCTGGCGCTGGCCAACCCGCTGTATCATCAGACCGAAGAGCGCCGCGCCGCGCTGCTGAAAAAGCAGGCCGACAGCCCCGGCACGGTGGCCGAGGCACCCGGCACTGCCTTCGGTACCGTGGGCGCGGTAGTGCTGGATCGCAGCGGCACCATTTCCGCCGGCACCTCCACCGGCGGCCGCACCAACAAGCGCTATGGCAGAATCGGCGATTCACCGGTGATCGGCGCCGGCACCTATGCCTCGAATCAGTCCTGTGCGGTCTCGGCCACCGGCCACGGCGAGTACTTTATGCGTTACACTGTGGCCCGCGATATCTGCGCGCGGGTGGAGTTCGGTGGCGAGTCGCTGCAGCAGGCGGCCGAGGCGGTGCTGATCGGTATCCTGCAGCCGGTCGGCGGCCGCGGCGCGGTGATTGCCATCGATGCGCGCGGCAAGGTGGTATTTTCCATGAATGGCAATGGTATGTATCGGGGTGTTATGTCATCCTCCACGCCCGCCCGCACCGCCATTTATGCCGCTGAGGGTGTTAAATGAGAGATTTACGTGCGAGAGCTAAGTGAGAGAATTGAATGAGTGTTAAGACCCTGGCCGATCTGCAAACCCCGGCGCTGTTGCTCGATCGCACCCGCCTGCAGGCCAATATCGATCGTATGGCGGCCCGGGCGGCCGAACTCGGCGTGGCGCTCAGGCCCCATCTGAAGACACCGAAAAGCGTCAGCGTGGCGCGGCTGATGCAGCGTGCCGGCGCCACCGGTTTTAACGTCTCCACCCTCAAAGAGGCGGAATATTTCCACGCCGCCGGCATCGAGGACCTGTTTTACTGCGTGCCCTTTGCACCGCTGAAAGCGGCCCGTGCCGCCGCCCTGGTGGCCGATGGCTGCAACCTGACATTGATGACCGACAGTCTCGATGGCGCCCGCGCCGCGGTGGCCGCCGCCGAGGCTCTGCCGGATGCGCCGCCACTGTCTTTTGCCCTGGAAATCGATGTCGACGGCTACCGCTCCGGCACGCCCGCCGGCAGCCCCGATATTCTCCAGGCGGCCGGCCTGCTGCACGACAGCGCGGCCACCCGCTTCGCCGGCATCATGTCCTACGCCGGCGCCTCTTACGGCAAGACGCCGGCCGAGGCGGCGGATTTGACCGAGGCCCACAGACAGCAGTTGGCCGCCACCCGCGCGCTGTTGCTGGAGGCGGGCCTGCCCTGCTCGATGGTGAGTTTCGGTTCCACCCCGGCGGTGCTGCACGCGCGCAAGCTCGACGGCATCAGCGAGGCGCGCTGCGGCATCTATGCGTTTCAGGATTTGTTCCAGGCCGGTATCGGCGCCTGCCGGATCGAGGACATCGCGGTGTCGGTGCTGTGCAGTGTGCTTTCCCGCCAGCCGCAGTACAACCGCCTGGTGATCGATGCCGGCGGGCTGGCGCTGTCGAAAGACAGGAGCACGGCCGGCAAACCCTTCGATGCCTGTTACGGTCTGGTCTGTGACGCCGACAGCGGTGAGCCGATCGACGACCTGGTGGTCACCACCGTGAGCCAGGAAATCGGCCTGGTATCGAGCCGCTCGGGCGCGCCGCTGGCACTGGAGCGCTTTGCCGTCGGCGGCTTGGTGCGCGTACTGCCCAATCACGCCGATATGACGGCGGCCGCCTATGAAAGCTATGCGGTGGTGGACGGTTCTGCGGCCATTGCCGATATCTGGTCGCGCACCAATCGCTGGGACCCCTGACGGCGTCGAAAGTAATCGCAAGCGTCGCCGGCAATCGTATAAATACTGCCACAGCAGCTTCAACCAAAGAGCCTCGACAGCCATGACTGAACCCAGTGCCGAGCAAGCCGGTCGCGCCCGCGACCTGCCCACCCGCATGCGTATCGAACGCGATTCCATGGGCGAGGCGGCAGTGCCAGCCAACCGCTACTTCGGGCCGCAGACGGCGCGCGCCATTACCAATTTTGCCATCTCCGGGCGCAAGATCGCGGAGATGCCGGAACTGGTGCGGGCGCTGGCCTGGGTGAAAAAGGCCGCGGCGATCACCAACCGCGACTGCGGCCTGCTGCCGGACGATATCGCCGCGGCTATCTGCAGCGCCTGCGACGAGATCATCGGCGGCCGGTTGCACAGCGAATTCTGTGTCGATGTGCTGCAGGGCGGCGCCGGCACCTCCACCAATATGAATGCCAACGAGGTGATCGCCAACCGCGCCCTGGAGCTGCTCGGCCTGCGCCGCGGCGACTACCACCGCGTGCACCCCAACGATCATGTCAACCGCTCGCAGTCGACCAACGACGCCTACGCCACCGCGGCGCGGCTCAGTGTCTACCAGCTGTGCGAGGAACTCGAGGCGGCGGTCAACGCGGTGGCCTCGGCCTTCCGCGAGAAAGCCGGCGAGTTCGCCCGGGTGCGCAAACTCGGCCGCACCCAACTGCAGGACGCCGTGCCGATGTCGGCCGGCGAGGAGATGGAGGCCTTCGCCGAAACCCTGCTCGAGGATATCGCCCGTATGGTGGAGCTGAAGTCCCTGTTGCTGGAGGTCAATCTCGGCGGCACGGCGATCGGCACCGGCGCCGGCTCGCACGCGGATTACCGCGAGCGTATCGTGGTGCAACTGGCGGCGGTATCGGGGCTGCCGGTGGTCAGTGCCCGCAACCGTATCGAGGCCACCTGGGACATGGGCGCCTTTGCACTGTTCAGCGGCCTGCTCAAACGCCTGGCAATCAAGCTGTCGAAAATCTGCAATGACCTGCGGCTGCTGTCTTCAGGCCCTGTCGGCGGCCTGGGCGAAATCATTTTACCGGACCGCCAGCCCGGCTCCTCGCTGATGCCCGGCAAGGTCAACCCGGTAATTCCGGAGGTGGTCAACCAGGTCTGCTACAAAGTGATGGGAGCCGACACCACGGTGACCTTTGCGGCCGAGGCGGGACAGCTGCAGTTGAACGCCATGGAGCCGCTGATTCTGCACGCCATCCACGAGTCCTGCATGCTGCTGATCACCGCCATGGACACCCTGACGGCGAACTGTATTCGCGGTATGCAGATCAATGCCGCCCAGTGCCGCCGCCACCTGGAGGCGAGCACCGCGCTGGCCACCGAGCTGGTGCCCCATATCGGCTACGATCAGGCGGCGGCCATCGCCAAGGGTGCGCTGGCGGCGCGCCAGCCGCTGGTGGACTATCTGCGCCGCGAGCACCCGCAACTGCTGCGGCACCTGGCCCTGGCCGAGGCGCCGCAACAGGCGCCCGAATAGGTATCCTGCCGGCCGCGGCCGCCTCAGGGGCGGGTGCAGATAAAACAGCGCGCGTAGACGTGGCGCGGATCATTGAGCGTCGGCAGTAACTGCAGCGGCTCGGTCAGCGAACTCAGGGTCTGGCGCAGCCCGGGCGGCAGCCAGGCCGCCACCTGCTGCAGCGGCGCCGGTTCGGCGGACAACTGCCGCAGCAACTGTTGCCTGGGCGACAGTTGCCGCTCTATCAGCTCCACGCTGTAGTCGCTGATACCGGCGCGTTCGGCAGCCGCGGCAATGGCGTCCTGCAACGAGCCGAGCCGGTCCACCAGGCCCAGTGTCTGCGCCGTGGCGCCGCTCCAGACCCGGCCCTGGGCAACCTGGTGAATGGCCTCCGGGGTGCTGTTGCGGGCCTCGGCGACAATGCCGAGAAAGCGCCGGTAAATGTCCTCCACGCTCTGCTGAATGACGTTTTTGGCAATCGGCGACAGGGCCCGGTCGATACGCAGGGCGCCGGCCAGCTCGGTGGTGCCGATGCCGTCGGTGCTGACGCCGAGCTTCTGCAGCGATTCTTCCAGCGTCGGGAACATGCCGAAGACACCGATGGAGCCGGTGATGGTGGTGGGGGTGGCCCAGACCTCGTCGGCCGCGGCGGTGATCCAGTATCCGCCGGAGGCGGCGACACTGCCCATCGAGACCACCACCGGGATACCGGCGGCACGCGTAGCCGCCAGCTCCTCGCGAATGATCTCCGAGGCGAAAGCGCTGCCGCCGCCGCTGTCGACCCGGAACACCAGCGCGCTGACTTCCCCTTCCTCGCGCACCTCGCGCAGCAGGCGGGCGAGACTGTCGCCACCGATGGTGCCCGGCGGCTGCTCGCCGTCGACAATGGCGCCGGAGGCCACCAGCAGGCCGATCTTATCGGCCGACGGTGCCGGCCTGCTATCGATATACTGCAGATACTCGCGGTGGTCGATCGCTTCGAAATCGCCGTACTCGCCGTTGGCGCCAAACTCCTGCTGCAGCACCTCGCGCAATTCCAGGCGCCCGGCCAGCTGGTCTACCAGGCCGCTGTTCAGGGCCAGCTCGCCGCCGGCGCCGTTCTGCGCCGCCAGGCCGGTATCCAGATTGGCGATATAGTGGTCTACTGCGCCCTTGGGCAGGTTGCGCAGGCGTTCCACCCGGCTGGTATAGACACCCCACAGTTCGTTCAGCCACTGGCTGTTGTGCTCGCGCGAGGCCTCCGACATATTGTCGCGGGTGTAGGGCTCGATGAAGTCTTTGTAACTGCCGACCCGGAATACGTGGAAATTGACCGCCAGCTTGTCCAGCGCCGATTTGAAATAGTTGCGGTAGCTGCCGTAACCGGTCAGCATCACCGTGCCCATCGGGTGCAGGTAGACGGTGTCGGCATAGCTGGCCAGGTAGTACTGCTCCTGGCTGTAGCCGTCGCTGATGGCGATGACCGGCTTGCCGCTGTCCTTGAACGCCTGCAGCGCCTGGCCGACCTCCTCGAGCTTGCTGATACCGCCGCCGATCAGCTGGTTGAGGTCCAGCACCAGGGCGGTGATGCGGCTGTCCCCGGCGGCGGTGTTGATGATGGTCACCAGGTCCCGGACCACTGTCTCGGCATCCTGCCAGTCGTCGTCGCCCAGCAGCTGGCTGATGGGGTCGACGTAGGTGCGCTGGTCCACCAGAAACCCGCTGGGGGCCAGCCTCAGGGCCGCCTGCTCGGGCAGGGCCGGGCGCTGCTCGGGCAGCAGCGCAATGACGATGATGACCACTATCGCCAGGAATAGCAGGTTGGCCAGGCCGATCCGCAGCCAGGTGATACTGCGCCACAGGGCGCGAAAAAAGCGGCTGATAAAATTGCTCGATGATGCTGCCATAGTGTGTTCCCGACTTCTTTCCCGACGTTACTGACGGCCGTTTTGGCGACTGTTCTGCGCTGCCTGTGCGACTGTGCCGGACGCCTGCGCAGCGTGGTACTGCCAGCGCTGCAGCCAGCGGCTGGCGAGCATGGCGGCGATAAAGATCACCACCGACAGGGCCAGCGCCAGGGCGTCGCTCCAGACGAACAGCGGCGACATCACTTCGACCACATAAGCAGTGAAATAGATCAATATGACAAAGCACAGCCAGCTGTAACTGCGGTGCTTGTTCTGCAACAGGCCGGGCAGTACCACCAGCAGCGGCAGTGTCTGCATTAACCAGGTGCTGACAGAGCCCTCCTGGCGCAGCAGATTCAGGCCCGCAAACAGTACCAGCAGTGCAGTGTAGCAGCTAAAGGTGCAGTAGCGGGCGGCGCTGAATCTGGCGCGAAAATGCTCCGCTGTATCGATTGCCGTCTGCGCTGTCATGCTTCGATCTCCACCCGATGCCGCCCGGCACGCCGGCCGGGGGCGCGGGTCCACTATTATTCCGTTTCAGTCTCAGTTTCAGTTTAGCGTTTATTCCGGTCAGTTTGGCGTCAATTCCGGCGCGCCGCCAAATCAGCCGCCGCCCAGTTTCAGCGCCAGCTGTGCCAGGCGGCGGCCCTGGGCCTGGCACAACTGGATTTCCTCTTCGCTCAGGGGCAGGCTGGCATCGCTGCCGGCCAGATGGGAGGCGCCATAGGGGGTGCCTCCCGAGCGGGTGGCGCTCAAGGCCGCCTCGCTGTAGGGTATGCCGGCCAGTACCATGCCCTGGTGCAGCAGCGGCAGTGCCATGGATATCAGTGTCGTCTCCTGGCCGCCGTGGAGACTGGCGGTGGAGGTAAACACAGTGGCCGGCTTGCCGATCAGGTCGCCATTCAGCCACAGGCTGCCGGTATTGTCGATAAAGTACTTCAGCGCCGCGGCCATATTGCCGAAGCGTGTCGGGCTGCCCATGGCCAGGCCGGCGCACAGCTTCAGGTCCTGCTCGCTGCAGTAGACCGCGCCCTGCTCGGGAACGGCCGGCTCGGTGGCCTCAGTGAGCGGGGATACCGCCGGTACGGTGCGCAGGCGCGCCTCGATGGCGCCGGCCTGCTCCACCCCCCGGGCGATATGCCGGGCCATGTCGCGGGTGGCCCCGTAGCGGCTGTAGTACAGAACGAGTATATATGGATTGGTCATTTTGCCGTCGCTTTTTGTGGTCGCTTTGCCGATGCCATTCAAAGCAGGGCCAGTACGTTTTCCGGTGGACGCCCGAGCACGGCCCTGTCGCCCTTGACCACAATCGGGCGCTCGATCAGCTGCGGGTGTGTAACCATGGCTTCCAGCAGCTGCGCTTCGCTGAGATCAGGTGCCTGTAGATGGTTGTCGGCATAGGCCTGCTCGCCGCGG
The DNA here is from genome assembly GCA_028280195.1 of Exilibacterium sp. Classification (GTDB taxonomy): domain Bacteria; phylum Pseudomonadota; class Gammaproteobacteria; order Pseudomonadales; family Cellvibrionaceae; genus Exilibacterium. The sequence goes on from JANQMH010000108.1 coordinate 12,440, forward strand.
CGCAGCAGTTGCCGGGCGCTGAGGCCGAGCTTTTGCAACAGCCCGGCCAGCGTGGCGGCATCGGGCGGTGTCTGCAGATAGAGCACCACCTGCGGTTCGATACCGCGTTGCTGCAGCAGCGCCAGTGTCTGGCGGGACTTGGAGCAGCGCGGGTTGTGGTAAATCGTCAGCATATGCAAAGCTACCGGCTGTGAGGCGGGTGGTACGCGGGGCTTGTCGCGGATTTGCTGCCTGCTATTGTAAACGGACGGGAATAAATAGATAGTGGCGTCAGCCACTTGTTGCGGCGACTTTTTGTTACGGCGACTTTACTACCTCATGCGAGAGACCGATACAGCAACAGCAAGCCACCGCCAGACGCCGTTGGGGGAGCGGCCGGTCACCGCCGCCCTGTCCCAGATCCGGCCGTTTCTGGCGCGGGTGGCGGCGCAGTACACCCAGACCCAGTGCCAGAAGAGCGCTGCGGCGCTGACCTATATGACGCTGTTCGCCATCGTACCGCTGATGACGGTCACCTACGCCATGTTTTCGGTAATCCCGGCGTTTCAGGGGCTGACCGAGCAGCTGCAGGGCTTTATCTTCAATCACTTCGTACCCGACTCCGGCCAGGAGGTGCAGGATTACCTGGCGGCATTTTCTTCCCAGGCGCGCAAACTGACCTGGGTGGGCCTGCTGATGCTGTTTGCCACCGCCTACCTGATGCTGAAAAACATCGAGAAGACCTTTAACTCGATCTGGGGCATAAGCAGCGGCCGGCGCGGCTTGTCGAGCTTCTTACTTTACTGGGCCATCCTCAGCCTGGGGCCGCTGGTGCTGGGGGTGGCGCTGGCATCGAGCACCTACCTGCTGTCGATCAAGCTGTTTTTCGATGAACTGGACAGCTTCGGGGTTTTCCCCTGGTTGTTTCAGTGGATTCCCTGGGTGCTGACGGCGGGACTGTTTACCCTGTTGTTTGCCGCCGTGCCCAACTGTAAAGTGCCGATCAAATATGCGCTCGCCGGCGGCGTGATCACCGCCATCTGCTTCGAACTGGTAAAGGATCTGTTCAGCTTCGTTGTCTCCCACACCAGTATCGAATTGATCTACGGCGCGTTTGCGGTGGTGCCGCTGTTTCTGTTGTGGATCAATCTGTTGTGGACGATCATTCTGGCCGGTGCGGTTATCGTCCAGTCCTTATCGAGCCACAATGCCACTGCCGCCGGGCGCGATTATCCCGATCTGGTGGCGGCGCTGCTGGCGCTGTGGCAGCTCCGGCAGAGCAGCCGCAGGGGGCGCGGCGCCAATGACGGTCATCTGCTGGCGGCCGGGCTGGCTTCGGCACAGTGGCAAAAAATCCGCGATACTTTTTTGCGCCGCAAGATCATCGCCGTCACGCAGCAGGGCGACTATGTCTTGTGTCGCGATCTCGGCACGGTTACCCTGCACAATCTGGCCGGTATGATTGACAGTCCGGTACAGATGCCGGCGCTGTCGGCGCGGCCGCCACCGGCGCCCTGGCTGCCGGCGCTGGGCCAGCGCCTGGCGGCGGTGGATGACTATGCCGGGCGTGAATTCAATATCACCATTGATGCGCTGTTTGGCGCAGAACAGCTGCCGCAGCATCCGGCTGTGAACGGTGCGGTTGCCGCGGAGGGCGGCGGCGAAGAGGATGCCACACCGCCGCCACAGCCCCGGGATCACCGGCGGGCAACCGGCTGAGTGACGGCCCGTTGAACAAACACAAGAGGTCTGACTGCATTGCAAAAATGGTTTTGTGCTACCACTGCTGTCCGCTTGGGCCGGCGACATCGTGTTTCAAGTCTGCTGTTTTTTCTCCTATTGCTATCGGCCTGCGGCGGCTCGCCGCCCGGGCCGGCAGTGGCGCTGATGTCCGGCGACAGGCTCGAACTGGCCGATCTGCAGGGGCGCTGGCTGCTGGTGAATTACTGGGCCGAGTGGTGCAAGCCCTGTATCAAGGAAATACCGGAACTCAATCAGCTGGCGCACAGCCGCAGCGCCGACCTGCTGGTGCTCGGTGTCAATTTCGATGGTGTCGGCGGGGAGGAATTGCGCAGCCAGGCGCGCACACTGGCTATTGACTTCCCGGTTGCAGCGACCGATCCGCAGCAATTGCTCGGCCTGCCGCGGCCCACGGCCCTGCCCACGACTTATATTATCGATCCGCAGGGCAACTACCACAGCACACTGCTGGGGCCGCAGACCGAGGCCAGCCTGGAGGCGGCGCTGCTGCGGCCGGCGGCGGCAGCGGCGCAATAACCGGTATGCCGCACGTAAGTGCGGTACAGCGGCTATACTATAGAGCCGACACACCGCTTATTAAGTGAGAGCCAAGTCATATTCATGGGCATACCACTGCTGATTTGCGACGACTCCAATATGGCCCGCAAGCAGGTGGCGCGCGCTCTGCCGGAGGGCTGGGATGTGGAGATCAGTTACGCCGCCAATGGTGTCGAGGGTATGGAAGTCATTCGCCAGGGGCGGGGAGAGATGGTTTTTCTCGACCTTACCATGCCGGAGATGGACGGTTACGAAGTGTTGAAACTGTTGAAAGAGGAACTGCACAAAAGTATCGTGATCGTGATCTCCGGCGATGTGCAGCCCGAGGCGCGCCAGCGGGTAATGGCGCTGGGGGCGCTGGAATTTATCAGAAAGCCGATTAACAGGGACAAGCTCGAGGCCGTGTTGCGCACTTTTGGCTTATTATAGAGAGTTTGTTATAGGGGGTATTATGAAGGGCGCCCCTTTGGCTGCGGTCTGCTGTTTGCGGATTTTACCCTCGGTGATCTGGCGATTGTGCCGGATCGCCCTGTAGCGAGTTTTTGACACCCGACAAATTGCTTCGCATGTCTGTCAATCAATTGCCTGAAGCTTTTTTAACGCGTCTGCCGGCCATTGTGCCGGAACCCTGTCTGTCTGCGGTAACGGCGAGCTTCGAGCGCCCGCCGCCGACCTGTTTTCGGGTAAATACGCTGAATGCCGATATTGCTCAGGTGTTGGCGGAATTGCGTGGCGAAGGTATCGATGCCGCGCCGGTGCCGTGGCGCAGGGACAGTTTTGTGGTGGCCGACAGCGCGCGCCAGGCCTTGACCCGCAGCGCCGCCTTTAGCCGCGGCCGCCTCTATATTCAGAATCTCTCGAGTATATTCGCCGCTCAGGCGCTCGGTGCTGAGCCCGGTGAAGAGGTACTCGATCTGGCGGCGGCACCGGGCGGAAAAACCCTGCTGCTGGCCGCCGCCATGGAAAACCGCGGCCGGATTGCCGCGGTTGAAGCCGTAAAGTCGCGTTTCTTTCGGTTGCGGAACAATATCGACTTATACGGCGCGGCCATTGTCGACTGCTATTTAAAGGACGGCCGTCAGGTAGGGCGCCAGGTGCCGGAACGCTTTGATCGCGTAATGCTGGATGCTCCCTGTTCCTCCGAGGCGCGTTTTTATACCGCTGACCCGGCCAGCTATAAATACTGGAGCGAGAAAAAAATCAGGGAAATGCAGCGCAAGCAGAAACAGTTATTGCATTCGGCGCTACTGGCGTTAAAACCGGGCGGCACCCTGGTGTACAGCACCTGTTCTTTTGCGCCGGAGGAAAATGAACTGGTACTGGACCGGCAGTTGCGCAAGTGGGGGGATCAGTTGCAGGTGGTCGAGCTGCAGCCGCCGTTTGGCAACTGCCAGCCCGGTTTGAGCGAGTGGCGCGGCAAGCGGCTTGATGCGCGGCTTGAGCGGGCGGTCAGAATTCTGCCCGGTGGGGCGATGGAGGGATTCTTTCTTTGTGTTTTGAAAAAACTGAAAAGCCATTTTTACTCTGATTAACTTGTCTGTTAAGCTTAGTAAAAAGGCAGAAACTTTGGTTTTTATTCCAGCCGCTCGTATATTTGGGTTAAATGTTAAGTAAAGAGTCTTATCATTTGGCTTGGCATACGTGTTGAAAGTTCAAAAAGAACGCTTGCGGTGTATCGATTAGTTTAAACTTTACTGCTTTAGACTTTATGAAATCGATGATAAAGGTAAAAACTAATTCGGTATAGATTTTTAAGGAGGCTTTTGATGCATATCGAGTCTATCAGATTAAAAAACTTTAAAAGTTTCAAAGATGCACATATGGTGAATATTCCCAAATTTTGCGTGCTGGTTGGGGCTAATGGGAGTGGGAAGTCAACATTGTTCAGTGTGTTTGAGTTTTTACGTGAGGCGCTTGCCAGTAATGTGCATACCGCTTTGGTAAAGCTGGGGGGTAGCCGTGGCATTGAAGAAGTTCGCAGTCGTGGCGAGTCTGGAAATATAGAAATAGAGATAAAGTTTCGTGAAACAGACCGTTCGCCGTTGGTGACGTACTCGCTTTCTGTGGGTGAAAAATCTGGTCGCCCTATAGTTGCCAGGGAAATTCTAAAATACCGTCGTGGTAGCGGTGGGCAGCCTTGGCACTTTCTTGATTTTTCGAACGGTGAGGGAACTGCCGTAACCAATGAGGTGGAAAAGGTCACAGATGTTCAAGAGTTGAATCGAGAGCAGCAAAAGCTGAAGTCGCCAGACATTCTAGCTGTTAAGGGTCTGGCTCAGTTTGAGCGATTTCCTGCGGTTGTTGCACTTGGAAATTTAATAGAAAATTGGCATATATCGGATTTCCACATCAGTCGCGCTCGACCCGAACAAGAGGCAGGATATGCAGAGCACCTTTCTCGTGAAGGTGAGAATTTGTCTTTAGTAACCGAGTATTTGCATTCGCGCCACCCAAAAATATTTAATACTGTTTTGGAGAAGTTAACTGAGCGAATCCCAGGTATTAACTCTGTTGACGCAAAAACTACTGAAGAAGGTAGAATACTGCTTAGATTTCAAGATGGTGCTTTTGAAGATCCGTTTTTAGCGCGCTATGTATCTGATGGCACTATTAAGATGTTTGCCTATCTCGTGCTTTTGTATGATCCCAATCCCCACCCACTGCTTTGTGTTGAAGAGCCTGAAAACCAGCTTTATCCTAGTCTTTTATGGGAGTTGGCCGAAGAATTCAGGGCCTACGCGGAACGTGGTGGGCAAGTATTCGTGTCCAGCCATTCACCGGACTTTCTAAATGCTGTACAGTTAGAGGAAGTTTACTGGCTTGTTAAAGAGCAGGGCTGTACAACTATTCAGCGAGCACAGGAGGATAAGCAAGTTGCGGCTTTTATCGCGGAGGGTGATCAGATGGGTTACCTTTGGAAGGAGGGCTTTTTTCAGGGAGCGGGGCCACAATGACACTGTTGGTTTTTTTTCTTGAGGAGCCATCAGCAAAAGAGATGCTCAAGGGCGTTTTGCCTAGGGTTTTACCCGAGTATATCAGTACCCGGTTCGTTGTATTTGAGGGCAAGCAAGACTTAAACAAACGCTTACCCATTAGACTGAGGGCTTGGCAAGAACCAAATACAAAGTTTGTGGTGATGCAAGATCAGGATAATGGGGATTGTACTCTAATAAAAAACAACTTAATTGAAAAATGTGTTGCTGCAGGTAAGCCGGATAGTTTGGTGAGAATTGCCTGTCGTGAACTTGAGAGTTTCTATTTAGGCGACTTAGCAGCTGTAGCTGAAGGGATAGGCCCCGCAAATTTAAGTAGGCAGCAGAATAGAGCTAAATACAGAGATCCCGATCGCCTCGGTAATCCATCACAAGAGCTGAAAAAATTGGCTCCTGGCTATCAAAAAGTATCTGGTTCTCGAGCTATTGCTCAATTCATGAGTTTAGAAAATAATCACTCTAAGAGCTTTAATACTTTGATTTCTGGTGTCAGGCGGATTTTGGAATTGGAAGAACAGGTTTAAATTGTTGACACCGGGTTGTATATAGATCATACAGTGCTGTAAGACGGGATGATCGTAGTCAAATACAATGCACCCTCAAGTTCTATTTTTTAACTATTGGCCAGATTACTTACCAATATCCGCTCAGACTCTTCCGGATTTGCTTGAGAGATACAATAAGCTAATGGAATAGTTACGCGAGTATTCAACTCTGCGCGATGTGTTACAACGTTCCATTTTCTCCAGCGAGCCGCTCCGTATCGCGATCCACCAGCGATCGCAGCCGTGCCGTAATGGGGTCCAGATCGGTGTATTTCCTGCCATACGACAGATTAAAGCCGTAGTCGAAGTCCTGCGGATTTTCGCCTTGTGTATGCTGCACCAGGGTCTCTATTTTATCAAATGCCTTTGCCAATATGGCCTCCTTCGACGAGGCGCTTTCGTACTCGTCCCACAGTGACAGGATATCCCCTTGAATGGTGTCGGGCAGAGGCGCGATAAGTTGCTTGAGGTCCTTTCTCTCAGCGGCGTTTTTATCCGATCCGGGAACCTGAGCAATTGCCGGAATATCGCCACTGATTGCCTCGCCGAGATCGTGGACGATGCATATTTTCATCAATTTCAATATATCCACATCCGCATATTGCTTTTCAAACAACAGAATCAGCAGGCACAGCCGCCAGGTGTGTTCCGCCGTGCTTTCGTGCCTGCCGGTGGAAGTGCGCGCGCTGCGCAGTGTATTTTTCAGTTGTTCCGCGCTTTTGAGAAAATCGAGAATGCCGGTCAGTTGATTGTCTTCCATAGCCTTGTGTTCTCCAAGGGGGTCAAGACTGATGTTTTGCCCACGCAGGCATTTAGCGCTGTTACCTTGCGCTATTGACGTTTTTCTTTTGTCTGGATCTCATAGTTCAATTGAGTAAAACCGCCCGTGTAGACCTGAGAGCTTTGCAGTTTGGCCTGTTGCGGTTTTTCCACACCGTCGAAAAGCGGGATACCTTCGCCCAGAATGATCGGCATATGCGCAATACTGATATGGTTGATTAAAGACTTATTGATAAGTGAGGCCGCCAATATGCCTCCGCCTACTACCCAGAGATGCTCCATGCCCATTTCTTCCGCACTTTCCAGTGCCTGCTGCGGCGGCAATTGCGGCTGGAGATTGCAGCCATTCATCGCTGTTATTGCCTGAGTCGAACAGACCCATGCAGGCGTGTCGCCGTAGGGCCAGGTGCCGAAGCCTTCTACCAGCTCATAGGTTTTACGCCCCATGATCAGGGCGTCGACGGAGGAGAAAAACTCTTCATAGCCGTTGTCCTGCTGGGGGATATCCAGTTGGTCGAGCCAGGCTACATCACCGTCTTTTTTGGCAATAAATCCATCCATGCTGGTGGCCACATAATAGGTAACTTTCATATTTTCCCCTTTTAGTCATGATGTTTTCCGCCGTCAGGTGGCAAGCCTTTGCAATGGCCATTCGCTTGCCGATGGCCACCGTGCCGATAGCCAATAAGGCGAAAATAACGGTGGTCGTTTCTATTATTTCACTGACGATAACGGCAGATGCAATGATTTTGAAAAATGGCTGTGGCACTGGACGGAACCGCCATAAATCCTTAATCCCTTATCCAGGCACTGCGAATCTCGCAGCCGGATGTGTGACCCGGTACAATGTCTAAAGCTGTTGTCGTATTGTAGAAAAAACTTACTTTCTTATTGGCCAGCTTTGCCGCCAGCAATAAGCTGTAGAGTTCCCTGTCGTTGCTGGAAATGCGTGTGCGTATATTGCTGCCGGCAAATACACAGTCGTTGGCGTTCTCCAGCGTATTCTTCCATTGCACAAAGTGGCTGCTCGAACTGGCGTTGGAACTTGCAAGCAGCCACAGAATTTCATTATCCCAGGATATTCCCGCCTTCGATATCGCAGGAACCAATAAAAGCCAGCAGATAAGCAGCCCAGTCTTGGCCATAGTGCCTCCGATCAGCCCAGTCTGAATCGGGTCATTTAACCCCATATCGAGGTCTATGGGAACGGCGACGAAGATATATACTTGCTTAGCAGCTGTTTCATAACTCTCGACCTACTGCGGCGGCGCTCACTGATGGCAGTAAGTAATAACTAGCTGAAGTTATCCCGGCATTCGCGGCTTAGTAACGATATCAGCAGAGTGAATATTTAAGCATTACAATAATAAATTTTATTTATTGTGAATTAGTGGCTATGGTTAAGCCAAGCCCACCCCCCCCCCACAGCCAGAGGTAGCCGCTATGGACTTCGCCTATACCGAAAAAGTGGAACAACTGCGCCGCCAACTGCAGACCTTTATGGACGCGCATATTCTGCCCCGCAACCGCCAGTGGCATCAGGAGGTAAAACGCGGCCAGTTTCCGGTATCGTTTATGGAAGATTTGAAGGCGCTGGCCAAGACCGAGGGGCTGTGGAATCTGTTTTTGCCGGGGCTGCGCGAGGATGAGCCAGGTACCGGCTTGAGCAATCTGGAATACGCGCCGCTGGCGGAGATCATGGGGCGCATTCCCTGGGCCTCGGAAGTGTTCAATTGCAATGCCCCGGATACCGGCAATATGGAGCTGCTGCACCTGTTTGCCAGCGCCGAGCAGCGCCGGCAGTGGCTGCGGCCTCTGTTAGAAGGTGAAATCCGCTCGGCCTTTGCCATGACGGAGCCGGACGTCGCCTCTTCCGACGCCACCAATATCCAGACCCTGATTCGCCGCCACGGCGACGATTATGTGATCAACGGCCGCAAATGGTTTATTACCAACGCCGCTCACCCCGACTGCAAATTGCTGATTGTCATGGGCAAGACCGATCTCGAGGCCAATACCCACCAGCAGCAGAGCATGGTGCTGGTGCCGCTGCAAACCGCCGGTGTGGAGGTGGTGCGCAATATCGAAGTGTTAAATCACCTGGCGCCGGAGGGGCACTGTGAGATCGTGTTCCGCGATGTGCGGGTGCCGGCGGGCAATCTGCTCGGCGAGGAGGGCGGCGGGTTCGCCATGGCGCAGGCGCGCCTCGGGCCCGGGCGTATTCATCACTGTATGCGTTCCATCGGCATGGCGGAACTGGCGCTGGAATTGGCGGTCGATCGCGCCCAGGAGCGCAAGGCTTTCGGCAAATATCTGCAGCAGTACAGCACGGTGTCGGAATGGATCGCCCGTTCGCGGCTGGAAATCGACCAGGCCAGACTGCTGGTGCTGAAAACCGCCTGGATGATTGACAAGGTGGGCGCCAGGGCGGCGCGCAAAGAAATTTCCATGATCAAGGCGGTGGTCCCGACTATGCATACCAGCGTGGTGGATCGGGCGATACAGATCTTCGGCGCCATGGGACTCAGTCCCGATACGCCGCTGGCCGACCTTTATACCGGCGGGCGGGCGCTGCGCTTTGCCGACGGCCCCGACGAAGTGCATTTGCGCAGTATCGCCAAAATGGAAATCAAAGGCCGCCAGCAGCGCCTGGGTGAGTCAGCCGCTTATTTGACGGCGCCCGATATCTGAGCAGCGCAAAAATGGCCGGCTGCTGCGATAAACTACAGCGCCGACATACCGCCGTCCACGGCAATGGCCTGGCCGTTCATATAGGTGTTTTCCGGCGAGCAGATCATCAGCATGGTGTGCACCACCTCCTCCGGTTCACACAGGCGCTTCAGCGGCGTGCCCTTGGCCAGGGTTTTGAAGGCCGTCTCGTTATCCATATGCCCTTTACCGCTGTCGATAAACATCGGCGTCATGGTAAAGAACGGGCAGATGGCGTTGATGCGGATATTGTCCTTGCCGTACTCGGCTGCCGCCGTCTTGGTCAGGCCGATAACGGCGTGCTTGGCCGCGGCGTAGGCGCCGATAAAGGGGGCGCCGCCGAGACCGGCCATGGAGCTGACATTGAGAATGGCGCCGCCGTCCTGCTTCAGCATCTGCCGGACCTGGTATTTCAGGCCGAAGAAAACGCCTTTGACATTGACGTTGAACTGCCGCTCCAGCGTCGCTTCGTCGGTATCGATCAGCGCTGTCATATCCTGTGACACGCCGGCGTTATTGACGGCGATATCTAGGCGGCCAAACTGCCCGGCGGCGGCCTCGACCAGCGCCTGGCAATCGGCTTCCCTGGCGACATTGCCGTGTCGCACAATCACCTCGGCACCGCGGCTGCGCAAAGACTCGCCGACCTGCGCGAGGCCCTCGCGGTTAATATCGGTGATGGCCAGTTTAGCGCCGGCGCCGGCGAGTTTTTCCGCCAGCAGTTTGCCGAAGCCGCTGGCGGCGCCGGTAATCAATACCACCTTGTCGGAATAATCAATCAAGCTCATAAGCGTTTACTCAAATAGTCAGGCCGCCGTCGACGACGATGCATTCGCCGTTGGTATAGGAGCTGGCATCGGACACCAGGTACAACACCGTACCGGCCATCTCCTGCGGCTCGGCGTGGCGCTGCATGGGAATCATACTGATGGCAGCTTTGTAAATCTCCTCGTGCTCGAACAGGGCGCCGGCGAACTTGGTCTTGGTCAGCCCCGGCAGCAGCGCATTGCAGCGTATCCCGAACTGCGCGCACTCCTTGGCAAACACCTTGGTCATATTGATGACCGCGGCCTTGGTGATGGAGTAAATGCCCTGGCCGATACCCGGCTGCAGGCCGCCGATCGAGGCGGTATTGACGATGACGCCCTTGCCGGCCTCGCGCATCAGTTTGCCCCCTTGCACCGACATAAAGAAATAGCCGCGGATATTGACGTCCACGGTTTTTTGATAGGCCGCCAGATCCGTGTCCAGCACATTGCCGAAGTAAGGGTTGGCAGCGGCATTGTTGACCAGGATGTCGAGCCTGCCGAACTGCTTGCGAATATAGGCAAAGGTCCTTTCGATATCCTCCATATTACCCACATGGCAGCCCAGTGCCTCGGCGCTGCCGCCGGCCGCTTTAATCGTCTCGACCACCGCCTCACAGCCTTCCAGCTTGCGGCTGGTGACTATCACATGGGCGCCCTGGGCGGCCAGCAGTTTGGCGATCTCTTCGCCAATGCCGCGACTGGCCCCGGTCACTAGGGCGATACGCCCGCCCAAATCAAATAACTCCGTCGTCATCGTCATTACCTCGAATTCAGTCACTAATCACTAGTCACTAGTTACTAGTCGCTAGTGACTAGTGGTTAGTTTTATGGTTTTAGTGCCATCTTTCCTTTGACTTTGCGTTCCATGACTTTTTTTAGTGCTTCCTTGGCGTTTTGCAGTGGCAGGATGTCGTCGATCACCACTTTGACTTTGCCCTGCTCGTACCACTGCAGCAGTTCGCGCATATTGGCGGCGTAGTCCTGCGGCTGATGGGCGGTAAACGAACCCCAGAATACGCCCACCAGGGAATAGCCTTTGACCAGTGCCAGGTTGGCGGGAAATTCGGGTATGCGGCCCGAGGCGAAGCCGATGATCAGCAGGCGGCCGTTCCAGCCCATGCAGCGGGTGCAGGCGTCGAAGATATCGCCGCCGACACATTCGTACACCACATCCACGCCCTTGCCGTTATTGATTTTTTTCAGTTCGGTTTTCAGGTCCTGTTCGCTGTAGTTGATCAGTATGTCGGCGCCGTTTGCCCGGGCGACCTCGAGTTTTTCTGCGCTCGAACAGGCGGCGATAACCGTCGCACCCATGGCCTTGCCGATCTGTACCGCCGCCAGGCCGGTGCCGCCGGCCGCGCCGGTGACCACCAGGGTTTCGCCCGGCCGGATACTGGCGCGCTGTTTCAGCGCGTGGTGGGCGGTGGCGTGGGCGGTAATCAGCGCGGCGGCTTCGGCATCGCCAATCGATGCGGGAATGGGCAGGGTATTGGTGGCGGCACAGGCGACTTTTTCGGCGTAACCGCCGAGGCCGCAAAAACCGATGACCCGGTCGCCGGCCTCGAGGTGGGTAACGCCCTCGCCGACGGCGCTGACGGTGCCGGCGACTTCAGAGCCGGGTACGAAGGGGAAGGGCGGCTTCATCTGATAGAGGCCCTGCACCAGCAGGCCATCGGGGTAGTTGACGCCGGCGGCGGCCACATCGAGCACCACCATACCGGGCGCCGCTGCGGGGTCGTCGATTTCTTTGTATTCGAGTTCGTCCAGCGGGGCGAACTTTTCACAGACAATGGCTTTCATCGGGTCGTCTCCAAATAGTGAAATGGCAATCAGCTGTGCTGCTCGATGATCTCGAGCGCAAACTGCGCCAGCGGTGCCACCATGGCGCCGACTTTCACGGCTTCTTTGCTGGAGGCATTGCCGTCGTGGGCGCGCTTGGCCACGCCCTGGGCGATGGCGCCGAGGCGGAAGAAACTGAAGGCCAGGTAGAAGGCCCAGTCGGGTATGGCATCCATGCCCATGCGCTGGCAGTAAGCGGCGACATAGCTTTTCTCATCGGGAATACCCAGCGCGGCGCGGTCGACACCGAGCAGGCCTTTGGAGTGGCCGACGCCGGCGGGTAAACGCAGCTGCATGCACTGGTATGCCAGGTCCGCATAGGGGTGCCCCAGCGTCGACAGCTCCCAGTCCAGCACCGCCAGAATGCGCGGCTCGGTGGGGTGCCAGATGACATTGTCCAGGCGGTAGTCGCCGTGCACCAGCGACACGCGGCCGTCGTCGGCGGGCAGGTTGTGCTGCAGCCAGGGGATCAGGGTTTCCATGGCAGCGATTTTCTGCAGTTCGGAAGCCCGGTACTGTTTGCTCCAGCGATCCAGCTGGCGGGCAAAGTAGTTGCCCGGGCGGCCGTAGTCGGCCAGGCCGCGCGCTTCGATATCGACACTGTGCAGGGCCGCCAGCACGCGATTCATTTCCTCGTACATAGCGCTGCGCTCGGCCTTGCCCGCCACCTCGGGCAGGGCGGCATCCCACAGTACGCGCCCCTCTATATACTCCATCAGGTAAAACAGGCTGCCGAGCACCTCGGGGTCTTCACACAAGTGGTAAACCCTGGCCACGGGTACCTCGCTGCCGTGCAGGGCCTTCAGCACGCGGTATTCGCGATCCACGGCGTGGGCGGATTTCAGCAGTTTGCCCGGCGGCTGGCGCCGCAGTACATACACGCCCGAGGCGGCGTCGATTTTAAAGGTGGGGTTGGACTGGCCACCGCTGAATTTGCTGGCGCTGAGGGGGCCCCTGAAGGCGCCGCCGTCGATATCCCGGGCCTGCAGATAGGCGGCCAGTTTCTGCTCATCCAGACTATCCACTCGATCGGGCATGGGCCTTTTCCTCAACGGTTAGCTGCAGGCGGCCGTCAGGCAGCGTTGATGTCTTTGACCAGGTTGCGGCCCAATTGCATCATGTGCACTTGATCGGGGCCGTCGGCAAGGCGCACGGTGCGGGCGTAACTGAAGGCTTCGGCCAGCACGAAGTCGTCGCTGAGGCCGCCGGCGCCGTGCATCTGTATGGCCCGGTCGATGACCTGCAGCGCCATATTCGGCGCGACGATTTTGATCGCCGCGATCAGGTCACGCGCCACTTTGTTGCCGTAGCGGTCCATTTTGTCAGCCGCCTTCAGCGTCAGCAAGCGCGCCTGCTCGATATCGCAGAAGCTCTTGGCGATATCCTCGCGCACCGACTGGTTCTTGCTCAGCGGCTGGCCGAAGGCGATGCGCTCGTCGACCCGTTTGCAGGCCAGTTCCAGGGCCCGCTGGGCGCAGCCTACCAGGCGCATGCAGTGGTGAATGCGGCCCGGGCCGAGGCGCCCCTGGGCGATTTCGAAGCCGCGGCCCTCGCCCAGAATCAGGTTGGCGGCGGGCACGCGCACATTGTCGAACACCAGTTCCGCATGTCCCACCGGCTGGTCCAGATAGCCCAGCACCGACATGGGCCGGATCACCTCCACACCGGCGCTATCCATGGGCACCAGAATCTGCGACTGCTGCAGGTGGCGCGCTGCCCCGGGGTCGGTTTTGCCCATCACGATCATGATCTTGCAGCGGCTGTTCATGGCGCCGCTGATATACCACTTGCGGCCGTTGACAATGTAATCGTCGCCGTCGCGCACGATGGAGGTTTCGATATTGGTGGCGTCGGAGGAGGCCACCGCCGGTTCGGTCATGGCAAAAGCCGAGCGGATCTCGCCGTCCAGCAGCGGTTGCAGCCACTGCGCTTTTTGCTGCTCGGAGCCGTACTTGGCCAGCACTTCCATATTGCCGGTGTCGGGGGCGCTGCAGTTGAAGGCCTCGGCCGCCCAGGGTGCGCGGCCCATGATTTCGCACAGCGGTGCGTACTCCAGGTTGGTCAGGCCGGCACCCCAGGGGCCGTACTCGTCCGGCAGAAACAGATTCCACAGCCCGGCGCTGCGGGCCTGCTCCTTGAGTTCATCCATGATCGCCGGCGTGCTCCAGGGGTCCTCGGCCTCCTTCAGGGCGCGGTGATAGACCGCCTCCGCCGGGTAGATATGCGCGTCCATAAACTGTTCGAGGCGGGTGATCAGTTCCTGGGTCTTGTCAGAGTATTCGAAGTTCATGGCATTCTCCTGAGCTGTGCGTGGCAGCGCCCGCTTTGGCGGGGGCGGCTAACTGTAGGTGATGGCGTCGCTGCGGCCGTTGCCGTCCAGATGTGGAACGTTGTTGAAACTGCTTAGCCGCACGCCGCTGGCGCTGTAGTAGAAATGGCTGAGACCGGTGTTTTTCATCTGCATATTGAGGTGCACGACGTTGTCACTGTCGAACTGCAGTACCTGCTTCAACAGCATGGCCATGGCACCGCCGGAGCTGACCACCAGGGTCGGCCCAGCGCCGGCGCAGATATGGCGCAGCGCCGCGGCCACGCGCTGCTCGAACTGTTGCCAGGTCTCGTGCAATTCGCCCTCCAGCTCACCCCGCATCCAGGCGAACATGGCGCGTTTCAAAACCGCATAGAAAGCCTTGGCGCCGGCGCCCTCGGGCGGCCGCTGCTGCGGGTTTGCCGCCAGATAGGCGGCGCTGATGCTGTAGAAATCAAACTCGTTGAGGCCGGGGTGGACTTCGAACGCCGGCGCCTGGGGCAGGGCCTGACAGAGGCTGTCGGCGGTTTCCCGGTGACGCACCAGCTCGCCGATCAGCACCCGCTCGAAGCGGGTTTCACGCTCGGCAAAATAGTCTCCCAGCCAGCGCGCCTGGCGGTGGCCGAGAGCGGACAGCTTGTCATAGTTATCGGCCCCAAATGAGGCCTGGCCGTGGCGGACCAGAAAAAACTCGGGCATTGGGCGTCCAATTGCAGCTGGAAAAGGGCCGGAGAGCGTTACAGGTACGTTGCCGGCAGCATAGACCTCTCAGGGGCATTAATGAAATTTATTATTTTAATATTTTATTATTCACTCTATTTATGTATTGTGTGCAGTCCAGTGCCCTGTGTCAACAGCGGCCCGGCGGGCCGGCAGGAGGTGATATGCGTTTAAGTCAGGTGGATTTAAACCTGTTCGTGGTGTTCGATGCAATTTATACCGAGCGCAATCTGACCCGCGCCGCGCAGGTGCTGTGCATTACCCAGCCGGCGGTCAGCAACGCGCTGAATCGATTGCGCAAGACCCTCAACGATCAACTGTTTGTGCGCACTCCGCAGGGTATGATGCCGACCCCGGTGGCGGAGAATATTGTCGGCCGCATACGCGAGGCGCTGCAGCTGCTGGTGGCCAGTGTTCACGAGGGCGACAAGTTCGACCCGCTGCAGGCGCGCAAGGAGTTTCGCTTCAGTATGAACGATCTGGCCGAGGCGCTGATGCTGCCGCCACTGCTGGAGCGCCTGCAGCGGGCGGCGCCGGGCGTGACTCTGAGCAGTTATCAGGTGCCGCGCGATGAAGTGGCCAAACAGCTGTCGTCGGGGGCGGTGGATTTTGTTGTCGATGTGCCGCTGGCCAATGCCGCCGATCTCTGTCACGCCGCGCTCAGTCAGGAAGAGTATGTGTGCCTGGTGCGCGCCGACCACCCGCAAGTGGGGCAGAGCCTGACGCTGGAACAGTATCTCTCCCTCGGCCATATCCATATCTCCAGCCGCCGCACCGGTGTCGGTCATGTGGATATCGCCCTTGGCAAGATCAGCCGCCAGCGCGATATCCGCCTGCGCCTGCAGCACTATATGATCGCGCCGCGCATCGTGCAGCGTACCAACCTGGCCTGGACCGCGCCGCGCGCGCTCGGCCGCAGCCTGGATTTGAAGGCGGTGGAGCTGCCGTTCGAGCTGCAGACCATGGAGTGGTATCTGTACTGGCATAAAAGCGCTGACGGCGACCGCGCCAATCGCTGGATGCGGGAAATTTTTCCGGGTGCATCAAAGCCGGAGACTGGTGGTTAGGGCCTGTGACACTACTGCAGTGTCAACGGGCCCCGGCAGGAGGAGTCGTGGAGGTTTCTTTCAGGGATAAATTGCTGCTCGAACAGGTGCGCGCAATGGAGCAGGCCGGGGCGCTGAGGCTGGCGGCCGGGCAGCCGGCGGCGGGCAGCGCTTCGCTGCAGCAGCGCCTGGTGGCGCGCGCCCGCGATGCGGTGCGGCAGCACGACCTGCAGGGTGTTGTCGGCCACGCGGCCGCGGCGGCGCGCGGTTTTGTACTGCTGCTGGTGCTGCTGGCGGCGGGGCTGGGCGGGGCGGCGGTATATCGGGCCGTGACCGGCGACGGCGATACGCTGAATGTCTACTGGCTGCTGCTGGTATTGCTCGGTTTCAATACGCTGGCCATGGCGCTGTGGCTGGCCGGCTTGCTGCTGTTGCGCGCGGCGGGTCCGGGCAGCGCGCCGCTGGCTGTGCTCTGGCGCTGGCTGGCGTTGCGCCTGCTGCGCGGCGAGGCGCGGCGGGTGGCCGCCGACCGCGGCTGGCTGCGGGTCTGTCATCACGGCGCGGCCGGGCGCTGGTGGCTGTCGAGCCTGTCCCATGGATTGTGGCTGACCTATCTGTGCGCCGGCAGTGTGGTTTTGCTATTGCTGTTGATGACACGGCAGTACGATTTTGTCTGGGCGACCACCATCCTCGCCGATGGCACTTTTGTGATGCTGACCGGCGCGCTGGCCGCGCCGCTGCAACTGTTGGGCTTCAGCGTACCGGATCTGCAGCAGGTGCAGCTGAGCCGCCGCGGTATGGAGGCGCTGGTGGCGGCGGACCTGCGTCGCGCCTGGGCGTCTTTTTTGCTCGGCAGCCTGCTGGTATACGGCCTGTTGCCGCGACTGCTGTTGCTGGCGCTGTGCCAGGTGTTGCAGGCGCTGGCGCGGCGGCGCTATCCGCTGGATTTGACCCTGCCCTATTACCTGGCCCTGCAGCGCCAGCTGATGCCCGCCTCCTACGACTGGAAAATCGTCGATCCCGACACCAGCGAAGCGCCTTCCCCGCCGGCCGCGACAGCGGTTTTTGCGCGCGCCGCCGACATACCGGCGCAGGCGCTGTGGGTGGGTGTGGAGACGGTGCAAACGCTGTGGCCGCCGGCAGCGGCCGGCGCGGCGCGCGATCTCGGCCAGATAACCGGGGCGGAGAGCCTGGCGGCGGTACTGGCCCGCCTCGATAAGCTCGCGCCCGCCACGCTGGTGGTGGCTGTTGCCGCCGACCGGCTGCCGGACCGCGGCCTCAAGCGCACGCTGCAAAAGCTGTGCGCCCACACGGCAGTTGCCGACAGCTGGCTGGCGCTGCTGAAGGCGCCGCCATCCGCCGGCCGGCCCGCTGGCGAGCAGCGCCTCGATGCCTGGGCCGGCCTGGCCCGGCGCTGCGGTATCGGCGCTGGCCGGGTGACCTTGATTGAGAGCGACTGCGATGACCGCGACCGACGCCACGGCTGAGCAAGCGCCGATCGCGCTGGCGGTTGTCGGGCATACCAATACCGGCAAAACCTCGCTGATCAGGACCCTGCTGCGCAGCAGCCGCTTCGGTGCGGTCAGGGACGCCGCCGGCACCACCCGCCATGTCGAGGCGGCGACGCTGGCGGCGGCGGGGCAGGCGGTGCTGCAGCTGTTCGATACGCCGGGTCTGGAGGATTCCATCGCCCTGCTGGAGGTACTGCAGGCACTGCGACCGAGCGGCGCGGCGGCCGGCCGCGAGCGCCTTGCACTGCTGTTGCAACACGCCGCCGACTACCCCGACTTCGAGCAGGAAATCAAAGTTGTGCGCCAGGCCGCCTGCAGCGATGCGCTGCTGTATGTGGTGGATATCCGCGAGCCGGTGCTGGGCAAATACCGCGATGAAATTGCCATTCTCAGTATGGCGGCGCGGCCGCTTATCCCGGTGTTCAATTTTATTCAGTCCGACCGGCAAAACCTGCAGCGCTGGCGCCGGGCGATGGCCGATTTCAATCTCCATGCGGTGGTGGAGTTCGATACCGTGGCCTTTGATTTCGAGGCCGAAAAGCGTCTCTATCAAAAACTGCAGACCGTGCTGGAAGCGCGTTACGCGCAGTTGCAGGCACTGTTGGATTATCGCCGGCAGTTGTGGCTGTCGCTGCAGCGCAGCGCCGCGCACCAGGTGGCCGAGCTGCTGGTGGACATCGCCAGCTACCGGCGGACGGCGTCCGAGATTTCACATTATTGTTCCCGGGGTAAGTGAAGTGAACGCA
>JANQMH010000061.1 GCA_028280195.1 Exilibacterium sp.
CGGCGCCGGCTGGCTGCGGCCCTTTATCGCGATCCCGTTTCTGGCGCCGAGCTTTGCCCTGGCCATGGCCTGGGTGGCACTGTTCGACAACGATCGCATCGGCGGCGGCATGGGCCTGCTGAGCGCGGCCGGCTATCGCGCCGGCGACGCGCTGGCCTGGGGTCCGCTGCCGGTGGTACTGGTGCTGGCCCTGCACTATTTCCCGCTGGCTTATTTTCTGCTGGCGGCGGCGCTGGCGCGGCTGTCGCCGGCGCTGCTGGAGTCGGCGGCGCTGGCCGGCGCCAGCCGCTGGCAGGTGCTGCGGGCAGTGGTGCTGCCGAGTCTGAAGCCGGCGCTGGCCGCCAGCCTGTTGATCTGTTTTGCCGAGGCCATCAGCAATTTTTCGGTGCCGGCCATACTCGGCACCCCGGTGCGTTTCTTTACCCTGTCGACGCAGCTGTTCCGGCTGATTGAAAACGGCCAGGCCTTCCGCGGCTCGGTGTTGCTGCTGCTGTTGAGCGGCCTCTGCCTGGTTTGCCTGACGCTGCTGTACCGGCGCTGGGGGCGCCAGCAGCTGCCGCTGTCGATTCGCGCCGCCGGTGCCGGCGCCGGTTTCAGGCTCGGCCGCTGGCGCTGGCCGGCGGCGCTGCTGGCGGGCGGTTTTGTGCTGCTGGTGGCGCTGGCACCGGTGGCGGCGCTGCTGGTTTCCAGCCTCAGCCACGACGGCGGCCCACTGGCTGAGCGCTGGACACTGCACTACTGGATCGGCGACTCGGACCCCGGCATTGCCCAGGGGCAGAAAGGTGTGCTGCGGCTGCCGGTGGTCTATGAGGGGCTGGCCGTCACGGTGCTGTTCGGCCTCTGCGCCGCGCTGCTGTCGGCGCTGCTGGCACTGATCATGGCGCGCTGGTGCCGGCGCCGCCCCCACACCCTGCAGGCTTCGCTGGTCAACACCGCCTGCCTGCTGCCGGCCATGGTGCCCTCGATCGGTCTGGGCGCGGCGTTTCTGGCACTTTACGGCGCGCCCATCGGGCCACTGCCGGCGCTCTACGGCTCGCTCGGGCTGTTGATCATGGTGGGTATCGCGGCGACGCTGCCCTATGCCATGCAGAGTGCCTATACCGCGCTGGCCTATATACCGCCGTCGATGGAGGAGGCCGCCCGGCTTGCCGGCGCCGGCCCGCTGCAGCGGCTGCGGGCCATCGTGTTGCCGCTGTCGATGCGCGTGCTGCTGGCCGGTGTGGTGTTCAATTTCAGCCGCCTGATCCGCAACCTGGATCTGGTCGTGCTGTTTTTCACCCCCATGACGCCGCTGCTGGCAGTGCTGGCCTACCGTTTCAGCGTCGACGGTTTTCCCCAGTTTGCGCGCGCGCTGGCGCTGATCATCATGCTGGCAGCGATACTCGCCAGGCTGGCGGCGACCCGCATCCAGGATTTTTACGAGCACGACCTTTATCGCAGGCGGGGTCCATGATTGCACTGCAGGCGGTGAACTATCGCGCCGGTTCGCGGCATATTCTCAGAGATATCGATCTGCAGCTGGGGCGCGGCGAGTTCCTGGTGCTGGTGGGGCCCTCGGGCGCGGGAAAAACCAGCCTGCTGCGCCTGATTGCGGGGCTGGCCGCGCCGCTCAGCGGGCGGGTCAGCATTGCCGGACAGCTGGCGGCGGCCGGCGGCGCGGCGGGGCTGCCGCCGCAGCGGCGGCGCATCGGCTTTGTCTTCCAGGATCTGGCGCTGTGGTCGCATATGCGCGTAGCGGAGCATATCGACTGGCCGCTACGGCTGGCGCGGGTGGGCGCCGTCGAGCGCCGCCGGCGTGTCGCTGAACTGCTGGATATGGTGCAGCTCGGGGATAAACAGCGGCACTATCCCCACACCCTCTCGGGCGGTGAGCAGCAGCGCCTGGCGCTGGCGCGGGCACTGGCCGGCAAGCCGGAAATACTCTTGCTCGATGAGCCCTTTGCCAGCCTCGACAGCCACCTGCGGGTGGAATTGCGGCAGTTGCTGCGCCAGCTGCACCGCGACTGCGGCACCACATCGGTGCTGGTGACCCACGACCAGCAGGAGGCGATGGCGCTGGCCGACCGCATCGCGGTCATGCGGGCCGGACAGCTGCTGCAGATCGACTCCGCCGAGCGTATTCTGGCAGCGCCGGCAAGGCCGTTTGTGGCGGCGTTTTTCGGCTCGCCCCCCGGCTGCCTGCTGCCCGCTCTCGACAGTGGCGACGGTTACCGGTGCCTGGGCCAGCCGCTGCGCCTGGATCTGCCGCCGGTGTTTCGCCGGCCCCTCGAGGTTTACTACCGCCCGCAGCGCCTGCAGCTGCGGGCGCGGTCCGGCGGCGGCGCCAGCGCGGTCGATATTGTCGAGGCGCTGCCGCTGGCAGATCGCTGGCACTATCGCCTTCGCAGTGGCGGGCGCACGCTGAATGCGCTGGCCGCCGCCGGGCCCGGCAGCGCCGGCGGGCGCGCCTGGCTGAGGTTGCCGCAACGGCCCGATGCGGTTTTTTATTGCGGCGCGCCGCTGCGCGCCAAAAAGCTGCTGCTGGCGCGTCACGCCATGTCCGAGTGGAACCGCGAGGGGCGCCTGCAGGGCCGCGCCGATATCCCGCTGGCGGCGCAGGCTGCGGCACAACTGCAGGTTCTGCGCCGGCAGTTGCAGGGGCAGCGTTTTGCCAGAGTCGAGGCTTCGCCGCTGCGGCGCGCGCGCAGCAGTGCCGAAGCTGTCGCTCCCGCTGGCGGCGATATCGACATTGTCGCCGGCTGGCGCGAGATCGATGTCGGTTGCTGGGAGGGCCGCCTGGTCGGCGATCTCGATCCGCGCCGCTACAGCGCCTGGCGCGCCGGGCAATATACCCCCGCCGGGGGCGAGTCCTGGGAACAGTTCTGCGCCCGCATCGGTGCCGAACTGGAGCGCCTGCGCGCGCTCGATGGCGATACCCTGGTGGTCTGCCACGGCGGGGTGATTCGTGCCTGCCGGCAGTTATTGCTCGGCACCGGGCCCGACAGCCCGCAGCCGTTCGACTATGCCAGCCTGCATACGTTCTGGCTGGCGCCGCCACAGCAGACCGCTGACAAAGAACAGGCTGCTGGAGAAGAGCAGGCCGCTGAAGAAAACGGCAAAAGAAAAAATTAAGCCCAAATTAAGCTGCCGCCCGCATTGCCAAGTCTGCCGGCGCTTGGCTATGGTTGCCGGACTGCAGTTCAGCAATATCACTTAATGCATTAAGGACGGCAGTTCAATCCAGGGCGCGGACCATGGGCGATACCGGCAAATGGTGGAAAGGCGGGCTTATCTATCAGATTTACCCGCGCAGTTTTATGGATGCCAATGGCGACGGTGTCGGCGATCTCCCCGGTATCACCGCCAAGCTCGACTACATCGCAGATCTCGGTGTCGACGCCATTTGGATTTCGCCCTTTTTCACCTCGCCGATGCAGGATTTTGGTTACGATATTGCCGATTACCGCGGTGTCGCGCCGGTATTCGGCCGCCTGGAGGATTTCACAGCACTGCTCGACAGGGCCCACCAACTGGGTCTGAAAGTGATTATCGACCAGGTCATCAGCCATTCCTCAGATCGCCATCCGTGGTTTTTGCAAAGCCGCGAGAGCCGCGACAACCCCCGCGCCGACTGGTATGTATGGGCACCTGCCAGGGCCGACGGCGCGCCGCCGAATAACTGGCTGTCGCTGTTCGGCGGCAGCGCCTGGAGTTGGGATTCGCGGCGCCGGCAATACTACCTGCACAATTTCCTCTGCAGCCAGCCGGATTTGAACTTTCACAATCCGGCGGTGCGCCGCGCTCAACTCGACAATATGCGTTTCTGGCTGGAGATGGGCGTCGACGGCTTTCGCATGGATGTGGTGAATTTCTATTTTCACAGCGCCGGGCTCGAGGACAATCCGCCGGCGCCGGCCGGCGCGGCGGCGCTGACCTCGGTTTCGCGCGACAATCCCTACGCTTTTCAACGCCATCAATACGATATCAGCCAGCCCGAAAACCTGGCCTTCCTGCGCGAGTTGCGCGCCCTGCTGGATCAATACCCCGGCAGCGCCAGTGTCGGCGAAATCAGCGCCGATAACGCCCTGGAGTTAATGGCCCAATACACCGCCGGCAATGACAAGCTGCATATGGCCTATACCTTCGATCTGCTGAGCGACCAGTGCAGCGCCGATTACATCCGCGCAGTGATACGGCGGCTGGAAAGCGCCATCGATGACGGCTGGCCCTGCTGGGCGCTGAGCAATCACGACGTGATGCGCTGCCTGAGTCGCTGGGGTGCGGCCGAGGATCCGCAGGCGTTCCCGCGCATTGCGCTGGCGCTGCTGCTGTCGCTGCGCGGCAGCGCCTGCCTGTACCAGGGCGAAGAACTGGGCCTGCCGCAGGCGCAGGTGCCCTACGAGCGCCTGCGCGACCCCTACGGCCTGGCGTTTTGGCCCGCCTTCAAGGGGCGCGACGGCTGCCGCACGCCGATGGTCTGGGAGGCGCGGCCGGGCGGCGGGTTTTCCCGGGGCGAGCCGTGGCTGCCGGTCGACCCGCGCCACCTGCCGCTTTCTGTGCAGCGCCAGCGCGCGCAGGCGGACAGCACGCTGCAGGCGGCGCGCCGGCTGATTCACTGGCGCCGGCAACAGCCGGCGCTGGTTTCGGGCGACATCAAACTGCACGATAATACCGGCGAGATACTGTGCTGGTCGCGCCGCTGCGCGCAGCAGAAACTGCTGGTTGCGCTGAATATGGGTGGGCAGACGCGCCGCGCCGCGCTGCCGCAGGACATTGACAAGGTGCTGGAGGGACACGGTTTTTCCGGGCGCATCGAGCGGCGGGAAATCATACTGGGGCCCTACCAGGCACTGTTTGCACAACTGGTATAGCGCTATGAGAACCAAGTCGCGCAATCTGACTCTGAAGGACATGGCCGAGCATCTGTGTGTTTCCACGGCCACGGTTTCCAACGCCTTTAACTGCCCCAGCCAGTTGTCCAAGGAGTTGCGCGAGCATATCCTCGCCGAGTGCCGCGCGCTCGGTTACCTCGGCCCCAACGCCGCCGCCCGCAGCCTGCGTACCGGCCGCACCGGTATTATCGGCGTCACGCTTTCCAACTATCTGAGCTATACCTTTACCGATCCGGTGGCCAATCAGTTTTTACAGGGGCTGGCGGAGATTTTTGAAGCGCGCGAATACAGCCTGCTGATTATGCCCTCGCGCGATCATATGAAAGAGGTCAAGGGCTATGAATCCTTTGTCGACGGCTTTATCGTTTACGGCCCGCCGCAGCAACAGACGCTGGAGCGGCTTATCCACCAGCATAAATCGATCATTACCGTGGACTTTGAGATCGAAGGCTACCTCTCCGTCAATGTCGATAACTACAGCAGCGCCAGAGACTGCGCCGCCCACGCGCTGAAAACTGCGCCGCGGCAAATCGCCGTGCTGGGCCTGCGGATGATTGATTGCAATCGTGTCTGCCGCATTCACGAGCAGCAACTGTTCGACGGCCAGTGCACGATCACGGTACAGCGCCTGCAGGGTTTTATCGATGCCGTGGAGGCCTGCGGTGCCTCGCTGCCGGGTGAAAGGATCTGGCATGTGCCGGACAATACCCATGTGCTCGGTTATCAGGCGGCGCGCGAGGCCCTGATGTGTTCGCCGCGACCCGACTTGCTGCTGTGTATGAGCGATCGCATTGCCCTGGCGGCGATTCAGGCGGCGCGCCACCTCGACTTAAAGGTGCCGGAGGATGTGCGCATTACCGGCTTTGACGATATTCCCGAGGCCGGCACCCAGCACCCGACGCTGACCACGGTACACCAGCAGAGTGTCGGCAAAGGAAGAACAGCGGCGGAAATTTTTTTGGGCATTGAAGAAGAAAAAAGCGTCGTTCTGCCCACCGAGCTGATGGTGCGCGAGAGTTGTCCCTGATTTCGCAATGCGGCAACAGTGTGAAAAAGAGCACCATTGCTTAAATATATATCGATAAAAATTTTTCTGTAAATTTCAAAAAAATATAAAAGCGTGAAGCAAAAAATTAAGATTAAGTTAAGCCGTTCGAACTATTGCCTTGGCGGATATTTTTTAGGTAAGTTACTTCTCGCGACTTAATCGTTCTAGTAGAAGACCAATAAATTAGTGTCAACAGGCCCTGGTTAAGGATTTCTCCAGTAGTGTTATTTCCGTGCCGATACATGATTGCCCGGAATGATTCTCTCACCGCCATGCCTGCGCAGGCAGGTGTGCAGCGATAGACTCTGCGTCAGAAAAATAACAGCGATCGCCCAGCGAGGAGAACGAGATGAGCTTAGCATTTCCACCGAAAAAACTACTGTGCGCCTGCCTGGGCGCGGCTGTTGCCGCGCCGCTGCCCGGCACCGCCCAGGAGCGCCAACCCTACGATGCGCTGGCGCTCGAAGAAGTGATCGTAACCGGGGTCGGCGGCGGCAACCCGCTGACCAAACTCGAATCCAGCGTCGCCATCACCACCAAGAACGCCGAGGATATCGCGCAGAAATCGCCGCTTAATTTAGTTGACCTGATCAGCGTGGTGCCGGGCTTCTGGGCGGAGAGTTCCGGCGGTGAATCGGGCGCCGGCAATGTATTTATCCGCGGCCTGCCCCAGGACGGCGGTTTTATTTTCATGCAGCAGCTGGAGGACGGCCTGCCGGTGCTGAATGAACCCAGTATCAATT
This sequence comes from Exilibacterium sp., assembly GCA_028280195.1. Lineage (GTDB taxonomy): Bacteria > Pseudomonadota > Gammaproteobacteria > Pseudomonadales > Cellvibrionaceae > Exilibacterium. The sequence goes on from JANQMH010000061.1 coordinate 6,663, forward strand.
TTTTGCCGGTGGACGGCTTTGCCAAAGTCGACACCACGGTATCGCGCTTCGAGGCGGTGCGCGGCGGCAGTGCCGCGGTATTTGCCACCGGCGCGCCCGGCGGCATGATCAATCTGGTTACCCGCGAGCCCAGCGATGTACCGGAGTCGCAGATCAAAGTACAGCTCGGCGACTACAACCATATCCGCAGCGATTTTTTCCACACCGGCCCTCTCAGTGACCAGTGGAATATGCTGGTGGGCGGTTTTTACCGCCAGGACGACGGGGTGCGCGAGCCGGGTTTTACCGCCAACCAGGGCTACCAGCTGCGCACCCGTCTGGCGCGCGACCTGGATAACGGCCGCTTGTGGTTCGATGTCAAAAAGATAGACAACAGCGGTATTTTTTATCTGCCCATCGGTGTCAGCAACCCCAACCCCACCGGCGGCGCTTTCAGTGGTGAACCGAACTCCATACCCGGCACCGATGCGAGCGAATTCACCGCCACCAGTGCGGATTTTCAGCGCCTGCTACTGCGCCACCCCAATGGTGTCAACGACCGGTCGCCGGATATGGCCGACGGTATCGGTGCGGACACGACGCAGTTTACCGCGGCGATAGAGCTGGAGCTGACCGACGGCTGGCTGCTGGACGGCAAGGCGCGCTATACCTCCGGGGATTTTTCCTTTATTTCGGGCATCTCCATCGGCCAGCCCACCTCGGCACAGGAACTGGTGGACGACCTGGTGGCTCAGGCCCAGGCGCTCGGCGGCAGCGCCGACCCGCGCTACAACGGCAGCAACGGCATCGATTTGAGCCAGGTCGCCGGCGCCGTCATCCACTATACCAACAGCGGCGCCGCTTTCGACCTGGCCAACCAGAACGGCAACGGCCTGGTGTACGAAACCGGCTTCTGGGATGTGCGCTGGGATGTGGAAAATTTCGTCACCGACTGGCGGCTGTCGAAAAGCTTCGACAGCCACGACCTTACCTTTGGTTTCTATTTCGGCCGCATGGAAACTACGGTGTTGAAAGACTGGGCCAATGTGCTGCACGATATCAAGGAGGGCACGGAACTGGTCGATATCACCTTTGTCGATGCCGGCGGCGAGATTGTTGTCGACGCCGACGGCAATCCGGTGCAGCGCACCGAGAACGGTGTCTGGCGTTACGGTGTCAACTACGAACAGCGCACCGACGAGATGACCACTATTGCTCTGTATGTCTACGACGAGTGGCAGGTCAACGACGTGCTGCGGGTGGACTTCGGTCTGCGCTGGGATCAAAACGACTACAAGGGCACTTTCGGCGTGTCGCCGGGCTCGCAGGACTTCGACGCTAACGCCATCGATTCACTGTTTCTGGCCGGCGACGGCGTCGCCGTCGCCAATCCGGACCGCTTCGACGATTACGATCGCGCGCTGCGGGAAATTTCCTATACCGCCGGCGCCAACTGGACGCTGACTGATGATCAGGCGGTATTCGGTCGCTTCAGTGTCGGCTACGACTTCCCCAAGGCGGTGGACACCATTCAAGTGGTGGTGCCCGCCACCGGCAGGTTGGTCGAAGCGTCGAAGGTGACCCAGCTGGAGGTGGGTTACAAGCTGTCGCTGGATACCTGGTCGGTGTTTGCCTCGCTGTTTTCCAGCGAGGTGGAGGACCAGATCTTCAACGACAATATCGTGCTTGCCGACGGCACCCAGACGCAGCTGAACCTGCTCTATGGCACCGAGACGGTGGGCGCGGAAGCCGAGGTGGTGTGGATGCCGATCGACAATTTTCAGCTTGCCGCCACCGTCACTTACCAGGAGCCCGAATACCAGGACTTCGGCACCGTCACCGGCAATCAGGTAAGGCGCATACCGGAGACCATCCTCAGTATTACCCCGACCTATCGCTTTGGCGGCGGCGGCTATGTGTACCTGACTTACTTCCACGGCGGCGAGCGCTTTGCCGATTTTGCCAATAATCTCGAGCTGCCGGACTACCAGACCATCGATGCCGGTGTGTCCTACAATATCAGCGAAAACCTCAATGTGCGCCTGCAGGGCTTCAATCTCACCGATGAAATCGGCCTTACCGAGGGCAACCCGCGCGGCAACGGCACTGAGTTCGGCAACCTGTTTACCGCACGGCCGATTCTCGGGCGCCACTATCGGGCGAGCCTGACCTGGGATTTTTAGCCGCCGCGTACCAGTGCCGCCGGGCGACATTGGCCAGGCGCGTGCGCTGCGCCCGATCCGGCAGCCAGTTGCCGCTGGACAGCGCCGCGCGCCAGAGAAATTCCAGCAGGGTGGTATGGCGGCGCAGCACGCGCTGTACCCGGTGCGGTTTTACCGGGTGGAACATGCCGGCGAAGGCGCGCAGTTGCAGGGGGTTTTTCTTCACCCAGCGCCACGAGCCCATCTCCAGGGTCAGCGGCAGTAACAGGCGTTGCTGTGACTCGGCGCGCAGGTACAGGTAGTCCCACAGATCGCCGTGGCAGAGATAGTGCAGCGACTGCGGCTCGAAGACATAATCGTGATGCGGGTGACTGCGGCGCAGCAGGCGCTGCAGGGCATAGTACTCGGCCAGATGCGAGACCGGTTCGCGGCTGCCTGCCAGCGGAAACCAGAGGCGGTCACTGAAGCCGAAGCCGGAGTGTACGTCCAGCGCCAGCAACAGTGACGATCGCTGCCACAGCCGCTCGGTCAGTTCACACAGGGCCCGGGCTTCCGCTTCCATCGGCAGACCCCGGCGGCCGCGGTACCAGGGCAGAAAACGGCTCAGGCGCTGGCCGCCCAGGGGCCAGCGAACCGGTTCCCGGGCATCGAGCGGGGCGTTGCGCATCAGGTCGACGCCATTGCCGTTGCAGCGCGTCTGCTGTACCACGCCCACCGGGTTGAGTACCGGTACAAACACCAGCCGCACCTGCCGCAGCGCTGCCTGCAGAGTCTCGTCCCAGCGCAGCCGGCTCAGCAGTGATTCCAGATAGGCCAGTACCACCTGCGCGCCAATGCGCTCGACGCCATGGGTGCCGCCGACCAGCAGCACGGTGGGCAGCCCGGCGGCGCGGCCGCCGATAAATACCGCCTCCACCGGCAGTTGATGTTCGCCATCGCTTACCTGGGTCAGGCGCAGGGACCGCACACCGGGAATATTCAGGCGCAACAGCCGCCGCAGCTGCTGCAGTTCCGGCAGCTGCGGCCAGGCAGCGTCATAGGAAGAGGACTCGGGATTCATCTATGCAAGCATAGTTGATAAATCCCGATATTATGCGTTAGAGACAGTACCTTGTTGGCTGGACTCAGGCGGCCGCGGCCAGCGGTGTCTCGGTTTTCAGGGTCAAAGGCTGTTCTACCCAGTGCAGCAATTGCAGGTCGCCACTGTCGCTTTCCACCAGCGCGGTGCAGCTCTCGGTCCAGTCGCCGTCGTTGCAGTAGAGCACGCCGTCGATGGTGCGTATCTCCGCTTTGTGAATATGGCCGCAGACAACGCCGTCGAAGCCCTGCTTTGCCGCCACTGCAGCAGCGGTGCGCTCGAAGGTATCGATGCTTTTGCGCGCGTGGCTGATATGGGTTTTCAGGTAGGTCGCCAGCGACCAGTAATTCAAACCCAGCAGGCGCCGGCCGCGGGCCAGCCAGCGGTTCATAAACGCCATCAGGTCGTAGGCGTGATCGCCGATCAGGCGGATGAAGTTCTGGTACAGCACGGCATGATCGAGCTCGTCGCCGTGCATGATCAGCAGGCGCCGCCCGTCTACGGTCTCGTGGACAAACTGCCCGTGCACCTCCACGTCCAGCAGGTTGCCGCCGGCAAAGTCGCGCAGCTCGGCATCGTGGTTGCCGGGCACATAGATGACCCGCGTGCCCGATTTTGCCAGGCGGTGAATCGCGCACAGCACTTCATAGTGTTCGCCGCTGAAGTGCACCCGCCTGCGCATCGCCAGCAGGTCGACGATATCGCCGACGAGGTAGAGGCGTTCGCATTCGAGACGGTTGAGAAAGTCGATCAGGTAGGCGGCTTTGCAGTCTTTGTTGCCGAGGTGAATATCCGACAGCCAGGCCGTGCGGCAGCGGACAGTGGTTGGTGAATTCACATCGCACCCTCGCTCGCTAGTATTGGCGCCACCATAGCCGCGCTGCGTGTCGAAAATATGACGGCTTTATGTCATTTCCATGACAGCTCGGTGATTTTATGGGAAAGTTGTGCTGATGCCTGCGTTAAATATCGGCGTTGTTGGATTTGTGGTGTTTTTATAGCGCTTTTGTCTAGCAGAAAATCCGCAGCAATGACAATTCGGTAATCGGGGCTGGCGCTTTCAAGGCGTGTTCAGGCTCTGTATTGTTTCGACGCTGAAGCCTGTAAGGAATTCAGACATGACTGCAAGCTACAAGGAAATCCACTATCAGAGCGGGGACGGTTTAAACCTCTACGCCCGCGACTATGCCAATGCCCGGGCACCGCTGGCGGTACTGTGCCTGCACGGTTTGACACGCAACTCGGCGGACTTTGCCGAGCTGTGCCGGCGCCTGCACCCGCGCTACCGGCTTATCGTGCCCGACCAGCGCGGCCGCGGCCGCTCCGCCTACGACCCCGAGGCGAGTAATTACCATCCCGGTATTTACGTAGAGGATATGCAGATTTTACTGCGGCATCTCGGCCTGCAGCGGGTGGCGGTTGTCGGCACCTCGATGGGCGGCATCATGGCAATGATGATGGCTGCACGGCAGCCACAGCAAGTGCGCGCCATTGTGCTGAACGATATCGGGCCCGAGGTTGACCCGGCAGGTCTGGCGCGAATCAAGGCGTATGTCGATAACGCGCACGTCTTTGACGACTGGGAGGCGGCGGCGGACTACGCCGAGTCCATCAACGGTATCGCCTTTCCCGGCTACGGCCGCGCCGACTGGCTGCGCTTTGCCCGCAACCTGTGCATTGCAGACGCCGGCGGGCGGCCGCGGCTGGCTTACGACGACAGGATTTCCCGGCCCATCAACGACAGCGATGACAACGCCGTGCCGCCGGACTTATGGCCGCTGTTCGACGCCTGTGCAGCAATACCGACCTTGCTGATCCGGGGGGAGTTTTCCGATATTCTGTCGCGCGACTGCGTCGCGGCAATGCGCCGGCGCAAGGCCGATCTGCAGGTGGTGGAAGTGCCCGGCAGAGGCCATGCGCCGATGCTGGATGAACCTGCGGCGTTTAACGCGATTGCGAAACGGCTGCAGAGTGCCGAACCGGCTTAGTCCTGGAACGGACATCCTGATACTTTTGTGATGTTTGCATCAAGCACCTGAATCGGCCGTTGATTTTTGCCGCTTCCTGGCCGAATCGTAAAGTCGCGACAAAACAGGCGCGGGAACACGCAGATAGTACAGGCAGTGAATTAACAACCAGCCGGCCACGATTGCCCAGTGCGAGCGGCCGGCGAATCGCCGTGAAGAACTGATCAAGGGCGCATCGTCAATACAGATTGTCGGCTTATCCGAGCGTTCCAGCTGGCGTACCAGATGGTAGTCCTCCATCAACGCCAGCGGCTTGAGGCCGCCGAGTTGCAGCAGCGCTTGTCTGCGCACGAATATGCCCGAGTCGCCGTAGTAAAACCCGTGCCTGCGGATACGTGCATAGAAGCCGTTGAGCCAGTGGCTGAACTCGTCGTCACCGTCAAACAGAATACGGAAGTTGCCGCCGATAATATTGGCGTTTTGCCCGAGATACCGCTCGATGAGCGCCAGGCCGCTGGCGGGAAACTGCGTATCTGCATGCAGGAATAACAGGATCTCGCCGCGGGCCTGTTGCACACCCTTGCACAGCTGCCGGCCGCGCCCCGGTTTGCTGCTCAGCACCTTTACCCCGGCTTTTTCGGCAATCTCCACGCTGGCATCCGAACTCTGCCCGTCGATGACAATGATTTCTTTTGCGCTCGCCTGCTGCTGGAGTTGCCCGAGTAAGCGCGCCAGGTTCTTTTCTTCGTTCAGCGATGGAATAATGACTGAGATCATTGGCCTGGTTCCGCTCCCGGCGCCGGCACTGCCGTGAGTATGACATTGCGCACTTGCGCTCGTGAAAACCCCGCGCTGTCTTCATTGTCCGCAGATACCACCATATACAGTGCCCGCCGCTGCAGTTCGCCAAAGTGCCGCAGCAGATCGCGCTTGAAATAGACGCGTTCAGCAAACCAGCCGCCACCGGTATCGCTGTGATCTCTGAGAATATGTATATAACCGGTTTTCGGTATATGCGGATTGGGAAATTGACTGCCCTTTGCTTCCGTGCCGCCCCACGAATAGGTGAGCATATGGCCCGGTGTGGGAATGGCGAACAACGTCGCCAGGCTGCCCTTTAACCACCCCGCTGATCGCGGATCATTGAGCCAGATATGCAGCGCCAGCGGCCGGTCATCACCGCGGGCCGTTCGCGTAGCCACTGCTGCGCTGCTGTCCATGACCCGCCATTCCCATGACAATACCCAGTCGCTCTGGGCGGCTTGCCGGGCAGAGAGAAGCCTGTGGTGGTAAAACCCCACGGCTTTATCCGAGAGGACTTGCAGCGTGTTGCCGCGGGCTTGGAATTCAGTGGTTTTTTCGCCCGACAGCGCCAGTAGTTTCCAGCCCCGGTCAAACTCAATGACCCTCGAATCAGCAGCTGACGGCCATGCCGATAGCGCACATACCACATATACCAGCGCGCAAAAAGCTGGCCGTATTGAACTAACACGCATCATCTGTCTCTAAGCGCCAGTAATTGGGATTGATGACTTGCACCGGTATTTTCATATGAACACAGCGCTGCGGATTTCTTATGTTATGTTTGACCGCGTTTTCCCCATAGGTTCAAGCTCGCGGTGCCGGCGCCGGCGAAGATGTTGATCCTGCAGCGGCGGCTCGAGCATCCGGCGACCGTTGCGCATTTATTTGCGGTACTGGCTGAAGGCGAGCGGGTGGCGGCCAACGTTGCCGCGGCGCAGTCCCGATACTGTGGGGATATGGACAGCCGGCTGGCGGTTTTCTTCCGCCACCAGGCCAGACAGGAAAAGTTTCACAACCGCGCTTTTTACTGGGGTGCGCGCTGCCTGCAGGTCAGGGGCACTTTGCTCAGGCGGGAAATTGCGCTGTTCGATACCCTGGAACACGCACTGCTGCAGGCACTGACCGAAGGCCGGCTGTGCGAGTCTGTTCTGGGTTTGCAGGTGATTCTGGAGGCTTTAGGTGAGGCGTTTCTGGAGACTGTCGACCGCAGAATGGACCAGCTCGATATGGGCTTTAAGCGGCTTCGCCATACCATTCGTTGCCAGGAGCAGGCTCATCAGGACTTTGGCAAACACTACTTTTACCGCAGTAACGACGGCTGCGGCGACGCGCTGGATATCGCCGCCGATCGTTATCTGGCGATAGTCGAAGAGCTGCTACAGGTGATTGCACCAAAACTGCAGCAGCTGGAATTGGACCCTGAGTACTATTTGCGCGCGGTGTTGCGCGCGGTGCAACAGGGCGCGGCGCAGGTCAATCCGGCAGCTTCCAGCCGGCTCTGAAGGCCCGCCGCCAGGGCGGCGGCGGTGGACTTTAGCGGCCGCTCATCAGCTGCTACACTTGGCCGACGAATAACGGACCGGCGCTTACAGCCGGCAATCGGGGCGGGGTTGAGTGAAAGAGATTCTGGTGGGGAGAGTGCTGCCGTTTTTACTGGCGGCACTCAGCGCCATTGCCGGGCTGGCGCTTACGCAGATGGGCTTTGATGCCGTCCAGGAAATGCGCCAGCTGGAGCGCGTGCCCGCCACCACGGCCGGCGCCGCACTGCCCGGCGAAGTCAATATCACCGCCCGCGTGCAATCCGGCCAGGCGCTGTTGCGCAGTCGCTATAGCGATACCCCCAGTGTTTATTATCGCTACCGCAAACAAGAGAAAAAGCGGGATGCCGACGGCGACAGCAGCTGGCATACCCTTATCGATGTGTCAGAGGCCGTCGACTTCTGGCTGGCCGACGACAGCGGCCGCCTGCTGATCGAGGCTGCACGGCAGCGGCGCGCAATTGACTGGTCGTTGCCGCACAGTTTGCAGACCCGCCAGGGCAAGTACCGGCACACCGAGTGGCGTATCGAGCCCGGAGCGGAGGTATTCGTATTCGGTTTTGCCCGCGAGCAGGCGCGGACGCGCGACGGCGGGCGGCAGTTGTCCGTCGACTTTTCCAGCCCCGGTCACTACACACCGATCATATCCACGCTGGGTCGCGCCCACGAGAGCGCCAGTATGGGAAATCACGGTCTGCTGGCGCTGTGGAGCGGTCTGCTGCTGATATCACTGGCGGTGTTCGCCGGCGTATACGCGCTGCGCGTGCACCGCCTGTTGATCTATCTGACGATGCTGACACTGGTGCTCGCGCTGGTGCTGGTGCAACTGGCGCTGAACATGATGCGGCAGGATCTGGACAACGGCATGTCGCGCTACCAGCAGCAGGCGCGCGCCGCGGAGGCGCTGGTCGAAGCTCAACTCGAGGCCCGCGGCGTGGTTTGGCCGGGGTGGTCCGGGGCCGGCGATTTCACCGCGCCCGCCTACTCGGCACTGCCGCCGGCGCAGCGGCTGCGCTTGCGCGAGATACGCTTGAATCTGGTCACAGCTCACCACCGCCTGCAGCGGCAACTGCAGGCCACGCCGGAAAAATGGCTGGCGCCATTATGGGGTATCGAAATGCCGGCGCAGGCGCCGCCGCTGCCTGCGCTGGACCGGCAGGAGCTGCAGCGGCGGGCCGCGACCTATGTGCCCGCGCGCCTGCGGGGTGTGCTGGTGTGGGTGTTGATCGGCGCCGGCCTGGCGGCGACGGTGGCGCTCACCTGGTTCGGTTTTCGACGCGTGCGGCACAAGCGGTTGATAGAAAACATTCCCACCAGCAGCAGTCAGGGGCTCAGCTGCGGGTTGGCGGAGGTAAAGGGTGAAGTGGTGCTGGCGCCGCAACAGGCGGCCCTGCAGGGCCCTCTCAGTGGCGCCGACTGTACCTGGTATCGGTACAAGGTGGAGGAGAAACGCGGCAGCGGTAAAAAAAGCCGCTGGGTAGTGATCGAGCAGCGCGGCGAACAGCAGCGCTTCCACTGCCGCGACAGCGACGGCCGGACGGCGATCGAGCCCAAAGGCGCCGATATTATCAGTCGCCATCAACTGGTAAAGCGCAGCGGCAGGCTGCGTTACCGTGAAAATACACTGCGCCTGGGCGATCCTCTCTATGCCATCGGCCTCGCCGCCATCGACCGGCGCCAGCCGGATCAACTGGTCATCGCCGAGGCGCCCGCCGGTGAACCGTTCATTCTCAGCAACTACGATGAAGCGAGCATTATGCTGCGCAAAGCGCGCTGGGGCATGTTTTGCCTGAATATGGCATTTGCCGGCCTGCTGCTGGCACTGTTGATGGGCTTTGGCCACAGCGGCAGTTTTGCCGCCACGGACTTCCTGTTTGCCGCGCTGGCGGCGCCGGCTTATATGCTGGGGCTTATACTGATAATGCACTACAACGATCTGATTTATCTGCGCGAGCGTGCACTGCGCAATAAAGCCAATATCGAGGTGTCGCTGCGCAAGCGGAAAAACCTGGTACCCAATCTGGAAAAACTCTGCCGGCGCTATTTCTCCCACGAACGGCAGTTGACCGAGCTGTTGACACAAATGCGCAGCGCCCATCACGGTTCGATAAAAGACCTGGGGCAAACGCCGGCGTTTTTATCTGTACTGCATCGCGCCGGTAAGCAGTTCAGCCTGACTCTGGAGGACTACCCGGAGCTGAAGGGCAATACCATCGCCACCAAATTGATGGCCGGCATCACCCGGCTGGAAAACGAGCTGGCATTGTTGCGCGGCGGCTACAACGATGCGGTGGAACTCTACAATGCCAGAATCGCCTCGTTTCCCGATCTGTTGTTTTCGCGCCTGTTCCGCTTTGCGCCGCTGGCCTATTTGCACGACAGCGGCGCATAGCCGCTATCACTCGCCTCGCTACGGCCCAGAGTTATGATACGGCTTCTAATAACATTCATCGGGAATGAACGGACCATCCGGGTCGTGACCGCTCATACAGGACACGCTGACACCGCAGGTCGTTGAGGCTGTCGCGCCGTCGTTGTCTGTTACCGTGAGGCGGACAGTGTAATGGGTGTCGATACTGAGGCTGCCGTAGAATGTATGGTTGACGGAAAAACCGCTGCCGCTGCTGCCGTCGCCAAAATTCCAGTGGTAGGACACGATGCTGCCGTCCCTGTCGCGACTGCCGCTGGCACTGAGCCGGGTGGTCAGCGGGTTGAAGCCGGAGCGCGGCGAGGCCTGACAGCGGGCGATCGGGGCCTGGTTCGGCGGCGTGACCCAATCACCGGCGACGACAATCTCATTGATGCGGGCGTAGCCTGCCTGTCTGGCGGGCCCGCGCATATCCACCAGGCGCAGCTCCCGGGTCTGGATATTGGCAAACGGCGCGCGAATATGCAGGCCGGTATTGCCGATTTCCCGGTGGGCGGTGCGCCAGGTGGAGCCGTCGAGGTATTCGATGCGAAAGTCCTGCAGCGGGTAGCCTTCACTGGTAAACACTTCGACATAATCGGTGTTGATCAGCTCGGGCCAGCGCAGGCTGAGCCGGGAGCTGCCGACAGCGCCGCTGTTGGTCCAGCTGTAGGGGCCACCGACGCGGGTATCGAGATTGGTGTCGTTGACACGACCGGCGGAATAGCAGTTGAGGCTGCCGCTGGTACAGTAGGTGGAAGAAACCCGGACACTGGCCAGCGGCGCCATATTGTTGGTCAGCACCTGCAGCCGGTCCCCGACGTGAGCGAGAGCCGCGGCAACGGTGGTTCCCGATCGGGCAATCAGATTGTGGCCGCCGGCGTCTTCGGGTGCCGCGCCCAGCGCCGGCATATCGTACCAGCGCTGCGCGTACCAGCCTAAATCCGTGATTTCAGCAGAAGCGCTCTGGTGTGTTACCGCCCGCACCTCTTGAGCCAGCCCGAAGATTTTTCCACCTATTGCCATATTGAACACGGCGAGGTTGCGTTTGTCGGGATAAAAGCTGCGCATATCGGATTTCCATGCCCAGTTTCCCTTGTTGTCGAACAAGTCGGTATTGCGCGGGTAGCCCGCCTCGGGATTATTGATGGAGCTGCTGTAGGCGCCGAGTTCGCCTTCCTTTTTATTGGGGACGGCGTCGAAGGGATGGACAATGACGACGGCCTGGGGAAACTGCTGTTGAAATTTCTGTGCCAGCCGCATTACCAGGGCACCGCCCCGGCTGTGTCCGGCCAGATATACCGATCTCAGGTTGCCGGCCCTGAACTTGCTTTTCAGCCAGTTGAAATAAGCATTGACGATATCGTTTTTATTGTTTTTGGAAAACCCCCAATTGAAGCGCGCATCGAATGCCAGGGCTGCAAAGGTATTGCCCGTGTCATATACGCCGTCGCGAAACAGACGAAAAGCCAGGGATTGTTCCGATACCCTGAGATCCCTGTGGGCCTCCTGCTTGCGAAACGCACGGGTGGATTCCTGGCCGGTCAAGCGGTTCCAGCTCAGGTCGCCGGATCGCTGGCCGGAGGCGATCAGGACCACATGCTCAACCCGCGACGCTGCCGGCTCGTTGTAACGGCTGATATAGGTGTTTTTTTGTATCTGGTCGGGAACGCCACTGCTCTCCCACCAGTGATAGTCGCCCTGCAGTTTGTCATTGCAGATAGGCCAGATTGTGCGGCAGTATCTGATTTTATCAACGGTGGTGATATTGCGTTGCGCGTTGGCCGCCAGCACTGAGAACAGACTGAAAAACAGCATGGCGGCAGTGGCTATATTTTTTGGCATAGTGCTTCCCCCGGAGCCGGAGCTTGCTGGATATGGATTTGTGGACGCGATTTCCTAAACCCTCACAGGAGAGGGCAATCTACCATAAGTACGTTTGGTAATATTTTGCGTTTCGTTTAAGTAATAGAGATAGGCTGACAGTTAGTTTTTTAATACAGTTAGCTTTTTGATGGTAATGGCAATGGAGCAATGCTCGCGCGACGGCACTCGCGCTTGGTCTGAACTTTAACAGACATGCTTGCGGGCTGTATAACGATTTAAAATAATATATTTTTCCGGCCTTTCGATCTCCTTGCTCTATATTGAAAGCAGGTGCTAAAACCGGTTTCATTGATCAGCTTTTCACTGTCCGGACTGGGAAGACCAGCGCGCGAAGGCAATGGGCGCAAACAGTTTCCGATATTTCCTATGGCTACAGTGAGTGCTCTCTAGCGCGCCAACCTGTTCGCGCGGGCGCGTCCTGCGCAATTCGCCGGAACGGTTCAGGGCAGTACCAGGTTGCGCGGCACTCCCTGCTTGAAGGCCTGAATATTTTTTACCAGTTCCTCCACCAGGCGCTGGCGTGCCGGCCGGCTGCCCCAGGCGCAGTGAGGGGTAATCAGCAGGTTGGGAATATCGCCGGCCAGCAGCGGGTGATCGGCCGGGGGCGGTTCGATACTGAGACTGTCCAGGGCTGCGCCGGCCAGGTGACCGCGCTTTAGCGCCGCCGCCAGAGCCGGCTCGTCCACCAGTCCGCCGCGGGCGGTATTGATCAGGAAGGCGCCCGGTTTCATTTGCGCGAGCGTGCGGGCGTTGATCAGCTGCGCGGTTGCCTCCGTCAGTGGGCAGTGCAGGCTGAGAATATCGGCGCTGGCGAGTACTTCGGCGAAGGGCAGGCGTTCGCTGGAGGGCGTTGTATCGGCACCGGGGCGGGCGCTGATGATCACCTGCAGGCCCAGGGCTCCGGCAAGGCCCGCCACGGCCCGGCCGATGGCGCCGTAGCCGACAATACCCAGTGTCCTGCCGGCCAGTTCGACAATCGGATAATCCAGCAGACAGAAAAACGGGCTGCGGCTCCAGTCACCCCGTGCCACCGCTGCCCCGTAGCGGGGTATTTGCGTGGCCAGCGACAGCATCAGGGTGAGGGTGTGCTGGGCCACCGAAGCGACGCCGTAGCCGGCCACATTGGTAACGCGGATCTCCCGCCGGTGGGCGGCAGCCACATCGATATTATTGGTGCCGGTGGCAGCCACACAGATCAGCTTGAGCTGCGTGGCCTGTGCGATTGCCGCCGCATCGAGCACCACCTTATTGCTCACCACCACATCGGCATCGGCGATACGCGCTGCCGTTTGTTGCGGCGCGGTGCTTGGGTATTGTTGCCACTGCGGCAGCGTTGCCAGCAGGGCGGATAAGTCCAGATCGCCCGGGCCCAGACTGTCGCCGTCGAGTATGACTCCGCGCATGGGTTGTTGGTCTTGTTTAAGGGAGGGGAATGGTAACACCGGATGGGAGAGGATGTTAGGGGGAAATTCCTTCCCCACTGTCACCCATTTCCCCTCCCCTGTCACAACTCCGTCATCAAACTCACATTTTCCGTTAACACCCCTGTATTATCCTTTGGCGGCTTAGCCGTCTAACAATCACCTAAACAACGCCAACAGCAAAAACACAGGGACTCCACCCATGAAGCGTCTGTTGCCATCTATCGCCGCTCTGACTGTGCTGCCAGTGGCCGCCTGGTCGGCGACGGATCTGTTTTTTTCCGAATATATCGAGGGTTCGAGTAACAATAAAGCCCTGGAAATACTCAACAATACCGGGGCTGCCGTCGATCTCAGCGGCTATGAAGTCCAGATGTTTTTTAACGGCAACAGCACTGCCGGCCTGACCATTCCATTGAACGGCAATCTCGCCAATGGCGATGTCTATGTGCTGGCGCAGAGCAGTGCCGCTGCGGAAATTCTCGCGGTGGCCGACCAGACCAACGGCGCCGGCTGGTTTAACGGCAACGATGCGGTAACCCTGCTGGTCGGCGGGGTGGTTATCGATGCCATTGGCCAAATCGGTTTTAACCCCGGCTCCCAGTGGGGCAGTGGCGAGGCCAGTACTCAGAATAATACCCTGCGCCGCGCCGACTCCATCGACGGCGGCGACAGCGATCCGTTTGATGCTTTCGAGCCGGCGCTGGAGTGGGACGGCTTTGCGCAAAACACCTTCGACGATCTCGGCAAGGGCCGGATCGCAAGCCCGCCGGGCAGCGGCGACATCGTTATCAATGAAGTCGATGCCGATACCGCCGGCACCGATGCGCTGGAATTTGTCGAGCTGTTCGACGGCGGCCGCGGCAATACCAGCCTGGATGGTCTGTCGCTGGTGTTTTTCAACGGCAATGGCGACAGCAGCTACCGCGCTATCGACCTCAGCGGCCGCCAGACCGATGCCGAGGGCTACTTTGTTGCCGGCAACAGCGCTGTTGCCAATGTCGATAGCGTGTTTCCCGGCAATGTGCTGCAAAACGGCGCCGATGCCGTGGCGCTATACCGCGCCGGCGCCTTTGCCAACGGCACGCCGGTAACGACCGACAATCTGCTCGACGCCATCGTTTACGATACCAACGACGCCGATGACAGCGGCTTGCTGGCGCTGTTGAACCCGGGCCAGCCACAGGTCAATGAGGACGGCGCCGGCGATAAGGACAATCATTCCAACCAGCGCTGTGAAAACGGCAGCGGCGGGGCGCGCAATACCGGCAGCTATATTCAGGATCTGGCCACACCCGGCGCCGCCAACCGCTGTGCGCCGGTGGTGGTGGGTGAGTGCGGCGACCCCGCCACGCTGATCAGTGCGATTCAGGGTGCGGGTCCCGTCAGCCCGCTGGCCGGTACCTCCCAGACCATCGAAGGTGTGGTGGTCGGCGACTTTCAGGGGGAGGACAAACTCAACGGCTTTTTTGTCCAGGAAGAGCAGGCGGATCAGGACGCCGACGGGCAGACCTCCGAAGGCCTGTTTGTGTTTGACGGCGGCGGCGGTGTGGATGTCAATGTCGGCGATGTGGTGCGGGTCCGCGGCGATATCAGCGAAGTTTTTCAAATGACGCAGATGACCAATGTCGGCGCTGTTGCGGTGTGTGCCGGCGGTGCAGGTTTTACACCCGCCACGATTACCCTGCCGCTCAGTGCCGCGGCAGGGCTGGAGCGCTTCGAAGGCATGGCTGTGGCGACCTCGCAAACGCTGACGATCTCGGAAAATTTCAACCTGGCGCGCTTCGGCCAGCTATTGCTGTCGGCCAATGGCCGCCTGCTGCAGCCGACGCAGATTGCCGCGCCCGGTGCCGAGGCCGCGGCGGTATTGGCGGCCAATAACTTGAACCGCCTGACGCTCGATGACGGCAGTACCGCGGCGGATCTGGCGCTGATTCCCTACCCGGCGCCGAAACTGACCGCGGCCAATACCCTGCGCGTCGGCGACAGCGTGGCGCCGCTGCAGGGCGTATTGAATTTCAGCTTCGGCGAGTACCGCCTGCAGCCGACGGCACAGCCGGCTTTTATCGCCACCAATCCGCGCACCGCGGCACCCGAGGTGGCTGCGCAGGGGGGAATTAAAGTCGCCTCGTTTAATGTGCTGAACTATTTCAATGGCGACGGCCAGGGCGGCGGCTTTCCGGCCGAGCGCGGCGCCAGCTCGGCGTCCGAGTTCGAGCGCCAGCGCGCCAAGATACTCAGTGCACTGCAGGCGCTGGATGCGGATATTGTCGGGCTGGTGGAAATTGAGAACGACGGCTACGGCAGCAACAGCGCCATTGCCGATCTGGTCGACGGCCTCAATAGTGCCGGCGGCAATTACGCCTTTGTCGATCCGGGGGTAAGCGCTATCGGCACCGATGCCATTGCCGTGGGCTTTATCTACCGGCGCGACAGTGTGGCGCTGGTCAATGCGGCGGCGATTCTCGATGCTTCGGTGGACCCGGATTTCATCGACAGCAAAAACCGGCCGGTGCTGGCACAGACTTTCCGTGATCGCGGCAGCCGCGGTGTGTTTACCGTCGCTGTCGGTCATTTCAAGTCCAAGGGCTCCGACTGCGACGAACTCGGCGACCCGGATACCGGCGACGGCCAGGGCAATTGCAATCTGACTCGCACTCGCGCCGCCGAGGCACTGGTGAAGTGGCTCGACACCGACCCGACCAACAGTAACGACGGTGATTTTCTGATTGTCGGTGACCTCAACGCCTATGCCAGGGAGGACCCCATCGCCGCGATAGAGGCGGTCGGCTATACCAATCTGATACAGCGGTTTGTCGGTGACGCTGCGCATTCGTTCGTATTCCGCGGCCAGTCGGGCTATCTCGATCATGCCCTGGCCAATCCAGCGATGCGCGCGCAGGTGGTGGATGCCGGCGAATGGCTGATCAATGCCGACGAACCGCGGGCGCTGGATTACAATGAAGAGGACAAGACAGCGCTGCAGTTGGTGGAGCTGTACAGTGACGACCCCTACCGCGCCTCTGATCACGATCCGCTTGTGGTGGCGCTGGACCTGCGATTTACCGCGGGCGATATCAACGGCGACCAGCGCCTGAACGGGCAGGACCTGCGCATTTTGATCTCGCGCCTGCGCACACCGCTAGACGGCGATAACGACCCCAGTGATATCAACGGCGACGATCGTATCGATCGCTACGATCTGCGCAAGTGGTTCCGTTTGTTTGTGAAGTCGAAAAAGAAGCGCTGGTTTCCCCACCAGGGGTAGTGCCCGGCTGTCACGGCTGCCTGCGCCGGCGTGGCGAGTCAGGCCCTGGCCAGTATTCTGTCCAGGGCGTTGGCGAAGGCCTGGCGATCGGTCTGGCTGTAGGGCGCCGGGCCGCCGCAGACCTGGCCACTGCTGCGCATCTGTTCCATAAAGTCGCGCATCTGCAGGCGCTGGCGGATATTTTCCGTGGTATAGCGTTCGCCGCGGGGGTTGAGCGCCACC
Organism: Exilibacterium sp.; assembly: GCA_028280195.1. Lineage (GTDB taxonomy): Bacteria > Pseudomonadota > Gammaproteobacteria > Pseudomonadales > Cellvibrionaceae > Exilibacterium. The sequence goes on from JANQMH010000061.1 coordinate 23,396, forward strand.
GCGCCCTTTGCCACCACTTCCGCCGCCAGTGGAATATCGGCGGTTACCACCAGATCGCCGGCCTCCACCTGCTGCACGATCAGGTTGTCGGCGACATCGAAACCGCCGCCCACCTGCAGGGCGCGGATATAGGGTGATTTGGGTACGCTCAGCGCCTGGTTTGCCACCAGCGTGGTCTGCGCCTTGACCCGCGCCGCAGCGCGGAACAGAATTTCCTTGACCGGTTTGGGGCAGGCATCGGCATCCACCCAGATTTTCAGATCAGTCATAGTTTTTGGGTTAGCCATAGTTTTGGGTCAGGCATAATTTGGGTCAGCCATAGTTTGGGTCAGCCATAGTTGTTCGGATCGGCCATGGTTTTCAGACCAGTCATAATTGTTCGGATCAGCCATGATTTTCAGACCAGTCATAATTGTTCGGATCAGCCATGGTTTTCAGATCAGCCGTGGTGATGTCGATTGCTCCCGGGGCGCTGGCGACATGATAAAGAAGATGCGGCCGGCGGCAAAGTGTTCAGCCCGGGCCGGCGCGGCCGGCGGTCATAAATCCGCCGCAAAAGCTTCACGAGAGGTTCAAGCGCCTGTAAAGCGCAGCTGGCATCAATGGCGGGTTGGAACAACAACCACTTGCCAGGAGAACCCCATGAAACATCCCAGAATCACCTGCCTGATAGCGGGGCTGGCCGGCCTGTGCCTGCAGGCCCAGGCCGCCGGCCCCTATAGCTGCCTCAGCACCGATCTGTCGCGCGCGGCCGAACGCAGCGACAAGGGCGCAGTGCGCTTTGCCCAGTTTAACGCCTTTTTAAACCGCAGCAGCGACGGCCAGCTGCTGGCTGATTTGCGGGACCCCGACGATCAGATGGAGCCGGGCAACAGCGCCGATATACAGATCAAGGCTGTCGCCGAAATCATTCAGCGGGTGCGCCCGGATGTCTTGCTGCTCAACGAGTTCGACTATGACGCCGGCGGTGAGGCGCTGGCGCTGTTTCAGCAGAACTACCTGGCGGTCAGTCAAAACGGCCGGCAGCCGATTCACTTCGATTACAACTTCAATGCGCCTTCCAATACCGGCATACCCTCGGGCAAGGACCTGGACAATGACGGCGCCACTACCGGCCCCGGCGATGCCTTCGGCTTCGGTTTTTTCCCGGGCCAGTTCGGTATGGTGCTGTTGTCCCGATATCCGATCGAGCGCCACGGCGTGAGAACCTTCCAGAAATTTCTCTGGCGCGATATGCCCGGCGCGCTGCTGCCCGACGATGCCGGCACGCCGCAGCCGGCCGATTACTACAGCGCCGATGAGCTGGATGTGTTGCGCCTGTCGTCGAAAAGTCACTGGGATGTGCCGATCTATATCCATGGCCGTATCGTACACGTGCTGGCCGCACACCCGACACCGCCGGTATTTGACGGCGCCGAGGACCGCAACGGGCGCCGCAATCACGATGAAATCCGCTTCTGGGCGGACTATGTCGGCCCGCGCCGGCAGTCCCGCTATATCCGCGATGACAAGGGGCGCCGCGGTGGCCTCAGAGGCTATCGGCCGTTTGTGATCATGGGCGACTACAATGCCGATCCGCTGGATGGCGACAGCTTCGACGGCGCTATCGAACAACTGCTCGAACACCCTGCCGTCGACGCCGAGATTGCACCGGCCAGCCTCGGCGGCTATGCCGATGCGGTGGCCGAGGGCCTGGCTAACGATCTGCACAGTGGTAACCCGGCGCTGGATACCGCTGATTTCAACCCCAATAACCCCGGCAACCTGCGGGTGGATTATGTGCTGCCCTCCAGGCGCGGCCTGGAGCCGGTCTGCGGCGGGGTATTCTGGCCCACCGAGAACGATGAGAGCTTCTATCTGGTGGGTTCGGGTTTTCCGGTGGTATCCTCCGATCACCACCTGCTGTGGATGGATGTAAAAATTCGCGGCGCTTATTTTCCGTTCTACCGCTAGGCCTCGCGGTAGCGCCGGCACTGCTGCAGCAGCCAGCGCTGGAAATACTGCTGCGGCCGATAGGCGCGCCGGGTCGGGTCGGTGACCCAGTAGTAGGCGAAATCTGCGGCCACTTCGCGTTTGAACGGCGCCACCAGGCGCCCGGTGGCGAGGCCGGGCGCTGCCAGTTCGCGCCGCAACAGGGCGATTCCCATATGGTCCTCGACGGCTTTTACTATCAGGTTGGCGTCGTTAAAGCCCATTGCGGGCTGCAGCCGCCGCTCGGGATAGCCCGCCGCGCGCAGCCACTGCTGCCATTCCTGCGGCACGTCGACATCGTAGATCAGCGGTGCCCGCTCCAGCACGCCGATATCGCTGCTGTGCTCGAGTGTGGCCCACAGCTCGGGGCTGCAGACCGGAAAAATGGTCTCATCAAACAGCCATTGGCTGTGCAGCTCGCCGTATTGACCGCGGCCGTAGCGGATGGCGCCGTGTATATCGGAATGCCTGATGTCCACCAGGGTATTGTCGGTCTCGATGCGCACGCGGATATCCGGGTGTTGGCGCTGAAAGTCACTCAGGCGCGGCAGCAGCCAGGAGCCGGCAAACGAGGCCAGGGTGCTGATCACCAGCAAATGCTGCTCGGCGCTGTGCGCCAGCTGCCGGGTGGCCTCGGCAATCTGGTCCAGCGCCTGGCCTATTTCCCGCAGATAGGCCCTGCCGGCGACGGTCAGTGACAGGGTCCTGCCGCCACGGCTGAACAGCGCCTGCTGGAGGTGGGTCTCCAGCAGCTTGACCTGCTGGCTGACGGCCGCCTGAGTCACATGCAACTCGGCGGCGGCGGCGGTAAAACTGAGGTGACGGCCGGCGGCTTCGAACGCGCGCAGGGCTTTCAGGGGTGGCAGCTGCCTCATCACGGCTTTACATTGCCATAAGTAATTCTTTTGGCTTGCATGATAAATACTAGTTTGTGTCATTATATAAATAAGATTAACTTATAGCATATCAGCTGCAGACGGAGGTTTACCGGTGTTCAGCGCCATTCGTTACTTGCTCTCCAGTACCCTGCTTGCCACCGTGCTGGCAGCGGCCCTGATGGTGTCCGGTGCGGAGCATAGGGCGGGCGATATGGTGGTCGAACACTGTCCGGACCAGCCCGGCCTGGACCGGATCGCCGCGCCCGCGGAGGCGCAGCGGCGGCCGAGGTATGTGGCGCCATTGCACCGCCATGAGCTGGCCCACTGAGCGTTGGCCAAGCCGCGGCCGCCCGAGCCCGGAAAGTTAACCCAGATCATCGATACCCCACACCCGCTTGGTATATGATGGCGCAGTCAAGGGGCCCTGATCTGAGAGGAATTATGAAAACCCGCCATCGCCTTATTGCCGCCCTGGGGGTGCTGAGTCTGACCGTTGCCTGCACCACCACCACCTTTAACCCGCTGGAGGAATACGAAGCGCTGGAACCGGCCACCATACTGGAGCCACCCGCCCCGCGGACTGCCAGCGAAGCCGCCGAGCGAGGCCGCTATCTGGTGGGCATTCTCGGCTGCAGCACCTGCCACACCGACGGTGCCCTGGCCGGGCAGCCCAACCCCGAGCGCCGCCTGGCCGGCTCCCGCACCGGTATTGCCTATACCAGCCCCCTGGTGGATCAGCGACCGGGTGTGGTTTATCCCTCCAACCTGACCCCCGATAACGAAACCGGCATCGGCAACTGGAGCCGCACGCAGTTGGTGCAAATGATCCAGACCGGTGTCAATCGCCACGGCACGCGCAAATTGTCGGTAATGCCGTGGCCCGCTTACTCCCGGCTGGCGGATGAAGATGCCCAGGCGATAGCCACTTACCTGCTGTCACTGGCGCCGGTTTCCCACCAGGTGCCGGAGCCGGTGTGGCCGGGGCAGCGGGCTAAAGCGCCCTATGTGCACTTCGGTACTTATAGAAGTAAGTAACAGAAGCAAGTAACAGAAGCGAGTCGGTACAAACAAGTAGTTTGGTTGTAACAATATATGCGAACCAATCGGCATAAACGAAGGGCGGAAATTTAAAGAAACTGTCATCCACGACTCTTAGTATCTGGCGTCCGGTTACTTTTTATGTAAAGGGTATCCATGCGCGCCTTGGTGTTCACTGTTGCGTTTTTACTGTCGGCCGGCTCTGCGGCAGTTGCCGAATTGCGCGGCCTGGGTCGTTTCGAGCAATTGCGCGAGGCGCAGTTTATCGCCGCTCTGTACAGCGAAAGCCCTGCGGCAAGTGCCGAGCAGCTGTTGCGCGGCAATGAATACCAGCGTATGGAAATTCGCATTGCCAAACCGAGGGTCTCGGCCAAGCGTTTTCGCCAGTGGTGGATCGACGGTGCGGCGATCAACAACAGTACCCGGGTGCTGGAACGGCATATCGAGGATTTCGCTTACTTCACCGATCTGTTCGACGTCCAGCTGTTACAAGGCGATCAGATCATTATCGAGCGGCCGCGGGCCGGCGGTGTGGATTTCTGGCTCAACGATACCCGCATCGGCCACGTTGCCGCGCCGCAGTTTTTCAATTTGCTGCTGTCCGGCTGGATTGGGGAAGTCAGTTTGTCGCCGAGATTCCGCACCGCTTTGTTGAACCGCTCTGTCGACAGCGGGCTGCGGCAACAGTTTGACCAGTTGTTACCTTCCGCTGAGCGGGTGGCTGCAGTGTCGGCTGTTTTTGCCGAAGCCGCTGCCGGCGACGTCACTGCGGGTGAGGAGAACACGGGCGGCGAGCGCGAACGCAATGACCCCAAAGCTGCAGTGGTGCAGACAGCGCCGGTGATCGAGCAGCCGCTGCCGCAGGCAATCACCCCGGCACCGGCTGCCGCCTTGGCGGCAATCGCAGCACCCCTACCTCTGGCACGAGGTCCCGCAGCACCTGAACCAGAAGCAGAAATGGAAGCGGACAGCGACTCGAAAGCGGCAGTGCGGCGAGCGGAGGTTGCACTGTCCGCGCAGCGCCTGTTGCAGCGGCAGAAGTATGTCAACGATGCGCTTATTCGCACCAATAAATACAGCAGGTATCCGCGCCGTGCCCTGGCTACGCGGCAACAGGGTCAGGTGCTGCTCAATATCACCCTCGACCGCGACGGCCACCTGGCAGAGGTGACAGTGGTGCAGGAGTCCGCCCACAGTCTGCTCAACAAAGCGGCCGTGCGCGCCGTCAGGCGTGCCAGCCCGTTTCCGCCGCCCCCGGGGGGTGAGGAGCAATTCACTATGATCGTGCCCATCAGCTTCAAGCTGGTGGCCGATTTGCCGAACTGAAGCGGCTCATCCGAAAACCTACGCACCACGTAACTACTCTGAGTACCAGAGCTGAAATCACGCAGAAGATGTCGCAAGTTATCGTTATCGCCCTCGGTTATCTGGGTGTTATCCCCTTCGTTGTGGCGGCACTGTTTGCGCTTTTTGACCTCAGCCTATTGGGTTTCGATCCGCGGCAGGTATTTATTGCCTACAGCGCGGTAATCCTCAGCTTTCTCGGTGGCATTATGTGGGGCCGGGTGCTGGGGTTGCCCGATCACCGCGCCGTGCGCTGCCTGCTGCTGTTGAGCAATGCCATTGCCCTGACGAGCTTTGCTGCGCTGCTGCTGGCCGCTGGCGCGGCTTACCTGTATGCACTGCCGTTGTTGATATGCGGTTATGTCATCACGCTGGTGGTGGAGCGACTGGCCTATCAGCGCCTGCTTGCCGATGTGCAGCGCAGTTATTTTCCCATGCGGGTCGCACTTACCACTGTTGTGGTGATTATGCATATAATGGTGTTGGTTTTTGAGTCATTCGATGGGTAAGCCTAGTTAGCGATGAGAGGTAATAGCATGGCGGCAATGACAATTTTCTACGATGGCTACTGCCCGCTGTGTGTGGCCGAAATGCGCCAGCTGCAACAGTACGACAAGCAGGGTGAACTCGCTTTCGAGGATATCCAGGCAGGGGATTTCGCCGAGCGCTTTCCGCAGATAGATCCGCTGGCCGCCGACCGTATTCTGCACGGCCTGCTGGCTGACGGCCGGCTGGTGCTGGGGCTCGATGTCAGCTGCCGGGCATGGTCGATGGTGGGCCAAAAGCGCTGGCTGCGGGTATTGCGGCTGCCGCTGATTCGCCTTATTGCCGACGCCTGCTATCGGTTTTTCGCTAAAAACCGCTATCAAATATCCTTTCTACTGACCGGCCGGCGCCGCTGCCGGCCCTGTGAACTCAAACGCCGTTAACCCGCGCGCCGTTAGCGCAGAAATTCCGCCCGTGTCTGCGCATTGGTCTTGAAATTGCCGCCCAGGGCGGTGGTTTCGGTCAGCGACTCCTGATCCATGATGCCGCGCGCCTTTACGCAGTAGTGAGTCGCGCTGATATTCACAGCGACGTTGTCAGTTTCCAGCAGTGTCTGCAGGGCTACCAGAATCTGCTGTGTCAGGCGCTCCTGTACCTGCGGCCGGCGGCCGAAGAAATGCACGATACGGTTGATTTTTGACAGGCCGATAATATGCCGGTCCGGGATATAGGCGATATTGGCGAAGCCGTCGATAGTGACAAAATGATGTTCGCAGGTGCTGACCAGGTTGATGTTCTTGACCTTGACCATCTCGTCGACCCGCATTTTGTTTTCGATAATCGACAGCTTGGGGAAATGCCGGTAGTCGAGGCCGGAGAATATTTCGTGTACATACATTTTGGCAATACGGTGAGGCGTTTCGGCCATGCTGTCGTCGTTGAGGTCGATACCCAGTGTGCCGATAATCTCCGTCATCAGACCTTTAATGCGTTCATACTTCTGCTCGGGGCTGAAGTCGACATCGCGCATGGGGCTTTCCAGGCCGCGTTCGATCAGGGCGTTTCTTACCAGGCTGGCGTAGTTTGAGGTCATGGTTGTCAACCTTGCGTCTGAGGGTGATTGGAAAACAGAGTAATTGTGGGGTCGCGCTGGTATTCCAGTGTTACCGACACCGAATCGGCGAAGCGCAGCGCATGGGGTTTGTCTATGCTGACTTTTGCATAGGTAACCCGTGAATCGTCCGAGCAAATCGCCAGTATATCAGCAGTCAGCCGCTCCAGCAGCAGAAACTGGCCCTGTTCCACATGGCGAATGACATTCTTGGTAATACGCTTGTAATCCAGGGCGTCCGCCACCTGATCACTGCGGCAGGCGGACTCAGCGGGATAGCATAGATCGATGTTGATGATCACATCCTGCTGTTTCTCGCGCTCTTCAGGGTTGAAACCGATATAGGTGCGCAGGCGCAGGTTGCTGACGGTAATCTTGGCGTGACTTAACGACATGGCGGTGGCTGCCGACTCCGATAGTGGTTTTCCGATAAGGTTTTTGTTGAGATTTTACGACCCCGCCGCGGCTTTGGATCATAGGCCACATCGGGCGCCGGTGATCTCGCCGCTTTACCCGGGCGTATATAGCTCTGTAGTCGTGCTAGCGGCAGGTAGCCGCCGGTGTCGCGGGATGCGGCTCAATGCCGGCGGTTACCGCTTTGCATGCCATCGTGCCGGGTGCGGTACCCGGGCGGTTTTTATCGATATTCAGAGGTCAGAAGTATGAACAGAAAGAAGTTTGGTGCGGCCAACGAGCCGACGGCGGAAATTATCAGCTACGCCGACAGTCGCTATTACCTGGTTGCGATCAGCGAAGCGGGCAGCAACCTGCCGGACCTGGTGAGGGATAGGAAGAACAAAGCCATAACTTTCAGAGGGCTGGTCGAGGCCAAGCAGTGGTTAAAGCGGCGCGGCTACAAGCAGGCGGAACTGCGCATGGAGACCGCCTATGACGATATGACCGGGCCGCCCTCTCCGCCCGCTACCATCGTTATCCCGCTGGTACATTAATCACTGAGACAGCAATAGTTGGTTTGTCAATAAAGCTGGTGCAACAGTGGCAATCAAGGGAGGGGATAAAAAAAAGGGACCGCGGCAAGTTGGCCTTGGTCCCAATGGGGTTAGGAGAGGATTACAAAACCTGTTCTATCGACCTGATCAATTTGTCTGAGTCGGGTTTTACCCGGCTGGAAAACCGTTCTACTACGCTGCCGTTCCTGTCTACCAGGAATTTATTGAAGTTCCAGTCCGGCTGGCCCTGTTTCTCGGCGATATGTTTGAAAATCGGATGGGCATCGCTGCCCTTTACGGAGACTTTATCGGCCATCAGAAACGTCACACCGTAATTGATATAGCAAATGCGCGCGGTTTCCGCGGCGCTGTCGGCCTCCTGATTGAAGTCGTTGGAGGGAAAGCCCAGCAATACCAGACCCTGGTCGCGATAGCGTTTATGCAGCTTTTCCAGGCCGCTGAACTGCCCGGTGTAACCGCAGTGGCTGGCGGTATTGACGATCAGCAGCGGCCGGTTGGCTGTCACCTTGCACAGATCGATTTGTTCCTTGCTGTGCAGCTTCTTGACTGAGTGATCCAGCCAGCCGGCGCAATCGGTCTCTGCCGCGGCGGCCTGGCCGGGCAGCAGGCAGGTGGCAAGTACCAGCCATAAGTATTTGTGCATCCAGTGTTTCCTCATTGTGCGCATAAGGCACTTGGCGGTATATCGCCGCTAGTGTTAACCGGGTTCGGCGCTGTCTATGCTTTTCAGCCGGTCGATAAACCTTTCTACCGCACCGCTACTGCCGCCGTGGAATGCGTACTTGTTGTGAAAGTAGATATTCAGGGCGACTACGTCATCTCGCAAGGTCAGGTTATAACCGTCGAAATCGGAGCTGGCGGCGATACCGCGAAAATGATATTCGTGTTCTTTTCTGCTACCGTGGCGGGTAACGATCTGGAAGACCCGCAGGGCCTGACGAATATCGAGTCTGCCTGCCATTGTTTGCCCTGGTAATCTATCTTTCAAGGGATATACGGGCGATATGAACCTTCAGATCACCTAAACGGGGGCGTTCTCTTTTATTGGCCTCTCCGAACAGGCCCAGGCCTGTTACGTACGGTTTATCATCATTGCTGCCCGGGCAGCGATAACGGCGCCTATATGTGCCGCTTAGCTATAGCTCCGCTCCAGCTTCTGAATGAATTCCCCCAGGCTTGCTGCGGGCAAATCGTTGATACCTGCCGCCGCCGCACGCCCGCCGCCGCCGGGAAACTGACGGCAGAGATCCACTGCGCCGGTTTTATTGTTCAGTGGCGCGCGCACACTGACCAGATAATTGCCATTGGTCTTTTGCGTCAATACCGCGTGGGCTCGATCCGGGTGCAGATTGGCCAGGTCGTTGCTGTACACACCGCTGACGCGGCGCGCCCAGGCCTCGTCCGGCAGGATAAACACCGCGCTATTGTCGCTGGCCACCTCGGGCGCAGTCTGCTGTGCCGCCTGCATATCCTGGCGATAGCCGGTTTCCAGGCGCTCGAAGTCCGGATTGCCGTCGCCGATGAAATCCAGTGGGTCCTTATAGGGCAGCAACTTGCCGAACAGCTCGGCGGGTTTGAAATGCAGGTCCTGCAGAGACGGGCCGTAGCCGTTGTAGTTGATATAGATGCCGAGGTTTTCCAGCTTGCCGAGCTGGTCGGCGCCAATATTGAGCTTGGCGGCCAGCGCCCGGGCGCTGGTTTTCAGATTGTCACCGAAGGCGCCAACTACGGCCCAGGCACAGAACTCGCCTTTGAGGTGCTTATTGACCAGAATACTGGTGCAGGTGTCGGGCGCCTCATTGATAATGGCATGCAGGCGCGGGTGCTGGGGAATATCGCCGGGAAAGTGATGATCGATATAGAGCACCTCGGCGCCGGCCTGCAGCACCCGCTGCAAGTCGGCTTGATTCTTGTCCATGGAGATATCCAGCGCGGTGATGCGATCGCCGGCGGCGGGCTCAATATGTCGCAGCAGGGCGATATCGCGCTTGACGCCGGTTACCAGTTTGGCCGCGCGCGCTTCGCTGTGGCGCAGTTGCAGCAGGGCGCAGATGCCGTCGGCATCGCCATTGAAAACATCGTAGTCAGCCATGGGCCTTCCCTTCCTTATCGGTATTATTGTGGTGCAGTATAACGGCAAGCGGCGCTGAAAAAAGCGCCGCGCCCGTCGAAGTCATGCCGGCCGTTCAGGTGATCAGGTATTCCTCGCGATCCAGATAGTCGACAATCTCGGCGGCAATCTTGTCCGCGGTTTTATCCGCGGTTTTGATATGGATTTCGGGGCTTTCCGGCGCTTCATAGGGACTGTCGAGGCCGGTAAAGTCCTTGATTTCGCCCTTGCGTGCCTTTTTATACAGCCCTTTCGGATCGCGCGCCTCACACTCCTGCAGCGGGGTATCGATAAAGATTTCGATAAAGCCGGTGGCACCGCACAACTGGCGCGCCTGCTCCCGGTCGCGGCGGAACGGCGAGATAAAGCAGCTCAGCACGATCAGGCCGGCATCGGCCATCAGGTTGGCCACCTCGCTGATACGGCGGATGTTTTCCACCCGGTCGGCTTCGCTAAAGCCCAGGTCCTTGTTGAGACCGTGGCGCACATTGTCGCCGTCCATGGTATAGGTGTGGTTGCCGCGGGCGAACAGTTTTTTCTCCACCAGGTTGGCGATGGTGGACTTGCCGGCACCGGACAGGCCGGTAAACCACAAGACCACCGGTTTTTGCTGCTTGGCGGCAGCGCGCGAGGACTTGGTGACATCGTGGGCGTGCCAGTGCACATTGGTGGCGGTGTCCAGGCTGTGGCGCAGCATGCCGCAGGCCACGGTCTTATTGGTGATTCTGTCGACCACCACCAAGCAGCCGGTGCTGCGGGTCTGCTCGTAGGGGTCGAAGGCAATACTTTCCGATAATGCCAGCTCGCAGCGCGCCACCTCGTTCAGGGTCAGCACCTCGGCGGCCTGCTGGTGCAGGTTATTGACATCGACCTTGTAGTTAATGGCGGTGATATTGCCCGGCACGGTGCGATTTTCCAGCCGGATCAGGTAGGGACGGTTAAGCACCATTTCGTGCTCGTCCATCCACAGGATATCGGCGGCCAGGTCGCTGCTGACCTGCGGGCGCGCCTCACGGGTGGACAGGGTGTCGCCGCGGGAAATATCGATTTCATCTTCGAGGGTAAGGGTTACCGCCTGCTCGCAGATCGCCTCCGCCAGCTCGCCGTCATAGGTGACAATGCTTTTTACGCGGCTGGTCTTGCCGCCGGGCAGCGCCACCACCTCGTCGCCCACCGCCACCTTGCCGGCGGCGATGGTGCCGGAGAAACCGCGAAAGTCGAGGTTGGGGCGGTTGACCCACTGCACCGGCATGCGAAAGGCCTTGTCGGTCTCTTCGCGGGTCACATCGATACTTTCCAGATGCTGCATCAGGCTCGGGCCCGGGTACCACGGCATGGCCCCGGTCTTCTGCAGGACATTGTCGCCCTCCAGCGCCGACATCGGAATGGCGGTGATATCGCTGAAGTTCAGCGCCTTGGCGAATTCGAGGTAGTCGCGCTTGATGCTGTCAAACGTTGCCTGGTCGTAGTCCACCAGGTCCATTTTATTGATCGCCAGTACCACATGGCGGATACCCAGCAGCGAAACGATATAGCTGTGGCGCTTGGTCTGGGTCAGCACACCCTTGCGCCCGTCGATCAGGATAATCGCCAGTTCTCCGGTGGAGGCGCCGGTGGCCATATTGCGGGTGTACTGCTCGTGACCGGGCGTGTCGGCGATAATGAACTTGCGCTTGTCGGTGGAGAAGAAGCGATAGGCCACATCGATGGTGATGCCCTGCTCGCGCTCCGCCTGCAGGCCGTCTACCAGCAGTGCCAGGTCGATTTTATCGCCGGTGGTGCCGACTTTCTTGCTGTCGACTTCCAGCGCGGCGAGTTGGTCTTCAAAAATCATCTTCGAGTCGTAGAGCAGGCGGCCGATCAGGGTGCTTTTGCCGTCGTCGACACTGCCGCAGGTAATCAGGCGCAGAAAACTCTTGTGTTCCTGCTCGGTCAGGTAGGCCTCGATATCGGATTCGATCAAGTCGGATGCGTGAGCCATTAGAAGTACCCCTCTTGTTTCTTCTGCTCCATGGAGGCGCCGTGGTCCTGGTCGATCACCCGGCCCTGGCGTTCGGAAGTGCGGGTCAGCAGCATTTCCTGAATGATTTGCGGCAGGGTCTCCGCCTCCGATTCCACCGCACCGGTCAGCGGATAGCAGCCCAGGGTGCGGAAGCGCACTTTTTTCATCTGTATCTTTTCGCCGGGTTCCAGGGGCATGCGGTCGTCGTCCACCATAATCAGCGTGCCGTCGCGCTCCACCACCGGGCGCTCCCTGGCGAAATACAGCGGCACCATGTCGATGGATTCCTGGTGGATATACTGCCATATGTCCAGCTCGGTCCAGTTGGATAGCGGGAACACCCGCATGCTTTCGCCCTTGTGGATGCGGCTGTTATAGGTGCGCCACAACTCCGGGCGCTGGTTTTTCGGGTCCCAGCGGTGCTGATTGCTGCGGAAGGAAAAAATGCGCTCCTTGGCGCGGGACTTTTCCTCATCGCGGCGCGCGCCGCCGAAAGCGGCGTCGAACTGGTATTTGCTCAGCGCCTGCTTCAGGGACTGGGTTTTCATGATATCGGTGTGCACCGCCGAACCGTGGGTAAACGGGCCGACACCCTGCTCGACACCCTCGCGGTTGATATGCACAATCATTTCCAGCCCCAGCTCCCTGGCCAGCCGGTCGCGAAACTCGATCATTTCCCGAAACTTCCAGGTGGTATCGATATGCATCACCGGAAAGGGCGGCAGCGATGGGTAGAAGGCCTTCATCGTCAGGTGCAGCAGCACCGAGGAGTCCTTGCCGATGGAATAGAGCATCACCGGGTGGCGGCTCTCGGCCGCCACCTCGCGGATAATATGGATGCTTTCCGCCTCCAGGCGCTGCAGATGTGTCAGGTTATTCATGGGTAGTTAACCTCTATCGGAGCAGGCTCGCGCCTGTGCCGCCATTTGATTCAAATCCCTAAAGGAAATCTATAAACTTATAGAAATTCTATAAAGTGAAAGAAATTCTATAGATCTATTTATAGCTTGGCAACATTTTTCTATAGGTCTATTTATAGAATATAGTTATAGTTAACGCATATTCCCTGCCGGTGTTGCCTTTCCCGCAGGGGTGGAATTCTCTAAAATCCCCGCTGTTATGGGCCTGGAGCGGTGTTTTCAGGTGCGGCAGAGGCCCTGGGGGTCAATGATGGAGCCGGTTTTGGCGGACAAGAAATCCAAGTACGATCAGCGCTACATGGCGGCCGTGGATGCTGCGGCGGCGGTATTTGCCGACAAGGGCTACCACGGTGCCGGCACCCTGAATATCGCTGAAAAGCTCAATATCAAGCAGGGCAGCCTCTACTATTACTTTCCCTCGAAAGAAGCGGCGCTGGAGGCGGTATGCCTGGAGGGGGTCAAATACCAACTGGCCTACCTGGAGTCGCTGTTGCGGGAGGAGCGGCCGTTTGCCGCTACCATCCGGGCCATTCTGCACCATACCCTGACTTCGCTGCACGATCGGGCGGATTATATGATTGTGTTTGACGATGAGCGGCAGTGTATTCCCGTGGAGCGGCGCGGGCGAATCCGCGAGCAGTCGAGTCACTACCATAAGTTGCTGGAGCAGATTTTCCGGCGCGCGCAGCAGCGCGGGGAGATGAAGGGGCATTTGGATATTTACATTTCGGTACGGGCGTTTACCGGGTTGCTTTCCTCCATCTCCTCCTGGTATCACACGCAGCAGGATATTGATGTCGAGGCGGTGGCGGAGCAGTATAGTGAGGTGTTTTTGGGGGGGAGTTGTGTTTAGGTGTATCGGTTTTTCGGCAGCTGTCTGTCAGATTGAATTCAGTTTATACGTTTAATAACCTCTGATGCAGGTTGTTGTGATAGCTGGCCTTGGGTGTTAGCGCATCCTTGGTCAGCGCCTATTGTTCTATTGATACAGTCTGGTTTTATCCTCTTTGCCGTCTAGGTTGAATGGACTACCTGTTGCAGTGCATCGGTAGCATTGAGTATCTGTATTCCTTCATAGGGGTGTAGAACGAGCAGGTCACTGTCACCTGTGACAATTATATGCGCCTGCGCGGCCAGAGCGGTGGCAATAACGATATCATCATCGGCATCGCGCACTGTACGCTGAATGGGTTCGGGTTTGACCAGTTGAGCCAACATGCCATAGCGCTGCATCAGAAACGCGGGTGTGATCGCTTGGGGTGCGAGCATGGAGGCAAACTTCTCACGCCCCAGGACCTCGGCGAGTTCGTCCAGAAGCGCACTGCTGGTAAACAGGCTAACCGAGTTGTCTCGCCCCCGTTCCATCAGTTGGCGCGGTATGCCGCCCCAGATCAACCCTGATACGACAATATTGGTATCAAGTACCAGGCGCATGTTGTTGTCTCTGCTTACGTACGGCGTTCACTTCGGCTTGAATCTCATCCATTGTCATGGGCGGAAAATTAGCAGCGGCCAGTTTGTCAGCGGCATTGAATAGCCCGTCGACCGCCCGACGGCGTAAGCCTTCGCGAATCAGGGCTTCAATAGCACTGGGTTCCAGTAGCCCGGCATCATTAGCCTCTTTTATCAGTGGTTCGGGTAAATCAATCGTCAGTGTTGTCATCGTATTACCTCATCGAGCGAGTGTTTGTAGTTGCTTCTTGGTGAGAAAGGCATCCAGTAGCTTTTTGACCACGGTTTTATCTTCTTCCGACAGATGCTCCACTTCCTGAAATTGCCGGAGCAGCTCTCGATCCTCGAATTTAGCCTTGGCTGCTTCTTCGGTAGATCCCTCTAGCAAGTAGTCGCTACTGACATCCATTGCTTCGGCCAAGCGCTTTAATGTATCGCCACTAGGGCGAGATACACCACGCTCAAACCGTCCAATGTGTGTGTAGTGTAAACCGGCCAGCTTTCCCAGTTCGGTTTGTGACAAGCTCTTTTGCTTGCGTAATGTGCGTAAACGCTCTGAAAACCCCTCTGACATATCCGCCATATCCAGCGCCTCAGTCTCTTTATCGGCTATAGATAGAGCAATGTTGCCGGATTTATCCGGAAAAATCCATGCGCCGATGATTGATTATGCGTGATTCGTGCTTGACAGAATAAAGCACTCTCACTAGCTTATCAAGCATACTTGCTTGATTAAAAAAATGCCCTTGGGCACATAACAGTATGGCGCGAATACCCGATAAACAGGTCGAACGACTGAAAATGGGTATATTCCTGCTGCGACTGGTGGAGAGCCAGGGCTACCAGCCCAGAAGCAGGGCAAGGGCTATTCCCTTAACTGCCCCTTCCAAGATGGCGACAATACCCCGAGCCTAATTTCTTACCGAGTTCGGGCTGGGACCAGTCTTGCTGCTTATGCAAATCATGCAATCGCTTAGCAAATAGTGTGTCTGATGCGCTCATAATCGTTACCTAAACGTTACGTATATAACCTGATTTAGACTGAAAGAGGTCGATTTAAATGATGTTATAGTGATGGTCAATACGGATAAGGTTTGACTGTCATGGCATGGATTGGTGCGGATACGTCAATCCCGTGGTCTATAATATCGTCGTCCCATCGGTCCTAGCTTCAATCAATGAGAATACAGACTTCTATCTGGTCGGCTTTAACGACGATGGCTGCCAGGATATATTGTTGCGGAACCTTTAATTAGCTGAATCGACCATACACCGATTCTGACTGGTGCTGCAGGCGACACTGCCAGCCAGTCTCGCCGCTTATTCAGCTGCCAGCTTGCTGCATGATATCCTCCACACTCCCATACTTTCCACTTTCAAAAGACTATTCAGCATTTAAACAGGCAGCAGTAGGGTGAACTACAAAAAATCAAAGCTGAAGTATTTTCTAATTTGCCGAGAAGAGTGCCCCGGGTGCTGCTTATAAACAGCTTTGCCCAAGCCAAACCTTCAATTCTTGGTCTGGAGATTTGGCTTGCTTCACTAGTCTAGCCCATTGGGGTCCAACTAATGTGGGCAACAATATACGCCACCTGCACTAACCCATACCCCAGCTCTACCTCGTGGGATTTTGCAACCACCACTTTGATTTGTAAAGCATACACCTGCAACATAATTATTAGCAGGGCATATATATTGGCCCTGTGATATGACAGCATGCCAACTACAACCTGCTCTTGTAACCCTCAAGTTTTCAGCTTCTTTTGAGCTTTTCACTTGTATATGACCATCGATTAGGCCATTCTTTAGAGAACTCAGTTCTGCTTGTAGATCGTCGGCCCGTAAATCTGTGAGTTTTAATATGGACTCTTCAGGAAAACTGTATTGAAAGTCCTTTAATTTGGTGCTTATAGTTATTGAGCCAGCAGGCAAAATTTCGAGCGACTGATTATCTCTCTGTACAACAGTTTTTTTACGTGTGCAGTATATATTTATCGACTGCTTTGGAGGTAAGGGAGTTTTCGTCTCCTGGTTCGCCATAATTGTCTTTTCATTACCCATTAGGCTGCAAACAACAGAATTACTGTCTTGATCGGCTATGCTCAGGCCTCTTAGGGTAACGTCACGGACTTTTGAATCATTAGTTATTAGAAACGCAATTGCATGCTTGTCATCCGATATCGAGGTGTCAACTTTTAGCCCTTCACTGAATGCCGATATACAGCTGAGCCAAGCTGAAATTGCTGGCTGATACACTGAATTTTCGAGATTTTTTGTGTGATGGTATTCTTGCTCGTAACCGGCATTTTCTTTACACCACTCGTCTAACTTTCTATTGGCCCTACTCGAGCTGAAATCAATTCCAAGAGGAGTTTCCTTTATCATCGTTTCAATACTAAATCTGGCTGATCTGTTAGAGTTTGAGTATTTATTGTTGCATGCTTTATGGTAGATATATGATTTTTGATCATCGAAGCTAAGCCTAGACACAAAGTTTCTAGCTCCATGTTCTAAAACTGAATCGCAATGCTTTGCCTCTCCAGCATTTGCTATACTGTGAAGTGAATATCCTATGACTATAGAAATATTTATAAGCCTCTTGAGATGCTTTTTCATTAGAATTCTCCAATAATCATTGAGTTTTTATTTTCTGAGTTACTTCTAGTTTCTCAGTCCATGCGATCATTATGCATTTTCATAAGCCATGCTAGAGTGTTGATATTTTATCCCTGTCACGCTTTAGTTAAAAATTCATTGGAACCCTCTGCTGATGGGGTAGGTAAGTCATGTCCTGTATTGAAATTCATTCCTTTTTATTAACCAGCTAAATTAGCTGCTGCAGCTGTACGAATGCGCGGACAGTGGGCGCTGATAGCCTAATAACTTGAATCAAAACCTGATCTCAACGCTATTGATCAAATAATATGTCAAGACAAGGATGGCGAGATAAGCCCGAAGGCTGCTTCCACGTCTATGAAATAACCTGTAACCTCAGTTTATAATATAGCCATATAGGCAGTAGGAAATTTCTCCAAGTTATTAAGTTATCGGTGCCCCCTGCTACTCTGCTAACTCTGCTGTAATCGTATCCTTACTATTCATTTGATGAATTGCTATGTTCTTTTATGCTTGTTTTGCCATTCGCGGTCCCTTCAATGGTGATATCTGAATTATTTTGTATGTAACTCTTTGTAACCGACCTTACACCGAAGTTAATTCCGCCACTTTCTTTAGTGGCGTCTATAGTAAGTCCTACACTTTTTGTAGTACTAATTAACAAACCTTCTTGTTTTTCGACTTTCATGGAAATTAATCCAATATGATACTCCGCTCCTTCTGAATCCTTGTAATGAACAGCACAGCCTTTAAGCACAATTACACTTAGATAAAAAAGAACTTTACTGGGTGATGCAACCTTCATACTCTTCGTTGTCATTTAGTACCTTAGCTTCTTGGGACGCCTTGATAATTGCGGCTTGTCCAGTTGCAAATGTATGTCTATTTCTTGTTCCGCTAATATTTGACTTGTCAGCAACTGTATCGCTATCTGTCGTATTTACAGTTATAGATGCATAAGCAGAGCCGACCTGATCATCTACAATTGGCATTTTTATTCCGGTTCCTCTTTTGTAACCAAAATTTATGCCGGTTGCAGTTGCAGTTGCGTCCCCCCATGACAAATCTAGCAAAGACCATGAACTATATGTGACAAAAATTAATGGCCCGACTGCAGCGGGTTCCGAGGCGGTGGCCAGTAGAGTCGCTTCTAATTCAGCTCTTGGTTTTATACTTGCTGCACACTTTGCAGCTTCTCCAACAGCTACGATTTCCTTTATTACTGTATTTGTATAAGCAATATCGAGATCCGAGGTTCCAAGGACATCAAATGCGGTCCCATCCGACTTTGGTGGAGTTACATTAAGTGCGGCATTTTTTGCGCCAATTCCGACACCATCGCTCGAGGCATCTATTCCTACTCGAGTATAAGTACCAAAATATAAAGAGTCATTGCTGGCGCATCCTGCCAGCATTAGTGTTGGTATAAGCAGCAGTTTTTTCATTAGGGCTTCCTTATCTAAGTGTAGCTAATTCACGTCTAGTTAACTTGGCTTCCAATAGTGACAAACCAGCTGTTTCTCCGGCTTGCTGAATTCTTGTTTCTATTGCGATGAACCAAAAAGATACAAAAGTATTCGATTATGAATAGTCTAAGGCTATATTTTTTACTCCCTCCAATAAATTTCCAATAGTTAACAATTCTTCGTAAAGCATTTTCCTTGATTTAAAGCACAATTTACTTATTAACCCATTCCGGTGCTCACCGAAAACTTAGGAGAGCAGAGAACAGTTTTTCTGTGTGCTTCGAACTATTGTTCACTATCTTCGGCTTTCGGCTCGATAGTGAGAATGACTGTAGTAGCTGTTTTCACTGATGTTCCGATTGTCAATAAATATTTTAAATTTATAGTGCTTGCTTTTGAGTATTACGGCCCTCGGCGATGTCATTCCATGATAGCCGCCCGTCATATTACTTATCCTCCTCCCGCCCCTGGCCACCAACAATATTAGTAAGCGCAGAAGTCGCGGACTTTAACCCGCCAAAAAGCCCGCCTGACGGTGTCTTCGCTGGTGCTTCCGACAGCCCATAGGCAAGGCATCGATCCCTGGTCTCTTTAGGCACTTTTCTGTTTCCAACACAATCCGCCGCCAGCGTTTTGGCCTGTTTATCATCTTCCCTCTCAAGTGCAATCTGAATCTTAGCCGGATAAAAACTGTGAATGACCTCACCAAACTGCTCCTTTTGCCCAATCGCTTCAGAGGCAAAACCCGTCTGGCCATTTTCAAGCAGCAGATCCAACATCTCTGTCAAGGCACTATTCGGAACGGCGATATAGCTGTCGATCCTCTTGATATTGGTCAGCGCACTGCTCACCTTACCCTGATCGCGACGGATGCGATGGGCGGTAAATCTCTTATACGGATCGCCGTCTCTCGATCCGCTCAGCGCCGCGAGCCCCCGACTGGCCGCTGTGTCCAGCTCGCCGTTCATGATGGCCACCTGCGCCATCTCTATTTTTTTATAGCTGGCGATGGACATCATCCCCGCTTTCCTATATTGGTCCAGCGATTGCGACTGGATCGGGCGCGCCCTTTGCCGCAGGGAGTAGTTTTCTGAAAGATGCTCTGCCAGCTTTTTTAACCTGCTGTCCGGGACCGGGTGGGCGCTTTTAAGGCGTTTCCAGGCAAAGTCCACTGCCGATTTCTCCAGCGATTTGACCAGGCCGGTTCCAACTTCGCTAAAGGCGCTGTTGAGATCACCTGTCAGCTCACCGTCTTCGTTAAACGATTTGATCTGCTCCGCCATGGCGGTCTGCACGGTGCTTACCAGGGTTTCCGAACTTTCATTCAGCATGTCGCTGATCAGTTGTTCCACCAGGTAGGAGCTGCCAAGCCTTTCCAGGCTGTGTCTGAGCCCCAGTGGCGAGTAGCCGGCCCTGATCAACAGGTCGGCGGCGAGTAAATCGGCCTTGGACTCCGCGTTCTTGCCCAGAACGCTGCTGTGATAGGCGCGGTAGAGTTCGGTGGCCCGCTCCCGCTGTTTGCCGGCCCTGAGTACCTTGACCGAAAGTGTGTCCGTATCAAATTCGACCTTGTACTCTTTTTCACCGGTTTTTACCACCTGGCCGGCTTCAATGGTGTCGTGCAGGTTTTTGAAGGCTTCATAGTCTTCGAACAGCTGCAGCGCAACATTGATGTAATTCGCTTTTTTGGTATGGCCCAATAGAATATGGGCGAGTTCATGGGCTACCAGCGCTGCCAGTTCGTCATCCGATTTCACATTGACCAGGCTGCCGTAGTACACCAGCATTTCATTGGCCACCAGGGCTTCGGCGCCATAGACAGAGGAGGCGCTGTCGGCACGTACGAAGATGGCCATTTCCGGTACGCTGCCGGGCCAGCCCTGCAGCAGCCTGTTGGCAATATCGTATAGCGGCATAACGACCTTCGGGTTGTCGATAATAAAACCGCGGTTGTAGATATCCTTGGGCTGCGAGTCTCCCGACCGGTGTTTCAACCAGTTTTTCAGGCTGATATAGTCGATCGATGCCTCGCCTGTCTTGCCTGTATAATACTTGGACTTGGTGACTATTTTGCTCTGCAGCACCGGCTCGGCGGATAGCGGCGGGGCCGCCACCGCTAGCGCTGTCAGCAGTAGCAGGCAGTAACAGAGCTGAGATGCGGTGTAGTTATATTTAATATAGTTACATTTAATATAGTTATTCATGTCCAGACCTTTTACTTTCCTTTACACGAGTCGCCAAAGCCCACGGAAACGCCGGATGTTTTGTCTTCCGACTGCGCAACTATCCCGTCCGGACAGTCAATACGCTGGGCCGGCCAGAGATCGACGACGCCCTGCTCGATCCATACCGTACCTTCATCCGGTATCTTGACCTGCAACATGGAGACCCCTTGCAGATCCTGCATATCCTCGATCTTCATTCCCTGCTTGGCAACGCCTTGGTCGTTCGTGACCTCGGTAAAAAGTTTTTTGAATTCCTTCTTTTTCTTCTGGCTCACCTCATTTAGCTCGCTGTCATAAAGTGATACCTTTTTCAGGTTTACGCCGATGATACAGGGCAGGTCGCCCTCTTCTGCCGCAGTTTGACAGTCGCCGGCATATGCCAGCTGTGCGGTCAGCAGGCCGGAAATTGCAATCGATAGTAGTTTGACTGGTCTGGGCATTTCTCATTCTCCTATAGTTTTTGCTATTAAAGTTTGCGAATAGTTTTATCAAAAAATCAGCCGCAGCTTTTTCGGAAAGCCTTTACCAGTTTCAGGTCTTTTCCATGGGCTTCCCTGGTCAATCTCCACCAGTGCCTGGCGCTGAGCCAGATCAACCATAGATAAACGGCGGTAAAGATAGTGTATATTTCGTCTGTGCTATGGGGCCGAATACTGAAGTAGACTATGGGCATGAAGAAAAGAATGCAGGCGATAGCTACAAATATCGATATCAGCATTAGTATGGTAAGGCCGAGGATGCCGGCGTTAAACATATTCGCGGCGGTTATATTAGGGGCTTTTATACTGGGGGCTTTGCCGTTTCCGCCGTTACGCTGATCTGTTAATGACCGCGCCCAGCCGGCACTGACCGCCAGAACAGGCTGCAGGTAAAACTGTATGGCTTCAAGCAAAATGGCGGCGCGTATGGCGCTGAAATGACGTAGTGCCACAAGCTCGCCAGAGCCGATAAGCCCCAGCAGTGCGGCGACGCCGACCCAGTTTTCCGGAGCGTAGCGCCTTGCCACCCAGAACAGGCAAATCAATAGCGCCATGGCCAGAATAATGGTGAGGCCGGACACAACCCGGATTAGGGCCAGCTTGGCCTGTTGTTTTTCAGAGAACCCGGTCTTGCCTCTTTTAGTTCGCCGCTTTGCCAATCTGGCCTCGGTCCAGTCGTTGATCAGTATCATAAATAAGGCGATGGAAAAAATAATGGCTGCGGTCAGCGTTTGCAGGGGTATGGCGGACTCGTTCGGCATATTGCGCAGAAAGGCATCGCCGTATTCGATAAGGTTGTCGAGCGCCATTGCGTGCCAGAAAACCCCCGGTACATAACCGTGAATATGCGACTCGATGGTGTCCTGTTGAAAGTCCAGCGCCGTGCCCACCAGCACTACTTTTCCTTTGACGAGTTCCTCGAGGTCCTTGAATGACGCCGACTGGGCATAGCGGGCGCCGACGTGATTGTGGTAGAGACAGCGTGGTCGCCAATCACCGTTGAATAGCTTTTTCACCAGCAGGGTGATGGCTTCGGCGCTGGTTGCAAGCAGGCCGCCGCTTTGTTTTGCGCATGAAACGGGTTTTCCGTTTTCGTCCAGGGTGCCGGTCATTTCATAGTATTCGCGCATGGCATCTGTTGGCGCATATCCCCACTGCAGATACATCTCCTTGTGCTCTTGGTCTTTGCTAATAAATTTGCACTGATCATCGTAGCGGCGGTCTGGATGGCGGCACCAGATCTGGTAGAGAGAGTAGGCGGCAGTCGGCCTGAAACAGTAGGCTGATACGGCGGGATCGCAATTGCGGACGATGTCCGTAAGCCTGTAGCGGTGGTTCATTTCGTTGACCTCCGCCAGCGCTGTCCGCGGCGGTCGATTGATTTCAATGGTGTTGTCGTCGTGTCGCAGGCGGATTTCCGGGTCCGGTTCCGATAACAGGCTGGCCAGGACGACAGGGACCTGGTCTTCTTCCGCGCAGCTTTGCAGCGAGCTATGGTCGGCGCAGTCGATATGCTCCAGGGCCTGGTAAAATGCAGAGATTTCCCTGCGGCGGGAATCGTTTTGCGCGGTGAAGAAGACATCCAGAAATATCGCCGCCGGCTGTGCCGCGGCGATTCTCGTCAACAGGCGCCGGTGATCCGCCAGCCTGATAGGCCATTTTTGCTGCAGCCGGTCGAGATAGTCCTGGTCGTAAAGAATCACGACGATATTGTCCTGGCCGCGATGGGCACTGCCGCCGTAAAAAGGCGAAAGCACCGAACTGACCAGCAGTCCGGACAGATGATCAGATGCTTCGACCAGGCCCAGAGGGTCTGTTTTCGATTGAAACCACAGCACACCGACGATCATTAACAGGTAGGCGAGCGCGCGCAGGCCCGGCCGGTTCAGTTTTGTTATAATTGTTTTTTCGGTTGTCAGTGACATCTTGCCACGCATCCTGCGATCAAAATTACCGGCTGGCTTTCTACCTTCTCGGCTACAGATTGATGCCGTTAGTAGAGCTTGCTGATATAAAAAGCTAGCGGTTTTATACTAAAATTATTCACTCAGCGCGGCTCGAGCCAGCTGTGTACTGTGTTTTGTTATGGCGGTTAGCAATCAGCATCGATGTAAAGAAAGTTGCAGTGACCGTTTGCTGTGAAATAAATGTTTCATAGCTGCTGTTAACGCACAATAATCCGGTCCGTTTGAGATGCTGAAGCAATCAGCTTTTTTTCCGCTCGATTTCTATTACGCAATAGATTTTATTTACCTCAAAAAAAATTTCTTTTATTTAGTCAATCAGCATCACCGCATGCTCCTGCCTATAGCTGCCAAATCTTTTGATTGACACGCATTGGTTAATGATTTTTATGGTACTTATGAGTAGTAAGCCAGCAGGCACAGGCTATTCGGCCCGGTTATGGTCTTTATGATTGGGAAAGTGTGCGCACAGCGGAGAGCTTACATTGAGAAAAAATAAATAACAGTGATCTCGGTAATCGCAATTCGGTATAACAATATCTGGATGACATTGCCGGATAAAATACCGGTGTGCAACATCGCCGATGCCGTGCGGAAAAACCGGGCGGATATTTCACTGGCAGAATATTGGCAGCGGGTTGTAGAGCCATCTTGGCAATATTGCTGTAAAGGAGGGGCGACTGTTTTCTGCGCGCTGACCGCTGTCCGGCCCGGTCGCGAACAGCGTCAAACTTAACAGGGCAGCTGTGTGGCGGCTGTTTGATATCGGGTATTACTGCGCGCTGGTCGATGGCCCTATCGTTGTAAACCTGATTGCGCTGTAGAATCTGACTGCCTTGTAAAACCTGACCGGGAACACTATGAAAAAATACGTTTTGAGGCTGTGGCCTGTTTTGGGCTTTGTCTTGGGGGCAGGCGCCTGTTTTGCGGCTGATGCAAAGGAAAACAAGCGGCTTTATCGGCAAGCCCTGGCGCTCTATGAAAAAACCGAACGGGAGAATCGCCGCTTTGCCCGGGTAAACGGCATTCGCCTGGCGTACCTGGAGTTTGGCCCCGGGCACGCCGTGCCGTTGGTCTGGCTGCCTGCGTCGGATTCCACCGGGTATGAAATTCTGCTTCACAGTCGTGGCCTGGTCGCGGCCGGTTATCGGGTGATTGCGGTTGATTACCGGGGCCTGGGAAAAACCCAAATCGATGATTTCCATATCTCTCTCTACCATGTGGCGGATGATATCGCTGAACTGATGGATCAATTGGGATTGCGCCAAGCGGTTGTGGGCGGTTGGTCCAAAGGCGGGTATGCGGCCACTGCCTTCTATGACACCTATCCGGAACGCACACTCGGTTTATTGCTGGAGGACGGCGGCTCCTGGTCACAGCAGATGGTGCTGGATGAGCAGCGCCTGAAAGACCCGGCGGCCTGGGCCGCGGAGAACGACAAACGCAAGGAGGCGTTTGCCGGCCGCAAAGTGCGGCAGTTTGACCGGCGCTACGATGCGTTTCTATCAGCTCTGCGGCGGCCCGCCAGTGACCTGCCTGTGGAGGTGGCCGCCGGCATTGTGGCCAAATGGCGGCAGAACCGCGACGGCCGTTGGGTTTTTCATATCGATGACCGCCTGATGTTCGGAGACGGCAGCGGCTGGACGCTGCTGGCACCGTCCCGGTTTCCGTTACTGCAGCGCAGTCAACAGCTGATGATACCGGAGGTGATTTTCCGCAACCTCGATGTGCCGGTGCATATTATCGACCCGGTGTCGGAGCCCGATGACCTTCCGGTTAGCGGGCAGAACCGCGCCCTGCAGCGCCGGCACCCGGATCTTATCGTGCATGAGATATATGAAAATGCCTCCCATGCCGTGCATTTTGAGTATCCGCAAAAAGTCGTCGCAAGCGCCAAAGCGCTGCTGCTGAGGGTGCAGCACAGAAAAAACTAGGGGGACTTGATTCCCCTTGCCATCCCGCGGATGGCAAGGGGAGAGGGCAGCCTGTGCGCCTGCCTACTCGGGGTCGACGCATTCCAGGTCCATATTGGTCTGGAACGTAAAGTCGGACTTGACGGTATGGCGCTCGGCGAAGAACAGGTCGAAGGAGTAGCGGTTGCCCTTTACCAGCCCCAGGCTGTCGGCGACATCATCGATATTGACGCTCTTTTCGATGGCCAGGTGCACGCCGCCGATATCGATCACCAGTTTGCCATTGATAAACAGCCACAGGTCGTCATCGCCGATAAACTTGAATACCTCACCGCCCTTGTAGTCGAACACCAGGTGGGCTTCGAGGGTGAAGTGATAGTTGTGATCCGGGTTGGTCAGTCCGGTATTGCCCCAGCCCTCACCGTCGATGGGGAAGAAGTTATTGCTGCTGTATTCCCACAGGGTGGAATCGGCTTGCCGCGAGATGGTCAGGGTTTTGGGGATATTGATATTCACACCGGGCACATCCCGATACCACTGGTTGAAGTTTTTCTTGCCGGTGGTGGTGGGTGTGGAGCCGGAGTTTTTCCGGTAGACCGGCAGCCCGTCGCTGCCCAGGGTGGACCTGACGATGCCGTAATCCACGCCGGTTCTGTATTCGAAATCCGGGTGCGAACGCTTGAAGTCCCTGATGGTCACCGGCAGCGTGCGCTTGGTTTCATGGGAGATTTCGCAGACATCCGGCTTGGCTGTTACGGCGATGCTGACGGTATCGGGGTAGCTGTCGAGCAGGCCGTCGTTAACCATTAGCTGCACGATATAGGTGCCCTCGATATCCACTTCCAGCGCCGGTGTCACGGCGTCGTCGTTTTCCAGCAGCGCGTTGCTGCCCTCGGGCGTGTGAATCAGGCTCCACTGATAAGTGAGATCGCTGCCCTCGGGGTCGTAGCTGGCCGAGCCGTCCAGCGCTACCCGCGTGCCGGCCTCAACGCCCTGGTCGGCCCCGGCGTCGGCCACCGGGCGCAGGTTTTCGCTGGTGAGTCTGACGGTATCGGGCTGGCTGTCGACGCTGCCGTCGTTGACGATCAGCTGTACCACATACTCGCCGTAGGCGTCGATATTGAGCGTCGGCGTCACATTGTTGATATCGGACAGTTCCGCACTGCTCGCTGCCGGTTTGTGCAGCAGGTCCCAGCGATAGCTCAGCGGGTCGCCGTCGGCATCGGAACTGGCGCTGCCGTCGAGTGTGGCCAGCGAGCCGATCTCGACTCCCCGATCGGCGCCGGCATTGGCCACCGGCGCGGTGTTCTGCTCGGCGGTGACGATGACCGTGTCGGGGGTGCTGTCCTCATAGCCGTCGTTGACTACCAGCTGCAGCATGAAGGTGCCGGCCGCATCCAGCGTTATGCCCGGGTTGACCGCGGTGGCGTCGCTGAGGGTTGCCGCGCTCGCCGCCGGCTTGGAGGCGATATTCCAGCGGTAGGTCAGGGTATCGCCATCGACATCGCTGCTGCCGGAACCGTCGAGGCTGATGTCGTCGCCGACCATACCGGTCTGGTCGGCGCCGGCGTCGGCCAGCGGTTTGGTGTTGTTGAAGCTCAGCGTTACCGTGTCGGCGGCACTGGCGGCCCTGCCGTCGTGGACAATCAGCTCTACCACATAGGTCTCGGTGCCGGTCAGGGTGATGGTCGGCGCCACCGCGGTCGGGTCAGACAACTGCGATGCCGGGTTTGGCGGGCTGATAATGCGCCAGGCGTAGGTCAGGCTGTCGCCGTCGAGATCGCTGCTGCCGGAGCCGTCCAGCGCCAGGGTCTGATCGACTCTGAAGTGCTGGTCCGGGCCGGCATTGGCCACCGGCCTGTTGTTGGGTGTGGCCACCGTCAGGTTCACGGTATCGGGGTTGCTGTCCAGCTCGCCGTCGTTGACGATCAGCTGCACGGTATAGCCGCCTTCCAGGTCGGCGGTGATTCGCGGATTCACCGTATCGGCACCTGCGAGGGCGGCCGCGCTGCCATCCGGGCTTGCCAGCAGTGTCCAGCGATAGCTCAGCGGCTCGCCCTCGGGATCGCGGCTGGCCGAACCGTCGAGTGTGAACTGCTGGCCGGGCACGCCGCTCTGGTCGGCACCGGCATTGGCGACAGGTGGTTTCTGCGCTGTGCTCAGGGTGATGTTGACGCTGTCGCTGGCACTGTCCAGTTCACCGTCATTGACCACCAGCGAGGCGGTGTAGATACCGGCTACCGCGCCGCTGAAGCTGGGATTGACGCTGTTGGCATTGGCCAGCATGGCGTTGCCGCCGTCCGGCTGTGCACTCAGCACCCAGCGGTAGCTCAGCGGGTCGCCGTCCGGGTCGCGGCTGCCGCTGCCGTCCAGGGTCACGGTGGTGTTGGTGGCCGCCGACCTGTCGGCGCCGGCGTTGGCCACCGGCGCGCGGTTGTTGTGCGGCGGCATATTGGCGGTAATGGTGACGGTGTCGGGAGCGCTGTCGTAAACGCCGTCGTTGACGATCAGCTCCACCGTATAGTTACCGGCCAGGTCCGGGGTCAGGCGCGGTGCCGCGCCGGCGCCGCTGAGCGCGGCGGTGCTGCCGTCCGGGCGGGCGATGATCATCCAGCTATAGCTGATCGCATCGCCGTCCGCATCGCTGCTGTTGGAGCCGTCCAGCGTCGCGGTGGCACCGAGCAGCAGGGTCTGGTCGGGGCCGGCGTCGGCGACGGGGGCATTGTTGGGTGGCAGCACGGTCAGCGTCAGGCTGTCGGGGCTGCTTTCCAGTTCGCCGTCGCTGACTACCAGTTGAATCTGGTAAACGCCGATCTGATCCGGTGTCAGCCGCGGGTTGACCTGGGCGGCATCAGCCAGCGCGGCGTTGCTGTTAGCGGGAGTGGATTGCAGCGACCAGTAGTAGCTCAGCGGATCGCCGTCGGGGTCGGTACTGGCGGAGCCGTCGAACACGAAGGTCTCGCCCAGGTAGCCGCTGCGATCGGGGCCGGCCATGGCCACCGGCGCTTTGTTGTCGAATTCGCATTGGATTTGAGTGGCGTCTTCGTTATCGACGAAATCCGGATCGAAGGGTGTCAGGCCCATATCGGCACTGCGATGGGGCTGGGCGATGGCCAGCTCGGTAAATACGGTATCGTTGCGCGCTGCCACCAGCGGCGAGCGGGTATCGCTGTTGGGGTCGAATACCCAGATACCGTACTGCACATTGAGATCACCTTCACTGGCGTTCTGATTACAGAAAGCGCTGACGCCGTTCTCTACCAGGGTGCAGTTGGCCCAGCTGACCATCAGCCGGGAGGTGCCGTCGCGATAGGGCCAGAAGGCGCTGAACCAGCCGCTGTTGGAAAGCTGCCCGGGATAGAGGTTGACTTCTTCGGCGGTCAGGGCGCGCGCTGACATCTGCGTGAAGATGGTGTCCTGGCCGCTGTTGTGGGTGGGCTGCAATTCCAGCAGCGCGCCGCCGGATACCGGGTTGTATTCGTGCTTCAGCAGGCTGAAAAGATTGCCGTTTTCGGCCTGAAAAATTTCATCGACGGTGAGGAAGGCCTCATCCGACGACAGCGGCGTAACCGTTTTATAGAGTTGCTGCAGAGATTCGCCGTCTTCGCTGATGGTCAACAGCTTGTAGCGGCTGCTGACCGCCACCATTCCCCCGTCGGTGGATTTCGAGTACTGGCACACGGTGTTTCTGTCCCAGCTCTCGGGGCTGGCCAGGCCCTGGGGATAAACGCCCGGGGCGAACAGGTCGGTGCCCTTGGCGCCGGTGGCGCAGCTGCTCATGGGCTGGTAGCTGCGCTCCCAGCGCACGAAGGCCACGCGGCCGTCTTTCAGCGTACTGGTCTGGATATCGTGGTTGTAGCGGCCGTAGGTGAGCTGCTTGATATTGCTGCCGTCCATGTCCATGGCGTGCAGCAGCGAGGGGTTTTCCAGTGGGTCGACTTTGCGGCACAGCCCGCCCACCAGTTCGATATTTTCGCGCGGCTTGTCCGGGTTGCCGGCGTCGCGGTCGGAGGAGAAAATGATGCCGCCGTTCCAGGTAATGGTCGGGTTGGTATCCTGGCCGCCGTTGGCGATGGCATCGTCTGCAATCACGCGCCGCAGCTGCTTGCTGGAGAAATCGAAGACAAAAATATTCCAGCTGGAATCGGTCGGGTGCGAATCGTCACCGCGGGCGGCAAAGACCATGCGCTTGCCGTCCGGGGAAATATTCAGGTCTTTGACGTCGTAGTTGTCGCTGCCGAAATAGGCCGACAGGATATCTTCCTGGGTGGCGTCGGCGTCCATACCGGAGCGCAGGTAGAGCCTGGCGCCCGGGCTGTACTCGTAGGGTGAAACGACTTCCAGCGGCGACTGTTTGTTATCGCTGAAGCGGTTTGCAAAGGACGCTTGTGTTTTTTGCGCGGTATTGCTTATACTGCGCTGCACATAGGCAAAGGGCGTTGCATTGGTCAGCGCTACACCGGCCTGCTCAGGCGCATCCTCTGCGCCGCCGGAGGAACCCCCGCCGCAGCCCCACAGCAGCAGTGGCATCGACAGAAACAGCAGTAGCGTTTTATTGTTGATTGCGAGGGCGTTCATAATACTATCCGCCATTGATTTTCAGCGAGAAGGTAATGGTGACATCGGCCCGGCCAAAAGTACGGTAGTGTTTCACATATTCACTGTGGGCGAGTGCAACCCCCTGACAGCTTCTGGCAGGTTATAAAAGGTGTCCGGCGATGCGGCCTGGGATGCCTATGAAATGGGACTAAGGGATTGTAAATACTGGTTTTTTTGCTATAAAGGGGTGGTTTTTTGCAGGGTTGGGTGAGAGTGGGGGCGCCTTAGGCTTCGAGGCGGGAGGTGACAAGAAGGGAAAAGTAAAAAGGGAAAAGGGAAAAGTAAAACCCCAAAAAAGACTTGACAAAAACGTTTCAAAGCAACACGCTTCTTTTCCCTTTTCCCTTTTCCCTTTTCCCTTTTCCCTTTTCCCTTTTCCCTCAACTGGGAAAGAACACAAACTTATACTCCACCGAAGTCGCCGCAACATCAGCCGCACCAAAGTCGATCTTTTCGATACGGCTCAATATCCTGCGCTCCAGATCCGGCATTTGCAGTTCGCTCGATACCAGCGCCAGATTGGTTACCTGGCCGTCGGCCTGAATCACCAGCTTGAAAACAAATTTGCCGTGCAACTCCGGGTATTGATTCAGCGTTTCATTGTACAGCGCGTATACCACGCCTTTTCTGGCTTCGAAGGTGCGGCGGATGCTCTCCATATCGCGCAGGCCGGCCTTGAAGGCGCCGTGGGTCTGCGTACCGCTGGAACTGCCCGAGGGGACGGCGCTGGCCACGCTGGTAATCTCGTGGGAGGCGAGGTTGATCGATTCGCTTTTCATGCTGGCGTCGTCGACCTGATTGCCGAAGCTGGCACGGGTGGCGCGATTTTCGCCGAGTATATTGCGGTTGGCGGTGGCGACAACCCCCTGGCTGTTATTGCGGGCCTCTTTCTTTTTCAGCCCGGCTACATTCAGCGCGCCGCGCAGCGCGCTCAACTCCGCCGAGACCTGGGAGAGGCCGGTCGACTGGGTCACCGCGGTTTTGGTGTCCACCGGTTTGCTGGCCACCGCCGGCCGCCGCTCATCCACTTTGGGCTTTTGCTGCTTGACCTTGGGCAGCGGTTTTGGTTTCGGCTTGACCTTGGGCTTCGGTTTTGGCGCCGGCTTGGGCGGCGGCACCTCTATGGGTTCCAGTATTACCTTGGTTTTGACGATAGGCTTTTCCTTGGGCACATACTCCGCCTCGAAGACCGGCAAAAACGGCACGATCAAAAAGATCAACAGCAGGGCGATAAAGGTATTGCGGGTCCAGCGGCGGAATTTCTCTTCCTGCTGCGGGTCCGGGGTCCAGGGTAAAACCAGATCCGGCGATAAAGGCTGTATCACTGTGCTAGACATCTCAGCGCTCTCCGGCATTGATCCTGACGGCAGCGGAAACCGAAACCAGTGCTTCGGCACTGACAGGCTTGACCGCTACGCGGTTGACCGCCAGGGATATATCTCTGAAATTCTCCCTGCTGCAGGTGGTCATTACCCGTTCGAGCAGGGCGAACGGCACCGACTTGTCACCCATGATGGTGACGGCCAGGCCGTTGACTTTTTCATAGTTGGTCAGCTCGCCGCGCTTGTCGACAAACGACTTCAGTGCCTCGGACAACGGTTTGATCACTTTTTCCGATTCCGGGCCCATATCGTCTATAGTCACCACCAGCTCGTCGTTCAACCACACTTCCTGCTCATCGATAACGATGGTGGCCTCGACATGGGGGATGGTACCGACACTGGAATCGGGCAGGCTGACGAACTTGGCGTTTTGCAGGCGGTCGGCATCGCCGGTGTTCAGCAGCAGAAAAAACACCAGAATGGTGAAGATATCCATCAGCGCCACCAGGTTCAGCTTGGTGGCAAAAGACGGCTTTTTCACCTGGGTGAAACTCAAGCTGGATTTTTGCAGGCCGTTAGGAATCATTTTACTTCACACTCGCATCGGCCAGGGATATCTCGGGAAACAGCTCGACTTCCACCATGCTGGCCGTCACCACGGTGTTATAGGATTTGACTGCGTCCATGGCCGAGACCAGGCTCTGGTAGTCGACTTCCCTCTCCGACAGTAACAGGATGTCGCGCCGCTCAGGCAGCTGCCGCTTGACCTCCTGCAGCACCAGTGACAGCTGCTCGAAGTCATAGGCTGGCTCGCCGTCGACTTCCTGCAGCGGAATCTGCTGCAGCAGGACATTGCTGGGGTAGAACACCTTAATAATGTCGTTGCCCAGCAGCACTTCCAGTTTGGGCGGGTTCTCCTCGGAGCTGGTCTCGCTCTGGCTCAAGTCCGGCAGCTTGATTTCATGCACGGTAATCTGTGTAAAGGTCATGCTCAGCAGCATCACCGGTACCAGCACGATCATCAGGTTCATAAAGGGAGTAACGTCCAGCTCCGCTTCGCGATCGTTTTTATTTCTGAATCTGATCATGGCCCTGTGCGCCTGCTATTCGCTTTTGTCGGTCTCGCTCTGGGTGACTTCAAATCCCGGGGCGCCGGCGTAGATTTCGCGGTTGTAAGTCATGATGTTCAAAAACTTCACCGCCGCCATTTCTATACTGCTGACAATGGCCGCGGTCTTGTTCTGCAGCAGGGCGTGGAACACCAGCAGCGGGATGGCGGCCATCAGCCCGAAGGCGGTGGTGTTCATGGCAATCGATATGGACTGGGACAGCAGCGTGGATTTCTCTGCCGGGTCGGCGGTAGCCACCGCGGTAAAGGCGCCAATCAGGCCGATAATGGTGCCGAGCAGACCCAGCAGTGTGGCGATATTGGCCAGTACCGACAGGTAACCGGTGCGGGTTTCCAGCCGCGGCATGGTTTCCAGCATGCCTTCGTGCATGGAGTGTTCGATATCGGCCCGGTGCTTGGTGACTTTCATCATATCCAGGGCGCAACCGATGACTCGGGTAACCGGCGCGTGGCTCTCGCGGGTATAGAGCTGCATCTTTTCCATATCGGTGGTGCGCAACAGCGGCAGAAAGCTGTCGAAGGCCCTGACGTTGCGGATTTTTTCCCGCGATAAGAATAACCAGCGTTCGATGCTGATCAGAATGCCGATGGCAAACACCACGGAGATTGGGTAGATAAACATCCCGCCCTCCTGAAAAAATCTGACTATAGCGCTGTAGTTGCCTTCCATTTTTATCACCTCATTACTTATCTTTAGCGATCGTTAAATCGGACTCTAACTGCATTTCTGTATACATACCTGTGGCGCGCAGAAATACCTGCCGGTCGACCACGTCAAGGGTCTTGTCATATCGGGAGTCGATATTCCAAAGCAGCTTGTCGGGTGTGCCGATATCTTTCCACGGAATAAAATAGCTGACCGACGGCTGCTCCTTGTCGCCGATGAAATTGGATTCCAGCTTGATATGGGTCTCCTCCTGGGCCAGGCACAGGCCGGCGCTGCAGAGCAGGGCCGCGGCCGCCGCTGCGGCCCTGGCGGTGAGGGGCTTGCAGAGTAAAGTTTGCCTATATCGCATAATCGCCTACCTGTGCTTTAACTAAAGGCTGCCTGAAGAGATCGACACCGCCTGGGTCACCTGCGCTTCCAGCTGCAGTTCCGCGCCGGTTCGCTGCTGCAGTTCTGCCAGCCACTGGGCGCGCTTTTTATCCCTGCCGCCGGTGAGAAACTGGTAGGACTCGATATGGCGCTGCGCTTTCAGCGGCATATTCAGATAAATATCGTAGAGAATGGCGAGATTGAGATGGGCCTCGGGAAAGTCGGGCCACACCGACAGCGCCTTGGCGTAGGTATTTTGCGCCGGGATGAAATTACCGAGCTGGCGTTGTACGGTGGCCAGCTTGATATAGGCGTTGACATTGACCTCGTTGACGCTGATTGCCTTGGCATAGTGCTCCACGGCCTGGTCGAGCTTTCTCTGCTGTAGCGCAATATCGCCCAGCATCACCCAGGGGCCGGCGAGTCTGGTGTCGTCGGCGGTGATGCTCCGCAACAGCTTTTCGGCGTGGGGCAGGTCACCGATCTGGAATGCCTGTCTGGCGGCGACAAATGTCTGCACATGCCGGGAAGAAATTCTGCCTTTCAGTGCGGTATAGGGGTTGGGTGCCGCGGGGTAGGGCAGTATTTCCCCGGTTTCCTTGTCGGTGACGTTTTTCGGGATATACTGGCTGGTTTCCAGCAACTGCGCCGGTGTCGAGGCATCCAGGGCCAGTTCTATCTGCGGTGCCGTCTGCTGTGAGGCGCAGCCTGTCAGTCCCACCACCAGTCCCGCCACCACGGCCAGTGCCGCCACGGCTTTGGCCGTATACCTGTTGTTACCCATGCTAACGAATCTCATCACCGTAGCTCACCTGCAATTCATCTTTGTTGAACCTCGCCGGCGCCAGCTCGCGCATGGCGACGAAGCTCTTGTTGATCCACTTATTGAACTCACCGCTCCAGGCCCGCTCGAGATTGCCGTAGTGCAAATCCGTCGCCAGTTGGTCCAGGGGTATGGCCTGCTCCTCGATCAGTTCGGCGTAAACCTGCCGCTCCTCGGCGGACAGCCCTTTGGGTCGCGGCGCATTGCGCAGCTCAAAAGCCAATTGTTGATAGAGTTCGGCTATCTTGTAGCTCGACATCGTCACAAATTCGAAAATTCCATAGTCGGCTGCCATTTCATACCTCCCCACGGCGCTTTTTAGCGCTTTATTTTTCTTCGGCAGGCTTTTCGCCAGTGAGCGTGTCAGTTTATGTCTGCGGAACTCGGCGGCATAATAGTCGCCATACTTGACGTTGGCCCAGGCGCCAAGCCAGCGGCTGCGGTCGCTGCGCTGCTTGCCCGCCTCGCGGTCGCCGTCGACGATGCGCCGCAGCCAGAACAGCTGCCTGGCGATATCGTCGGTGACTTCATACAGGTTGGCAAGGCGGTAGCGCGCCTCCATTCTGACGTCGAACGGTTGCTCGTAAGTTCTGGCATAGCGCTTGAACAGATCGATGGAAGTGGCGTAGTTTTTATCCTTCTCATACATTTCGGCGGCCAGAAACAGCGCGTCGCGCCGCACTTCGGCATCCTTGTCATTGCGGCTCAGGGCCAGGTAGGTATCGCCGGCGTCGCGCCATGAATGACGTTTCTCGAAGGCGAAAGCCAGTTTGCGCGGAAATTCGAATGCCAGCTCGTGCTCGCTGTAAGCGGCGATCAACTGCCGCAATTCGACGATCGCCTCATCCCACTGCTGCGCGCCCAGCAGCAGCGTTGCGGCGTTGTACTGGGCCGCCACCCGCACTTTGGAGTCCGGCGTCAGGGATTTGATCTTCAGCAGTTGTTCGACGGCCTGGCTCTTGTTGTCCTCAGCCACCAGCTGCTCGGAGCGTTTGTAGATGGCGTTGGCCATACGCTCGGAAATTTCGCTGTACTCCTCGGACTTGCGCGCCGCCAGGCTGCGCTGGTTGGCGTAGTTGGCTTCCGCCAGCTGGTACTGATCGAGCTTGTAATAGGAGTGGGCGATAATGCCGTAAGCGGTTTTTTTCAGCGTCGGGTCTAGGCTGGGGTTGCTGTCGATCATACGCTGGGAAACATCCACGGCGCGCTGGTATTGCTGCAGGCCGAACAGATACTCGGCGGCGTTGGTCAATACCGAGGGCGAGCGCTCGTCCTGGTGAAAAACTTCGGCGAATTTCAGCATACTCTCCACCGCCCTGGCCTGCCACTGCTTGTGGCTTTCGCTCTGCGCCTGCAGGCTCTCGATATGCTTCTGGTAGGAGGTGATGGCGGCGTAGCCGGCGGGGGCGCGGTGCCTGGCTTCTTCAAACTCGTTGAGCTGATAGGCAACCCGCTCGAATTCCTCGATAGCCAGCGGGTATTGCCCCGCCGACAGGTAGGCCTCGGCTTTGAGGAAGTTGAATTCGGGGATGCGCGGGTCTTTGGGGAAGGTGAGGATATACTGGCTGTAAAAGTGCGCGGCGCGCTCGAAGGCCACCGTGGAATCGGATTTCAGCTTGGCCAGTTTCCTGCCGGCCTGTTTGCCTTTCTTCTGTTTGTGATACAGCTTCAGTGTGGTCTGTGCCCGGGCGTGATAGTGGCTGGCCAACTCGTCGAAATAAACTTTCAGCGACTCCCTGACGCTGTCGCTGAGTCCGCCGTTGACCGCTGCGTAGTTGGAGGCAATGCCGTAGTAGTCGACATAGATTTCTTTTTCTTTCAGCGCCTGCAGGGGAAAGCCGCCTTTGACGTAGGTGTCGATCAGCTTGCCGTGCAGCTGTGGTGCCTCGGCGGAGAAATTGTAGCGTTGCACATAGTGGCGGAAAGTATCGGCCGAGTCCTCATAGCGTTCTTTTTCCAGAAAATACTCACCCAGATCGTCGTAGATACGCCACAGATAACTCTTGCCCTGCAGCGAGGCAATTTTCTCGATTGCCGCGGCGCCGCCGCTCTTTGCCAGGCCCAGGCTCATGGAGTGAATGGTATCGTCGACCAGGGTGCTTTTGCTGTCCTCGAGCGCCTCGCCCTGCAGCAGCTGGTTGAGCACCAGGGCGAAGGCGTTGAGGCTGGCATTGTAGTTGAGCTGCTTGTAATAGGCCCAGCCGAGCATGTAGTGGGCGTAGGTGATCAGCTTCGGGTTGTTCATGCGCGTAACGATCAGGTATTCGTTCTGCGCTTTGCGATAGGACTGCTTGTTAAAGTAGATGTCGCCCATGCGGAAGTGGGCTTCGGCATTGTTTTTGTAATTGGGGTGGCGGCTGGTCAATTGTACCAGCATTTTCATGGCCCGGTCCTGCTGGCCGTCCATCTCATAGGCGCGCGCCAGCTGGTAGAGGACATCGGCGTTGTCGGGTGAATTGGGGTATTTCTCCAGAATATCGTGATAGCTTTTTATCGCTTCGATATAGTAGCTTTTGGTTTCCCGCTGTTCGATCTGCTTGTGGCCGCCCTCGATCATATAGACATCGGCGATGCGCCGCTCGATCTGTTCCTTGAGATCCTCGTCCTTAAACAGCGCCAGCAGTTCCTGGTACTCCTCCCGCACCTGCTGGTGATCGAGCTGTTCGAATTCGATCTTTTTTTCCACCTCGGGCTTGTATTTCAGGTCGCCCAGGGTCTTGGTGTCACCAAAGCTGCAGCCGTACAACGCGGCCAGCAGGCAGTTTGCAGTCACCAGGCCCGTTGCAGTCGTTATCTTGCGCTTCATTGTGCCTGCTCCTCATCGGCGGGGTCACCGCTGCGTTCGGACTTTGCCCTGTCCAGAGTCATCAGCGTAGTGTCGTAAAGGCGCGCCTTGGCCAGCCGCGACTGGGCCAGGTAGTACTGCATGCGGTCCTCGTGCCTCTGCAGTTCGGCGTTGACCAGGCTGCGCATCACCGGCTCCAGCGTTTCGATATAGCGGTTGGTTTGCTGCAGTTTAAGCCGGATGCGCTGGTGGTTTTCCGAGACCATGCCCTTGTAGGCGGCCGGCTGGCGGTAAGGCTTATCGGCCTGCTTGAGTTTTTCAATGCGGCTGTTCAGCAGTGCCAGCTCCCGTTCAATGGCATCCACCAGCGCGGTAAGCCGCTGCTGGTCCTTTTCCGCCAGTGTCAGGGCAAACAGTTTCAGATCGGACTTCTTGTTTTTCAGCTCGCGGGTCAGCTGGTCGCGCTGTGCTATCAGGTGTTTGTGTTCGCCGCCAAATTCTTTGCTGGCGGCACTGTCCAGGATCAGGCGGTGCTGTTCCGACTGGGTATCCCAGTGCAACAGATTGCCCTGGATGGTGTAGAGGTCGGTCAGTTCCTTGAGCGTCTCGGAGAAGGCGTGGCTGGAAATCAGATCGATAACGAAGGGGGTCAGCTTCTGGTAGTCCACCGTCGGCTCGATACTGTACCAGTCGGACTGGCCGACAATGGCGTCAAAGTTGGTAATAAACTCCTTCGGCACATCCTGCCGCCCGATAATGCGCCTGGCCTCGGCGACACTCTCGAGCCCGGCGTTGAAGGCCTCGATGGCCAGCAGATTGCTTTTCAGCGCCTTTCTCGGCGAGCCTTCCTGTTCGTAGAGGTGGGCCAGCAGCACCTTCGCCTCCTGGACTTCGGGAATGGCAATCGAGCGGTCGTTGAGGATCTGCAGGGCGGGAATGGCGTCGTTGAACTGCTCCAGCTTAATCGCCGTCCAGGCATAGCTCAGCAGCCCGCGGTTGGAGTACAGCCCGGTGGTGCGGATGCTCTGCAAATGACTCCAGGCGGCGAGCAGATCGCCCTCCTTCAGCGCCAGTTGCGCCATGCCGTGGCGGGCGCGGTCGGCCAGGTTGGCCAGCTCCTCACTGTGGCCGGCAAACTGGGTAACGCGCTGCAGATTGACAAGCGCCGCTTCGGCCTCATCCCGGGCCAGCTGGTTGATGGCATAGTTAAACAGCAGGTAAGAGTAGTGGGGATTGCGCCGCGGCAGGGTGCTGATGACTTTTTCTGTGGTCGGCAGGCGCTCGCCTTTGTTGTTGATCAGCGTCGCCAGGTAGTGATACTCGGTGCGCAGCTGCGGTGGCAGCTCGCCTTCGATGCGCTGCAGGGCAGCGGCGGCCTTTACCGGCTCGGCCTTGTGGTAGAGCAGCTTCGCCAGGTAATACCAGGCGGCATTGCGTACCGGGGTGGCGATATTTTCCCCCAGCAGCGATTGAAAGATCTCGTTGGAGTCGTCGGGAATACCGTAGGACAGCAGCATGCCGCCCTGCAGCAGGCGCCCGGACTGATTGTGTGCCAGCGGATTGTCGAGGGTGTAGGCGTAGTCGTACTCGATCAGTGCGGAGAAATAGTCCTGCTGGTAGTAGTCGAACAGGACCGTGCCCCACTCCAGGTCGTGCGGAGAGCTGACGTTCCGTTCGAAGGTGGTCGTGGCGAAGCCCGCGGTGCTGATACCCAGCCACACCGCGACGCCGGCAAACAGTGACCGCCCGCAGCGCTGCAGCCGGCCGGCTGTGGTCTTGTCGTTAATCCTGGTAAGCGCCGTTGCCATCTGCCGTCACCACTGCTTCAGGCGGACCACGGGTTCCTGCGCCGCGCCGTCATCGCCCACCGCCAGCTCCAGGTATTCCCCGGCGGGTCCCTTCTCGAAGGTCAGCGTTTCCGCCAGCTTATAGGCGCGGCCGTTGGGCCCGAGTCCGGTAAAGAAAGCCGTGGCCGTATGCCGGCCCTCATTCAGATTGGTGACGTAGAGCCGTTGAATGCCGCCCCGGGTCAGTGCCTGGCGCTGGCTTTCCGAGTAGATATGGGTGGCCACCAGTTTGCCGTCGAGTTTGAGCTTGACGCTTTCGAGGGTAAAAAACTGGCCGGAACTCAACGACACAAATACCGAATACTTGGTGCTGGAGGGAAACAGCAGGGTTTCTTCCATTACCCGCAGGTCCTTATTCAGCGAGACCACTTCGCTTTTCAGCGTCTGCAGCCCGCCGGAAATGCTCTTCAGCGTCGACAGCGCCTGGGCTTCGGCCGCGGGGCTGGCATTGTTTTCCCCATTGGCTGCCGATAGGCTCGACAATAACAGGGTCACACAAAAGGTAATGGCTATTTTTTTTCGCATGGCGTTACAGCATCCACTTACAGCAAATTGGCTATGGTTCCACTCAGGCTGATGCCCGTTTGCCCGGCGTCCATGCTGTTTTCGAAGTCGGCGGTAATCATCGCCGGCGATTTTTAAAGTCAGAAAAGCCTCGCACTCGCCAGCGGCCTGCGATCGGGCTTACGGGCTTACTAATATAGGTACCGGTATAGAGACAGGTGCCGATGCTTCTGCCTCACCGCCGAGAGTCTAAAGGCGCCCGCTTCCTTTTTTCTGGTGTGCGCGCCATCCTTCCGAGCCTGCTCCCGAGCTGGTGCTTGCGGACTAATACCGTTGCCAATCAGCATATAACACATATTTGGGCCCCCATAGCCGCATTGACGAAAAAAACAATGTCCGTCACAGATGCAGCGGGATGGGTCTCAAAATTTCAGAACTTTGTCACGGCACATACCTTTTTTTATTGGAGTGGCCTATGCATCGGCGCTAGCATTGGCGGCGATTGATACATCGAACAAGAGAGCTGTCATGGTAAAAAAAGGTCTGCGCACACTGTCAGCAATGCTTCTCGGCGGCATCGGTATTGCCGGTGGCGGGGCTGTATTTGCACAGGATAGTCGGGATCAGGACTCATCGATAACGATCATTCAACCGGATAAGACTGTAGAAAAGGCCGAGTTCGCAGCGATAGACACGGAGCGATTCGAACTGGGGGTATACACCGGCAGCCTGTCGGTGGAGGATTTTGGCAACAGCGCAGTGACCGGTCTCGCCTTTACCTTTCACATTGATCCGCGCTTCATCGCCCAGCTTGGCTACGGTCAGTCCGATGTCGGCCGCGCCGCCTTTGAAGAGGCGCTGGGCAATGACTTCCTCAGCGACAGCGATAAAGAGTTTACCTACACCCACGTCACTGCCGGCTATCGCCTGTTTTACGGGCGCTCATTTTTTGGCGCGCGCAATAAGTTCAATACCAACCTGTACCTCACCGCCGGACTCGGCAATGTCGAATTCGCCGGGGATACGCAGACGGGGCTGGTACTGGGAGCCACCTATAAGGTCGTGCTCAACGACTGGTTAACCTGTGATATTCACCTGCGCGATCATATTTTCGAACGCGAGTTCCTGGACGATAAGAAAACCACGCAGAATGTCGAGCTGGCGGTGGGTATCAATTTTCTGTTTTAAGCACTGAGCTATGGTTAAGTACGAGTTGGTTAAGTACGAAATGTCTAAGGTACTGAATTTTGCGGGTGGAGCTGTTATGCGGTTTGCTAAATTTATCGGACTAGTGATCACCTGGGCCTGTTGTGCCAACCCGGCGCTGGCGCAGGAGGGCGAACAGCGCCTGTTGCAGCTGGAGGTGATCGACCCCTTTGTCGAACTGCACACCGGGCCGGGTCGCGGCTATCCGGTGTTCTATACCATCGAGCAGGGTGAAACCATCGAAGTGTTGACGCGGCGTACAGGCTGGTATGAACTGCGCATGCGCGACGGCCGCAGCGGCTGGGCCCGCGCTTCACAGGTGGCGCGCACGCTGCTGCCCACCGGCGAGCCGGTGGACCTGCCTTCGGTCAGCTACGGCGACTACCTGAAAAACAGCTGGCGCGCCGGCTTCAATGCCGGGCAGCTTTCCAGTGATGAGGTCGACGGCATGGACACCTTCAGCTTTACCCTGGGCTACCGGCCGCTGAGCTGGCTGGGTCTGGAGGGTGAAGTCGGCAAATTGTACGACAATGAAATCAGGGGCGATTACTACAATCTGAATGTGCTGATCGAGCCGTTTTCCCAGTGGCGGCTGTCGCCGGTGCTGATACTTGGCGGCGGCACCATAGAGATTGAATCGCAGCCCGAGCTGACGCCGCTGGAGTTTGAAGACGAGGATTTTTACAGTTACGGCCTGGCCGCCAATTACTATATCGGCCGGAATTTTCTGATTCGCGCCGGTTATCAAAGCTACACCATTTCAGCCGACAATGACGACGAGAGACTCGATCGATGGAATATTGGTTTCAACGCATTTTTCTAAAGACCAAAAACACCGCGCTGGCGGTTTTTCTCGGGCAGGCGGTGCTGGCGGCAGCGAGCGCGACGGCGCAGAGCAGTGCCGAGGATATCGATACCGAGTATTTCGATGTCGGCGTGTTTGCCGGGGTAATCAATATCGAGGATTTCAGCAGCGATCTGGTATACGGGATCAACGCCACTTTCAATACCGATGAAAACTTCTTCATGCAGTTGAACTACCTCGAAGCGGATGCCTCGCTGTCGTCTTTCGAGGAAAGTCAGGGCAAGATTTTCTCCGGCGGCGACCGCACCTTTCGCCACTTTGATTTTCTGGTGGGCTATAACCTGTTTCAGGGGGAACTGTTCTTCTCCGAAGCCAATGCGAGGTTGTCGTCGCTCTACTTGGTTGCCGGCATCGGCGATACGGATTTTGGCGGCGAGGGCAGTTTTACCTACACCATCGGTATCGGTTATCAGATAGCGCTGACGCGGGACATCATACTGCGCTTTGACTATCGGGATTATATTTATAATACGAATTTGATTGGGGACGATAAATATACACACAATACGCAGTTGTCTGGCGGTTTGAGCTATTTATTTTAGCACTGCAGTGGCAGGCCCTTTGCGGGTGTTGGGGTTCGAGACTCTCGACAGCAGGGATGCTGGCGAGAAGCCTACAGGGGTGGAGCGGACAAAGGCGAAGCACCGCTTCGCCCCGCGGAACGACCGAAATCTGTGATTTCGGGCCGGGCCCGCTTGCGGGTATTCACGGCGTGTCTCGAACCCCAACACCCGCAGAGGGCCGGGTCGGCTGGCACCGCCCCCATAGACTATCGCACAGCCACAGAGGGTTTTGCCTGCACAGTAAAAGAGGTAATTTGCCGAAACGTTCTTCTAACTTCCTCCAACTCCATCGGCACCCGAATATACTCCCCCCGCTGCCACAGCGGCACCTGATCAATGGAATTGGCCGAATTTATCCAGCCGTCCTGCCCGCCGAAAAGTATAAAATAATTGGCATTGATATCACTCAAATCGGAAACATGCCGCGACTGCGCACCGTAAAATGCCGCGTGTTTCTCCGCGGTGAGATCACCGGCGGTTTTCATAATGGTTTCCGAATAGCCGGGCACGGGGATATCGTACCAGCGGTAGCGCCGGCCCAGCAGTGGAATATTGCCGAGAAAGTGCTGCACCTTCAGGCGGTGGATATCGCCCCATACCCGCCCGTCTTCCAGGTGCGCGGCGGTTTGCTGCAGCGATGCCTCGAGCAGCGGTTGTAATTCAGCGGCCGGCCGCTGTCTGAGATCTTCGTTGACCAGGTGAGGCAGATGGCTGTTTCTGCTCCACAGTTCAAACATATCTCCCTCATAGAGCAGCGGCGTGAAGCTGGAGAGCCACACATGGTAGAGATAGGCGGTTGCCGACTGCGCGTGAAAATGGCCATCCCATCTAGCGATAGCCGCCAGCGCCCGCCGCGCCCGCGGGCTCAAGTCGAGCTTGTCACTGACATCGATCAGCGTATCCCGCACCGCAATATGACTGGCGCTGTAAACGTCCTGCTGCAGTTGCTTGATATCGGCGCGCGACCACCGCTCCCTGGCGGCCAGCCTGTTGTAGATTTGTTTGACCCGGTCATCCGGGCTGAACAGCCAGCCGAGGCGCAGATCCGCCGCTGCCACCGGTTTGTTATTGGCCGAGGCAATCACACCGGTTTGCGGATTGACCAGGTAGGGCAGGCGATCCGGTTTGTAAATATCCTGCCAGGCCCGGTCGCTCTGCTCGGGTGTTACCCATAAGTCGCTGGGAAATACCGGCTGGCGCTTCGGTATCCAGGCGGCCAGCAGGTGGCCGACATTGCCGGCGGTATCGGCAAAGATGAAGTTCTGGCCGGGAATGGAAAAACCCTCGATGGCTTTGTACATATCGCGCCAGCCGCCGGCCTTGGCAACGCCGAGCATGGCGCTGATCTCGTCACTGGGCTGATGACCGATCCAGCGCAGGGCCACCTGCTTGCCGGCGGGAAAAGCCAGCACCTCGGCATCGGAAATAACCGGCCCGTAAGCACTCAGACGGTTGCTCGATTCAGCATCCCACCACAGGCGTCTTTTGATGGTGTGAGTTTCGGAGGTGGTGTTTTCGCGCTCATCCAGTTCGACGAAATCGCTGGCTTCCTGGCGCATATTGGTACCGCCCCAGGCCAGGTCGGCGTTGCGCCCGAAAGCAAAAATCGGCAGCCCGGCGGGCATCATACCGACGACATGATAACCCGGGGATTTCAGCCCGGCGATTAACCACAGGTTGGGAA
Organism: Exilibacterium sp.; assembly: GCA_028280195.1. GTDB lineage: Bacteria > Pseudomonadota > Gammaproteobacteria > Pseudomonadales > Cellvibrionaceae > Exilibacterium. Next base: position 66,705 of record JANQMH010000061.1, read on the forward strand.
TGGCAAAACCCAGGTGCGGATCGTTGGCAATAATGGGGGCGCCGGCGGCACTGCGATGACCGGCCACGGCGAAGGAGTTGCTGCCGGCGCGGATATAGGGCGCGAGCATCTGCGCCAGCAGCTGCAGTTGCCGGGGCCTGGCGGATGCGGCAGCGGTTTGTGCCGGTACCTGAAAACTGGTTATGGTCTCGGCCTGAGTGCGGGCGATACGCTGCCAGATCTGCGGCCATTGCGCTTTTGCCCGCTGCGGCAGCAGCGATACGATGGCCAGCCAGTTGACATCGACGCCGCCGAGCCGCCCCAGGGCGATACTGTCCTCCAGCCGCCAGGGTTCATCGTCCATATTCAGCACCCGCATCTCGTGAGGCAGCGCTTTGAGATGGGATTTATAGTGATTGACACCGGCGACATAAGCCTCGAGCCAGGCCCTGCTCGCCGCGGGCATCTGCGCGATCACCGCCGCCGCCGCGCGGTTGACGCCCAGCGCCCGCAGGGCCGCGTCGATATCGGTGGTCAGCGGGCCGAACATTTCCGAGATTCTGCCGAGGGCCACGCGTTTGCCGATTTCCATGGAGCCGAGGCGCAGGTGGGCGTGTATCATGCCCAGCATCAGGGCGGCATCGGTGTCGGTGCCGGCTTCCACAAACGGCACCATGTAATCGTTCCAGTAGACGGTGGCCGGTTGCTGCAGCGGCGGCGCCGGGATGGCGGCAAACTGTGCGATGCGGGCGTCGGTGGGCGCGGACTTCGGCAGCGGCTGCAGTGTTGTGCAACTGCTTGTCAGCAGGGTCAGGAGCAGTGTCAGCGCGGCGAATAACAACGGGCGCAGCGGCTTGGCGGATATCATCTCAGCGCGGGACCTTTGCAAGCGGGCGGTGGGCAGTCTGCCTGTATATACGGCATTTTATTCGAGGCAGTTTAAAGAACCGTGAAGGTTGTGCGCTTAAAGCCGCTCGGCGACGACAAACGACCACCAGCCCTGTGGCTGCCGGTTCAATATTGCCTGCCAGTACCAGGCCGATACGTCGCTCCAGCTGTTGCCGGCGCCGTCGGTGATATATTCGCACACCCGCAGGCGGCGGGCGGATTTGCCGGCGGAGAAGCAGCCCATGGCAGTGCCCTCAGCGTTGCGCTGCAGTGGCAGTGGGGTGATGCTGTAGCCGATGCCCTGAAAACAATCGGCCGCCGGGTGCAGGCGGCGGCTGGGTGAATGCAACCAGCGGACGATGATTTCCCGCTCACCGTCGGAAAACCGGCCTACCTGGCCGGGGAAATCCCGCACAAAGCGCCGCTCTCGCGCTGACAGCGGCAATGGGTGCAGGCGCCGGCCTTCATACTGCTCGGGCCAGCCTGGAAATGCCGCGCTTGGCAGCTGCGGCGCGCTTGTCGACGGCACCAGCAGCGGCGCCAGTGCGGCGAAAAGCGCAGCACAGCCCAGCGCCGGCAGCGAGCTGCTCAGCCGCGCCAGCACGGCCGCAAGCCGTTGAGCGCAACCAGCAGCGCTGCTGCCGTGGCGAGAAATACCATAACGCCGACACCCTCGTGCCACCAGTGGGGTGCGGCGGGCCACAGCCCGGTCTGCAGGTAGAACAGGCTGGCGGCGCGCAGCACATTGCCGCAGATGATGAACACTGCACAGATGCCCAGTGCCTGCAGCGTCATCCAGAAGCTGAAGGCGCGCAGATAGGCGACACTGAAAGTCAGCAGCAGGCCGGCCCAGAGCATGGTGACACCGCTGCAGGGCGCGTCGAACTGCAGCATTTGATTTTGCCAGACCAGGTAGGTGCCCTCGCGCCGCACCGCCAGGCCGTTCATATTCAACAGCGGTACGGTGAGCCCGGCGCTCAGCAGGCGCGCCGGGTAGCCGAGGTAAAACTGCAGCGACGGCACCACCGGCAGGGCGCACAGCACCATGCCCCAGTAGGCGGCCACCGGCGGGCGGCCAAACGTGGCCAGGTGCAGCGTCAGCGACAGTGACAGGCAGGCAATGGCGGCGCGCAGGATTGGCGGCAGCGGCAGCATATGGCACAGCCCGTAAAGCAGCAGCAATAGCATCAGCGGCAGCAGTGAGAAGCGAAATACCCGCCGCTGGCGCAGTGCCGTGCCGGCCGCCAGGCCGGCGATCACCGCGGCCACCGCCAGCAGGCCGACAAGTTCCTCCGCACGGCCGTAGAGCCAGCGCCAGCTGTGCCAGTAGGCGGCCAGCTGGCAGGCGCCGAGCGCCGCCAGCCAGCTCAAGTCCCGGGCGAAAGCGGCGCCGGCGCGGCGGTATTGGGTTGTTGTTTTTTCAGTATCCACAGCATTATCGCCATCACCAGCAGCGCCAGCAGCCACTGGCGCGGCTCCGGAATGGTCGGCACGGTATTGGGGTCGACCGGGTCGAGATCGTTGTCGGCGTACTGGCGGGCATTTTCCATCACCACCGCACCGCTGACCGCCGTTACCAACTGGTGGGCGGCGGCAATCTCAATGGCCCGCTGGCGATTGTCGCCGCCGGCCAGCAGCAGCTGGTGAATACGATCCCGCGCCCACAGCCGCGCAATGTGATCCGAGCCCCTGACAAGGTCCGCGGTATCGGCGACGCTGTCGCGCTGGTAGTGATAGTGCCGGCCCGCCTCGAGGGCGGTGGCAAAGTAGTTGCCGAGATCGCGCTCCACACCCTTGACCGCGCCCAGCGTTCGCGCCTGCAGCGACCAGTTGCCGCTTGCCAGCAGTTTGTTGGGGCCGGGCGCCAGGCTGTAGAGCACGGTGCGCGGCAGCCGGGTCAGGCGGGCGGCGGCCTGTTCGAAGGCGGCGGTGCTGTGGCTGAAGGCCACCGGCTGCGGCAGATGAATCCATAACAGCTCGCCGCCCGGATATTTCTCCAACTCGCGCAGGGCGCGGCCAAGCGCTGCCGCATTGTCCTGACCGCCGGCAAAGTCGAAACCGTTCAGGGCTTCGGTCAGGCGTTGCCGCTGCGCCGCCTGCCACGCCTTCACGGGAATATAAAGCGGCTGCTCGGCGGCGATAAGCAGCCCCACCGGCACGCCCGCCGGAATTTTTTCGAAAGCGGCGGTAATGGCGCCGACCGCAGCGCCGGCTCTGGCGGAGCCGTCCAGCACGATCAACAGTGCCGCGGCCGGTTCGACAGTGCGCGCGACGATTTTCTGCACCACTGGCTGGCCGCTGTGTAACTGTGCCCAGCGCGCCGCGCCGCCGCCGCTGCGCGCGACGGTGATGACTTTTCTGGGGTAGGAAAGCACACTGTCGTTGGGAGTTGCATTGATGCGGTGCACAGATGCCTGCAGGTTTTGCAGCTGTGCCGCCGGCAGGTTGGTTTGCAACGGCTGGCGACTTTCCAGCCAGATGCTGTGCTCGAGCCTGTCGCCGATAATGAAATTTCTGTCGACGATGGCCGGCAGTAACAGTTGCGCGCGATCCTCCCCCAACAGCTGCAGCGGTGCGGTGATACCGAGACGGAATTTGATGGTGCCGCCGTTGGGCGCCAGGGGAAAAGCCTGCGCCTGTATGCGGTCGGTACCACGGGTGGTCACCAGCAGCGGGTCGCGCAGCGTGCGCACTACGCTCTGGTAGGCATTGCTGACCCGGGCGCGCCCGGCAAAGGCGGCTTCGCGCTCTTCGCCGTTGACCCACAGGGTTGCGCGGGAGACTACGCCCTGCGGCGGCAGCGCCAGTTGCAGTCTGACCTCGCGCTGGCTGCGGGCATTGTTGCTGAATGCCAGCGTCCACTCCAGATAGGCGACACCCTCATCGCCGTTCAGCGATCCGTCGATGCGCGATGTGGTCAGATACAGTCCCCTGAGTCTGCCGCCGATCTCGGTGCCGCCCTGGTCGCCGTCAAACTGAAATTCATCGGCCCAGCGCCAGCGCCCGCCGCTGTACGGCGGCGGGCGATAGTTAAACGGCTCGCCGGTTACCTGGTAGAAAATTTCCCTGACCTGTGTGCTGGAGACAAGATCACTGCGATAAAACAGCAGCCTAGTGGACAGGCTCAGGGGGCCGGCGGCGCGGCCGCTGCGGTCGTAGCAGCGGCGCAGCAATAAATCCTTGTCGCCGAGCAGACGCAACAGCTGCAGGCCGCGGCGGTTTTGTTGCAGCGACTGGCTCGCCGCCCAGCGAATGCCCAGTTCGGTTGCCGCCTGGGGAATGTCCAGTACCACCAGGATTAGCAGCGCCGCGCAGACGCCCTGCCACGGCGGCAGGACGCGGCAGCCTTGCCCGGCGCACGCCGCGCGGTAGCGCCGCCACAGCATAATCGCCACTACCAGGGAAATCAGTGGCGCCAGCGGCAGCAGCCCGGCGCCGAAGTAGATAATGGCGACAGCGGCGATCGGCGTCAGCGGTAAAAACACCAGCGTATATACGGCGGCGACACCGATGGCCAGAGCGGCGAGAAAACTCACGGCGCCGCTGTATTGAAAGTCGCCGCTTCTGAGCTGTCGCCACAGCAGAAAGTTTGACAGGGGTACCGCCGCTATCATCAGGCCGTGCCAGAACGACGGCATCGGATCGAAAAAAATTTCCGCGCACCAGCGAGTCGACAGTTCGAAGGCAATCACCCCGCCGGGGTAGACTACGCCAAGGGTCAATAAGACCCAGCCGGGAGCTTTGTTATTGTTCGCATTATTATCGCCCATTCTACTTATCGTCCCCGGTGATGATCCGCAGGCAGTCAGATGTCGGCACGGTCGATCGAGCGCTGATAGTAATACCTGCAATCCGCGCGCGTCCAGCGCTGCCACAATTGATCACAAACTGCCCGGGGAATGTCACAAAGGTGATGTCACAAAGGGGATGCCACAAAACCCCCGCCGTTCACATTTGTGCTGCGGACTCACGCTATATTTTGCTGTGCTGGCGATATTTGCCCGATGAGGTTTTTTCTACCTGCTGCCTGTGGCACTATCCCTCTGCATCTGCAATAGCAAATCATAATAACGGGAAACTCTGATATGAATAGTGCCAATAGCTGGGTGGATCGCGCCTTGGACAAGGTGGAGCGAGTCGGCAACAAACTGCCCGACCCCGCCATTATTTTTCTGATCAGCCTGGTGGTGGTATGGGTGCTGTCGGCACTGCTGTCAAATTTCAGCTTCGATGCCATCGATCCGCGCAGCGGCGAACCGGTGGTGGTCAATAACCTGCTCACCGGCGCCAGTCTGGCCGACTTCCTGTCACGCATGGTTACCATCTTTACCAGCTTTGCGCCCCTGGGCGTGGTGCTGGTGGCGATGCTGGGGGTGGGGGTGGCGGAGCACTCCGGTTTTATCAACGCGGCCATCAAGCGCATGCTCGACGCCACCCCGAAGTCGCTGCTGACGCCGTCCATCATTCTGGTGGCCATTGTCAGCCACACCGCCACCGATGCCGGCTATGTGCTGGTCATCCCCCTGGCGGGGGTGATTTTCTATGCGATGGGGCGCCACCCGCTGGCGGGTATTGCCGCCGCCTTTGCCGGGGTCAGCGGCGGTTTCAGCGCCAACTTTGTGCCCTCCGCCATCGATCCGCTGCTGCAGAGCTTTACCCAGAGCGCGGCGCAGATCATCGACCCGGATATTCAGGTCAATCCGCTCAATAACTGGGCCTTCACCTCGGCTTCCAGCGTATTGATCATTCTGCTGGGCTGGTATCTGACCGACAAGGTGGTCGAACCGCGCCTGCAGAACACCCCGGTGGACGGCGATCCGGCCGATGTGCCGAGTTTTGACGAGCTCGGCGCGCGGGAGAAAAGAGCGCTGAGTGTATCGCTGTGGGTAATGGTACTCGGCATTGTCGCACTGGTGCTGATTCTTTGGCCGCAGGACTCGCCGATGCGCGCGCCGGACGGTCAGCTGGCTTCATTTGCCGCACCGGTGATGCGCTCCATCGTGCCGCTGATTTTCCTGTTGTTTGTAGTGCCGGGTGTGGTTTACGGCTATATGGCCGGCACGTTCCAGAACAGCAAGCATGTCATCGACGCCATGACCAAGGCCATGCACAGCATGAGCTATTATATGGTGATGGCGTTTTTCTGCGCGCTGTTTATCGATGCTTTCGGCAAATCCAACCTGGGCGCACTGCTGGCGATCGAAGGCGCCGAGGTACTGCGGGCGCTGGCGCTGCCGAGTATGGTAACCATCGTCGGGCTGATTCTGCTGACGGCCTTCGTCAATTTGTTTGTCGGCTCGGCCTCGGCCAAGTGGGCGCTGCTCGGGCCGATTTTTGTACCGATGTTGATGCAGCTGAATATTTCCCCGGATCTCACTCAGGCGGCCTACCGCCTCGGCGATTCCGCTTCCAATATCGTCACCCCGCTGATGCCCTATTTCCCCCTGGTGGTGGTTTATTGCCAGCGCTATGTCAAAGGCACCGGCATCGGTACGCTGCTGTCGATCATGCTGCCCTATTCGATCGCCATCCTGGTGGCGTGGACGGCGTTTCTGCTGATTTACTGGGCCCTGGGGCTGCCGCTCGGGGTGCAGTCGAGTTATGTTTATCCTGCGGTTTGAGCGGCGGCTGAGGCTGAAAATCGGTGGTTAAACAGTCCGCTACACTGAGCTAAGGAAAGATATACATAGCTCGGTCCGTACTGATCAATAGCCCGCGCGAGCCCTCGGCTCCCAGCGGGCCTGCCCGCAAGGCGTTTTTTGATAGTTTGCCTAACAGATCAGGGGATCGCCAGTTTCTTGTCCCGGTGGACAGGTTGTAAGAGGCGATATGGCTGTTGTTGTTACTGAAGGGGGCTCTTTCGACGACATAGATTTCCGTGGCAGTTCTAATCATGACGTCGTCTGCCCAATTCAAGGTGGTAAAACTGTTAATGGTAGAAAACTCACTGTCGATAAACTCTACCGCTTTGGTGGGGCGCCGACTATCGGTAGCAACCAACTCCTGATTGCCGTCTTGGTCGATATCGTAACTGGTATGAAACTGCAGCCCTCTGTCGGAGCTTGCCAGCAGAACGTAGGTATCATTATTGCGATCGTAGATTCTACTGCTGTTATGGCTGGAAATGGCGATTTCCAGATCTACGTCCTCGTCCAGGTTAGCTATTTCGAAATCGATGACCTGATAGTTCAAATCAGAACTCCATAGCAGTCTCTGTTCTGCGATATTATGGATCTCCAGGCGGCCGTTATTGATGAAGGCTGCTTCGCTGATACCGTCGCCGTCGGTGTCCACCGCCTTTATATTCCTGCAGGCATTGCTGAAAGAATTTGGGCCGGAACTCCATTCGGTAGCGCTGGTATCGGGATCGATGACGGCGCAGTATCGGCTCAGGCCGACTAACCAGCGTTGCTCATTGTTGTCCGTATCGATCAGGACCATTCCGGAGCCCGAACCGGTATTGCCGTCCAGTTGTGGCGATATTGTCAGCTCTCCTGATGCGTTGATCCGGACTACACGTGTGCCGCTATCGTTAAAATTGGCGCTGCTCCATTGCGTGGCGAGAAATACCGCGGTAAAAGCCTCCGTGCCCCCTGTCTGTATGCCCCCCGCCCAGAAGCCGGATCTGAACCCGCTCTGTTCAGTATCGATCCATTGCGGCAGGGTTGCGGCGGCGGGCTCAATGACGCCAATGGAGCCGCGTGCTTGTCGATAGTTGCTTTGATAGACGATTTCAATATTGCCGTCACCGTCAACGTCGCCGGCACTGAGATGGTGGCTGGTTTCGGTGCTGTCATCGGCTGTCCATACCGGCGTTAGTGCATTGTTGGTCCACTGATAGGCTTTCAGGCCTTCGCCATAACAGGGCCCGATAAGGACTTCATATGCGGCATCGTCGAGCACATCGGCAGTTTGCAGGCTGCAGGTTGTAGCGGAGATCTGGTGCAGGCGCTCTTTACTTGCGGCACTGAATACCGACAGCTTGTCGGAGGTGGCGCCGATAATCTCATCGATGCCATCGTTGTCCAGGTCGCCCACTGCGAGATAATCGCCAAACTCAGTCGAGCGCAGCCATTCATTGGTCAGGGTAACGCCGTCGTAGACACTGCCGGCCGATGCAATGATCTCCAGAGCCGGATCGCTATCGACATTGCCCACCGCCAAGCGCCGGCCGTAGCGGGTGCCGACGACTATCTGGTAGTCGGCCAGCTCAGTCGCGCGGGCGAGATAAAGTGTCTGGTTGCTCGAGTGGTGGCTCTGTGTGAGCAGAATGGCGACCTGTAAATTGCCGTCGTTGTTGAAATCGGCAGCCTCGATATCGAGTATATGGAAGTCGTACTCGTGCTTGCCAATCAGCTGGCCACTGCGGCCATTGATAATGGCAACGGTTTTGCCGCCGGCTACCAGGAGATCATCGGTGTTGTCGCCGTCGACGTCGGCCAAAGAGATACTGCGGATAGTGCCGTTGTCTATCAGGTTGTACGGATACGCCCAATCCTGATGAAATCCGCCGTTATCATATTGCAGTGAGAACACCAGGTTGGAGCCGTCGGAGGCATAGATTTTCTGCACGCCGTTGATATCGGGGCTGGCTGTAGCCAGTAGTTTCAGATGGCTGCCTTGAGTGGTTACAGCTGTGCTGGTTCTGACGATTGGCGCGTTTTTTTCAGTGCCGATAGCCTCTATGAAGCCCGACACAGGAGCCTGGTCTGTATCGGCAACGGAAAAACTGAACTCGAATTGCTGGCTGGAAAAGGCCAGATCGGGCACCTGCCAGGATACCTTGCCCGCTGCATCGACGCTGGCTCCGGTAGGCCCTTGCAGTACGATGCCCGTGGGAATGCTATCGTTGTCGGGATCTTCCCAGACGATGTCGAATTCCACCAGTTCGCCCTCAGCGATGAGCTTTGGCATATTGATCAGGCTCAAGCGGCCCTCAGCATTGCCGATAACGGTGGTGTCCTCCTGGCTGACCTCGTTGCTGCCGTCACTGGCTGTCACTACCACTTTGACGGTATCGCCTTTGCTGAAATACTCTGCCGCCAGTTCCCCTTTCTCCGCCCCTTCGAGCACCAGCGTGTCATTCACATACCATTGTATGTTATTGGTCACTTCATCTTCCAGATCGGAAAACCACAAATACGGCAACTCCAGTATGTCCAGCGTGTTGGGCGCAGTGGGCTGAATATCGACGTTGAATATGCTCGGCGGTTGATTCTGCAGGGTAACCAGTATTTCTTTTGAGCTGATTGACGAGCCGTCTGAAGCGGAAATGGTAAAGCGATAATCCCCAACCGTATCAGCGTGAAAGATCAGCACATAGGACTGATAGGGCGGGGAGGGATGGTAGTTATCGTGAGGCCGGATATATGCCTCTTCGATAAACGTTGCGCCCTCAGGTGCCGATACCAGACTGGTGGAGAACGCCATTTCAGCTCCCTCTATGTCCATCGCAAAAAAGAAGACATAGGACTGGCGTTTATACGACGACTCAATTGCCTCCTCGGGCGTGTTGAGAATGGGCGCTGAGTCGATATCATAACAGTGGACGACGATATCGCGCACATCCATACCAGTGGCGGTGCCTTCGCCATTACTGATATCACACTGGCTGTCATAGGGCGGCTCGGCAACCTCGAGCGCAAATGTTTCCCCCTGCGCGACAAGAAACAACTGGTGAACGCCGTCGCTTTCGATGCGTACTTGCTGCTCGCCATTGCGCAGCAGCACACCGCCCTCGGGCACACTGTCGAATGAGGCGATCAACATTACCTTGTCGGCCTGTGCCGGCACTTGTACAACCTTTTCTTTATCGTCGCCGCAGGCGCTTATGATCAATACTGTGGCCAGACCCAGTGATAAGAATTTAGAGCGTGAACAGGTCGACATTGAAACCTCCACTGTTAAAAAATAATCCGTGTGATGGCCACGACAGTGTCGCCGTCACCGGTGAACGTCAAAATGGTGGGCCAGTATATGTCGTCTAAATTTCTATCGCAATTGCGAATAAGTTTATTACAGAATTATAAAGATTGGACTAAAGCAATCTGCATTCTTCGCTGCAGTATCATGGGGGAAATCTCGTTATCACTCGTGTAGTATTAAAAAATCCTATCAGAGTTTAGTAGTTTCATGCGTGCACTCTATGAATATATCGGCACTGATGTGAGTACGCAGTAACTGATATCCATTACTGTGTTTGCGCTAAAAACTCAGAACGGCTTGACAATCACCAGCACCGCAATCACCACCAGCATCGCAATCTTGGCCGGCAGTAAATAGCTGATCCAACCGGGCGGGGTAAAGTCGTTATTGCTTGCGATACGGCGCAGCATCCCGGAATACATACCGTGAACGCCGGAGACGATAACCACAAACAGCAGCTTGGCGTGCATCCAGCCCGACGCCATCCAGCTGCCGGAACTCATCAGCCACAGACCCAGCGCCCAGGTCAGTATCATCGCCGGTACACTCAGCCGGCGAAACAGGGTGCGGCTTGCCGGCGCGGCCGCTGTGCGAACTTCAATGCTCTGCCGCCCGAGCCAGGCGATAACGGCGGGCGCCGCCAGCATGGCGGCCATCCACACAAAAATTGCGCTGATATGCAGTGCTTTTATCCACAAGTATGTCACGGGTATTAGCTCTCCTGAGACTGAAGGAACTCAGTGTGTTTGCGGGCCAGGTATCGGTCGTTGATAAAAGTGCCGAAGGGCAGGACGGCGGCAATCAGCACGCGGGCGATTTCCCCGGCGCGCCAGCCGCCACCCGATACGGCGTTTGTCGCCATTATCAGGTAAGCGATAAAAGTAAAGCCGTGTATCGGCCCCATGATTGTCACCGCAGTCGGGTAGTCGCCGAGGCGTTTCAGCGGAACGGCTACAAACAGCAGTAAAATCAGCGTTGTGCCTTCGACAAATCCCGCCAGGCGCAGCTGTCCGATAGGGTCTTTTAACAAGCGGGTCATTGGGTCTTCGGTATTGATACTCGGGTTTGCAGGTAGCGCCCAGCCTGCGCGCAGCCACTGTGGGGGCCGGCAGCCACAATACAATAAGCCGACTGCCGGCGCAATGCCCGCTGCCGGCCGGCCAGGTGAAAAAGCGGCCGCGGGTATTGACTTTTCTTACGTTAACGGATTTGGTCGGGTTTGGTTTTCCCTGAGGTGGATTCTTTTTGCCCGGGCGGTTTGTATTCCCCGGCAGCGGTGTCCTGTGCCTGCGGATCATTACCAGTGCATTCCAGAGTTTCTTTCAGCGCTTCAATGGCCTGATGCTGCGTAAGGAATACCTGCCCGTTTAGGCGCTGTAAAAACCGCGTCCTGGCCAGGCAGTCCATCACCGGGCCTTTGACTTCGCTGAGGTTGAAGCTCAATTGTAATTCGGTCAGGCGCTGGTTGACGGCTTCCAGCGTTTCCAGCGCGCTCAGATCGATCTCGTTGACCGCCGAGCACATCAGCACCACATGCCTGGCGTCGCGGTTTTCCGCCAGCAGGGCGTAGATGGTATCTTCCAGATAGGCCGCATTGGCGAAGTAAAGGCTTTCGTCGACCCGCAGCGAAATGATTTCCGGGTGAGTAATGACTTTGTGGCGCAGCACATTGCGAAAATGCTCGGTGCCGCCGACATTGCCGACGATGGCGATATGCGGGCGCGAGGTTTTATACAGGTGCAGGGCGATGGACGCCAGTACGCCGCTGAGCACACCGCGCTCGACGCCCAGCAGCAGGGTTACCGCAATGGTGATCACCAGGCCGATAAAGTCCGAGGTCGAGTAGCGCCAGGCCTGCCGCAGTATGGAAAAGTCCACCAGCGACAGTACCGCGACGATAATGGTGGCCGCCAGTGTGGCCTTGGGCAGGTAGTACAGCAGCGGCGTTAAAAACAGCGCCGCCAGCGCGATGCCCAGCGCCGTGAAAATACTGGCCGCCTGGGTTTCGGCGCCGGCATCGAAGTTGACAATGGAGCGGGAGAAACCCCCGGTAACCGGAAAGCCGGCACATACCGCCGAGCCGACATTGGCGCCGCCGAGACCGATCAGTTCCTGGTCGGGGTCGATGCGCTGGCGGCGCTTGGCTGCCAGGGTTTTGCCGACCGACACCGATTCCACGTAGCCGATGATCGAGATCAGCAGCGCCGAGCCCGCCAGCGACGACCACAGGTCAACGGAAAAAGCAGGCAGTTGCAGTGACGGCAGGCCGCGGGGTATTTCCCCCACCAGGGCCACACCGCGGTCGCCCAAGTCCAGCAGATAAGCCGCCAGGGTGGTGACGAGGACCACGAAAACCGGTGCCGTTCGGGCCAGGGTGGCGGCGCTGTAGGGGCTCAGCCCGGCGCCTATCAAGATCGCTTTCAGCCCGCTGCGCGCCCAGAACAGAAAGGCCAGCGCGCCGGCGCCGATCGCCAGCGTCGGCGGATTGATCTGCTGCAGATGCCGAAACAGCGACAACCCCAGGTCGACGATGTTTTCGCCGTGGGCCTCGATACCGAGGATATGTTTGAGCTGGCTGAGGGCGATGATGAGGCCGGAGGCGGTGATAAAGCCGGCGACCACCGGATGGGAGAGAAAGTTGGCGAAGAAACCGAAGCGCAGCAGGCCCATGACGATCAGGATCAGGCCCGACAGCAGCGCCAGAGCGATGGCGGCGCCGACGGCATCGGTGTAACCGGCTTCGACGGCCTTGCCGACCGCCGCGGCCGTCATCAGCGAGGCCACCGCCACCGGGCCCACCGACAGGGTGCGGCTGGTGCCGAGCAGGGCATAGATCAGCAGCGGCAGGATGCTGGCGTACAGCCCCATCTGCGCCGGCATGCCGGCGAGCATGGCATAGGCCAGTGACTGCGGAATCAGCATCACGGTAACGATCAGCGCGGCGATCAGATCGCTGCCCAGCAGTTGCCGGTTGTAGCCCCGGGCCCAGGCCAGTACGGGCAGATAGCGGTGCAGGGTAGCAAGCATCAGGCGCTGGCTTTAACCGGCTTCACCAGCCACTCCCTGCCTTTTAGCATGGCTTTCCAGTAGATCGGCGGCAGCAGCACTTCTTTTAACCACCAGGCGGCGCGGCTGGGCCTGGTGCCGTCGATGACCCAGCTCGGGAAGCTCGGCAGCAGTTTGCCGCCGTAACCGAACTCGGCGAGGATGATTTTGCCCCGCTCCACGGTCAGCGGGCAGGAGCCGTAGCCGTTGTAGTGTGCCACCCCTTTTACCACGCCCATATCCTCCAGCACATTGTTGGCCACCACCGGCGCCTGCATGCGCGCCGCGGCGGCGGTTTTGGCGTTGGGCGCGTTCATGGCGTCGCCCAAGGCCCAGATATTGTCGAACTGCTTGTGGCGCAGTGTGGTCTGGTCCACATCCACCCAGCCGCCCGCATCCGCCAGCGGGCTGGCTTTGATAAAATCCGGTGCGCACTGCGGCGGGCACACGTGGATCATATCGAATTCCCGGGTGACGGTTTCGGTATTGCCCTGACTGTCCTGCCTGGCAAACCAGGCGGTTTTTGCAGCGCCGTCGATTTTAACCAGATTGTGGGAAAAATTGAGCTGGGCGCGGTATTTTTCCACATAGGACATCAGCGCCGGTACATAGTCTTTGACGCCGAACAGCACCGCGCCGGCGTTGTAAAAACCGATATCGATATTATCGATGCTGCCGCCGCGGTACCAGTGGTCGGCCGACAGGTACATGGCTTTCTGCGGCGCGCCGGCGCACTTGATGGGCATCGGCGGCTGGGTAAACAGCGCGCGCCCGGACTTCAGGTTTTTTACCAGCTGCCAGGTGTACTGCGCCAGATCGAAGCGGTAATTGGAGGTGACGCCGTTGCGTCCCAGGGTCTCGGGCAGACCTTCGACGGCATGCCAGTCCAGTTTGATACCCGGCGCCACCACCAGCCGGTGGTAGTAGAGCGGCTGGCAGTTTTCCAGGGTCACGCAGTCGTTGTGCGGGTCGAAGGCCGCCACCGCAGCTTTGATCCAGTCAACTTCCGCAGGTATCAGCGAGGCCATGGTTTTGACTGTCTTTTCGCGCTCGAACACGCCCGCGCCCACCAGGGTCCAGCCGGGCTGGTAGTAGTGCACTTCGGCGGGATCGACAATGGCCACCGATATCTGCTTGTTTCTCGCCAGCAGGCTCGAGGCCACGGCGATGCCGGCGGCACCGGCACCGATAATCAGCACATCGTAGCGCTGCCGCGCGGCAGAAGTCTGGCGATAACCGGCGATGCGGTGGGCCACGCTGCTCATGTCGTAACCCGCCGCCTTGGCAGTGGCGAGGATTTGCGCCGGTGAGGCGCCCTGCCGCGCCTGCGACAGCGACCACAGTGTCATACTGCGGGTGCCGGTGCGGCAGTAGGCGTGAATGGGTTTGGGCAGCTGCTCGCAGGCCTGCTGGAATTTTTCCGCATCCTCGTCGGTGACTTTGCCGGATAATACCGGCAGGTAGACAAATTCCAGCTGCGCCTGCTGCGCGGCCTGTTCCACTTCGACCATATTTGGCTGATCCGCCCCCTCGCCGTCGGGGCGATTGCAGATAATCGCTCTGACGCCGGTGCTCGCCAGCGCCGCGATATCGCCGGGCAGCAACTGCCCGGACACCGAAAACTCTGTGTTGACCTGTTGTTTGTTCATCGCTCAATTCCACGTTTTATCATGTTTATAAGTGAGGTTTATAGGTAAACGTTGCGCGGTGTTGCCCGCGCCTTTCAGGCGAAGGCGTTGATCGGTATTTTCAGATAGACCGCGTCGTTGTTTTCCGGCGCCGGCAGGTGGCCGGCGCGCATATTGACCTGCAGTGACGGCAGAATCAGCCTGGGCATGTCCAGGGTGGCGTCGCGCGCCTCGCGCATCTGCACAAACTCCGCCTCGCTGACGGTTTTATTCACGTGGATATTGTTTGCGCGCTCCGCGGCCACCGTGGTTTCGTATTCTACCTCGCGGCCGTTGCCGCAGTAATCGTGACACATAAACAGCCGTGTCTGATCCGGCAGGCTCAGCACCCGCTGAATGGACTGGTACAGCTGGCGGGCATCGCCGCCGGGAAAGTCGGTGCGCGCAGTGCCGCTGTCGGGCATGAACAGGGTGTCGCCGACGAAGGCCGCGTCGCCGATGACATAGGTCATACAGGCCGGCGTGTGCCCGGGCGTATACAGGGCGTGGCCGAGCATGGCGCCGACCTCGAAGCCGTCGCCGTCGTTAAACAGCACATCGAACTGGGAACCGTCACGGCAGAAGTCGGTGCCCTCATTGAATATTTTGCCAAAGGTTTTTTGCACGACGGTGATATTGGCGCCGATACCGAGTTTGCCGCCGGCCCGCTGCTGGATATAGGGGGCGGCCGACAGGTGATCGGCGTGAACATGGGTTTCCAATATCCACTGCAGCTGCAACTGGTGCTGGGCCAGATAGGCAATGATCTGATCGGCGCCTTCAAAGCTGATGGTGCCCGAGGCCTGGTCGAAGTTCATTACCGAGTCGATCAGCGCACAGGCCTTGCTGGCCGGATCTTTGACGATATAGGAAAAGGTATTGGTCAGTTCGTCGAAAAAGGGGATCACCAGGGGTTGGGTATGGATATCCGCTTGAAACGGAAGTTGGGTGGTCATCGCGGTCCTCCACTCGAGGTTCTAATAAGCGTTTATCGGGAAAGTACGGCGGCCCCGCAGGCCGGCTTGTAGTAGCGCACGCTCTTGGTGCAGCGAAATTTGTGCCATACCCGGATAAATTCATGGCGCTGGTGTAACTTTCTGAATTTATTGGGTTTTCTTATGGCGTTATGAAGGCTTGCGGCTACAGCTATTTACTGATTCAATGAGCCTTTGCCATTTATGGCAGATCCTCTGACAGATATGTCAGATATAACAGCTATGGCTGGTATGGCGGAAAGCTGAGAGGTGCCGGATTATGGAAATCATTGCCGCGGATACCGACCGCGATATTGCCCGCATGCTCGACGGCTATGAGCACCCGGCTATTCTGGTTACCGCCGATTACCGCATACTGGCCACCAACGAACTCTACCGGCAGCGCTTTGGCCGTATAGCCGGCGACGCGCCGGCCTATTGTTACCGGGTTTCCCACGGCTACGACAGGCCCTGCGATCAGGCCGGAGAGGATTGTCCGCTGGCGGCGGCCAGGGCTTCCGGCCGCAAGGAGCGCGTGCTGCACATTCACCAGTCGCCGCGCGGCAAGGAACATGTCGATGTGGAAATGCTGCCGATTCTCGATAAGCAGGGGGCCTTGAAGTACTTTGTCGAGTTGTTGAAGTCGGTGCCGGTGGCCGCCACTGAGGCCAGCAATCAAGCGCTGATCGGTGCCAGTCGCGCCTTCAATAAGATGCTCGGGCTGATCGCCCGCGTCGGCCCCAGCGATGCGGCGGTACTATTGCTGGGTGAATCCGGCAGCGGTAAGGAACTGGTGGCCCGCGCCCTGCACCAGACCAGCCATCGCAGCGGCCGGCCGCTGGTGGCGCTGGAGTGCGCCGGCCTCACCGAGACCCTGTTTGAAAGCGAGTTGTTCGGCCACCTCAAAGGCGCCTTTACCGGCGCCAACTACGCCAAACAGGGCTTAGTGGAGGCCGCCGACGGCGGCACCTTGTTTCTCGACGAGATCGGCGATATTCCCTACAGTCTGCAGGTAAAACTGCTGCGCCTGATCGAAACCGGAACCTACCGGCCGGTGGGGAGTTCGCAAACCAAAAGGGCCGACTTCCGGCTGATATGCGCCACCCATAAAAACCTCGGCAAGATGGTGGCAGACGGCAGCTTTCGCCAGGATCTCTACTATCGCATCAACGTTTTCCCGATACATATACCCTCCCTGGCCGAGCGCAGCGAGGATATCCCGCTGATCGCCAACGCACTGCTGAAACAGTTCCCCGGCAAAACCCAATACCGCCTGACAGAGTCGGCCATGGCACAGCTGCGGCGCTACCATTACCGCGGCAATATTCGCGAGTTGAGAAATATCCTGACCCGCGCCACGGTGCTGGCCAATACCAATGTCATCGATCAGCAGATAATAATCGAGTGCCTCGATGACAGCGGCGCCACCGGCACCGGGGAACAGGCCTATGTCGATCTGAAGACACTGGAGAGAAACTACCTGCAGAGGCTGCTGCAGGCCTATGCCGGTGACAAGGAAAAAGCGGCACGGGTCGCCGGCATCAGTGTGCGCTCGCTGTATCGCAAACTGCGCGATGTGCTGCCGCCGCAGGAACAGGGTTGAGGGCCGCTACTTCCACTCACTGTTATCCAGTTCGATCAGGCCGGCGACGATGGCGCGATAAACCGCGGTGGCCTGGGTTCTGGCGCCGAGCGCGGCCTTGACCCCGGCGATATGCTTGTTGGCGGTATCCAGGCTGATAAACAGCGCATCGGCAGCGCCCTGCAGCGTGACATTGTCCTTGGCCAGTTTCTGCAGCAGCTGCAGTTGTTTGGGGGTGATATGGTGGCTCCGGCGGCTGAAGGCTTTGGCGCCGAAGAAAAAGTTCGCATAGCGGCTGGTGGCGAGATTGACAACAATATCCGCCAGCAGGTGCAGCAGCGCTTTGTCGCTTTCAACCAGTTCTGTGAGCTGTGGGGTCCCGGTGTTTTTGCGTGTTACCGAGAACAGGCAGTTGATACCCATCGGCGTCACCAGGGGAATGTGGTAGGTGTCGAGTAAACCGAAACCGGCCAGCATCTCGCAGAGTTCGAGATACTTGTCGTTGGATTCGAGGTACAGCGGCGAATTGGCGACATAATCGGCAATGGTGGACTGATAGATCGGCGAGGTGCGGGTTTCGGCATGCCGCTGCACCAGATCGTATTGCCGGTAACCCCGGCGCCGGTAGTTCTCGCATATTTCTGCCGGGCCGCTGAACAGGCACCCCGCTCCCTCCACCCCCACCGGGGCAAAGGCGTATTCATCGAATCCCACCTGCTCGACGGCGCTCAGCAGGCGCACTTTGAAGTCGTCCAGGTTCTTTGCGGCGGATAAACGCGAATACAGCAGAAAGTCACCCGCCAGCGATAGTTTGATAGCGGACGTCTGCTGCTGATGTGTCGCTGGTTTTTTTTCAGAAATCATTTCACGGCTTCTATATTGTGTTTATTTAATGGCCAAACTGCGCAGGCTTGCCGGCGCGCGGGGTAGGGGCAATCCATGGCTTAAGCACCCCGTATATAAGGCTGATTGCGCGATTTACTGTCATTTTTCCATGATAAAAACTCCTATTTGGGATGCGATTTTAGCCACAGCGAAAACCACCTTTACTCTCGCCCCATGTTCACCTGCAGTGTCTACAGTGATGAGTGCGCGACCCTAGAGCCCGGCTAGTGCAAAAGCGTCGAGACGCGGGACACTCTATCCGCTCACTCGCCGAGGTACTCGAAGTCGATCACTCCGTTATCGCCAAATTTGAAGCCGGGCGACGAAAGCCGGACGTGTTCGAATATCTGCGCCTGTGCACTGCCCCCGCCGCCGACCCCTGTGAAGGATTGCAGTTGGAGAAGGACAGGCATTCCTGTTGAGCCGTTCCCGTCGATTCGCCCTTGTCGATCCGCCCCAGTTGATCCGTCCTATCTGGCCGGCTGCTGCCCGGCATCGGATCGCTTTCCGCAGCGCCGAAGACTCCACTTTTTATACCCTATAACTACGCAAGAAACAGCCACCCCCTCAATGTAAGAAATATCTACAAGATTTTACAATTTGTTGGAGGGCCCACCGTTACTGGACTGGGGCTTGTCTTGTGCGGTTGCGGCGAGTGTCTGTAGTTGTGCGATAAATTTAGCCCCACTAACATAGGTGCCTGCACGGCCGCGGTTGCGGCAGTTGTATGGGCCTTGTTTGAGGGTTTGTCGGGAAAAAGTTGTATGGACGCTGTTTTATGACTCTCTGTTTTATGACTCTCGGTCGTAGCGAGGCGAGTGATAAATGGCGCCGCCGCAGTAGGCCGAGAGTCATGAAACAGTTTCTAAGGACATTATCTATGAAGATGCTTTTTACTGGTGTTCTGCTCGGCGGTCTGGCCTTTGCCGGCGCCGCGTCTGCCCAGGGGGCGGAGGCGGAAGACACCTGGGATCTGCGCTATCTGCAGGTCATGCTGGGCACGCTGGACGCCGGCGATGCCTGGACCATAAGGGATGACAGCGGTGAGATAAGCAGCAGCGACTGGAGTGATCTGATTTACGGCGGTGTGGCGGTGCAGCTCGGCAGCAGCACCGGCAAATTCCAGTACGGCCTGGAAACCGGCGGTATGATTTCCTTCAAAAACGATACCAATGTGTTTGGCCGCTCTGAGGAGGATGAGGGGCTGAACGCGCAGATAGAAGTGGAAAACGACTTTCTGCTGCTGGATGTGGCGGCCGGTGGCTTTGTCAGTTATCGCCCCTGGCGCGCGTTCAGGGTTTACGCCTCGGCGGGGCCGGCACTTATGCTGGGCACGTTGTTTATCGAAGATGAAGATGTGGAAATCAGGCGTGGCGAGGACGGGGATATTGATTTCCGGCCCGGCGATCGCGAGACCGACGTCGATGCCGGACTCTATGCGCGCGTCGGTTTCGATATTATTCTCGACAACGGTTTTGTCTTCGGCGCCAGTGCGCGCAAGGTCGATGGGGAGCTGGATTTCGGCAACTCGGGTACCGTCGAGCTGGACGATGTGCAGTATTTTCTCAGTTTGGGCTGGTCTTATTAGGTTCTCCATCTGGCGGCTGCCGCGGCCGCCTCAAGCATACGCTGCAGGCAGGCCGCCGAGTTGCTGTAAGGAATGAACCTGGAGAGTATGATCTGCCCGGAGTCATTCACGCCGCCGAGAAACCGCAGGGGGAATTCCCTGCCGGCGACCTGTGCTGCGCAGGCGTTCACAGCGAGAAAGGCGCTTGTGGCGACACTCAATGGTTTTTTCATTGTCAAAACTCTCTTCAGCTGCAGTCATTTCCTATGGGGAGTTATCACTGACCACGGCTTCAGTCTAGGAAATCGTATATCTACTTTATAGCATCGCTCTGTGATACCATCAGTTGGCGCCAGTCGGACCATATAATAAGTTTATACAGGGTGTGCCATGTACCAGATTCTCATCGCGGATGACCATCCGCTTTACCGCGAAGCCATCGCCGGTGTCATCGGCCGTGCCTTTGGCGGTGCCGCCGTGGTTGAGGCCGAGGACTTCGACTCGGCGCTGGCCGCAATCGATCACAACGACGAACTGGATCTGGTGTTGCTGGATCTGAACATGCCGGGCATGGACGGCCTCAACGGCCTGATACAGATGCGCAATACCGCGCCAGATGTGCCGGTGGCGATGATCTCGGCTGAACAGGATCGCGAGGTCATCCTGCGGGCCATTACCTATGGCGCCGTCGGCTTTATCAGTAAGACTACCGGCCGCGACAAGATCGGTGAGGCGATCGAACAGATCCTCGACGGGCAGGTCTATCTACCCGCCGACATCATCCGCAGCGGCAAGCAGGCCGGCACCGGCGCGGCCAGGAACGATGCCCAGTCGCTGGACCCGAAACTGCTCGCATCGCTGACCCGCCGCCAGCTGCTGGTGCTGGAACACATGGCCAACGGCGAGTCCAATAAGCAGATCGCCTACCAGCTCAATATTGCCGAAACGACGGTAAAGACCCACGTATCGGCGATACTGAACAAGCTGGAGGTACACAACCGCATGCAGGCGGTGCTGTGCGCCAGCAAGATCAATTTTGACCAGTATCTGCACCGCTGAACGCCGGCTGTGCGATCAGATCAGCAGGTGGCGCAGCATTGATTTCAGTTTGTGGGGTTTGATCGGCTTGTTGAGCAGGTGATAACCCTGCTCACGCACCTGCTGCTTGAGTTCCTGGGTGCGGTTGGCGGTAATCATCAGTACCGGCAGGCTCTGCCCCAGCCAGTGGCGCAGTTGTTTTGCCGCATCGATGCCGGTCTCGCCGTCATCCAGATGGTAATCGGCAATGACCAGGTCGGGCATGGAACTGCGCAGCTCAGCGGCGTCCAACTCGCCGATACCGGTGGCGCTCAGCACCCGGCAGCCCCAACTGCCGAGCAGGGTTTCCATACCCGCGCAAATGCTGGTGTCGTTGTCGATTACCAGTATGCAGCTCTCGGCCAGCGGCGTGGCCAGCGCCATGGCCTGCTGCCGTACCGCCGAGGCCCGCTGCAGGCTGAGTTCTCCGTAGGGCACCAGAATCGAAAACACCGAGCCCTTGCCCTCCTCGGAGCGCACATGAATCTGATTGCCGAGGATGCGCGCAATCTTATCGACAATCGCCAGCCCCAGCCCCAGGCCGCGGGTGACGTTTTTGCGCTTTGATGCGAGGCGCTTGAATTCGAGAAAGACTTCAGTGAGTTTATTCTGCGGAATGCCGATGCCGGTGTCCCAGACCTGAATCAGCAGGCCTTCCCGGTGGCGGCGGCAGCCGAGCAGGATATCTCCCTGCTCGGTATAGCGGATGGCGTTTGACAGCAGGTTGCGCAAGATACGCGCCAGCAGCTGGGAGTCGGTGGAAATGGTGGCCGTGCACGGTACGAAACGAAAGTTGAGCCCCGCCACGGCCGCCTGCTGGCGAAATTCGTTGGCCAGATTGCCGAGCAGTGTAGCGATATCGAAGGCGACGATATCCGGCTGTACGACGCCGGCATCGAGTTTGGATATATCCACCAGGGTGCTGACCAGCGACTCCACATCCTCCATGGAGTAGTTTAGCGATTCCACCAGCCTGGCGGCCTGCGCCGGCAGTTGGTGTTCCTGCAGGGCGGTGGTAAACAGGCGCGCGGCGCTCATCGGCTGCAACAGGTCGTGGCCGACGGCGGCGAGGAATTTGGTCTTGGTCAGGTTGGCATGTTCAGCCTCGTGCTTGGCTTCGACCAGTTGTTTTTCCGCCTGCATGCGCTCCACCACTTCGCGCCGCAGCTGGCTGTTGAGTTCGGTCAGTTCCTTGGTGCGCTCGTTGACGCGGTGCTCCATATGCCGGTAGGCCTGGTTGAGGGCCTCGGCGGTGCGGCGCTGCTGGGTGACGTCCCGCTCCAGGGCAAACAGGCCGACGACATTGCCGAGTTCGTCGCGGTCGGGGATATAGCTTTTGTGGATGTGTTTTTTGCCGCAGGGCAGGGTCTGTTCGATCTCGAAATCCGCGCGCTGGCCGGCCAGGGTTCTGGCCAGATACTGGAGGTGGCGTTTAAACTCCTCGGCACCGAGTATTTCCTCCAGGGTGAGTTTTTCAATGCCCTCACGCGGCCGTTGAAACCACGCTTCGAAGGTCTTGTTGATAAAGGTATAGCGCATGTCGCGGGTGATATAGCCGATCAGCGCTGGCACCGTGTCGGTAATCAGGCGGATGCGGTTTTCGCTGGCCCGCAATGCGGTTTCATACGCTTCGTGCTCGGTGATATCGGTAAAGGTGATGACAAAGCCGCCGCTGCCGGTGCGGTATCTTTTGATTTCCAGCAGTCTGTCGCCTTTCAATATCCTCTCCAGATGGCAGTCGCCGCCGTCCGGGCTGAGGTTGACCGGCACCGAGTCGAGCTTGGCCCGCAGTATCAGCTCCTGAAAGCCGATGCCCCGGCGGATGGTTTTTACCGGGGTATTGGTCAGCGCCAGCAACTGGTTGTTCCAGGCCTCGAGCCGCTGCTGCTGATTGAACAGGGCGATGCCCTGTGACAGGTGGTCGAGGGTGGACTGCAGCACGCGGGATTTTTCCGCCAGTGCCTGCTCGCGCTGCGCCGCTTCACTGTGTTGCAGGGCGGTGATATCGCTGAAAATAATGACCAGCCCGCCCTCGCGGGTGTGGCTTTCGGTGATGCGTATCCAGCGCCCGTCGCGCAGGCGGAATACGCCGCGATGGGACAGCTCGCCGCGGCGCAGATTTCTCTTGTCCGCCGGCGCGGTGAGATCGACAATGCCGGAGTTTTCGATCTGGCGGCGGATCTGGTCGAGGCTGCGGCCGGGCTCGCAGCGCAGTCCGGCGGTACTCCAGAGTTCGTGGAAGCTGCTGTTGGCGAGGGTGAAGCGGCGCTGCCTGTCAAACAGCACAAAGGCGTCGGAAATGATTTCGATGGCGTCGATCAGCAGCTGGTGCTTTTCCTCGGCGTCGCGCTTGGCCAGCGACAGGTCGCCGTTGGCCGTTTCCAGGTCGTTCATCGCCTGCTGCAGCTGTATGGTGCGCTGCTTGACTTTTTCCGACAGCGTAACGGCGCTTTCAAACGAGGCGTAGGCGCCGCGGTAGTTGCCGAGACCGTTTTCAATACGCTGTACCAGTACGTTGTTGATTTTTCTCAGTTTACTGTTTTCGTAGCGCAGTGCTTCCAGTTCGGCAGTGGCATCGGCGGCCGTATGCGGGTAGTCGTTCAACTCGGTGCGGGGTTTGTCCATGGATACTTTCCCCCCTCAGTCGTGCGGCGCGCCGATGGCCACGCCGGAAAACGTCTGGTTGACATGCATGGCGTGAATCTGCTCGCCGTAGGTTTCGAAGCCGATGGTATTGCTGTCGATGAACAGCTGCGACATCTGCTGTTGTAATTGCAGGTGGTCGATTTCAATGCGCCGCAGGATACAGTCACAGCCGATAATCAGCTGCGGTTTGCCGACAGCGTTTTCGAGGCTGGCCAGCAGGTCTTGCAGATGCCGCATCTGATCGCCGCGGCTGCAGGTGGAAAACACGATGCCTTCATCGACAGCGCAGAAAAACGTCAGGCTCAGATCGTCGTTTACCTGGCGAATGGAGCGGATGAAACAGCGGTCGTGGATAGTGACGCCGATAGGGTGCAGGGCAAAGGTTTTCAGGTCCAACTCGTCCAGCGGGACACCGACGGCGCGGGCATATTCCAGTGCCGCCGGTTCGGCATTGAATTCCTGCACCACCCGCGCCTGGGGATCGGCGGCGGTGACCACCAGTTTGCTGTCTTTCGGCTGCAGGTGGTGGCTGGAAAACACTTCGAACGGGCAGTGGGTGTTAATCAGCACAATGATGGCCGCATCGCTGGAAAATTTACCCTGGTAAAAAACGTGGGTATCCTGAAAATCCAGCGCCCCGCCGGCCGATCCGCCCACCAGCGGGATTTTGTGCAGTGAATCGCTCAAGGCATTGAGCACCACCTCTTCGCGAATGGCCAGACCGTCGAGCAGGGACAGGGCGAAGCTGTTGCCCTCGAGCGCGGTAATTGCCCTGCGCTCCAGGGAGCGCAACAGCTCTTGCATCAGCGACTGGGCATCGCCGAAGGAAAAATTGCACAGGTCGTTGATCTGCACCGCCTCCACGGCAAAGTGCTCGGCCGCCAGCGCGAAGCCGGTGATGCTGCCGCGCTGGTAGCCCACCGGCGTGATCTCGCCGGCGGTGGTACAGCCGAGCAGCGGCGTAGTGCCGAAACTGCCGGTCAGCGCCGCCGCCAGGGCCGGCAGATCGTACTCTACCGAGCAGAAAAAGATAACGCACTCCAGCCCCGGCTGGTACAGTTGCCGGTGGAGTTCTGCGGCCGCGAGTCGCGGTTCGCGCTGTTGTGAATATGCGGTTTTTATTAATGTTTTATCCATGCAGGCTTCCTCATCTGGAGCCCTGCAGCCTTTCCCATCACTTTTCCGTCACTCTCCTGCCACTCTCCCGTCGGGCTGACTGCGCGGGACTACGGCGCAAACGGCAGTGAGAGGATACTCCATTTCCCCGCACTGTTTGAAGGCAATATAGGCTCTCCTGAGGTTGTTACTGTAACAGATGGGTGCCGCCGCCGGGATTGGACTTTGGTAGCAGGCGGCAGCCGGCAGCGGCCGCCTGCGCACTGCCGGCAGCTAGAAGAATCCCAGCGGTTCGGTGCTGTAGCTGACCAGCAGGTTTTTGGTCTGCTGATAGTGCTCCAGCATCATTTTGTGGTTTTCCCGCCCGACGCCGGATTTCTTGTAGCCGCCGAACGCCGAGTGGGCCGGGTAGATATGGTAGCAGTTGGTCCATACGCGGCCGGCCTGGATACCGCGGCCGATGCGGTAGGCGCGATTGATGTCCCGGGTCCAGACACCGGCGCCGAGGCCGTAGTCGGTGTCGTTGGCAATGGCCAGGGCGTGCGCTTCGTCATCGAAAGTGGTGATACCCAGGGTCGGGCCGAAGATCTCCTCCTGAAAGACGCGCATATCGTTGCTGCCCTTGAGCAGCGTCGGCTGCACGTAGAAGCCGCCGGCCAGGTCGCCGCCCAGTTCACTGCGCTGGCCGCCGAACAGAAACTCAGCACCTTCCTGGCGCGCCACGTCCATGTAGGAGAGGATCTTGTCGAGCTGTTCGCGCGAGGCCTGGGCGCCGACCATGGTTTCGGTATCCAGCGGGTTGCCCTGTTTGATCTGCCCGGCGCGCTCCAGCACCTTGCTGATAAACTCATCATAGATACTTTTCTGTACCAGCGCGCGCGAGGGACAGGTACAGACCTCGCCCTGGTTGAAAAAGCCGAGCAACAGCCCCTCGATACACTTGCTGGTGTAGCTGTCCTCCTGCTGCAATACGTCCTCGAAATAGAGGTTGGGAGACTTGCCGCCCAGTTCCACAGTGGAGGGGATAAGGTTCTTCGCCGCGCTGGCCATGATTTTGGCGCCGGTCGGGGTGGAGCCGGTAAAGGCGATTTTGGCGATGCGCGTGCTCTCGGCCAGCGCCTGGCCCACCTCGGGGCCGTAGCCGTTGACGACATTGAGCACACCCGGGGGCAGCAGATCCTCGATCAGTTCCATCAGCAGCATAATCGAGGCCGGTGTCTGCTCGGCCGGCTTCAGCACCACGCAGTTGCCGCAGGCCAGGGCCGGCGCCAGCTTCCAGGCCGCCATCAGCAGTGGAAAGTTCCAGGGAATGATCTGCCCGACCACACCCAGGGGTTCGTGCAGGTGGTAGGTAACGGTATTGTCGTCCAGTTCGGCGGCGCTGCCCTCCTGGGCGCGAATGCAGCCGGCGAAATAGCGGAAGTGATCCACCACCAGCGGCAGGTCGGCGTTGAGCGTTTCGCGCACGCTTTTGCCGTTGTCCCAGGTCTCGGCGACCGCCAGCATTTCCATATTTTCCTCGACCCGATCGGCGATCTTCAACAGCAGGTTGGAGCGGTCGGCGGCCGGGGTCCTGCCCCACGAGTCTTTGGCGGCGTGGGCGGCGTCCAGCGCCAGTTCCAGATCGGCTGCACTGGAGCGCGCCACTTCGCAAAAGTCCTTACCGGTAACCGGGGTGACATTGGCGAAGTACTGACCTTTGACCGGGGCCACCCACTTGCCACCGATGAAGTTTTCATAGCGGGATTTAAAAGCGACTACCGCGCCTTCGCTCCCCGGTTGTGCATATATCATAGTCTATCCCTCACAGACGTTTTGGGTTTACAGCTCACAGGGGACAGCTTACAGCAGTGCGGTGGCGCATCGGGCAAGGCCTGTTTGCGGTGTTTCAGTTGTAGGCTGTAAACTGTATGTTGTCAGCTTTCAACCCATACTATGCCCCGCGGCAGGCTTGCCATATTCTACTTTGGTGTCGGAAAAATAGACCTTTGGTATGATGCCTCGGGGCCGGTCGCGTCAGCGCTGCGAACTGGCCGCGATAATCCCGGGTTGCGCCACAGCAGCGGCGGCGGCTTTCTTTGCGGCGTTGATCTGCGGCGGGCACAGCGTCTCCCCGTGGTAGTAGACGATGCA
Source organism: Exilibacterium sp. (assembly GCA_028280195.1). Taxonomy (GTDB): domain Bacteria; phylum Pseudomonadota; class Gammaproteobacteria; order Pseudomonadales; family Cellvibrionaceae; genus Exilibacterium. Next base: position 93,189 of record JANQMH010000061.1, read on the forward strand.
CTCAAAGCACTGAATGCATTCACTGTAGTCGATACGGCCAGCGGGGCTGATGGCGCCGATCTCGCATTTGTGGCGGCACAGCTGGCAGGGCGAGCCGCATTCGCGGCGCCGGTTCAACCACTCGAAGCGCCGCAGCCGGCCGACAATGGCCAGGCCGGCCCCCAGCGGGCACAGGTAGCGGCAGAAGAATTTATGCACGAACAGACCCAGCGCCAGCAATATCGCGGCGTAGAGTACGAACGGCCAGCTGCGGACGAAGACCAGCGTAATCGCGGTTTTGAAAGGCTCCACCTCCGACAGCACCTCGGCCAGGGTGAGTGAGTAGAACGAGGTGCCGACCAGTATCAACAGCAGCACATATTTAACCCGCCACAGGCGGGTGTGCCAGTGGTAGGGAATCTTCCACTGGCGTATGCGCAGCCGCTGCGCGATGCCGGCCACCATTTCCTGCAATACCCCGAAGGGGCATAGCCAGCCGCAGAATATACCGCGGCCCCACAGCAGCAGCGAGGCGAACACATAGAGCCACAGAATGAAAACAATCGGGTCGATCAGAAAATCGCGGATATTGAAGCCGTGCAACAGCGCCTGCAACAGCGTCAGCACATTGACCACCGACAACTGGCCCTGGGCGTACCAGCCGATGAATACCAGGGTAAACAGCAGGAAGCCGCCCCGCAGCCAGCGCAATAGCGGCCGCTGCCGGGTCAGCCGGTGCTGCCATACAATGATGGCAGTGAGGACCACGAGGCTCAGCACCAGCACGGCGATATCGACGCGGCGGCTTTCCCACAGCAACACCCAGGCCGGTGTATAGTCGTAGCCGCGGGTTTCCGGGTAGCGGAAAAAAAACGCCGGCAGCTGGTAGTCGCCGTCGAAGTTTGCAGTAACGGTATCGAAAAACAGGCCTCTGGAGCGGCTTACCAGCAGCGACAGCCGCCACGCCGAGGCAGGATCGAACTCCGACTGCGGTTTGATGCGCAGCAGTTTATAGCTGTCGAACTGCTGCAGGTAAGCAGAGTTTACCGGGTGGTAGTCGTAGAAGTTGATGTCGCGAATTTCAATCGGCAGGCTGCCCTGCTGCACGGTCAGCCGATCGGGCACCGAAGCCGGCACGAAGTCTTCTCCGGCAAAGGAGTAGCTGCCGCTGGACATGACCGCCAGGGCCTGTTCCCCCGGGCTCAGCTCATCCATTAACCGCTGATAGTCGCGCTCGCCGAGCAGGTTGCGACCGATACTCGGCACGTTCAGATAGGCGTAGTACAGATCGATAAACGGCTGTGCGTCGCCCTGCGGCAGGTCCTCGTCCATTGCCGCCGCCCAGGTGCCGGCAAACGCCGCCTCGATATCGCTGCGATGGAGTGTAAGCCGGCGCACATAGCCTTTGTCCAGCAGCGCCTGCCAGTCCAGAGGCGTGAAATCGCCGCCGCGAACCTCGGCTACCGGTGCCGGCTCGAAGCCCTCGAGTTTTTGCCGCGCGACTTTCAGCGCCGACAGCAGAATGCTCTCGTTGATCACTACCACCGAGGCGGTGGCTTTGGTGATGCCGTCCAGGTAAGTGATGGCGGTGGAGCTGCCGGTGCCGACCTTGATGCTGTCGATGGCCGACAGGCCCTGATACTGCTGCAGAAAGCCCAGCAGCGGCGCTTCACCCAGGCCGTGCAGGAAGATCGGCTCGTTGTGGGCCAGCAGCCTGACATCGACAAAGGTACCGGCGCTGTCGATACCCACCAGCAGGTTGATGGGCTCGCCGGAATAGCCGGGAATGGCGACAAAGTCGACCGATTCGAACAGATAGCCTATGGTGCTGCCCACCTGGTATACGGGCCAGACGGGCAGCCCGGCGTCCTTTTCTCCCAGTTCGGTGGCATTCGGAAATATCTGCTGCCACAGCGCAGCGGCTGCCGCCGCCGGCGCGCCCGCAGCAGCGTCGCCGGCGGCAGCGGGGTGCTGTGCCGGCAGCAGGTAAAGCAGGGTCGCCAGGCAACAGGCGGCGAGCTGTTTCACTGTTGGTCGCCTCCGTTCAGCGCCGCCGCCGCCGTTGACTGTGGTATTAACTATGGCATTGATTATGGCGGCGGCGAATCGCTGAGCAGGTTAAAGATAAACCCGTTGACATCGAAACCCTGGATGATTCCGAGCACATCCTCGCGCACGGTGGCGCGCTGCAGAACACCGCTGTCACAAAGTTGCTCGCAGATGGCGCCGAGACTGGTTTTGCCGTCACAGCGCTTCAGCACTTCATAGGACAGATCGTTGAGAAACACGACCTGGTTCATGCCGGAAATCACCCAGCGGTCCAGCAGGCCATCGTGGTAGAAGTCGATGCCCTGATGCAAAGCGGGTATCCACCGCGAGTAGTCATCATGGTTTACACGCATTGAAACAACCCCAAATCCGGTTCGAGAGCATGACGCCGGGTAAGGTTGATACCTTGCCAGGCAATATCGTCAGTAGTCCAATGTCGATATCTATCGACAATATCATCGCCGGGTTACACCAGTTGTTGTCTCTTTATTGCCGTTACAGGTTGGGGTCGTAGCGAGTTTCCAGCCAGGCGCGAATGGTCCACAGTGCCTCCTGACTCAGTACGCCCTCGAACTTGGGCATATAGGGAATGCCGTTGCGGGTGGCGCCTTTGCGCACCCGGTAGACATACCACTCATCGCCCTCGATGCCCGGCTCCAGTGCGCGCAAATCCGGCGCGATACCGCCGGAAATACCCTCCAGGCCGTGGCAGCGGGCGCAGTTCTGATTGTAGGCGGAAGCGCCGATTTCAATGGCGATCTTATTGCCGGAGTAGGGGTTGGTTTCCAGCCACTCCTCTCCCAGTTTTTTCAGCCCGTCGGTGTTTACCGCCTGCGGCGTCATCTCGCCGTGGGCCCCTACCCATTGACTTGCCAGCAGCACTGCCGCGCTGAGCGCAGCGGTCAACAAGGTGGAATGCGCGAATCTCATCATTTTTCTCCTCCAGGAAATGGGCTGCCAGTGACCTGCAGGCCGGACACAGACGCCCCTAGCCCCGTTGCTCACTGTTGTTGTCCACTAAAGTACCTGCCGCCGCGTTGCGGGGGCATCCTTCTTAAGAATGATTTTGCTGGTTCTTTCTGTGGAATTGGCCGCGGATGCCGCCCGCTGCGCATTGCTATCGCATACAATGCCCCCGCACCCCCCGATAACGGCTTGAATACTCAGCATCCTAATGAGGAGAGAGGCATGAAGAGAGGTATAGAAAATATCCGTCGACACAGCGCCCGGTTCATCGCCATCAGGCTGCGCAACTTGCTCCGCCATGGCGCCCTGGGCCTGGCTGTAGCCGCCGCTGCGCTGCTGCCGGCACAGTTCGCCGCGGCTGTCAGCTGGGAGGATATCGTGCGCGACGATCAGACCACCGGCGATGTCTTAATGTACGGCAAAGGGCTGAAGGCACAGCGTTACAGTGAGCTGGAGCAGATCAATACCCGCTCGGTAAAAGCCCTGGTACCGGCCTGGAGCATGTCGTTCGGCGATGAAAAACAGCGCGGCCAGGAAACACAGGCGATTGTGCACGACGGCGTTATCTATGTGACTGCCTCCTATTCGAGAATGTTTGCCATGGATGCACGCACCGGCAAAAAACTGTGGAGTTATGCCCAGCGCCTGCCCGAGGACATTCGCCCCTGCTGTGACGTGGTCAACCGCGGTGCGGCCATATACGGCGACAAGGTTTTTTTCGGTACCCTGGATGCGCGCATGGTGGCGCTGAATAAGAAAACCGGCAAAGCGGTCTGGAAGAAGAAATTCGGCGATCACACCGCCGGCTATACCATGACCGGCGCTCCCACCATCGTCAAAGACCAGAAGACCGGGCGCGTGCTGTTGATTCACGGCTCCTCCGGAGACGAGTTCGGCATCGTTGGCAAATTGTTTGCCCGCGACCCGGATACCGGCGAGGAAGTCTGGATGCGGCCCTTTGTCGAAGGGCATATGGGGCGACTGAACGGCAAGCCCAGTACTCCCACCGGTGATATCGAGGCGCCTTCCTGGCCGCGCGACGCCAATGGCGAACTGGTGGAGGCCTGGCATCACGGCGGTGGTGCGCCGTGGCAGAGCGCCAGTTTCGATATCGAAACCAATACCATTATCATCGGTGCCGGCAACCCCGCGCCGTGGAATACCTGGGCGCGCACCTCCGAGGGCGGCAATCCGGCCGATTACGACAATCTCTATACCTCCGGGCAGGTGGCGGTCGACCCGAGCAACGGCGAAGTCAAATGGTTTTACCAGCATACACCGAATGATGCCTGGGATTTTTCCGGCAATAACGAACTGGTGCTGTTCGAATACAAGGAGCGGGGCAAAACCGTCAAAGCAACCGCCCACGCCGATCGCAACGGTTTTTTCTATGTGATCAATCGCCTTAACGGCGACTTCATCCGCGCCTTTCCTTTCGTCGACAACATTACCTGGGCGACCCATATCGACCCCAAAACCGGACGGCCGGTAGAAGTGCCCGGGCAGCGTCCGCCAAAACCCGAACCCGGGCAGAAGCGCGGCAAGTCCATCGAGGTATCGCCGCCGTTTCTCGGCGGCAAGAACTGGAACCCGATGGCCTACAGCCACGATACGGGCCTGTTCTATATCGGCGCCAACCACTGGAAGGAAGATTACTGGACCGAAGAGGTGCAGTATAAAAAAGGCTCTGCCTATCTCGGCCAGGGTTTTCGTATCAAGCGCATGTATGACGATCACGTCGGGATTCTGCGCGCCATCGATCCGCTCAGCGGCAAAATAGTCTGGCAGCATAAGGAAGAGCTGCCGCTGTGGGCCGGGGTGCTGGCGACCAAGGGCAATCTGGTTTTTACCGGCACCGGGGACGGTTATTTCAAAGCCTTCAACGCCAAAACCGGTGAGGAACTGTGGAAGTTCCAGACCGGCAGCGGCATTGTCTCTTCGCCGGTTACCTGGGAGATGGACGGCGAGCAGTATGTTGGCGTTGCCTCCGGCTACGGCGGTGCGGTACCGCTGTGGGGCGGCGATATGGCCGAACTGACCAAGCCCGTCCCCCAAGGGGGTGCGTACTGGGTATTCAAGATACCGGCGTGGGCGAAAAACAATCCGGAATTTATGGCGCAGAACTGATTGCCCGAGGTTTTTCCACCGGCCAGCAAAGGGACCCATACCATGTGCTCTGCCAAATTATTACTGCGTTTTTCCGCTCTGTTGTTGTCGCTGGCGCTGGTGCCGGCGGCGGCTGCCGCTGACAAAGAAGAGCCGTGGGTTATCGGCGGCTGCGTGATAGCGCCGAAGACGCGCTGCCACAATGCCGATCTGCGGCATGCGGACCTGCGTCAGGCCAATCTGGAGGGCGCCGATCTGCGCGGCGCCAACCTGGCGCGGGCCGACCTGCGCCATGCCAATTTACGTGGCGCTAACCTCCGAGGCGCCAACCTTGAAGCGGCCCAGGCCTGGGCCGCTTTTTTTCAAGGGGCGAAAATGGACAAGGCCAACCTGCACGGCACCAATTTCGAGTTCGCCCGCCTGAGCGGTGCCAAATTGCGGGACGCCAACCTGCAGGCGGCGAATCTCGAGATGACCTGGCTGGCGAAGGCCGATCTGGCGCGCGCCAACCTTACCAATGCCAATCTGCAGGAGGCCAAATGCTACGGCACCAACTTTGAAAAAGCGGTTCTGGAGGGTGTCAATAAACGCTACGCTATTTTTCAGGACGCCCATATGGAAGGCTGCCAGGGCTGCCCCCACGACTGGTAGCTGGATGATTTTTCCGCACCGATTCCCCCGGGTGCAGGGTATTCGCGATCTGTCCGGTGTCGCCATACGGGTGGCCGGGCATTGAATCGCCGGGCTGCCCGGGTTTTTACCCTTAAGGTATATAGGTAATGCTCGACTCCGGTTGAGCGCTGCTTTCACTTTCTTCACCACTTTCTTCACGGAGCAGCTTGTCGTTGGACTGCATGTCCCGGAACGGCAGATTGTCCTGCATGAAACGACACTCACGCCACATATAACAGCCTGCGGGTCAACGGCTTTAAGGGTGTCGTGCCGGCCGGCGACAGCAGCGGCCATAAGGCCGGCAGGGAAAATATCGGCAGGAAACTCTCTTAACAGTGGCCAAATGGCACCCAAATCCATTATATTCCCGGCCATATATTCCCGACTCTATATTTCCAACTATGCGGGTTAGCAGCGGGCGATTCAATACCGGCTAGTTTGTCGGCTGAACCGCCGCTGCGGTGAGCAAATCCATAAAGCAGGTTGAATGAGGCAGTAATGGCACAGCAATATCTGGGGTACCGGCTGGGGCTTCCGGCCTGGAATTTCCCCGGATGGAAAGATCGTTATTTTACCGCCACGCCGAGTCAACTCGGCAGTTATGCGCGGGTGTTCAATAGCGTTGAAGGCAATACCACCTTTTACGGCATACCTGACTTTGCTACGGTGGACCGCTGGCGCGGAGATGTGTCCGGCACGGATTTCAAGTTCTGCTTCAAAATCCCGCGCACGGTGACCCACGAACGCATACCCAACTGGCCGGATTTGAAACAGTTCCTCGACGCTGTGGCGCGGCTGGGCGATTGCCTGGGGCCGTTTCTGGTGCAGTTGCCCGCCCAGATCGGCCCCCGGCAGCTGTTTTTTATCGAGCGTTTGTTTTCCCGGCTGCCCGCACAGTTCCGCTATGTACTGGAGCTTCGCCATCTCGATTTTTTTGCGCAGCCGCAGCTTATCGAGCCGCTGCTGGAAAAATATCGGGCCGGGCTGGTGATGTTTGACAGCCGGCCGCTGTATCGAGGGGATCGCAATCACCCGGAGGTCCTGGCGGGCAAGCACAAGAAGCCCGATGTGCCGGTAGTGGCGAAGGTCTATAACCGGCTGGCATTTGTGCGGCTTATTCTTCACCCCGACCCGCGCTACAACAGCGTTTTTGTCGGCCAGTGGCTGGATCGGGTAAAGCAGTACCTGGCGGCGGGAGATGAAGTGTATTTCATGGTTCACTGCCCGAATAATCTGCACTGTCCCGCTTATGCCGAAGAGTTCCACAACCAGCTGATCGGCCACGCCGGAAACCCGGCGCTAAAGCCGCTGCCGGCCTGGCCGATTCCACAGCAGGAAACCCTGTTTTGATAAAGGCGCGCCCGGCGCGTCTCAGTTAACGCAACTGCTGTGATTCGACCTCGGTGCTGATTTTTGCCACCACCCGCCGGTTGGCCTGGCGGCCGGCGGCGGTGGCATTGTCGGCCACCGGGTTTTCCTCACCGTAGCCCAGCGGACTGATACGGCTGGCATCTATGCCGAATCGTTCGCTCAAGACCTCGGCAACGGCTTCGGCGCGGCGCTGGGACAGCGAGCGATTGTAAGCTGCCGCACCGCTGCTGTCGGTGTGGCCTTCGATGGTGACCACGGTATTGGCGTACTGGGCCATAAACTCGGCCACCCGTCCGATTTCGGCATAATAGCTTTGCTCGACCGCAGCGCTGTCGCTATCGAAGTTGATTTTCAGATCGATGGATACGGTTTCGGTCAGACTGATCGGGCAGCCGCGGCTGTCCACTTTCAGCCTGGCGGCAGTGCCCGGGCACTGGTCCTGCTGGTCATAAACACCGTCGCCGTCGCTGTCGACATTCTTCACCAGGGTGCAGCCGCGCCGGTCGACTTCTTCCCCCGCCGGCGTGTTGGGGCAGGCGTCGGCGGTATCGTAGACACCGTCGCCATCGCTGTCGGACGGCGCCGCCACTCTGGCAGCCGGCCTGGCCCTGGCGCCGAGCAGGTAGCTCAGACCCAGATTCAGGCCGTAGTCGAGGGTTTCGTTATCGAGGCTGTTATACAAACGCGCGTCACCGCGCAGCTGCCAGCGCTGACTCAGCGCGTACTTTACCCCCGCTCCCAGGTTGAGCAGCGTTTCTTCGGCGGCGCTGCCAGTGTCCGGGTCGAACTCCATATTGCCGGCGCCGCCGATGATAAATGGCCGCCACTTGCCGCGCGGGGCAAAGTGAAATAAGGCATCCAGATGGTAGTGGCGACCGTCAAATTCCACACCGCCCTGTTCCGCATCGGCGTCGAAGTCGACAATCCGGCCTTCCAGGGTCCAGTCCCGGTTCAGTACATAGCCGAGCCCCAGGCTGAGATTGTTGTCATCATCCAGGTCGCGGTCACTGTCGAAAAAGTATCGGCCAACGCCGGCCTGCAATTCAGCCCGGTGGTCGTTGCCTGCAACCGGCCCGCTGAGGGCGGCTGTCAATATCGCGCCCAGTACAGCAGGCCGGTTTAATCGTTGTATAAACTTCACATCATTCTCCCTGACGTCATTGGAACTGAACCGGAATTAAGGCATTCACCGCCCTCGGAACGGGGCACTAATATAAGTGAAAACCGGGAAGCTGATAAGTGATTGAAGCGACGCTTTTTGGCCAACAGCTAAATCCGTAGATAAAGGTGTCGCCGGGCGGTGACATGCCGCTACCGCCTGCGGGTGATTGGGATATCCACTTATCTGTAGTTTTGCCGCTGCTCAACCCTCATAGGCAATGCGATAAATCACGCCGGCATAGTCGTCCGACAGCAACACTGACCCGTCCGGCATTTGCAGGATGTCTGCCGGGCGCCCCCAGGCGTCGTTCTTTTCCTCGTCGAGCCAGCCGTCGACAAACGCTCGGTAGCCGACAACCCGGTTGCCTTCGAGTTGCAGCAGGCTCAGCCGGTAGCCCACCTTGCGGGTGCGGTTCCAGGAGCCGTGCTCGGCAAGCAGAATCTGGTTGCGGTATTGCGGCGGGAATTGGCTGCCGGTATAAAACTTCAGGCTGACCGGCGCCACATGTGCCGGCAGGTCGAAGACTGTGGGGGTGAATTCGTTGCAGCGGCGCTGCGAGCCGAATTCGGGGTCGGCAATATCCCTGCCGTGACAAAACGGAAAGCCGAAATGCATGCCGGCCGCGGGGGCCAGATTGATTTCGCAGGGCGGCATATCGTCGCCCATCAGGTCGCGGCCGTGATCGCTGAGCCACAGCTCCCGGGTGAGCGGATGCCAGTCGTAGCCGCGGGAGTTGCGCACGCCGTGGGCAAAAATTTCGAATCCGCTGCCGTCGGGATTGATGCGGGTGATGCTGGAAAATATCGGGTTTTCCTCCAGGCAGCTGTTGCAGGGCGCCCCCACCGGCACATAGAGTTTGTCGTCGGGCCCGAAGCGAATGTATTTATCGCCGTGCTTGGGCTCCGGCGGGTAGGTGAATACCAGTACCGGCTCGGGAGGGTCGGGCAGGTGCTGTTCGATATTGGCAAACTTGACGATGCGATCGATTTCACCCACATACAGGTCGCTGCCGCGCATGGCCACTCCCATGGGCCGCCACTTCAGGCCCCGGGATATCTTGTTGACAGTGTCGGCCCGCCAGTCGCCGTCTTCATCGCGAATGGCGTAGATAAAATCGGTTTTGTTGCGGCGCGTTCCCACAAATACTGTGCCCCGATCCCCCAGGGCGAGGGAGCGGGGGTTTTCCAGTCCGCTGGCGAAAACCCGGATGCTGAATCCCGCCGGTACCCGCAGGGTATCCATATAGAGCTGGCCTTTCTGGAAGACATTGCCCACCCGGCTCTGAACACGCGGGCCCTGCAATTTGCGCCTGGCGGCATAATCGGTTACCGGCCTGACATCGGCGAAGTCGACCGCGGACTCGTTGAGCGATTTGCCCGCGCGCACGGTTTTGACTTCCGCGGTGCTAACCGCGCTGGCCCGATTGCCAAAACTGTTGCGGATATAGGTCAGCACCGCGGCGACTTCGCTGTCCGACAGATAAGGCAGCGCCGGCATAACCCCCTCGTATACCTCGCCGTGCACCACAATGCGTTCGCTCAAACCGTTCAGTACGATATCAATCAGCCTTTCTTTGCTGCCCAGGACCCAGGCGGTCTGGTTCAATGGCGGGTGCACCGCTGCCACCCCGCGGCCGTCGGGCTGGTGGCAGACCGCGCAATGCGCCCGGTAGACGGCTTCGCCGCGCGCGAAGCCTGCGGCGGCGCCATTGCCGGCAGTCGGTTGGCGGCCCGGGGGATCTGGTGCCGGGCTGCAGCCTGCCAGGGTCAGCGCAAGCCAGCATACGGCGGCGTAGCGGCAATCGCGGGGGGCAGAAATCCTCTCAAGGCGCGCCCCGCGGCGCCCCGGTTTTGCGCTGCTGAGCAAATTGCGCTGTTGCATAATCGGATCTCCGCCTGGTTGTCACGGGTCTACTTGTCTCGGGTCTGCTTGTCAGGGGCCTACTTGTCTCAGGTCTATGCAGTAGCATAAAAATACCACAAATGCATTTTTTGTGTTGAACTGTAATAAATTTTACACTATATTCAGCGCTTCATAGCAACAATAAAAGTTGATCGACGATGACCCATAAGCGTCCGCAAAAACGCCGGGCTACAGCGGCAAACCTTGTTCTGGCCGCTGCCGTTCTGACACTGTCTTGTGCCGTTGAGGCGGGGGGCAAGCTGGGCCTGAACCAGGTCTGGTCAAGGTTGGCCGATATCAACGGCGAGTACGGTTCAGTGGAATCGGCGGAGTTTTCCCCCGACTCACAGTATATTGTCACCGGCACCAAGTTCGATAACTCGGTGCGTATCTTCCGCACGGTGGACGGCCGGCAGATGTGGGCGCGCCATGTGCCGCAGGAGATTGAGCGCGTTGCCTGGACCAGGGATGGTGCCCATGTGGCATCGGTCAGTGAAGACGGCCTGTTGCGGGTGTTCAACGCAGAATCCGCCGATATCGTTTTTCAATACCAGCATGAAAACGGCATCGACGGGCTGACCGTTTCCCACGATGGCCGCTATCTGGTTACCGGTCGCGAGCGGGTTGACGGCAAGGGTGTGTCGCGGGTATTTGATACCTCGAATTGGCAATTGGTCAAGGAGCTGGAGCACCCCGGTACGGTGAATGAACTGGATTTCAGCTCCGATGATACCTACCTGGCGGCGGTCGGAGATTACTCGGCACGCATCTGGCGGGTAAACAGGTGGCGGCTGCACAAAGAGGTGACGCTGCCCGAAGCCAGACTGCCGGATGGCCGCAGGCATATCTATATCAATACCCGCTTCAGCCCTGACGATAAAATTCTCGCCGTGGGCGCTACCCATGGGTTTGTTTATCTGATCGATGTCAAAAGCGGGAAAAAACTCAGGGTTTTCAACAAAACCGGACAAAAAACCGAGACTGTAGAATGGACCAAAGACGGCCGCCACCTGCTGGTGGCGGGCCACGGCGAGTCGATCGATTTCTTCCGGGTCGAGCAGCTGCTGGATAGCGAGATCGGCAATGACGCCATACCCTATGCCCTGCGTGCGCCGGTTTCCGATGCGCTGGAATATATGGATTTCAATTCGTCTGGCGCGCTGTTGACCACCGCCCATCAGGATGGCACGGTGCAGCTGTGGACCTATATGTCCGACGATACGCAAATCAATGAAAGGGGGCACCGGCGCGTGCGGAAAATGCAGGATGAGGCGAAACGGGCCCGCTGAGGGCCTTTTTACCCCCGCCTCAGTGAGCGGCACATCCCTGTGCGCTCTGCATTTATCGCCGCTTAGTTGCGCAGTCTGATATTACTGAAAACACTTTGATTGTTTTGTCTGCCTCTGTCTTTATCATTGACAAGAATCAGGCGCATACTCGAGCCGGTGTAGTACCGGCCGACCGGGATCTCGAAAGACTGCGTACCGCCACTGTAGGAGAAATCCTGAATTCCCCAGTTTTGTGAACCTGCCAGTTTGAAAATCCGGTTGCTGCTGGCGAAGCCGTCGCCATCGAGGCCGATACCGTGAATTTCGCCTCGGCCATTGGTGGCAAAGTCGAATGTCAGCACCGTGTCCGCAGTGACTTCGAATGTCTCGTTGGTGGCCCGCCAGATATTGCCGTTGAGTGTCATATTGCAGCCCGAGGCGCTGAAACTGCCGGTATTCCTGTTGGAGAAAGGCGCAACGTCTTCCAGGTCGATACAGCTGCCGGGCTGCGGTGCGCCCTCGGAAAGCAGCACATTGCTGACCGTTACTGAGTTACCGGCAACACCGTTGTCTTTGTCATTGGCGATGACAAAGCCGAAGTCGACACCGGTATAGAACTCGCCCACGGGGATGGTGAAGGTTTGCGGCGCGCCGCCACCGCTGTAGGAGAAGCCGCCGATACCCCAGTTTTGCGTGCCCGCCAGTTTGAACACCCGATTTGCGCTGGCACGGTTGTCGGCATCGAAGCCGACTCCCTGAATCTCAGCGGGACCTGTGGCGGAGAATTCGAAAGTTACCTGGGTTTCGGGGGTAATATCGTATCCCGTCTCGGTGATGCGCCAGATATTGCCGTTGAGAGTGATGGAACAGCCGTTATCAGACACGGAAAAACTACCGGTATTGGTGCCCGAGTAAGCCTCGACATTGCGCAGATCCAGAGCATTGGGTACACAGTCGGGCGCCGGCGGTGGCGGCGGTGTGTCGCCGGGAACAAGGCAGGACGCATTGGCCACAATCGGGGCGATCTGATTGAGGCTGCACTGGGAAAACTGATCGCTGCCGTTGATGGAAGGGTTCATAAGAAAATTGCCCGGCGTGCTGGCGCAGGCTGAGCCGCCCTGGTTGTCGTGGGGGGCACCAAAGTTATGGCCGAACTCGTGGGCTGCAGTCAAGGCGCCGAGGTTGCCGCGCCCGCCGGCCTGGGTAACGCCGACGCCACTGCGGGTGCACAGTGCCCTAAGGTAAGCGATGCCGATAACATTGCCATTGAGGTTTTTACCGGAGAACAAATGCGCCAGCCCCGGGTTGCCCACCTGGCTGTTGACATAGGAACGGAAAGCATTCAGCAGGGTGGAAGGGTTGGTCGAGGTCAAAGAGCCGTTGTTGGACAGTGCAATGATGCGCTCGATACCAAGCTGTACGCCGACCTGCTCCGAAAAAATACCGTCGACGACATTCATTTGCGACAGCACCTGCCCGTTGGTATCACCGTTACTGCTGGCGACATACTGAGTGTCGGCAACTATGGCGATATTCACCTGCAGATCTGCTGCCATGGCGATATTGCCATCGGCCGCCATGTTTTTGAGTTCGTCCACCAGGTTTTGATAGGCCTTGCTTTTGTTGTCGCCTTCAACGCCGCAGGATGCGGTATCGGCTGTGTCGGACAGTTGGTAGATAACGGAACGAGCCGGCTCGGAGCGCAGTTGGTGCTGCAGCCAGGGGGCCATGCCGCTTTCGATATCGCGGATTTCATCGATGATGTAGAGTTCATTGCCATCGTAAATGGCGCCGTTATAGGTAGCGTTTTTACGCGTTAGGCGCACCCAGGAGTCGTCATTGCCCTCAATCTTTCCCTTGTAGAGTACTACGTCAGAGTTCACGGGCGTTTGCATATTTCGCAGCAGCGCTTTGTTCTCATGCAGGGTAAGCGAAAATGTCTGATCGTAGGCAGAGATTTCCAGGCGCAGCTCGCGGTCACTGGCGCCGGCGGACCTGGCTGCCATCCGCTCTGTGAATTGCAGAGGCCTGGCATCCAATATCGTGATTTCACTCGCACTGAATTTGCTGTCGCCCGCTTGCGCGGCTGCCAGCGACGCTGGCTGGCTTAATAAGCCTGCCAGACCAATTGTCACAATGTGGTGTATGACTGTACCCCGAAAATATTTGTATTTGAACATAGAGCTTCTCATGAGAACTCCTGGTGTTTTTTTACTTAGTTTGTTGGTGTCAGTTTGTCGATGAGTGGTGTTGCCGGTGATGCGATTGTTTGATGGTCAAACAACAATTCAACTCGCGGTGAATTGAAGTGCGATAACACCGAATTTCCACAGCCGTTGCGATGAAAGTGTTCACAAAGTTTTTGCTTTGACATCCAAAGCGCTATTATTGTCGCGGATCTGTGCCTCAGTGTTTGCCGCCGGGGCACCCACAACGGTGATCGCAGTGATGAACGGTGATCGCAGTGATGATAGGAGAAAGGCCTGGCGCCCGGATTGACTGCGGGCGAAAAACAGATTTAGCTGCCGGGCGTCATGCCGCGGCTTCTCGTTGTAGAGATCAGTCGCCCATTAAACCCTTCAAATGCGCCACCACACTGCGCCCCAGCGCGCTGAGGGCATAGCCACCTTCCAGGCATGACACGATGCGGCCCTGGCAGTGCTGTTCGGCGACCTTTTTCAACTCCCTGGAAACCCAGAGATAGTCGGCTTCAGTCAGGCCGATGTGGGACATGTCGTCTTCGATATGGGCATCGAAGCCGGCGGAGATAAAAAGCATCTGCGGTTTGAAATTGTCCAGCGCCGGTAACCAGTGCTCGCTGATCTTTTGCCGGAAGACTTCTCCCCTGGTTGTTGCCTGCAGGGGAATATTGACAATATGTTCCCGCTGGCTGTCGTGCCCGGAGTAGGGGTAGAACGGGTGTTGGAAGGTGGAGCAGAACAATACGCTGGCGTTGTCGTTGAAGATATGCTCGGTGCCGTTGCCGTGATGCACATCGAAATCGACGATGGCAACCCGGCTCAGCCCGTGCTTTTTTTGCGCGTAAGCGGCGGCAATGGCGACATTATTGAAGATACAAAACCCCATCGCCCTGTCCCGTTCCGCATGATGGCCCGGCGGCCTGACGGCACAGAAAGCTGTTTTGACCTTGTTTTCCGCCACCAGGTCGACGGCGTCGACGGCGGCACCGGCGGCATACAGGGCGGCCTCCAGTGTGTCCGGCATCATCAGTGTATCCTCGTCCAGCCAGATATGGCCCTCTGCCGGTGACTTCTCAAACAGGCTGTCTATATATACCTGGTCGTGGACCAGGTTGAGCAGGTTGGGGTCGATGGCGCTGGCGTCGATTTGCCGTACGACAAACTCCATCCCGGAGGATATCAGCTGGTCCTGGATGGCGTTGAGCCTGGCGGGTTGCTCCGGGTGTTCCGGGCCCATATTGTGACGCAGGCAGTTTTTATGGCCGATTATGGCGATTGTCATCTTGCCCTCCTGTCGGATCGATTCATGCTGACAGTCTATTGCGTTTGCAGATCCAGTTCCAGATAGACTTCCTGAACGCTGTCGTGCGGTTTTTTTGCAAAGCCGCCTTTCTTGAAAATACTGAGCATTGGCTTATTGTCTTTTCTGACATAAGCACACATTGTGCTTATTCCACGGGAGCGGGCTATCCTGGTCATTTCACTCAGCAGTATTTTGGCCATCCCTTTGCCGCGATGGTTTTCCCGTATGACAAAAGCCGCCTCGCAGCTGTTGCTGGATTCGATCAAATAGTAACGACCGACAGCGTGTATCACCTCAGTTTGATTGCTGTTGTCGACAATGCACAATGCCAGATCTTTTTGCTGGTTGACACTGACCAGATTACAGGATTTTTCGCGCGACATCTGCTTGGGGTGATAATTATATCTGAGCAGCAGGGTTTCCTTGGTGTGGGAATAAAAGAACTCCTGCAAACGCCTTTCGTCGGCGGGGTGCAGCGGCCTCAACTCGAACGGCTTGTCGTCAATGTCGAGCTTTTTGATCTCTATAGCGCCGAGTTCCTTGACGGAGGTGGGCATGCCCGTCTGGTAGCCGGGCACCCAAAAATGTTTGCGGACTTCAGTCAGCAGTTGCTCGCGGAAGTCGGGGTGTGCCACTCTGATTAACTCCAGAGCCCGTTCGCGGATGCTTTTGCCCTGCAGTGATGCAATGCCAAATTCAGTGACAATATAGTGCACATGTCCTCTCGAGGTGACCACGCCGGCCCCCTCGGTGATATAGGGAACAATGCGCGAGACGGCACCGTCCCTGGTGGTGGAGGGCAGGGCAATGACCGGCTTGCCGCCCTTGCTTAACGCCGCGCCGCGCACGAAGTCCACCTGACCGCCGATACCGCTGTAGAACTTATAACCGATGGAGTCGGCCACCACCTGCCCAGTCAGGTCCACCTCGATGGCGCTGTTGATGGATATCATCCGCTCGTTGCGGGAGATATTGACCGGCGAGTTGACATATTCGGAGGGCAGGAATTCGATATGCGGGTTGCCGTCGACGAAATCGTAGAGCCGCTGCGTGCCGACGCAGAAGGTTGTCACGGCCTTACCGTTGTGAAAGGTTTTTTTGCGGTTGTTGATCACACCTTTTTCCATCAGATCGAGAATACCGTCGGAGATCATTTCGCTGTGAACGCCGAGGTCTTTATGGTGGGCCAGATAACTGAGCACTGCCTGGGGTATTTTGCCGATACCGATCTGCAGTGTGGCGCCGTCCTCGACCAGTATGGATACGTATTGTCCAATACGCTCGGTTACCTGATCGAGACTGGGTGGTGGCAGGGTCGGCAGTGCCTGCTCGGCCTCCATCCAGGCACTGATCTGATCCATATGAATAAAACTGTGGCCGTTGGTTCTGGGCATGCGGGGATTGATCTGCGCAATGATATGCCTGGCCGACTGTGCCGCGGCGGATACCACGTCCACAGATACCCCCATGGAACAGTAGCCGTATTTATCCGGCGGGCTGAGCATAATCAAAGCGGCATCCAGCGGTAGCTGGTTTTCCTCGAACAGCTGTGGGACTTCGGATAAAAAACAGGGCGTATAATCGGCCCTGCCCTCCGCAACGGCCTGTCTGACGGCCTCGCCGCCGATAAATAAGGTGTTGATCTTAAAAAGGTTTTTGTATTCAGCTTGAGCCCAGACATTATCCGACAGGGTCAGAATATGAACCACTTCGATATCGTTCAAATCCTGGCTGTGTGCAATCAAGTCCTCAATCAGGGCGTTGGGCACGGCTGCATTGGAGCCGATAAACAGTCGATTGCCGGACTTGATATAGGCTTTCCAGTCGATGGCAGGTTGTGCGGACATAGAGACTCCTGTTATCCACAAGCAGAGAACAGACGTGAGCTTATCATGCCAAATGGCCGGCCGGATTGAGCTGAGTCTATATCAGATATCCAAGAAACGCAGGCAATCTCGCCTCCAGATCGGCTCTCTAGTCCAGCAGCGCACGTCCCGGCTGTGCCGCGAGATCGCGGGAGGCCTTTTGAATAGGCGGGCTCATTGCGGCATTGCCTTTGCCGTATGTTCGACGATCATCCCGTCGGACCAGCGGATGAGGCGGTCGGCGCGGCTACTTTATGTAGATGTCCACCGCCTATAGTCTACAGGTTTTAGCAATCGCTATATTCACAGAACAATCCGCCGGATTGGCTTACACTGCACAAAGCAGTTGCCGGTTTTTTAAAACAATAACAACCACAAACTGCTGATTTCGGAGGACTGAAGTCATTGCGGACTACCTGGAGTAACATCATGTCAAAACAAAGAAATACAGCATTAACATTTACCATAGCCTTGGCTGCAACATCCCTTACGCAGGCGGCAACGCCTTATCTGCCCGACCTCGTGACCAACGGCAATCGCTGGACCATTACCGGTTACGACGATTCCAGTACAGTTCACACCGAACTGGCTACGCAGGGTATTTGTTTTTATGCCACCGGAACCCTGGGCACACAGCAATTATATGAATGGGTATCGGATACCTTTCCCAATTGGAAAGGCAGGGCGGCACAGGAAGGCGACCAGATATTCATGCACGGAGACTTCGCGAATCTAAATATTCACGACAGTATGCAGTGGCAGATTGTCACCAGCTCTACATTGAACCTGGGAACCGGACACTGGATTGAATGGGCCAGTGACGGCAGTTTTGGCAGCACAATCGGTTTTGCCAATGCCAAGCTGGAACGCGTTGGCAGTTGCGAGAGAAGTACCGCCAAAGAAGCACTGGACTTTTATAAAAACATAAATTTCCCTCTCGATAAAGACGGCAACGAAATCACCACTCCAATAGGCGCACCTTTACTGATAAGAACGCCCTAAAATCCTCCTGCCTGTTTTGCCCCCCTTTGCAAAGGGGGGATCCTTTACCAGACAACCCGCCGTTGCCAGGCCAGTCCGCTTGAGAGGCACCAAAACGGAACAGCGAAATTTCCCGCCGGTGTCCGCTGCGCACTGTTTGCCCTGCGAAGTACATCTGCAGCAGCCTCTGGACTTCGGGATTACCGAATCCGCCGGGCAAAATGCGGCAATTTTCAGTCTGCGGACCCCAATACCTTGCTGTCCCGATCCTTTCTCCCTTCTTTCCGTCAGCCCTTTTTGAATAGAGCCTTTACCGTTGAACAATCCCTTCCCCTTCCTTTGCGGTTTCCATTTCGCCCGTCCGGTTCCATTCCAGGCGTCACAATCAGTTGCTGTGGCCAGTTACGATTGACTATCGTTCCTTCACCTCTGGTCGATCAGAAACGGCATGCGGGCCCAAGAAACGAACTGGATTCATCTGCAAGCGAACCAGCCAGTGTTCACGCCCAGCGCCAAAGTTCGCCGCCAGCATGCGGCTTGTGTCCGCAGAAGTACTGGTGGTATATTATAAGCGGTCAGCCGCTTATAAAAAGCCGAAAACCACGGAGGTGAGACGTGTCCGATCCTGAACTGATCGAACTTCGAGATATTTCAAAGCGGTACGATCGGCCTGGCGGCCCCTCCTTTGACGCCTTGAAGGCTGTGACCTGCACCATCTCGGCAAGCGGCTTGACCGCGGTCGTGGGCCGGTCAGGAAGCGGCAAGTCCACATTGCTCCACTTGATCGCCGGTCTTGATCGTCCGAGCGCCGGGTCGGTGGCGGTGTCGGGCGTCTCTCTCGGCAGCCTGGGCGAAGATGGCCTTGCCAAGTGGCGCGGTGCCGAAGTCGGTGTCGTTTTCCAGTTTTTTCAATTGCTGCCTACCCTGACGGTTCTCGAGAATCTGCTGCTGGCGATGGATTTTGTCGGCTCGGTGCCGGCCCGGGATCGCCGCTCTCGAGCGCTCGCACTGCTCGATCGCGTCGGCGTTGCCGACCAGGCAAACAAGCTGCCCGGTGCGCTTTCCGGCGGCCAACAGCAGCGTGCCGCCATTGCGCGGGCGCTTGCCAACGACCCGCAACTCCTCGTCGCGGACGAGCCGACCGGTAATCTGGACACGGACTCGGCCGCGACGGTCACTGACCTGCTGACGGCCCTGGCAGGCGACGGCCGTTCAGTGGTCGTTGTCACGCACGACGAGGGCTTCGCCGCACGCGCCGACCGCCTCATCCGCCTGTCCGACGGGATGATCGTCGAAGATACGGCAAAGGCAATGTCGCAATGAGCCCGTATATTCAAAAGGCCGCCCGCGATCTCGCGGCACAGCCGGGGCGTGCGCTGCTGGTCTGCCTGGCCATCGCCCTGGGCGCGGCGGCGCTGACGGTTGCGGTCGCCGCGCGTTCGGTACTGCTGCGCGAGATTCCGGCCAGTTTCGACACAGCCGACCCGCCGGCAGCCGTATTCCGGCTCGAGGACGTGGACGAGCAGCTCCTCGACAGGGTGCGCGCGTTGCCCGGAGTCGTTGACGCGGACGCTCGCCGATTGGTGCGGGCACGGGTCGAAGTTGCGCCGGCGGACTGGCGGACACTGCTCCTTTTTGGCGTGCGAGACTTTGCCGACCTGCGTGTTTCGTCATTCGAGAAGCTGGCAGGCCAAGCGTCCCCGGCGCGTGGTGCCGTCCTTGTGGAGCGGTCGGGTCTGCCGGTGCTGGGTGTGGGTATCGGCGATGAGATAGCCGTGCGGGTTCCCGCAGGCGCGTCCGCAACGCTGCCTGTCCAGGGCATCGTGCACGATCCGGCCCTCGCGCCCGGTTGGCAGGACAACGCGGCTTACGCTTACGCGAGCCGCGAAACCCTCGCCGATCTTGGACTCGGTAGCCATCTGGACGAGCTTCGCATAACGGTGAACGGCAACCGCTCCGATACGGCTGTTGTGGCCGACGACGTGGCGGGCTGGCTTTCCCGGAACGGCTACGAGGTCTTCCGTGTCGAAATCCCGCCCCGGCGCCATCCCCATGCCGACCATATGGCGACGATGCTCCTGCTGTTGAGCGTATTCAGCGGCCTGGCGCTGCTGCTGAGCGGCGCGCTCGCGGCAAGTGTTACGGCGGCACTGCTGGCGCGGCAGGCCCGTCAGATCGGCATCATGAAGGCGATCGGTGCGCGCTCGCGGGATATCGCCTCGATCTATCTGGCAATGATCGTCGTGCTTGCGTTGCCGGCCACGGCACTGGGTATGGGCGCCGGTCTGTTCGGCGCGCGGGCCTTTTCGGGTTTCGCCGGCCGGCAGCTCAATCTCGATATTGCCAGCTATGCCGTTGGTGCCCCAACCTTGCTGGCGATCGTTTGCGCCGGTCTGGCCGTGCCGCTCCTGGCAGCCGCGCTTCCCATCGCCCGCGCCGTGCGCATGCCCGTGCAAAAAGCCCTGCAGAATCCGGGCATCGCAGTGCCCAGGGCGAAGGGGGATGTGTTACCCCTTGTTGGCCGGCTCGGGCGACCGGCGGTGCTGGCCGTGCGCAACAGCTTTCGCAGACCGGCGCGTCTCTGGCTGACCCTGTTCGCCCTCGCGCTCGGCGGCGCGGCGCTCATGACTGCCGGGAACGTGCATGTCAGCCTTATCGCGGCGGTTGACCGGTCCCTGGAGCGGCGCGGTGATAATATCGACATACGGCTCCTGAAACCGGTTAATGCCGCAGGTATTCTGGCCGGCGTCCGCACTATGCCCGGTGTCGCTCACGCCGAGGCCTGGGGCGGTGCTCTGGTGGCGCTGAGCGCGGGGCAATCCCCGGGCTTGAGCCGCGGCCGATACGGTCTGCTGGCACCGCCGCCGGATACCGCACTGCTCGACGTGCCGATCGTCGAAGGGCGCTGGCCCGCGTCGGACGCTATCGGAGAATTGGTCGTCAACCGCAACCTCCAGGCCATCGAGCCTGCGCTCGTCGTCGGTGGTGAAGTACGACTGGCGCTCGGGCAGCGTTCGCTGAGCGCGCGCGTCGTCGGCGTCATTGAAGAAGTGGCCGAGCCGTCTCTCTATACGAATCCAGGTACGTTTGCAGCGCTGGCGGGCACGGAGGGTCTCGCCGGCGTCATCCGCGTCACCACCGAGCCCGGCGGGGAAGCCCGTCTGGCGAGCGAGATCGAAGAGGTCATTGTGGAAGCGGGCTCGATACCGGCGCTGCTGTTCACGCGACCGGCCTTGCGGCAGGCCATGGTGGACCACTTTGCGATTTTGCTCGCGCTGCTATCGGCCGCTGCGCTGGCAGCGATTGTCGTCGGCGGGCTCAGCCTGGCCGTGTCAATGGGGTTGAACGTGCTCGAGCGGACACGGGAGATTGGTGTCATCCGCGCCATCGGCGCCCGTCCGGCGGCGGTGCGCAAGCTGATCCTGATGGAAGGCTATGCCATCGCTTGCGCCAGTGTGTTGCTTGGCGGATTCCTGTCTGTTCCATTATCGGCGGCTGTCACCTATATTGTCGGCCATCACGGCCTTCATCTGACGCTGCCCTTGGTCCTCTCGGCAACAGGCGTAATCGTATGGAGCGTGCTGGTCATCATATTGACGCTGATCGCCTGTATCGGCTCGGTAAGGCGCGCTATTAAAATGCCGGTTTGCCAGGCCATCGCCTACGGATAACGCCTATGGGAAGAACACGCACTGTTGCAGACGAAGACATCCTCGAGGCGGCCCGCAAGGTGTTTCTCGACCGCGGCCAGCTCGCCACGACGCGCGAGATCGCGGCAACGGCGGGCATTTCGCAGGCCGTGCTCTACCAGCGCTTCGGCTCCAAGGACGATCTGTTTTTCGCCGCCATGGCGCCGCCGCCGCCGAACGTCGAAACACTGCTCGGCAAACCACCGCTGGGGGCTCGGGAAACCGAGTCCTATCTGATCGCACTCGCCGAACGTCTGTTCGAATACTTCGAAACAGTGGCGCCGCTTTTTGTTCAACTGGCCACCCACACGGCGTTTGACTCGGAACACCTCGCAAACGCGCATCGGCCGGTGGTCGATAGCGGACTGCTGGAGTCGCTCGGCAAGCGGCTCGATCAACTGGCCGCCGCGGACTGCGTCCGCGCCGGGGACGGAAACGCCATGGCTCAGCTCCTCATATCGGTGATTCACTCGGAAGCGCTGTCGAGCGTGCTGCTGAAGACAGCCCCCGACGCAGGTCGCCGGCGCGAGATGATACGGCTGGTCTGGCGTGGCTTGTCTCCGGCTGACACTGGCCAACAACGGTAGGGGCAAGCGCGTTTTCCAATCGCAAGGCTTGCCGTCTTCGCTCCGCCAGAGTTGTCATTTTGCCAACGCCGGTCTATCAACCGCCGCGTT
Organism: Exilibacterium sp.; assembly: GCA_028280195.1. Taxonomy (GTDB): domain Bacteria; phylum Pseudomonadota; class Gammaproteobacteria; order Pseudomonadales; family Cellvibrionaceae; genus Exilibacterium. The sequence continues at coordinate 115,380 of JANQMH010000061.1, forward strand.
CGTCCCGGCGGCGGACGAGCGGCTTGCCGGCTCAGACACTGCGTGTAATATCTCTGTTGGCAGGCCAGCACGGATGCAGATCGTCGATCACGTAAGCGTGGCTGTGATGCGGTCCTGCGGCGATGTGCGGATGGTCAGGCGGCAGGTCGTCATGGCGGTGCGCAATCTCGGCGGGATCGCGATGCGGCCAGAGCGCGACAGCCACCGCAAGTCCGATCAGGCTGAGCGTGGCGAGTGTGAGTATCGCCGTCACACTGCCACAGGTGCTTTGCAGCCAGCCGGCCAGGGGATAGGTGACCAGCCAGCAGGCATGCGACAGTGCGAATTGCGCGGCGAACAGATGGCGATAAGTGCGGTTGGACAGGACGCTGAGCATGGCGGGTTGCAGCAGCTTTTACGCTACGGCCGTACCACCACGGTGAATGGCGCGATGATCTCCCGCCCGTCATGTTTTGTTCGAAGAAACAGGCGATGTACGCCGGCTTGATCGAATACCAGAGTGAAATCGAGATTCGATCCGCGGCGCCCGCTTTCGTCCTCGTGCTTCGCACCACTGAGTTGGGCGTGCGTCATCTCTGTGGCGCCGCGGTTGAACGCCACAAGATGCGCATGGGCGCCCATCTGTGGTTCAAGCTCATCGATTGGTGTGCCGGAGGTGTCGATGACGCATATCCGCAGATCCTGAGATTCGTCTGCTTTGAGATCGGCACGCTTCGACAGCGCGAAGCGCAAGCCGTTCGCTTCGGCTTCGAGCACCTCGCGGGGTGCAATGGCTGGCGCCGCCGCCTCCCCAACCGTGAGCCACGATACGGCGTAGTGTGCAGTGCGGGCGTCATGCGCATGATGATCGCGGTGCCGATGCACATGCTCGTCCGCGTGCCCATCACCGTGACTGTGGTCGGCGTGAGCATCAGCATGGCCATGGGGAACATCGTGATCGCGATGCCCGCCCGTGACCGTACCGAAGTGCGGGCTGTCTTCGGCGATGTTGGTCATGTTAGCGATGGTGGTTGTCACGCCTCTATCCTTCTGAATCATGCAGCCGCTGTTGCGGCGGCGGATTGTTGGGCAATGCTGTCGGCGGCGCGACCAAATCGCCGGTAGACGGCAGGCAGCACGATCATGTTGAGCACGGTGGAGCTTAGCAGACCGAGTAAGATCACCACCGCCATCGGGGACTGGATCTCGCTGCCGGGCTCCCCGCCGCGCAAGGCCAGGGGGATCAACGCCAGCGCGGTTGCCAGCGCCGTCATCAGGATCGGGATCAGGCGCTCCATGGCCCCGCGACGCACGGCGGCGTCGAAATTCGTCTCTTCTCCACTGTCGAGCAGGTAGCGGATGTGCGCGACCAGCATCACGCCGTTGCGGGTGGCGATGCCGAAGAGGGTGATGAAGCCGATGATCGAGGCTACCGACAATACCCCTCCCGACACGAATACGCCCGCCACGCCGCCGATCAAGGCCAGCGGCAGATTGAGCATGACGATGGCGGCATCGCGCGCCGAATGAAACGCCATGTAGAGCAGCAGAAACACTGCTGCTATTACGGCCACGGAAAACAACGCCAGCCGGTTTGAGGCCTCCGTCGCGCTTTCGAACTGACCGCCGTATTCGACACTGTAACCGGCCGGGAGCGTCACATTAGCGGTGACATTCGCCTGGATCTCGTTGACCACGCTCAGCAGGTCGCGGTCGGCGACGTTGGCCATCACGACGATTTTGCGCTGCACGTTCTCGCGGCTGATGGTGTTGGGCCCCCGGTCGCGGCGGATGTCCGCCAGCGCTTTGAGGGGGACCTGCGCGCCGCTGGCGGTGGTGAAGCGGGTATCGCCCACGGCTTCGAGATCCTCGCGTGTGGCGGAGGGATAGCGCACCACCAGATCGAAAGCGGCCTGGCCGTCCAGAATGGCGGACACTGCTGTACCGGCGAAGGCCGCTTCGATAGCCTCGGCGACGTCGCCAACCTGCAGGCCGTAGCGGGCGATGACCTCGCGGCGGAAATCGACCGCGAGCACAGGCACATAACCCTGCCGCTCCACCGACAGATCGACGACGCCCGCGACCGGCTCCATCTGCGCGCGGATTCGTTCGGCTACCCGGCGCAATTCATCCAGCTTCGGGCCGAATACTTTCACTGCGATATTGGCCCGCGTGCCCGACAGCATATGATCGATTCGGTGTGAAATGGGTTGTCCAATGGTGATGTTCATGCCCGGCACGCCGGCGAGCGACGCTCTGAGGTCATCCAGGAACGCTTCCTTGGACCGGTCCTGCATGCGCAAGGCAACTTCGATCTCCGAAGCGCTGACCGCCTGGGCGTGTTCGTCGAGTTCGGCCCGGCCCGTGCGCCGGGAGGTGGACACGACCTCGGGATGGGACAGGAGGATCTCCTCCACCACGCCGCCGAGGGCATCCGATTGCGCCAGTGATGTTCCGGGCAGGGTCGCGGCGCTTACGGTGAGACTGCCTTCATTGAAATCGGGCAGGAAAGAGCGCCCCGCCATGCTCAGCGCGATCACCGCGGCGATGACACTGGCGCCGAAAATCGCGCTCAGCATGGCCCAGCGCCTGATCGTCAGGTCGAGAACCGGCGCAAAGGCGGCCTTGATGGTGCGATTGAGCCAGGACTCGCGGGCGCGGGCTACCGCTTTCGAACGCGGCAGCAGGATTGCGGCCAGTGCCGGCGTGACTGTGATCGCCACCAGTGTCGAAGCGGTGAGCGCCGCAATATAAGCGAGGCCCAGGGGCTCGAGCAGGCGCCCCTCTACCCCCGAAAGGAAAAACAGCGGCAGGAACACCAGTATGATGATCAGTGTGGAGAACACGATGACCCCCTGTATCTCATGTGTCGCAGCGCCGACGATCTCGAGCAGCGGCGCCGGCGTGTCCTTTTCGCCGTTCTCCCGCAGGCGGCGAACGACGTTCTCCACGACCACGATGGCGTCGTCGACCAGTGCGCCGAGGGCGATGGCCATCCCGCCGAGGGTCATGGTATTGATGCTGGCGCCCATGGCCTTGAGGATCAGCACCGTGACCACCAGCGATAGCGGGATTGCCAGCAGGGAAATCAGCGTGGCGCGCCCGCTCACCAGAAACGCGAACACGATCACGACGATCAGAATGGCGCCGTCGCGCAGCGCGGCGCGCACATTGTCAATGGCCACGGAGATGAAATCGGCCTGGCGGAACAGCCTGGTTTCGATGCGCATGCCGTCCGGCAGGCCCGCTTGCACTTCCGCCATCACCGCATCGAGCTCACGGGTAAGAGACAGCGTATTGGCTGCAGGCTGTTTTTGAATGCTGAGAATGACGGCCGTTTGCCCATTGTACGCGCCGGTGCCACGCTTGAGCGCCGGACCGACGCTCACCTCCGCGATGTCGCGCAACAGGACGGGTATGCCTTCGCGTTCGGCAACCCGGGTCAGGGCGATATGATCGATCGAGCGCGCTCGCCCCAGACCACGGATGAGATACTCCTGCCCGCCCTGCTCGACAAAGCCGGCGGAGGAGTTCTTGTTGGTGTCGCGGACTGCATCGAGCACCTCCTCGAAGGTCAGCCCGTAAAGCGAAAGGCGCTCGGGTTGCACCGTGACCTGATACTGCTTGGTGTCGCCCCCGATGGGTATCACCTGGGCGACGCCGCCGACGGCCAGCAATCGCCGGCGCAGGGTCCAGTCCGCAACGGTCTTGAGTTCCATGGCATCGTGCCGGTCCGACGCCAGCGCGATAAACATGATCTCACCCATGATGGAGGCCACCGGCGCCAGCGCTGGCTGGGGGATGTCCGCCGGTAACTGCTCGCGCACCAGCTGGAGCTTTTCCGATACGATCTGGCGCGCGCGATAAATGTCCGTGCCCCACTCGAAGTCCACCCAGATGATTGCGCTGCCGACGGCGGTGGAGGAACGGATCCGGCGCACGCCGGTCGCACCGTTCAGGGCGGTCTCGACAGGAAAGGTGATGAGCGTCTCGACTTCCTCCGGCGCCATGCCATGGGCTTCGGCGACGACGGAGACTGTGGGTGCGGTGAGATCGGGAAACACGTCGACCGGCATTCGCGTGGCTTCCAGCGTTCCCCAGATCAACAGGCCCGCAGCCGCAACCAAAACGAAGAGGCGATTCGCCAGCGACCAATTGATGGTTTGGGTGATCATCTTCCTGCCCCTTCAGTGTGCATGGCCATGGCCGATTTCGGCTGTTCCGCCGGCGGCGAGATGCACGAGATAGGCACCGCGAGACACGACGCGCTCGCCAACCTCCACACCGTCTGTAATGCCGACGACATCGGCGTCGCGCACGGCGATGCGCACGACCCGGCGTTCCCAGTGCTCCGCGTCCGCCATCACGAACACCACCGGCTGGCCGGCATCGTCGACAACGGCGGAGGCGGGAACCGCCGGCAGGGTCATGGCCGGCCCGGTACGCACACGCGCCTGGACGCTCATGCCGGCGCGGAACGCGTTGGCCGGGTTGGTGAACTCGAACACCACTGGAACTGTGCGCTTGACGGGATCGACCGCGGCGCCGGCGGCAACCAAACGACCATCGGCTGCAGCAGTGTCAAACAGATGATCGCTGCCAGCCGCATGGAACCATGCACTGCTAGGCAGGCCCAACCCCACCGCGTCGATCTCGGCGACGTCTGCCTGCAGGCGCAGCGTCGAGGCGTCCACAATCCGAAACAGGGGCGCGCCGGCATTCACATAGGCGCCGACGCCGACGGCAATGTGGGCGATGCGCCCGGCAACGGGCGAGCGGATGGCCACGCCGGTTCTGCCCGCCGCGTCCCCGGAAATGGGTGTGAGCCGGGCATTGGCGGCCTGCAGTTGCGCGCGCGCGGTGCGTTCTGCCGCCCGGGCCTGTTCCAGGCGGCGTGCGGACACGGCGCCGTCGGCCAGCAGTCGCTCGACGCGCCCGCGGTCGGGTTGGGCGGCGTCGAGCGCGGCCTGCGCGGCCTCGGCTGCCGCCACAATGCCGGCGTAGTCCTGCTCGCCGCCGAGGCGCGGGGCCAGGCGCGCCAGAATCTGACCCCGCTCGACCGCATCGCCGATATCCGCAAAGCGCTCGCCTTCGGCGAGGAGAATACCGTCGGCCGGCGCCGGCAGCGTGGCGTCGCCGCCGGGTGCCGGGGTCAATATCGCCGGTGCGGCAACCGAGGCGGACAATGTGCGCTGCTCTACCTCGGCGGTGGCGAAATCCACGCGCCACTGCTGTTCTTTCAGAAAGGGGATGAGGCCGGCATCGTCTTCGTCTTGCGGCAAGGACGCGTCCGCCTCCGCGGCTGTGGCGAACACCTGATAAGTTCCAACATCGTGAAAGGCGATGACATCGCCGGTGTAAAGCTCAAACGTCAGTCGACGGCCGGCGCCGGCATGGCCCGGGATTGCGACGGGGCGGAAGATGCCGGGTATGCCGGACGGCCGGGCCGTGAACACCTCTTCCGGTGCGCCGCCGCCGGCAAGGCGCACGACCAGCTCGCCTGCGGCGATCGGCTCGAAGCTGTCAAGTCGCGTCAAGTGCGCGGCAAACTCCGATGCACGTCCGACGGCCAGCGGAGGAAATTCCACAAACAGCTCCGTGGCTTCGGAGAAATCCGTGATCACCACCCCGCCGCCGTGCCCATGATCATCGCCTGAAGCACCATCATCGTGATGGTCATGCGCATCATCGCCATGGCGATGACCGCCCGATTCATGGTCGTGGCCGTGCATCCTGTCGCACGCAGCGATGCTCCAGAGAAGACCGACGAGAAGCAGTATCCGAAAGGGGGTCATGGGGTATTCTCCGGTACCAGGGTGTACAGCGCCGTGTGAGCGGCGCGGGCGTTGCGTTGTAATTGAATCGCGCGCAGTTGGGTGTCGCGGGCAGCGCGCAGCGCGTCGGTCGCCTCGAGCACGGTAATTTCCCCGCCCGCATAGGCGGACCCTGAGATGCGCAGGAATGCCTCGGACGCCGCGCGGGCGCTCTGGTCATAGTCGAGCGCAACCTCGCGCAGCGCTCTCGTCCGGTACGCCAACGCCGCCACGTCCGCGGCAGTTTGGTCGCGCGCCAATCGATAGCGCGCCGTCGCGCGGGAGGCTTCGGCCGCGCGGCTCAGCCTTTCGCCCTGATTGCGGTCGAACAGCGGTAGCGGCACGGAGAAGCTGACGATAAAGCCGGTTTCATCGGCCGTGCCGCCGCCAACCGAGCGGACGCCGCCGCCCAGCGTGACGTCCGGCGCGATGCGGCCGGCGGCGCGCGCCCGCAGCTGCGATGCATCGGCCTGCGCCGCAAGCGCCTGCAGCCGCGGCGTCCGCTGTGCGCGCAGCAGAAGCGCTTCGACCGGTTCGGTCTCGGGCGGTGCGAGAACGCCGGCGACGGTTGCGCTGGCCTCGAGGGTCTCAGCGCCGATGAGCGCGCCCAGAGCCTGGCGCGCAGCGAAGGCTTCGGCACGCGTTTCCGCCAGCATCACAGGGGCCAAAGCCGTTTCCTGGCGGACGCGTTCGAGATCGTAACGCGATGCATCGCCTTCACGTTGGCGTGCGGTGGTAGCGTCGTGCAGCGTCACTGCCGCATTTTGGTGGCGCTCGGCGACGGCGACGCGAAGATCCGCCGCCAGCACGTCATAAAACCGCGACAGCGCTTTGGCTCGAAGGATCGCCTCTGCATCGGTCTGTCCGAACTCAGCGGCCGATACACGTGCATCGGCCGCCTGCCGCTCGAGCCGGCGGCGGCCTGAGACATCGAATGTGCGTTCGAGGCGCACAAAGGTCTCATACCCTTCGCTGCGGAACCCGTCCGTTCCTTCCCGTTCAACCTGGAGAACGGGATTGCGCCAGGTGCGCGCCGAGACTTGATCGCCGCGCGCGGCCTCCAGGTCCGCAGCGATCACAGCAGCGTTCTCCGGTCGCGATAGCGCCAGGCGCCCCACGTCGTCCGCGGTCAGGGCTTGGGCCACGGCGAGCGGCGGCGCGGCCAGCGCCAAGGCCAATACAGTGCTTAGCACAAAAAGCCGATCGACAATCGGTTTTTTGTGCGTAGGAAAGTACTCTGACGACGCCATAACGATCAGTGTCCGGGGTTAAAAAAATACGTTTCGATTTCGTGGTGTAGCGGCTCGCAGCCGAGCATACCGACCAAGGCCATGATGGCCAAAACAATGGTGCGGCGGCCGGCCGGCAGAAAGCGCGGTTCGACCAGGGCGCGCGCGTGCGGTGATTGGCGCATCGACACAGGCATGGCCGGCCTTCTCGCGAATCGGCAGTCCCTTGCGGCAGAGGCGCTGTCGCGCCGATTACACCGTCGAGAGTGAGATTCTGCGAGAGAAACTCCTATGCCGGTGCATGGCGCGGGCGTCTATTTGCCCGCTTGCCCAAAGCTGCGCCAGCACTGCGATTTTCAGATCGCCTACTGCATTGAGCGCAGACTCACGCATACAAGCCCCCAGTCGATGCGGGCATGTTAACGCACAAAAAACCGATAGGCAATCGGTTTTTATGCTAGGCGCACGTCCATTGAACTCACGATTGTTCGCCGGTTTGTCCGATCCTGCGGACCTGCCGTAGCGCTACCGCGGCAAGCACAACGAGCACTGCGACGCTGATCGCGCTGAAGACCGCCGCAGCGGTGAAGCCTGCGATGAAAGCAATCTGCGCTTCCTCGATCAGCCCGGGCGGCAAGTCCGCAGCGATGGTGGATGCTGCCCAAAGGCTATCGCTGACCGCTTCGCGCGCGTTATCGGCAAGATTGTCCGGCACGTGTTGCAGCATCGTGCGGCGGTAGACGGCCGTGGCCAGGCTGCCGAGCACAGCGATGCCGAGCGAGACCCCCAGGTCCTGAACGGTCTCGGACATGGCTGAGGCCGACCCCGCTTTTTCGGGCGGCGCCGATCCGACGACCAGACCGGTGCCGAGCGCAGCGATGGTTCCAAGACCGAGATAGGCGAGCGAAAAGGAAGCAACCACCATAGTCACGGCTGCCCTGTCGTTGCCCAATTGGGTCAGCATCAGATAGCCGACAACGGACAGACCGAGCCCGCCGGCTACCACGAAGCCCGGTCGGACCCGCCGCGCAACAAGCGGGGCGCCGATACCCGCCACGACCATGGCGAGCGCGGGTGGTCCCATCCAGAGGCCGGCGACTAAGGGCGAAAAGCCGGCCACCAGTTGCAAATATTGTGTGACGAGTAACATCGTTCCGCCGACCGCTATCAACCCGAAGAGCAACACGATCAGCGCCACCGAAAAGGCTCTGTTAGCAAACAGGCTCATGTCGAGCAGCGGGTCGGACAGTCCCCTCTGCCGTCGAACAAAGAGCACCGCGAAGCAGGCGCCGATCGCAACCGCAGCGCTCGCGTCGAGAGTGAAGCCGTACTTCGCGAGCTGCTTGATGCCGTAGATCACCGGCAGCATCGCGGCGAGCGAGAGTGCCACGCTGGAGAGATCGATCCGTCCGGCGTTCGGCGCCCGGTACTCCGGCAGCAGCAGGGGGGCGAGCAAAAGCAAGAGAGCGACAATAGGCACGGCGAGAAGGAAGGCGGCACCCCACCAGAAATGCTCGAGCAGTGCGCCGCCCACGATCGGGCCCATCGCCATACCGAGCGCAAACATCGTCGCCCACACCCCGAAGCCGAGCGCGCGTTGACGCGGATCGGCAAACAGATTACTGATGAGCGCCAGCGTCGAGGGCATCAGCGTTGCGCCGGCGATGCCGAGCGCAGCCCGCGCCGCGATCAGCATGGTCGTGCTGGTCGAAAAGGCGGCAACCACCGAAGCTACGGCAAACGCAGTCGCACCGATCATCAGGAGCTTGCGCCGTCCGATCCGATCTCCCAGCGTGCCCATGGTGATCAGAAAACCCGCGATCATGAAGCCATAGGCGTCCATGATCCAAAGTGCCTCGGTGCTCGTCGGCTGCAGATCCGCGGCGAGCGCAGGCAAGGCCAGATGCAGTAGTGTCAGATCGAGGCCAAGCAGAATGGTCGGCAAGGCCAGCAGCGCCAGCCCCAGCCATTGCCGCGCGCCAGCTCTGGCGGGCAATGCCGGTTTGGCCCGAAATCTTGCTCCAGGACGTGAACTTTGTATGTCGTACTGATCCGTCATGTCGCCTCCGCGTTCGAGGCGCATTATCGATGCAGTATATAACTGTTACAATATAGGTAATTATCCTATTACTGATGGCGATAGCTTTGTCCGATCGTACCCTTGCGCGCACACGTAGTGATCTGTCCGACTTCGTCACGCGCCACCGCAAAAAACTCAAGCCTGCCGATGTCGGGCTGCCTACCACCGGCGGCCGCCGCACGCCGGGTCTCAGGCGCGAGGAAGTGGCTGCGCTGGCCGGCGTTGGGCTCACCTGGTATACATGGTTCGAGCAGGGTCGTGATATCCAGGTTTCAGAGAACTTTCTACTCAGAGTCTCGAAGGCTTTGAAACTCGATGACGCCGAGTGCAGCCATCTCTTTCTCCTCGCCCACAGGCGCCCGCCGCCTCCGGAAGCCCGGCAATGGCCATCGGTCGACCCGCCAATCCAGCAATTGCTGGACGACCTGCCGGCGCGACCCGCTTACGTCTCGAATCTTCGCTGGGATGTCATCGCCTGGAACGCCGCGGCTGATCGCCTGTTCGACTTCTCCGCTCGGGCGCAAGGGGACTGCAACATCATCCGTATGCTCTTTGCCGATCCGGACCTGCGCCGCCGCCTGCCGGCGTGGCGGGAAGACGCACCCCGGTTGCTCGCACAGTTCCGCTGCGATCTGGCGGCCGCGCCGGACGACCCGGCCATGCTTCGGCTGATCGGCGAACTCAAAAAGCTGTCGCCTGATTTTCGGTGCTGGATGGAACAGCCGGGCATGGAAGGCTATGGCTGGGGCGTCCGTGTCGTGCTAGCTGATGATGGCACGCGCCATAGCTTTGTTCATCAGATGCTGATCGTAGACGAGCACCGCCATTTAAAAATGGTCGTCTATTTCGAGGAATGAGCGCTGGTGCGATGTCGTTGTGCATGGATAGCGCCTTGGCCCTCTATATACAGGCAGCTGCCTACACAATCCTCGCGTTGCAAATACCCTCAAGCCCGGCGGTAAAGAATCAGTGAGTTATTGCAGTTGAACCCCGGGGCCGGGTATAAGAATAGAGGAGCCTTCACGGCTTCTCTACTCCAAATAGCCGTGACCGCGGTTGTTGATACTGACTACGACGCCGTTTTCGAAGCGCACTTGCTTGATCAGTTTGCTGGGGCCGAAGTTATAGATCCAATCCTCAACGACCACTTCCACCAAAGATCGTTGATGCAGCAATAATTCGTCATCAGTAGCGTCGTCGGTCGTTCTGTCCCAGTGTCGGGATCTCGGCAGGCCGGAGCGGTAAACATTGCGCACTTGGACATAACTGGGTTCACCGCACAGCTTTTGTACTTTGAGTTGATGGTCGCCCTTGGCGATTAATTTGGTGCCGCAGCGCATCGCAATGGCCGGGTCGGACGCCAGTAAGGCAGCGGTTATCAGGCTCCAGCAGATCGACTTCATAACACACTATCTCGGTGATGATTAACCGGACCAAATATAATACCAGTAGCTGAATAGGAGCTGAATAAGCGGAAGGGCATATATGTCAATGTGGCCAAACAGTAAGCGCTTGTATTGCCAAAAGGGGAAAGCCGTTTTGGTGGCGGCGATAGCCGCAGGGTCTATCCCCACAAGCAGTTTAGGTGTATTTTGTGAGGGATTTTTACGCTGGGTGTCCAGATAGTGGGGTGGTGATGCTGTATAGTACTGTGGTCTTTCCGGCCTGGTTAATGGGGGTATAGGATGAACAATGGCAAAATTCGGCTGGTTTTTCCCGTTCTGTTTGTTGCATACGGTTTCCCCGTGGCGGCTGCCGGGGAACCGGAGCAGCCTGAAGTAGTAAGAGTTTGTAGCGAATGCCACGGGGCTGAAGGCAAGGCCCCGATCCCCGGTTGGCCACCCATCGCCGGTATGGGCAAGGAAGAACTTATCAGCAAATTGAAGGGCTATAGGGCGAAGTTAGTGCCTGAAAGCAGGATGTCCGATGTCACACACAATTTCACCGACAGCGAGATTGAAGCAATAGCGCAATACTATGTGGAGCTGAAGCCGACAGGGAAAGCGTCAAAATAAGCGATGACGGCTGCGGTGGATACCTGTGCCGATTAGTCCTCTATTCACCGGTGCCTCGGTTTGAGCATATTGGAAAAGCTGGGCACCTAGTCTAATAGTGATAAAACTTTACCGTCAGCCTTGCGAAAAAGGGGGGCGGTGACAACTGATAATACAAATGATTTTTATTTGTCACCGACTCCATTAAGATCCCTCAACCCCCGACCTTTTACACCAAGGCCTTTTGACCCGCTACCTGAGACTGCGGTCAAAAAACGCTGTGATATGGTTATACAGATGTATACGCGTCTTCTTACCTCGTATACCGTGTTTTTTACCGGGGTAGTCCATCTGTTCGAAGGGGATGGCGCGATCCTGCAGTGCCTGGTACAGCTTGGTTGCGTTGGTGTAAAGCACATTGTCGTCTGCCATACCGTGCATAATGAGCAGGGACCCCTTCAGCCCATCAATGTAGCGGAAGACATTACTCCTGTCGTAACCCTGGGGGTTATCTGCCGGAGTGCCGAGATAACGTTCCGTGTAGTGGGTGTCATAGAGCGTCCAGTCGGTGACCGGCGCTACCGATACGCCGGCTTTGAATATATCAGGCGCTTTGAACATAGCCATAATGGCCATATAGCCGCCGTAGCTCCAGCCGAAAATACCAATCCGGTCAGGGTCGACATAGGGTAGTGTTTTCAGAAACTCCACACCGCGAACCTGGTCTTTGACTTCGACTTCACCCAGCAGCCGGTGTAAGGGGGATTCAAAGCTGACCCCGCGATCCGTAGCGCCGCGGTTGTCGAGCAGGAATACCACATAGCCTTTTTGCGCCATCACCTGGTGCCAGAAGCCGTCGCGGGAGTTCCAGCTGTTTTTTACTGCCTGCACACCGGGTCCGCCGTATACGTCGACAATCACCGGATAGCGCTGGCCTGCCTGTATATTTGCCGGTTTAAACAGCTGGTAGTAAAGAGCCTGGCCATCTTCTGCAGTGATTGACCCGAATTGCGGGCGGACATGGTCCTGCAGATAAGGGAAGTAAGGGTGGTTTTTATCCAGCGTATTGGCATTCAGAACTGTCAGCAGTGTGGCATTGTTGTCGTAGAGCCGGGTTTGCCAGGGCTGATTGGCATTTGAGTACTGACTGACATAAACGCGGGCATTTTTTGCCATGGTGATCCTATGCGTGCCGGCTTCTTCACTCAATTTTTGCAGTTGGCCCTCACCTTTGACAGGTGCCCTGTAGAGATGGGATTCAAGCGGGTTGCCATAGTTGGCATTGAAGTAAACCGTGCCCCTGGCTTCATCCACACCGTGAAGGTCTTGGACAACCCCTTCACCATTGGTGATCTGGCGGACCAGGCTGCCGTCAACGGTGTACAGATAAAGCTGTTGGGTATCACTTCTTTCGCTGGCCCAGATAAAATGCTGCCTGTCATCGAGCATATGCAAGGCATCGTGCAGGTTGATCCAGGTGTTGCTGGTCTCGGTCAGCAGCGTCGAGCCGCGGCCGGTCTTGATCGCATTTTTTAAAAGGTCCAGCCGGGTTTGGGCGCGGTTCTGGCGTTGGATAGCGAGGTGGCGGCTGTCCTTAAACCAGTTGACGCGGGCGATATAAATATCTTCGTCCTCGCCGATATCCATCCAGCGTGTCCTGCGGTTTTGGATATTGACGACACCCACGGTAACCTTGGCATTGGCGGTGCCGGTCTTGGGGTAGCGCTGATCGTACACGGTAAAGCCGTCGCCCTTGATCTCATAGCGTTGCTCGATGCCAATGGGCGACTCATCGACGCGGGTATAGGCGATATGGCGCCCATCCGGTGACCACCAGTAGCCCGTATAGCGGCGCATTTCCTCCTGGGCGATGAAATCCGCCATACCGTTTTTGATGGTATCGCCGCCATCGGTGGTCAACTGCCGTTCGGTGTTTTTCTGTAAATCGAAAATCACAATATTCTGATCGCGTATAAAGGACACATAGCGGCCCTGTGGCGATATTTTGGGGTCTGTTTCAAAGGCCTCTGTTTGCGTCAGGCGGCGCACCTGGCGCTCGGTGTTTTCCAGGTCGTAGAGATAGATATCACCACCCAGCGGAAACAGCAGTGCCTTGCTGTCGGGTGCCCAGAAGTAGTCGATAATCCCCGAGTTGGCGATGCGCATCCGCTCCCGCCGGGCTTTTTCCTCGTCTGAAAGCGTCTCTTCGGGCAGCACCTGTCGCGAGTCCACAAGCAGGCGGTGGCGTTGGTCGGCTATATGATATTCCCACAGATCCAGGGTGAGAAAGTCCTCTTCCTTGCCTTTCAGGTAGGTGACGCGCTCACCGTCCGGTGACACTTTCAGTTTGTTAATGGTCGGGCCCGAGAGTTCCGGGTCGCTGTAGATGCGTTCGATGGTGAGTTTTTGGGAAAATGCGGGTATGGCGACTATATAAAGGATGAGGCAAAGTAGAGTCTTCATTTGGCTATGAGTGCTCGCTTTTCAACCGGGGGTGAGAGTGCATGGGAGACAAAGGCAAAACGCCATTACGATACTCCAAATGCCCTGTTGCGGGCAAGCGTGTCGTCGCGACCGGCAGCTTTACCCTTCGTGGTTTTTGCGGGTAGCTGTCAGGTGAATTCAATCAGCCCGAGACGCCTTGCCTCGAGTACGGCTCTATGTGTTCTTTTGCAGTTAAATGCGCCTTTTGCTGCCGCGAGGTGTTGATTGACCGAGCTGAGGCTCATGCACAGCTGGTCGGCTATCTGACCCAGCTGCAAGTCGAGATTGGCGACGGCGTCGAGCACGGTTAACGACTTTTTCTTGAGGGCAACGCTTTTGTCGCGATCAGAGTATAAAAGCAGGCCTGGAAATTTTACATTGATCACATGGTTGACAGCCTTGCCCAGCATACTTATGGGCAGGTGCTGGCTGGCTGCTTTGGCCTGGATACGCTCGGTACAGGCGCGATGCAACGATACGCAAAACATCGCACTGGTTTTATCTCTAGCTGTTTGTATGGGAACACAATAGTAATCAAGGTAACCAAAAGCCTTGCTTAACTCGAAAATCTTTTTGTTGGCAGTAAACGGCTCGATACTAAAAGGGGCGTTTTCGGCAACGCCATATATCTCTGACAGAAGTATCGGCTTGTTGTTGCTAAACATATATTGCAAGGCGAGATCGACTGCAGCAAAACGTGCTTTGGTATAAGCCTGCAGTTGCTCAACCGGGTTAGTTACCAGGACAACCTCCGGAGTCGACAGCTCATATCTTATGAAGCAGTAATCTGAGAAGCCCAGGTTGCCTACCAGTTCGAGAATCCGCTTGTACAGCTCGGCGAGGTCCTTTGAGCTGGCCAGATAGGCCGCAAATGCTGCCGAAACTTGTGGTAATTCCGTGTTCATGTTTTCGATAGGGTATTTGAATATGTGGTATGCCCGAATGCCGGCATCGCTTCAAAGGTCGGGACTTTGTGGCCGACAAGTATATTAAATGCGAGTGCCAGTATTACAGTTTGAATAAGCAGTGTAAATGTGAGCAGCAGGCAGACTAACAGTATCAGCCCCCGCTCTGATCGTTTGAGAAGAGTAGTGGCAATTTTATGTGTTTTCATGCTGTCTCCTTGAGTCAGACTGACGACCCCAGAGTTGAGCGGTGGGCTCTGGCGCCGGGCAGGGCTGCCGCCTCTGCTTGGGTATGACAATGCTGGAAAACAGATTCGGTGCCAATCGTGAAATTCTGCATTTTGGTGTCCGATTCCCGATCGACCCCATGCCGTTTGCAATATCGGGCGCCTGCGCTTGATTGCGGGTGCTGGCTCGGCATAGAATTACCTAACACTTGTAAGATAATAGATATGACAAAGCCATGTCTGAGTTAAAGCGCCTTTCTCATCTCGAATACTTGATACTGCAGATAATGCTCGCTAGAGGCGCTTCCGCCGAGGTCTACGGTTTTGAGCTGGTCAAGAAATCTGCAGGTGCGCTGAAGTTGGGGACGGCTTACGTTACGCTGGGCCGTATGGAGCGAAAAGGCTATATTGCGTCCCGAAAGGAAAAAATACGTCCCGGCGAGCGTGGCCGGCCCCGTCGCTTGTATATCATTACCGAGTCTGGAGAAGATGCTCTGCGCAAATGGGGAGCGAAACTGATGAGCATTATCGCTATTCCGGCGGCTCCGCTTTAATCGCTCTCGTTTGATTAGGTATATTGGTTGCGGCGTGCCGGTATGTGCTGGCAGTCTTCAATTCCCTTCTGGCACAAGTCCTCTGTGTGGGGCTTAAAAACACCCGATACCACCACGACCCTGGTTCGGTGTGTCACTGCAAGCTATCTCGGGTTGGGTCTCGGTTCTATGTCAAAGAATACCCCTGGCGGTACTATCTCGGCAGTTCAATCTCAGCAGTTCATTGCTGTCACGAAGCTATCTGTAAGGTCTTGTCAAGAAACCTATCTCAACTGCTGAATATAATCAGGTATCCTGGCAGAATCGTTAAATACCCCCCAGGAATGCGCCCCGGCATTCAGAATCCGTTCCTCCCATTCGCTCAGCCGATCGCGATACACCTTTGGATTGGCGCTATCGGCGTTGAGTTTGATTACGTTCATCGCCGCCACATGGATGTTTTCGAACTCATCCGCAGCGAATTGTCTTTTCAGGTTCGGTTTTAATTCTTCTTTCATATCGCTGAACACAAATAGGATTCGATTGCCCGACTTGGTGGTGTTCAGGTGATCCGTACAAAGCATCATCGCGCCGCTGATATCCGTATAGCGGGAGCGTGTCTCTGCCTGTGCGAATTCATCGAGCCTTGAGCCCATGGCTATTTTTTGCTGATTGGCTTTCGAGGGTGTGTAGTCCAATTGCAAGTTTGCGATTAAATCGTCTTCGTTATAGCTGTTGCTGTCGATACGGATAAAAAACAAGCTGTCACCGGGCAGCATCTTGGAAACGATCCTGGATTTTGTGATTTTTACGATTTCTTCCTTTTCATCCGCATAAGTGCCGGAGACATCGGCAAGGACGCACACCGCCGCTTCATAGGCTGCGTTATCGCTGCACCCCTGAAGAAGAATCGTTGCAAATGCCACGGCAAAGCTGAACCCCCTACACCGCCGGCGGCTCCGGTCTTTGATGGCGTTTAAACTGTTCATGTGATCGCCTTCCTTGTCACCAAATTGGAGATCTGCAGCGGTACGATAATATAGGCATCGTATAAGTGCATGATGATCTTGATGATATAGCCAAGAATAAAGGAGAGCATTTTACAAATATGGCCGAACAAGGTAACTATCAGCGCCATCAACTTGCTGGCGGCATGCTGGCTGGTTTCAATGAAGTTTTCCAGTGCCATCATCGTCATCGCCAATATCAGAGGCAGCGCAAAACCCAGGCCGGCCTGGCCATATTTGGCCCATGCCGAGCCGGCGCTATCGCCGACTGCCACCTCTGCGCCTGCCATTTGCTGTTCAATCACCGCAGCTTGTTCCGCCATCATTTCACGCAGAAATCCGAGAGAGGCCTCTACACAAGAAAGTAATAACAGAAAAAATAGCGACAAGTAAGTAATCCAGCGCCGGCGGCTGCGTTGCATCATACCTATTTGCGGAATGATATGGGTAAAGCCAATCGACTCCCAGAAGAAAATACCGGTAACGAACTCCAGTAAAATAATGATCAAAGCGGAGAAGCTGGAAACCGGCATACCTAGTATTCTGCTGCCGGCCGGCACCATTTCCGACATCGGCAGAGCTATCAGATTAAAGTTGACAAAGGCGCCGGCAACGGCTGCAGCCATCACAATGGAAGTGGCGATAAACATGCGATTGGCTCTGGAAGAGAGCATATCGATGGATTCTTCATTGCCCTTGTTAATCTTCTGGAAATCCGTCATATACTTATCCATACGCTCGGATGTTTCCAAAACACTGCTGATTTTCTCGCCGATATCTTTTAGCGCTTTGTCGGCCAGTTTCCAGGTTGTCGCCATGCCGGAGAGAATCTTATGCCGCTGGGACGTGGTACTACGCAGCTCGGAAAGCGCGCGTTTTTCCCCGTCGACAGCAGATTTATGAATTTCGGTCAGCATTTTCTCGATAACCCGATCTCCCGAGGTACCGGACAATTTTGCGATAGATGCGACGGCATCATCCCAACCGGGTGCTGCGGGAACTGCCTGCCCGCACTCACTGTAGTCGGCCTCCAGCTTACTGATATGGTCATCGAGACGCCGTTGCAGGCCGGGATATTCAGCCAGGTTTTTGCTGAAGCTGATGTCAACGCGCTGAAATTCATCGAGCAGTTTGTGTTTATGCGCCGTTACACCAGATTCGAGCAATACTTTGCGGTCGCGTTCCCTGATTTTTCCGGCAAAGTCGTAGGCCCAGTTGGCGATCTCCTGCAATCCGCCGGAACTGCCGTCGGTCAAACTCTCCAGCGCATTGTGAATAGGGGTGCGAGCCAAAAAGAGAAACACCATACTGCCGACAATCAACACACTCAGCGATAGCACAGGCATATTGGGCCAAATATAGAGAATTTCCATTGCGATACTCCGGTTTGTTATTGTATACGTGGGATCTACGGCAGCTTTGTAGACTTTACGCTTCCCGGCTTACGTCAGTGCTGTCGGTAGCGAGATGAACTGTGGTCTGGCAAGAGTCTCAATCGGCGCGAAGCTCATGCCTTACTTGCAGGTCAGACGAAGAAGGATAAACCCTTGTATACCTCGCTATAAATCCATACGTTCCATAACGGCGATTTTTCGGTGTTAACCAGAGCGTAAATCTACTGTTTTATAAAGCGCATTACTGTGATGGGTTGCAGATTCTGGCCATGGTTTGGTAGCTCCAGGTCATAACACAGGGCACAGTCTTTGTTTTGAGAACCGGGTTCGTGTGCTAGCAATCCGTAGGAACAAAATGCAAATTATCGACTTCTCAAGTATTGTGGCAGGCTTTTTTAGGGAAAAATCAGGCGCCAAACTCGCTAAAATAGCGTCCATGGGCAGATGATTTTTTCTCGATGCCCTGAATGTGGCTACGGGGGCATTTATTAGAAGCCCCTTTTTTTCGTCGACAATAAACTACCTATCAACGGTGTACTGCGTTCGGTGGATACGCCCGGTTGATATTGTTGGTCAATAATCAAGATAAATCATGGGGATCTACTGAGCCGACCGGGGAGAGTTTGCGGGGTTTGAGTTGGCAGCCTGTCTGTTGCATCCGGTCTTTGTATAGGTATCGAGTGCGATATTGATTTTCCAAAGACTACCAGAATCTACCAACACGTCACAGCCAATATGCCCGTTCAGATATGAGCTGTTACAACTTACCGACCCTGGCCGGTTTCCAGGTTGTCTATCGCGCCTTGGAGTTTTTTGCCATATGTTCCATGCCAATCTCTTGGTACAGGGCCATGCTTTTTTTCCAGCAGGATAGAGCGATGGTTTTGTTGCCGCGCCTTCCATTGACAGTACCTAAGTTGGCATATTGGTTGGCGGCATATTCCCTCCGGCCTAGTTGTTCGTCGATTGCTAAAGACTTCAAGTAGTACTCTTCGGCTTTATCGAGGTCGTGCCTTTTTAAGATAGACAGTCCCCAGATTGCCATAGCCGGTAGCCATGCCGTCTTTGCAACCCCGCTCTTCCTTGAGCTTCAAGGCCTTGAGTTGATACTCCTCCGCTTTATCTAAATCGCCACGGATTTGGTAAATTATGCCGAGGTTGCTATACGAAGCACTCGCATATACCCGAGGCCCAATTCTTCACTGCATGCTATGGACATCCGGTAATACTCTTCCGCCCTAAAAAGTTTACCAAGGGCCCTGTATATCGTGCCCAGGCTTCCAGTGGCAATTGCTTTCCATGCTCCATCATCGGATAACGCTAGCACTTTTTCATAGGCTGAAATGGCACTATCAAGCTCTCCCACTCTATCGTATAGATGCCCCAGCAGAATCCAGGCGGAGAGATTGCCCGGGTCCAGTTCAGTGGCTCTCTTACAGGCTGCCAATGCTTTTTGCGTATCTGTAGAAAACCACAGGGCTCCGCGGCCGACGGCAATTCTGGCGGCTTCTGTGTTGTGTCTGGCTGCTTCCGAAGCCTCTTGCTGTTCGATTCCCAGAAGAAGATCTGCAAGTGTTACATCACCAGCGGCAGCAGCTTGCAGGGCTTGTTTATATTTTTCCGGATGAGTTGATGATTCCTTTTCACTTGACAGTCTGCTCAGTGCAGCGGCCTGAGCAGCGGTAATCTCGTTTTTTTTATCCAGCTCAGCGTTTTTTCGATCCAGATCTTCCTCTAATCGCTTGAGGGCCCTTTGCAGTAGTTCATCATTGTTGTAGGTAACCTCGACTTTCCCGCCGATATTGAGATCACGCCCTACAGAGCCAATATTCGACAATTGCCCGGTATCCTCTTTGGTCTTCTTATCATCCGTCACTGAGTTTGCCTTCCAAAATAGAGCCGCTGGCTTTGCCGGGGGCTTGCTTACAGGCTTTCTGTTAATTGCTCCTGATAATCTTGGGTAGATCATAAAAGCCAGGATGAGTGCCCATTTGGGCTTGACCACTACAGCTGTGATTACCGCTTGCCCGATGTAAGGCATTGAGGCCAAACCTGCCCTGGGCATCAGTAGTGATCTCCACACCGGCAATAACTGGAAGTCTAACAATACTGCTCATTCCTGGCGTCCTCTTGAATGTGCTGATGCAACCGCCTCGCTTGGCAACTTGTCGAGCTGTGTCCTAAATAATTACATGATGAAACCATGGCTGCATAATATAGCTATCTCTGCCAACAGGATCTGGCTATATCATGTAGTCATGGCTAAACGAGAAGAAATGACACAACCAGCAATTGCACACATCAAGCCTTTTGGGCTCAGAATGCAGCCTGATTTGCGTACCAGGATAGAGGCGGCCGCCTTAAATCAGGGAACTTCGCTTAATCAGGTAATCTGCAATCGTCTGAACAAATCCCTTCTAGAAGATGGGGCGAGCGACAAATACAAAATAATGCTGGCGGAGGCCATGGTTCCCCTAGAACGTCAACCCAGTCAAGAGCCGATGGAAATGCTCGGATCAATTAAACGAAAGATTGACTTGCTTGCAGAAGTGCGGATGCTAAAAATAGCAATCAAAATCAATAGGTTACCATGGAAGAGTAAGAATTCACTGAATCTGATAGACTAGCTGCCGAGGTATTGAAGTTGAGGGCCGAGCGCCTGAAGCTGGAGGTGGAAACCGAATTACTACTGCAGCGGTCTACCATAGAACCCCCTCGCCTTCTGTTCTACGGTGTAGGTACGGCCGTAGGTGTCGTTGCAGCAATCGTTGGTGTAGCTAAGTTTACAGCGGGATAAGGTCATGCTATTCGACGTCAATTACTTTGGCGGCCGGCCAGGTTTATTGTCGTCTAAATAAGTGCCGCATTCACGGCTTCCTGATATTGAACTGCATACAGATCTGCATATAGGGCGGGGTTAGCCATTTTCAGTGCTCCAATACTGGTGGTGGTTAGAGTCGCGGGGGAGCTTCTACCTTCCCGTTGATTCGGTTAGTTGTGCTTGTACAACCATTGGGATAACATTGTACGTGCAAACCTACAGCTGCCAGCCCAATGGGATAACAAAATTGTCCGATTCTAAAGAGTTAAAAGAGGCCAGGCTAAATATTCGTATAGAACCAAGCCTTAAGGATGAGCTTCAGAAAGCTGCCAAAGCGGAAAATAGGACGCTTGCAAACTATGTCATGAATGTTTTGCAGGAGTCACTTAAACACAAAAATAGTAAATAAAATCAATAAGTTACCATGGAAGAACTTGAAAAGCAGAAACTTAGCGCAGAAATTGATAAACTGAAGGCTGAGACTGTCAAATTAGAGATTGAAACGCAGCGGCTCCTTATGCTGAATGATCGAGACGGCTGGCGGCTCCTCTTTTACGGCATAGGCACTGGCGGCGGTATTATTGCTGTTTTATTGGGTGCCACTAAACTATTTGGAGGTTGATGTGCAAATTAACTTGCAAACCCCTGAGCAGATACATCGCGAGAATCGTCGCATTGTGATCACCGGCTTTATTATCGGCGCGGTGCTGGCTGTTGCCATATTTGCTATCTTCGCTTGATTAAAACTTGGGGTGCGTCCGCGCCCTAGCATCTATTTCACACCGTTTCTATCATATCCTTTTACTTGTTGAGGCAAACGGCTGTGGCTGCGTGAAGGGAGATATTGTTAGCTGCTTTAGGAACAGGAACGGAGAAGTTTATGTCCGATGATAAAACCGTAGACGTCCCAACTGGAAAGATGGAATGGCAAGGCAAAGCACCAAATCTGCTCGTTAATTAGCAGGGAGGACTAATAAAGCATACATATACTCTCGTTCAAGAAATTGAAGCCCGTGGCGATCAGAACTGTGATCATCTGAATACAGCAGTGCTCCTCATGGCCGCAGCTTGCGCAGAAGCTGCTATTATCAGAGTTCGCATACTCAAAAAAAACTCAGGTAAATATAAAGGTATATATGAAGATAGACCTGGTTTCCGAATGCAGGGATTAGAGGCAAAGTATACATGTTTGCTCGGGCACGCGTCGGATGATATAAAGTGACTTTATGATATAAGAAAGGCAATCGCCCACTCCGAACCAGATAATGCTCGCTCCACCACATTTGGCACTTCAGTTAATCTTCAAGGATCAAAAAAAGCACTAAGCTGGCTGAAAGAGCTATACAAATACTCGAGAAAACTACAAGCCTTCCCAATCATAATGCGACACATGACAGAATTCTTACTGAGCTAAAGAATCAGCTAAATTAAAGTAATCTAGACTGCATGCCCTATTTCCCCACCCAGCCTCTTCTATGTGAAATTTATAAAGAACCTCACTGAGTCTAAGATGAGCCTACGGGACGAAATACAAGAAGCAAAACGGGTTTGGGAAAAAGCCTCTTGGCCAATACGGGGATTTATCGCACTTTCGCTTTTTCTAAACTTTGGAGCGATAGCTTCACTCTCTGATGTGGTCTTTGCTTTCAAAGGTGCTCTTTTGGATACTGTGGAATTCTACAGAGGCATGGTCGTAGAACCACTCCGCTACCTTGCATCGTGCGTAAAACTTGACTACTCAGAATTTGAATCCAACCTAGTTGTTTTGTCGCTACTATACTCTGCCTCACTGTCACGCATCACGTTAGTATCCAGTGATGCTGTCGATAAGAGAAGGCAGCTTCTGGAGTCAGGAAAAGATCCAGGATTATCAAAGTTTCATAGCGGCGACCTGCTGAGAATGCTCAATGTGGGCTACCCCCTATTCGTTATACTTCTGATGGGCTTACCCACAACAAGTGATATATCGTCACCTCCGCTGGTTTATTTTATTTATGTCTTACTGCTACAGTACTTCGGTTATGCATCTATAGCTTTAGGCTCAAGCCGAAAGGGACACAAGGCCCGCTTCTTTGGTCCCTTAGGCATAGCTCTAGCTTTCGTCTTCATCGCCGGCGCGATAAACGCGGGGCTGAGTCGGTAGGAGGCCGCTGCTACCTATTTGGGCTAAAGTTGGAGGAAGGCGCTAACTTATACTTTTAAGAAAATCTCTAGAAAATATCTGGCATAGAGTCTATTCAATAAAAAGGGCTGCAATTAGCAGCCTTAGTTGTAGTAACGGTAGACTTTTTCTCAGTGCTTTACTCGCATGTTAGCACTGCAGTAAAACAGCCTGGGGGCATAGGTAAAGGCGGCCGATTTATTCCTTCAAAGAAAAACCCTCCTACTGCAGCACACTGTGCTTCCGTAGAAGGTATTATCCTGCAAGTATACAGCACCGGGTCAAAGCCGACATGAATATAAGCATCATTGTAGCCCTGCGCTTGACAAAGAGAATTGAGCGAAGCCTGGCCGCAGTTGTTCATAAATATATTGGAGCTTTCATCGAGAGTTAAAGCGCCAATGGGGATTGTTTCTTGTTGATTACTCTTGCCGGCTTCTACATCACTGCCAGCTTTTACTAATCCGCAAACGAAAATAAACATCGCTGCTATAGATAGTCGTAACTTCATTTCATACACTCCGTAATACTAATCGATACTGATAACTCAAGCGTCACAGATTATTTGCTAACCTGCTTAGCCATAGTATGGCCAGATGTATTACTTATTAACTAATATACGATAAAAATAGAATGCTGATTTTTCATCTTTTAAATTATTTAGCCACTGGCATGCACTCTAAGCTCCAGCAATACGACACCTTATCTACTCTCTACGTATCCCTGTTCCCTTTTTATTTTTATCAATTTGGTGGGGCATAAAATTTCACATAGCAATTTCTGCTACAAGTCATCTTTTGGTATTTTTAAGTACACGCACCTGAAACAAACTGATACCCATAAACTGCCAAATAAATATTTACTCTATAAATACAGATAAGCTGTTGCTCTCAGTCACTAGCCATCTATTTCATCATCGAAAAAGTGCTGGCGTTTGAAGTCAGGTAAAATCTTAAATTTGCTTCTGTTAAGCTGCCTCCTGATACGGTAGCAGCGGTACTTGGCCGACTGAATTGACATAGGATTTGACCTTGCCCTTCACGTGCCGGTAGATCTCCTTGTAAGGCAGTTCCCGATCTAACCCCTCCTCTACAGCCCTGGCGACCGCATATTCAGCCGTAGTTAAAAAACTGAGCTGTATAGTATCCAGCTTGTCCCGAAACTGCTTCGAGCCTGGGGAGCCATTTTTCATGGCAAACTGGGTCCTATGAACCAGCTTGGTAATACTCATGTAGTACATGTTGGCGCTTTTGCTGCCCTGCTCCCTGGCGTACTCGATAAGCCGGACTATGGCATCGGTTTCTAGTAGTCGAGCCAGCTTCCCCTCTGTACGAGCCTCCAGTTTATCGGCAGGGCCAGTGTATGTACCATATTTACGGATTGCCCGGCAGCACCTCATGCTTTACCCAGCGCTTAAATTCTTTGGCTTCTTTCTTGAATTGAATATGCACTCATACAATCGAACCAGCCGGGTCGTCGCCCTCATACTCTCGTAATGCGGATGAGGTACCCAGCTCCTTACAGGCTCGATACCGGTTCCGCCCATCCAAAATTTGCTTTTGGTAAAGCCAAACCTGTTCTCTCAGTCCATTGTGAGCAATATCTTGCTTTAGCTCTTCAAACTCTGCGCCTGACACAAAGAAAATAGACCTAGTAATCCAATATGCTCTTCCAATTGGCTTTTTGCCGGTTCGCTGCGCAGTGGACAATGGGCGGCGAATGTCATGAGCCTGATTCAGTTGGCCAAGATCAACGGGCTCGATCCGCAGGCGTATTTGAAAGATGTAATGGAGCGGCTGCCGATGATCAAGTGGCCAGATCTGCACGCCCTTTATCGCCGGACCATCTTCAGGACTCAGTAAGGCTAAACCCATTGCGATCTATTGTGTAAGAATCAGTAATGAACTACTGCTTATTTAGGTAGGTAGGTCAAGTATTAGATCGGCATGCTCTTTTAAGTCACTGTGGATGTTATGGCCTAAAGATACCAGGGCAGGCTGAACTCCTTCCCGGCGCGCAAACTTCATTGGAGGAACAAAATCAGTATCTCCGGTAACCAAAACAATAACGTCAGCATGCTCTTTCAGTGTAAGGGACGCGATATCTAGACCGATACGCATATCAACACCTTTCTGCTGGAGAGAGGGCCTTAAGTTGTCAGCTGTTATGTGACAGCTGTTGTCATTAGTCGTCAAAGAGTTTCTGTCTAACTCCCACCCTCTAAATCTGATTTCTCCCATTCTCAAGGCAAAGTGGTCTTGAGAATGTAGTTCTTTTAAAAGCTTGTTGTTATGCAGAGTAAGTGGATCTGATCCAAAATTATGCTTGCCGCCATTGAGGGGTTTGTTTTTCGACTTTGAGTAAGGCGGGGCGTCGTAGTAGTAAATACGATGCAGATATTTGTATTGGAGAAACTTGTGAGATTTTATCTTACTAACTGATTCGACGATGTCGTCTGAGGTGGCAGGATTTTCTTTGGTTCCAATAAGAACAGCATATTTCATGCGTAAGGGATCGTTAGGGTGCCAGAGCCACACGCGGAAGCTCTCGCTTCACTTAAAATTGCGTGTGGATGGCGTTTTTAGGGTTTGCACAATTAGGTAATGCTTTAAATATATGGTGAGGTCTTGTGGATATCAGGTCTCACGAATGTAGGCATTATGTGGTCGTTTGGTACTTGGTGCCTTATTAAGCATTTGATTCTTAACAGTTTATTTGGTGGAGGCGGGGGGAATTGAACAGGGGCTTCCAGCCTAGAAAAGTTAAGGGGTATGGTTAAAAAATAATCGCTGGTGTGACTTCCGATGTGCCAAAAGTGAAAAGTCAGTAGTCTTTTCCGCAGTTATTTGCTGCAGTGAGGCTCCGCTCTGTTGAATAGACTCCTACGCCCTTAAGGACAGCTTTTTTAGGGCTGAGAACTCCTTTTCTGGACATCTGAATGTCAAGTTTTATCAAGTTTTCAAGGCAAGGCGTTCCTGCCAGCATTTTAATGCGCAATTGCTAACTTTTGCTAATAACGGCTCTCAGTTTTACCGCCTTTTGCGTATGAGCAAGACACCGTGTCTAAAATGCTAAGTATTGCTAAGGTCCACCCGCGGCGTTTATCTCCGTGTCATTGGGGATTTAAGAAACCGCGTGACCCCCACATATCAGCAACTTTTGGCTTCCGCCAAGGTTACTCGCTGGATGAGCACCCTCAATGCCCCCCAAAGGGTGTGCATCCGATGTACCCCCTTGAGTCCGTGCCTTTAGCTAAGTTCTTCGAAGGGCTTTCGATAGCTTGTGCCTCTTCCCCTGACCTTTGCCAGGGGAAGAATTGAACTTCTACAACCCGCTAAGGTTGGGTTCGGTTGCCCGCTACTGAGATCTATGCAGTTCAGTTAAGCCCTGATAAATGGATTGCTCTTGGTCAATTAGCCACCGTGTATAGTGAGCAAAACCGTCAACTATGGTCTTGTCAAAATACTGGTCCTCCGCCGCCAATAGCTCCTCGAGGCTTTCGTACAGGAAGCGGTTCAGGCATCTGAGCTTATCGAACTGGTCGCATAACGTGGCCAGCTCCGCGACTAATACGGTTGTTTCAACAGAATCGTTGGTACTCATGCCGCTTTCCTCCCTGCCATTTCAAATAACTCCTTAGCCGTCAGCCCGTAGCGCTCCCTAACCGCTGCAAGTATCTCGTGGTACAGCTTCAAGTGGTGCCTAGTGCTGTAGTCGCCCTGGTGACGACCGATTAGTAAAGCATCCTCTGGTTCGAGGTGTTTTAGAATCTCACAGTCCCGGTTGATCGCCATCAAAGGCATTTGCTCGCCGCTGGAGAAAACTACTTGGGGATTGTCTTCGAATCTGATTTCTGCAATATCGATAGTCACTGGTCACCTCCCCTAACTGAGGAGGTATTCGGCGCGGGCGGCGATGACCCGGCGGGTGACGGTCTGCAGTTGGGTAACTGCTTCTGGTGAGCCGCTCAGGGCCAGGCGCAGGATCTGGACAAACTCGCCAGAGTCCAGCACATCTACCGCTATGTCGTCCATCTCGCTGTCGGCGGCGGCGATCTCGGTGCACTTGGCTTGAAGATCAGCCGGAGTAATGTCTGGGGTCTCGGGGACGGAAAGTCGGGCAGACTCCATCAAAGCTACGTTGATTTGTTCCTGATATGCTGATGCGTATAATGCCGGGTTAGCCATTTTGAACTCCTTCCTAGTTCAGGGTGGTTAGGAGCTTTGAGAGGTTGCCGCCTCTCTTTGCTCCGACAATTCACATAATATGTGAATCTTGCCTTTGAGTCAATATAGATTCATATATTGTTTGCAGAAATTCATGTATTATTTGAACAACTGCAGCTAGGATGTGATTTATGACCCCGCAGCAATGCCGTATGGCCAGGGCCGCCTTAAAATGGTCTACAGCAGATTTAGCGAGTTCGGCCAATGTCAATCAAACAACAGTTAATCGTTTTGAAAATGGTAAAGATTCGTATGCCAGTACGGCAACCAAACTACAAGAGGCTTTTGAGTCTACGGGACAAATCCGCTTTGAGGGTGAGACCTGCGTTTGCATTGTAGAAAAATAGCTAATTTAATCAATAATTTAGATCATAAGACCTCAAATTAGCCATGCCTGAGATAGACCGGATAAAGACCGAAATTGCCTTCCATGAAAAGATGTTCTTTGCTGCTGTAGCCGGCCTACTGGCCCTCATTGGCTGGCTTGCCAGCAACTATGAGGACGTTGCCTGGTGGTTGGTTGCACTGGGCTTTTTTGGCATACTGGGTGCTGTAGGTTTCGGAATCGACCAATACCGTCGTATTAAACGACTACTTGTGGAGTTAGGCGAATGTCCATAAATGAATTCTTCATGCTGGCTTCTGGCATTGCCTTTGTCGGATTCTGGGCCTATTTGGCCTGGGATTCTCATAAAGATCTCAAAAGCAAAACTTAGCAATCGATTATCGATAACAGCTTTTGCTATACCTACCCTCCTGTTGTTTGTCTAATAGAGGTTTCTAGATAGACAATCAGAGTTCAGCAATCAAAGACTACCAATATTCAGTAAGTATCGACCATCGTCTTGTACGCCACCGAGACTAAGTCCACTCAGGGGTGGCGAGCAAACCACTACGGTAGGGCCATTTGGCGAGCAATTGAAACCATTATCAATGAGGAATACTGCTATTTGCCGGGCAAACGCGTCTGCTTCCGTATCACCCATATTGACCCTAAGTACCACACCACTCTCCCTGTAAGGTGCCAACTCTTCTAACAACTGCCGTTGAAGCAGTATCTCTCTATCTAGATTACGAGGTTGGGGTCCAATGTTGATCTTACCGGCGGTTATCCCACCTGTTTGATTGACGCTTTTTACATTGTAAGTGTCACTCTTATCATCGCTCACCAGTTAACTCCAGAAGTACGTATAGATCGTGATCAATGCAACTATAGTGCCGAGAACCCATGCAATCCAAGTCATAGGCTTCGGCAAATCACCTGAATTCCGCGCGGGTGGGCTATCGATATTTATCTCGCCAGCAGTCACACCACCGGACTGATTATTACTTTTGACATTTACCGTTTTCTTAACCATACGACCTAACTCCATGATACTTGATGCACCACAGTTTACAGCAGCTAGCAACTAAGAGTGATTGTAGCTGATAAAGTCGATACACAACCTAATTCTGCTTACGCTGTCGAACTTAAGCATTACACATTAAGGCAACTGTAAACAGCCTGTCTACCCTTTCTATAAGTCTGTTCGCTACGATATTTCGATAAATTAAGTTTTTGCTTTAAATTTTCCTGATACTTTCCAAACTGTTGACTGATGGTCCTCAAATTTCCCACCCACTTTATACCAGATTTTTGTACATTAGCTTTGTTCAGAAACTGTTCTCATTAACGTGCGAAAATACGGTTCTTTTAATCCAATTGGCAAGCGGCTTAAAATTTCATAAAACTCCACTTCAATTTCACAATATTTACTCGCTGTTTGTTCTGTAACCCGGTTTGGTTCAACAAAAACTAATACAGACTCGCCGTAACTTTCATATAGTAAATCAAGAATAGAAACAGTGACTTCATTAAATTCAGATTCTCCTAAATGTTCTGCGATTTGTCCTTTGTCCTCTCCAAGGATTTCGACTATAACCGAAAGGGCCTCCGGAGAACTCATTATCTTGCCCATCAGCTCTTTAGGGTAAGGTTTTTTAAAAAGAGGATAAGTGCAGGCCTGGGGTTTCGCATTGTACATCTCCCTCACTGCCAAAGTCCTTACATCAATGACTCTCCGAATTTTATCATCGTTAAGATATGGGATTAGGCTGTTGCTGTATTCGCTAGCTTTTACAGTTACAGAATAATACAGGTCCTCCCCACCACTACCTTCATCTTCTGCCTCTCGCGAGAACACTAATAGCTGACTAATATATCTATCGAAACTTCTTGGCGAATGATCCTTAATATGCTTCAGCGCAGGCCCCATAGCCGGATCTTCTAACAACTCCGCTTCTAATTGTCGTTTGGTTATTTCATTTGCAGTTCTCAACCTTCTATCACTACCAAGTAACTCCGCTAAACCCGAGGTAACTATCATGGATGATCCAGTATCAGCCACATGCCCTACAAAAACACCTAGAATCACCATTATAGTAGTTAGTACACTGAAACCATCCTTACTTTTTCTTTTGCCATTTTTCTGAAACGCTTTTGATATAAAAAAACCCACCAGCCCTCCAACCATCCCACCCAATCCACCAAAAATACCAGCTTGCACAATACCTTGTGTGTCATATGCAGGATCAATCGGAAAATAGTGGAATCCAATTGGCACGCAAATAAGGCCAATAAACACCAAAAGGAACCAGTAAGGTATTCTAGATACACGAACAAAGCGTTTCGCGATCCATAACGCCACCATGGAGAGAAGGCATCCGATTACAAAATACAATAGCCCATCGAAAAATAGCATATGCAGCCCCTTTATTAGTACCCAGTCCTAGAATTCAGTTATAGATTCAATTATTTCGTTTTTATTATGTCAGCCTGAGTATTGAAATCTCACTCTATACTACGAAAAAGAGAAGTGTACCGTTACCCGCAATTACTGCAATCAAACTGGTATAACTATCTCATTCAACTAATCCATCGCTCTCTTTAAAGCAACCCTTTAACTTCCCTCTATATATGCATAAGCATTTCGCCCCTATCTCCTCAATCTAAGAATGATTGCGTCCTGCGACCATCAAACTACATCCCGATACAAAAGAATCGACAGATCATCGGCCGCCTGCTGGAGCATATCATTGTTTACTCGGTTTCTAGGCCGTCTATCCAGGATTGGACTCTTTCAGCCATTTGCTTCATGCCTATTTCTTTGTAAAGGGAGAAACTTTTCTTCCAGTAGGATAGTGCAACTGCGTCATCACCACGCTTTTTGTAAATCTCACCTAGGTTTTCATAGTTACCAGCTATATTTTTTTTATTCTGTAATTTTTCATTAATCTTTAGTGACATTAATTGATATTTCTCTGCTTTATCAAGCTCAGTACGGTTCATGTAAACTACACTTAGATTGCCATACTGATTGGCCATGCCTATCCCGTGATTCAGCTTTTCATCAAGAGTCAATGATTTCTGGAGATACTCTTCTGCTTTATCCAATTGCTCACAAACAAGGTAAACAAGACCCAAATTTCCATGCTGTTTGGATATTCCTTCAGCATAATTTATCTTTCTATAAATCATCAACGATTTTCGAAAAAACTCTTCCGCCATCGTTTTGTTGGTTCGCATCAAGTAAATTAGGCCCAAGTTTCCATATTGACTAGCTATACCTTTTTCGCGTTTTAGTATTTCTTCAACAGTCAATGCCTTCAATACATATTTTTCCGCTTTCTCTAATTCACTAAGGTCAATATAAACCAAACCTAGGTTCCCACACTGAGTAGCTATACCTTCTTGGCGTCCTGAGCTCTCGTTAAGTTCCAATGCTTTCTGGTGATAACGCTCTGCTTTGCTCAACTCCCCACGAACCCTGTAGATTAACCCCAGGTTACCAGTGGCCACCGCAACCCAGTAAATTTCACGAGATAAATCTAGAATTGTGTTGTAAGCCGATATGGCTTTGTCAAGCTCGCCAACTCTATAGTATAAGTGCCCTAGTTGATTCCAGGCAGAGAGACTGCTCGGATCAAACTCAGTAGCGCGTTTATAAGCAGCTAATGCTTTCTGTGTGTCAGAGCCAAACCATAGGGCGCCCCTTTCTCGATAAATCTCTGCAGCTTTGAGAGTTTCTTTCTCAAAACTGTCCAAGGACTCAGCCAAAAGTTCATCTGCCAGTGATTTATCATCTTTAGCGATAGCCCTTAATGCTTCGTCGTATTTTCCCGGGTTTGTCGAAGACCGTTTTTGTTGTACCAATCGGGCGATTGTAGCCTGCTGGTCTCTGATAATATCGGTTTTTTCTTGCTCGCTCTTGGTAACGGCGTCGAGCTGCTCTATGAGCACTTCTAAAGCTGCTTTAGCTTTAGGGTCATTATCGATGAATTGCTGTACAATATTGTTGTGCCCAACTACAGCACCTGGACCAACATCGCCGGCGGTAATATTGTAAGAGTTCGAGGCTTTGGATTGGCTACTGCCGTCAGCTTTTCTTCGCTTCTGCCGTAATGTAAAAAGCCCGCCAATCAAGGCAGCGGCTATGACAAAGCCGCCACCGATATAAGCTGCCCAAATAGTATCACTCACTCCCTAACACCCTCCAAAACCTTGATACCCCCTATAGCATTACGCAGGGGGTGGGAGAGTCCTCAGTGGTAAATACAGGAATTGGTGATTGCTTTTGATGCTAAGCTATTGATAATTATGGATTCTTTCTGATAATAACGCCTAATTCTGCTACTTTGCTGACGGCTTAATATTTACAGCCTTTCAGAGGCGGTGTTTCCGGGGGGCTAGGTAAAAGCTGCATTCCTCAGGAAGGCTTTGAAGTAGTCAACGGTCGCCGGTTACCCCCATACCTGGGTTCCTCGGGCGCTGTATTGGTATGCAGCCATTCTTGAAGCCGGGCCAAGACCAGCTGAAACGGTGTCCGGTGGCAACCGGCAGCGAGCCAGCACACCACTTGCAGGTACACCTGTTCGGCAATCAGCCGCCTAGTACCGAAGTCAGCCAGGTCAACAACATCTAAAATCTCATTGGCAATAACGTTGTCAGCGATAATCGGCAGCCGCTTGCAGAGTATCACCAGTCGTTTTTTGCCCCGTTGATACTCTGTACTCTCCCGAGTAGCCTGCGTCTTTATCGCGTAGATAGCCCTAGATACTTTGCCTGCTCTGTCAGCCATATGCATTGCTGTTTGTGTTCCCGCCACAGTAGGCAGCAGATTGCTTTCGCTGTATTCTATTTGATTTGTTTATATTCGTTCACCTTCTGTATCATAGCGCCTAGTTGTGAACCGTACTAAATAGCGCGTTCCACTGCCCTTAGCTATAAACTCGCCGCCACAGTGAGGGTGTATAAAACCTGTATTACTGGATCCGGCAAATACAAAATTGTCAGCCAATGTTACGCCAATATTGCCTCTAAATGGCACTACGTTGCGACTGCCGCAGTCCAGGCATCGCTCTGTTCCCTTTCTTTTCATACTTAGCTTCATTACTTTGATGGCCCCCTCCAGTCGATCATGCTGGCGTGTCAACCATTTCCTTCTGCTTGGGATAAGCCAATTGAGGAAGTGCTGCCAAGCAGAGTCGGAATAGCGTCTAAGCCAATCGTGCGAGGACTCTATTTCTTGAAACTCCTGATCCGAAGCATCAAATGCTTCCATGGGGACGAACCCGGCACAATTTTCGCACCATCCCAGCTGGTGCTTACACGGAAAAGCGCTGTTGCCGTCTTCGTAGACAAAACGACCCCACGTTACCATACTGCTAGACTGATAATCACAGCGACTACAAATAAGGTCATAGGTTGGCATTGACATGCGATACTCCAGATGGATGCTCCCAAATGTGGGGTCGGTTTACTTTATCTTCCGGTTCCACGCAGTGACCTCGAACATCGATAAACCAATAGTAATGTCTTCATTTGCCTTCATTATTGCCATGTATTTAGGAGCGCTTTCGCAGGTGCTGGCTACTTGAGTAACTTATGCAGCTTTTCTCGGTTTTGCAACTAGTGGCTCCGCCTTCTCCGAAAGGGCACCGGTTGCTGCCGAGGGGTCTCAAAGGGCTTGATTGGCTGGCAATTCAGTCAATCTTCTTGTCTGCCGGCTAGATCGATGAGTGCAGATCCAACTTCGTTGTCAAACTGCCGCGTAACAGCAGCGTAGTACTGCAGATCAATGCCGCTATACCGCTGTAGCTGGTCCTTCAGCGCATTTTCTTTCTCTACAAGCTCTGTATGTTTGACCTTCAGCCCCTGGATATCCTCAGCGACTGGCAAGCCTTCGGCGTTCAACACATAGTGATCATCCTGTTTGACGTACAACCTCTTCTGGCCTTCCTCCAGGCTGTCCAAATTCTCGACTTTTAGTGCTAATCCAATAATATGTGCTCCAAAGGCTGACTGTTTAAACCGGTTAACTTGGTATCACCAAGCCGGTCCCGAACTGTCGTCTGTTGGTCACCTTATGGTAATACTTGGCCGGTAGTCGGCAAACCTGCCTACTTTTCCCTACCCAAGAAGATCAAATATCAGGCCTTGGCAGGTTTTCCCCGGCTTTTTTATGGACTCGCAAAACTATCAAGCCGAGTAATCCAAAGTAGTCCAGAAGAATCGCGAGCAATCTCGACAAGATCATTCTTCCACCACTGTTAGAGGGTTGGCACCAGCGAACATCCTTGTCACAGCTTGTTGCCCAGACTCACCCGCAGCAAAGGACTCCAGCAAGACTCGTGTCGCATTCGGATTACCGGTAATCTGCTTAAAGCTACTTATTATCAGGTCAGCGGTCTTTAGGGAGGTAGCGGCAAACAGCCTCCGAGTACAGTGCAGATCATCAAAATACCAGTCATCATCACCGTTATGGCCGGTAAGACTGCAGATAGCCTCAGTAATATCACTGCTCGCCATCCATAGTAGGCTCCAGTCGAATACCGCTATATCCTCAACGAACTCCGGGGTCACACAGTCCCGATTATTCAGCACCGCGTTTTCCACCAGTTCAAATACCTCGGCCAGGGAGATGTCCACCTTATCCGCTGACAGTGCCAGGAAAAGCCGAATCGCAATAAAGCTGGCACTGGTTACCTGGTCTTCAGCATACAGAGTTTCAGTGTTAGCCAGCTGTAGCCACTGTGTTTCAGGGTATAAGCCATCGTCCAATAGCCCACTGGCTTTCAAGGCGTCGATTTCAGGCTTGAGTGAAGTTATGTTCGTCATCGTATTTGCCTAGCAGTTTGTGGATAAATTATCCGTATTCATGGATTGCTCGTTGTCAGCTCGCTGGGCCTTAATGCGGTGTTATTACCCTTAAAAATACCTAACCCCATGGTAGATCTAAGAAGTGACCTGAAAATCAGGGCGCTCAAACTCCAAAAAAGCCTGTTTTCGACCTGATTATCAGGGCGGTTAGCGGTCAAAATCTGCACTTTTTGCCATGATCGACCTGATAATCAGGGCGATACTGACCTGATAATCAGGGCGCTGAAAATTTAAGCACTTTCCCGGTTTTCCGCCTCGGCCGGCTAAATGTCGGTTTCTCAAGTTTCCAATCCCCTGAAGGTGCCGTAGTCGGACCAACATCTAACTTCCCCTCACAATCGTTAACGGCAAAAAAGGTGATCGCATATAAGCTGGGTTTTCGTTTGTGGCCCAATCTCCCGCTGTCCCCCTGGCGCGTTAGTTTAATAAACCCGTAGTGCAGTAATTCAGCGGTGGCATTGTCTACGGTTTGTTTTGACTTCCATCCCCTTTTGCTCATCAGAGACCAGGCTTTGCACAAATCGCCGTTGTTAATCGGCCCGCCTTCCTTAAACCGCAGTTGTGCCAGCATATCGATCAGGAGTTTGACGGCTGAGCCGGTTAATGCCACGAAATTGGGGTGATTCAGTACGGCCATAGGGAGGGGCGCAAAAGCACCACTCTCCCGCCGGCCTTTTGCCTTGCTTCGAGTCACCGCCATCTCAACAGCCATCTCCAAACTGTGGTCCAGTGTTAGCGGATCGCTCAAGCCGTTTTTTTAGGGGACCATAGAGGGTACGGATCTTGGGGTAGGCCCTATCTATGGCAAGGTACATTATCCCCCCTACAGGCCCCCTTAGAATCGCTCTCAGGTGGGGTTTTGAGCGCTCTGCGAGATAAAGGCACGCGGGTTCGCCTTTCAGGTAGTTGCGTTGCGCTAAATTTTCGTCCAATGGACAAATTGGGGCGCCACAGGTATCAAACTTTGGGCACTGAGTCGGGAGGCATTTATTGGCCTCTTGGCGGTTCGTTATCACGCGGCCACCTCCGTCAACTGAGCGGAGGTGACAGACGGTTCACTGACAGATGCCTGCAGAGACTCACCAAGACCGTAAGTAACCTGTTTGACCGTCTCTTCAATACTTGCCGCTTCGACAACAACAGGTGTTGTAACAGACTGCTGGATCTCCACAATGTACTTATTCACACCGCAACCTCCTTGCCAGATACCAGAATCAATTTCCATTGGTGTACCTGACTGGTTTCACCCCAACGATTTTTCAACCATTCCTTAGGTCGGTGGCAATATACATGTAGTCCGTAGGCGGGAAGGACTTCGCGGTTGAGTTCCATCAGCCGGTTGGGTGGATATCCAACCGCACAGGCTTTAGCAATCTCGTGGGTGAAGGCATTGGGGTTTACCAGGATATAGCACAGTAAGCGCCGTTTCTGGGGCGCAGTTATTACCTTAAGCGCCAATTCAACCCGTTCTTCAAGCGTATTCGGCAGCGATTTCACGCTCATTTCGCCACCTCCAGGCCTTTACAGGCGAAGCAGTGACCATGCTCATGTTTGAGAAGTACAAAACCGCATGAACAGCACCGAGATAATGTGTTATATTTATTTCGCTGTTTATTAGTGTGTTTGGTTAAGCCGCCTGCCGGGGCGGCTTTTCTTTGTCTAGCCATTTTCTCACCTCCTTATGCAGCATGCTTGCGCTGATTCAGGAGGTCTGTTACTAAATCTCGAATTTCTTGCTTAGACTTGCCGGCGACCATCGCAGCAAGAACAGAGTCTATTTCGTGTTGTACCCACCTGACAGCTCGATCCCCCACGCTGACGGGAGGGGGAATAAGCCCGGCTTTGATTCTCTCGTGAAGGGTGGTATTGCTAAAACAGCACTGCTTGAGCACTTCGGCTCGATGGATAAGTCGGAATTGGTTTTGTTCGGCCATATATGGATTCACTCTGTTGCGTTCGTTGAGTAAATCCAGTGTGCATTGTTATTTGATGGGATTCAGAGAATACGCCAAATACGCCAAATCAGTGCCGTATCAGTTCTTTTTATCAGTGCTTTTGCTCTCATAGGCTTCTGTGCGATACCTATTGCAGCGTTCTCGAAAGTGTTTTGCACTGGTAGATCTGGAGGTCCCGCTTTCGAAAGATCGCGAGCTGCTGTTGTATATCACGTCATATTGTTTGCATACTCTCTGTGCCAGGGCTCGTAGCTCTTTAGTTGTTGGGTACCTTCTATGCTGTTTAAAAAAGAAGCAATTGTTTAAATCACAGATCATTCTTGCCAAATCGTCGATCCCGGTTTGAGGTAGCATCATTGGCCCAGGCTGTTTTGGAGAAAATTCCCCTGCTGCCGCAGGCCCTTGGCTTGCTTTTACTTGGTGGCGGGTATCTGTAAGTTCGCCATTCGGCGCCTTTTGTGCTCTTTGGTCTTGCTCCTGCACGTTTAAGAATTGTTCGAGTGTGCAGGTGTATTCAGTCATCTTGCTATCGATTTGCTCTAGGCGATCATTACGATATTGCATGCTAGAGCCTTCATCGGCCTCAAGTAGCTTAGCCTCCTTTTTGAGGGCCATTATTGCTTGATGGTGCCGAACGCAATCATTCAAATCTTTGGGAACAGGCGGGGGAGGGCTACTAAGGACGTGTCGTACCGGAATACTACGGCTTTCGGCTTCCATCTTTGCCGTGTCACTCAACCACTTATTATGCGTTTTTAGGTCTACAGAAATATCAGTTTTAGCAATATCGGCGTTCCACGCCGAGTCTATTATCAGATTCAACTTTTTCCTTGCGGCGTCTATGCTTTCAATAATTTCAATTTTTTTCCCGTCATTTGCAAACTGTACCACTACTGCTTCTCTAAGTTCGTCCAGAGTATAAGAACGCTCGAGCAAATTTTGAATCTGGTCGTGACTGGCATCCTCAATATCATCGGGCCAGTCTGCGGGTATCGGGGATCTAATTAATTTCTGAATATCTGGGTCGAAATAGTCATTGATGGTTATCACTGGTGAATACCTCTATTCACCCCTCAATTAGATGGACCGAAAAGGCGGTGAGGTGTCTCGCCTCTTCACCGGCGATGATCAGTCGCCAGCTATCCGGCCCAAACTCATAGATTACCCAACGGCTCTCAGTGCTTTGGTACCTGCTGCAAGGCTCATATTGCCCGTGGCAGCCTGCTCTATATGTTTGCTCCACCAGTTCATCATTACCCTTCTTTGCTCCAGATACTCTGCACGGTTATAGGCTGCCCTGACTTCGTTGCTGTCGACGTGAGCCAGTGCTGCCTCGATGACATCTGGATTAAAGCCCTGTTCGTTTAATGTGGTACTGGCCAGGGCTCGCAGCCCATGCGCTACCAGCATGGCTTTAAAGCCCATCCGCTTGAGGGCCATATTGGCCGTTTGCGGGTTAGCGTGTTTCCTGGGGTCTCTGTCGGCCGGAAATACGTATTCGCGGTGGCCGCTGATTGGCTTCATCGCCCTGAGTAGGTTTATGGCTTGAGGCGAGAGGGGCACGGTATGTGGGCGCTTTTTCTTCATACGCTCGGCAGGGACATTCCAGACTTTATTTTCCAGGTCTATTTCATCCCAGCGGGTGCCGGCGGCCTCGCTGGGGCGCACCATTGTATTAAGCTGCCACTCAATCAGATAGCGGGTTATGCGCTTGATGCTGGCGGTTGTCAGTGCCTTCATCAGGTCCGGCAATTGCTCCGGTTTCAATGTCGGTTGGTTCTTTTTCGCGGGAGACTCAAAGGCGTGGCGAATGCCTGCGAGCGGGTTAGCGTCGACCATGCCGGTATTGACGGCATAGGTCATTACTTCATTGAGTCGCTGGGCCAGACGTTTGACCGTTTCCAGTGCTCCTTTAGCGGCAACCGGTTTTAATACTGCGATAGTGGCCGGCGCTTTGATCTCGGTAATCGGGGTTTGCCCCAGTGAAGGCAAAATATATCGTTCCAGGGATCGCATAATGTCTGCAGCATAGCCTGGGCTGACTTTTGTCTTTTTTAGGGTGAACCATTGACGCACCGCCCGCTCCAGGGTGTTGTCATTGAGATAGCGTATCTGTAGCTCCTTTTCATCCCTGTGCTGCTTAGGGTCAATGCCCTTGGCTAATAGCTCTAGGGCACTGTCTCTATGTCTTCTAGCCTCCGCCAGTGAGACGGCAGGATAGGCGCCAAAGCCAATATTGGAACGCTTGCCGAGTCGAGGATTGAGGTATTTGAATACCCATGACTTTGCGCCGGTAGGCTTGATCTTCAAAGCAAGTCCTTTGCCATCGGTTAGCAGGTAATCTTTAGCTCCGGGCTTTGCTTGCTTTACCTGAGTAGGTGACAGAGGTTTAACAGTTTTTGGCACTTATAATTCCTTTTTAGCCCACCTGTTTTCGTCCACCTGGGGTGGTGTGACTACTAGTGTGACTAAAATGTCTGAATTTTACAATGCCCTATCGAATGTTATGGAATGCAGTTTTTTGTTAATTGCTTGTTTATTATGAAGTTTTTGAGTATTAAAGGATGCTGGAGAATGTCTGGATGGTGGAGGCGGGGGGAATTGAACCCCCGTCCGTCAGCACTCCGCCCGCGGCTCTACATGCTTAGATCCGTCAATTGATTTAGCCCCCAACAGCCCGACGGGCAGGACGTTAGGCGCGAGCCTGATAAAGTGTTTAGCGGCGCCGCCTCAGGCGAGCTTAACCGCGAGCTTGTTCTATCTGACAGTCACGTTCCGTTTACAAGCATCCGTTAGCGACTGTTAGCGGGGATTAAGCCGCTAAAGCGTAGTTGTCGTCGTTGGCAACTAGTAAGTTACAGCTTTGGATTAACGTGATTGGCTGCCATCACGGCATGCACCTAGGGTTTTGTCACCGGCGTCGAATCCTAATCGCCCCCTTTGCGTTTGTTGATGCGCTTACTGAGCCTTAGACCATCTACAGGCGTCCGTAGTTCAGTAAGCAGCCCAGTATAAACCAATTCAATATCAAAAGGTTAGCAGTAATTATCGGCGCTGGCGCGGCTGTCTTGCGCGGCATGTGAAACAGCCGCGTTGGCATGCGCTCGCCGGGCCCCGCCCGGGCCAGCCGGCCCTAGCGATGCGATACCGGTTCGGTCTGCTCCCTGCCCATCAGGTCCAGCGCAAAGGCATAGAGGTGGGCGCGCTCTTCCATCCGCTCGAAGCGCGCCGCCGAGCCGCCATGACCCGCGCCCATATTCATCCGCAGCAGGAAGGGGCCGCCCGCGGCCTCCTCGCGCAGGCGGGCGATCCATTTTGCCGGCTCCCAATAGGTGACGCGATAGTCGGTGAGGCCGCCGGTTGCCAGAATTGCCGGATAGCCGGCCCCGCGAACGATATTGTCGTAGGGCGAATAGCCGGCAATCCAGCCGTAGTGCTCGGCATTGGTGATGGGGTTGCCCCATTCCTCCCACTCCGGCGGGGTCAGTGGCAGGCTCGCGTCGGAGATGGTGTTGAGCACGTCGACAAAAGGCACCGCCGCCAGCACGCCGGCATACAGCCCGGGGTCGAGATTGGCGGCAGCGCCCACCAGCAGGCCCCCGGCCGAGCCGCCGTAGCTGACTATACGGCCCCTGGCGGTATAGCCGCGCTCAATCAGTGCCAGGGCGCTGTCGTTGAAGTCGGTGAAGCTGTTGATCTTCTTGTCCAGCTTGCCGTCCAGGTACCACTGCCGCCCTTTGGCGGAGCCGCCGCGGATATGGGCCAGGGCGTAGATCACGCCGCGGTCCACCAGCGACAAGATCGAGGTGGAGAAATTGTCGGGGATGTAGGCGCCGTAGGAGCCGTAGCCGTACAGCAACAGTGGTGCCGAGCCGTCCAGGTCAGTGGTTTTCAGGCGCAGTACCGTCACCGGGATTTCGGCGCCGTCCCGCGCTTTTGCTGTCACCACTTCCACACTGTAGAGGTCGGGGTTGTGGCCGGAGGGAACCTCCTGGGTTTTGCGCAGTAGCCGCTGGCGGGTTTTCATATTGTAGTCGAAGGTCTGCTCCGGCTGCGACGGCGACTCGTAGGAGAAACGCACCTGCTCGGTGTCAAACTCCGCCCAGCCCTTCAGGCTCAGGGCGTAGGCCTGTTCATCGAAGGCAATGGTGTGTTCGTTGCCGCGGTCGCTACCGGCAAAGTTGCCGATGACGATGCGCGGCAGCGCCTGCTGGCGTTCAGCGCGCACATGGTAGTCCTTGAACGGTATGAAGGCGGAGATGTATCTGCCGGGTATATGTTCGATCCATTCCTGCCAGTGGCGGCGCTGCGGCTTGTCCACCGGTGCGCGCATAACCTTGAAATCCACAGCGCCGCCGGCATTGGTTCTGATATAAAAATGCTCGCCGCGGTGGTCGATATCGTAGAGCTGTCCCTGCAATCGCGGCGCGATCAGGCGCGGTGCGCTCAACGGCGCCGCCAGCGGTATCACATAGTTTTCCGCCGTGACGCTGTTGCCGACGGCGATGTTGAGAAAGGCTCTGGAGGTGGTTTCACCGATACCGAGAAACATGCCGTCGTCGGGCTCTTCATAGACCAGCCTGTCGGCCTTGGGGTCGGTGCCGAGCCTGTGGTGCTTGACCCGCTTGGGCCTCTGGGCGTCGTCTGCTTCGATATAGAAGAAGCTCTTCGAGTCGGCGGCCCATACCATGGCGCCCCGGGTGGAGGTAATTGTCGCTGCAAACTCCTCGCCGCCGGCGATACGGCGGATGCGGATATCGTAGTATTCCGAGCCGGTGCGATCGGTGGAATAGGCCAGCAGGCTGTGGTCGGGCGAGACTTCCACCGCGCCGATATCGAAGAACTCCGCGTCGCCGCTCTCGGCGTCACCGTCGAACAGAATCTGTTCGGCCGCGCCCGGCTCGGCGCGGCGCGCGTAGATCGGGTACTGGCCGCCCTCCCGGAAGCGCGTATAGTATTCGAACGGGCCGTCACGCATGGGTACTGTGCTGGCATCTTCTTTAATGCGCCCGCGCATTTCCCTGACAAGCGCTTCGCGCAGCGGCTGCAGGTGGTCGGTGGCGGCTTCGTAGTAAGTTGTTTCGG
Organism: Exilibacterium sp.; assembly: GCA_028280195.1. Taxonomy (GTDB): domain Bacteria; phylum Pseudomonadota; class Gammaproteobacteria; order Pseudomonadales; family Cellvibrionaceae; genus Exilibacterium. Next base: position 156,471 of record JANQMH010000061.1, read on the forward strand.
CTTCCAGGTGGGCGCGGATATCCTGCTGCAGCACGGTCGGGTCGCGCAATACCTGTTGCCAGTTGTCGTCGCGCAGCCAGGCGTAATTGTCGATGCGCTGCTGGTCGTGCTGCTTGATCAGCTGCGGGCGTTTTGGTGTCTGCGGCGGCTGCAGGTTGTCGTTTATCTGCAGGCCGAGCAGCGGGTTTTCGGTGCTGGCCGGGTCTTTGGCGGCAGGTGCGCAGCCGCCGGCGGCGAGGGCTGCCACGGCGATCGCAGAAGCGAAGAAACGACGCATAGGGAAATTCCTCAATCAGTCGATGAATTAGTGGGCGGCTGCCGCAGCGCCTTGTGGGCGGAGTACAGCGACACCCCAAAGGGTACCAGATAGGTAAGCAGCAGTTTGAGTCCGTCGCTGCCGGTCATGGTGCCGGCGAGGATTTTATCGCCGTGGTTGATGGCGGCCAGCAGCGTGCCCACTACCAGGGCGACTTTCACGGCACTGATATAGATGGCGCGGCGCGACATGACGGCTAAGCCCCCACGCTGTGAAAGAAAGTGACCAGAATCAGCACCGGGCATACCACGCGCACATACAGCGGCCACACTTTCCAGAAAATACCGCTTTCCACCTCGGGGCTGCCCTGCTTGAGTTCCGCCAGCAGTTTGTCGCGGTGCAGTACCCAGCCGGCGAACAGGCAGAAGGCCACTCCCAGCAGCGGTTCGCTGTATTTGGTGGTCAGGTCGATGACGAACACAAACAGCGCCGGAAAATTGAAGATCAACAGGGCACTGATGGCGAAGATCACGGTGCCGATCACATAGGTGATCCTGGGGCGACTCAGCCCGGTCTGCTCCACCGCGGTGGAGACCGGCACTTCGAGCATGGAGATCGAAGAGGTCACCGCGGCGATACTCATCAGCGTAAAGAAGGCGAAGGCCGCCACCAGACCGATCTCGCCCATGGAACTGAACAGGGTGGGCAGCACCTGGAAGATCAGGTCGGGCCCGGCAATCAGCTCGCCGGTTTCGGTAAAGATGGTGGTGCCGTAGTGCTTGGCCACATAGATCGAAGGAATGATCAGCAGGCCGGCGATAAAGGCGATACCGGTATCCACCAGGGTCACGATCACGCCGATACCGGGCAGGTTCTCGCGCTTGCTCAGGTAGGAGCCGTAGACCAGCATGGTACCCACCCCCAGTGAGAGGGAGAAAAACGCCTGCCCGAGGGCGTCGATAATCAATCCCGGGTCGGTCACCCGGCTCCAGTCGGGCACCAGGTAAACCGCCAGGCCCTCCATGGCGCCGGGCCGGGTCATGACATAGATAATCAGCAGCAGCAGAATGGCAAACAGCATCGGCATCAGCCGGGTGGACCATTTCTCAATACCGTTTTCGATGCCGCGGGCGATAATCCACATAGTGATCAGTGCAAAGGTGGCGGCGGTGGCAAGGTTGCGGGCGACGGAGTTTTGCGTCAGCCAGGCGCTGATATTGCTCAGGCCCAGCGCCGTGGTCAGCGGCTCGATCAGGTGAGCCAGCATCCAGCCGGCGACAATGGTATAAAAACTCAAAATCAGGCTGGCGATCACTACACCGTAGTAGCCCACCGCCGTGCCGGCCAGGCGGGTAAAGCGGCTGCTACTGATGCTGCCCAGCGCCGTCACCACATTGGCGCGGGCGTGGCGGCCGATTATCAGCTCCGCCATCAGCGCGGGGTAGGCCAGCATAAAGGCCAGCACGAAGTACACCACGACGAAGGCGCCGCCGCCATTGCTGGCGGTCTGGGTGGGAAAGCCCCAGATATTGCCCAATCCCACGGCCGAGCCGGCGGCGGCGAGAATAAAGCCCAATTTCGATGAAAACTGTCCCCGCGGTGCGCTCATATGGCTGGTCCTGTCGTGTTTGGCACTGTTTTTCTATGCTGGCAGCGTTACCGCTGTGCGTGCGACATCAGTCGTTGTTTTTCGCGATTCCAGTCGCGCTCTTTTTCGGTCTGGCGTTTATCGTGCAGCTGTTTGCCCTTGCCGAGGGCGATCTGGCATTTCACCAGGTGGTTTTTCCAGTACAGCGCCATTGCCACCACGGTATAGCCTTTTTGCTCGGTGGCCTGGCGCAGCCGGGCGATCTCCCTGCGTTTCAGCAGCAGCTTGCGCGTGCGGCCGGGGTCGGTGACAAAATGCGTCGACGCCGACTGCAGCGGCTGAATCTGCGCGCCCAGCAGCCAGGCCTCGCCGTCTTTGAACAGCACATAGCTGTCAGTCAGCTGGCCCTTGCCGGCGCGCAGGCTTTTCACCTCCCAGCCCTGCAGCGACAGCCCCGCCTCGATTTTCTCTTCGATATGGTAGTCGAAGCGCGCCCGCTTGTTCTGTGCAATGGTATTGTCCGGGGCGGACTTTTTGCGTTTCTTTGCCATCATCGCCGCCGCTTATGCAAACAGGTTCAGTAAGCTGATGCCAAAATACTTGGCCATTACTGTATTGATAAAAATGAGCAGCAGCAGCACCGGCACAAAGGTGCGCAGCGAGAAGTTGATATAGCGTTCGAACAGGGTGCCCCGAAAGTCGTCCGCGCCGGCTTCCAGCTCGCGGTCGAATTTGTCGCGCTGCCAGCGCAGTGCCACCAGCAGGCAGATAATAAAGCCGTTCAGCGGCAGAATGGTCTCGTAGAAGATATCGATCACCAACTCGAAAAACGACTTGGTGCTGCCGCCGTAGCTGATGAAGCTGGTGAGAAAGTCCACCCGGCCGAACGACAGCGCGCAGGCCAGGGCAAACAATACCATGCTGGTACCCAGTACATAGAGAGACTTGCGCCGCGAGTAACCCAACTCGTCCATGGTGCCGGATACCGGCACTTCAATAATGGATACCAGCGAGGTCAGGGCGGCAAAAAACACCAGCAGAAAAAACACCCCGGCCACCAGGCTGGCGCCGAAGTAGCCCACCGCGGCCTGCATGGCGAGGAAGATTTTCGGCAGAAAGGTGAAGATCAGCGAGATTGAGGAACTGGACAATTCATCCGGGTTGGTCTCGGGATTGAAGGAGAAGATAGCCGGCAGTATCAGCAGCCCGGCGGTAAAGGCCACACTGGTATCGGTAATGGCAACCATGCGCGCAGAGCTGGGAATGGCGTTGGCTTTATCCATGTAAGAGCCGTAGGTAATCAAGATACCCATGCCCAGCGACAGCGAGAAAAACGCCTGGCCCATGGCACTGTTGACGACTTCGGGGGTGATTTTGCCGATATCCGGAATCAGATAGAACCTCACCCCGGCCAGGGCGTTGTCCTGGAACAGTACGAAGACCACCAGCCCCAGCAACATCAAAAACAGTGCCGGCATCATCACCTTGGCGCCGCGCTCGATACCGTCCCGGACACCACTGACCAGAATCAGGCCCACCAGCCCGGTAATTGCCGCCAGGTAAAAGAACACGCTGTCGCTGTTGATAAACTCGCCAAAGTGCCGGCTGTCGGCCAGCTTGTCCAGGTTGCCGGTGACGATGCCGCTCAGATAACCCAGAATCCACACTGTGATGACGGCGTAGAATACCGCGATCATATAGGGTGTAATCAGCGACAGCCAGCCGCCGATATGCCAGAGCTTCTGCTGCGGTACGAAATGGCGGTAGGCGCCGAGGGGGTTTTTGCGGCTCTGGCGGCCGGCGGCCAGTTCCGCCATCATTACCGGCAGGCACACCAGAAACACGAACAGGGCATAAATCAGCAGAAAGGCGGCACCGCCGTTCTTGGCGGCGTTGACCGGAAAGCCCACCAGATTGCCGATGCCTACGGCGGAGCCCGCCGCCGCCAGTATAAACCCCAGGCGCGAGCCGAATTGTTCTCTGTTGTTTTCCATAAAACTCCCGATATTGTTGTTCTAGCGCCGCCGGCGGCGGCGTTAACCCGATCCCGGATTTAGCGATCAGACCCGTTCCCATAGAGACGAACAAGTCGCCCGAAGACACCGGCCGCAGCCTCGATCGAGCGGCTGCCGGCAGCCGCCGTCGGGCTTGAAAATCCATATAAATCATAGGCCTAGTGAATCGAAATCGGTTCATGGGCCGATTTTTTGGGGTGATACTACCAATTTTCCCGGGGCGTGTCTTTTTACCCTGCGGTTGGATTCCGGCGGTGAAGACTCTACAATCTGCGCCTTTGCCGGCAACCGCGTACCCGGTCAGACAAGGTATCGATGCGATTATGACTCCCGTAAGCCGCAGCGCTGTGACGCGTATAAGCCGCAGCGCGCTGGTGGATTATTCGGCGCGGCAAATGTTCGATCTGGTCAACGACATTGCCGCCTACCCGCAGTTCATGGAGGGCTGTGTCGGTGCCGAGATACTGCAGCGCGGCGAGGATGTCATCGAGGCGCGCCTCGATCTCAGCCGCGGCGGCCTGCAGCAGAGCCTGGTTACCCGCAACCGGCTGCTGGCGCCGCAACGGGTCAGTATGCAGCTGGTCGAGGGGCCGTTTAAGCAGTTTCACGGCGACTGGTGTTTTACGCCACTCGGTGACAGCGCCTGCAAAGTAGGCCTGGAGCTGGAGTTCGAGTTCAACAGCCGGCTGCTGGCAATGGCCGCCAACCGCTGGTTTGAAAAGGTGGCCAACCAACTGGTGGACGCCGTCTGCCGGCGCGCCGGCGAGGTTTACGGACCATAACCCCATGTCCGATATCGAAACGATCGCGGTCGAAGTGGCCTATGCCCTGCCGCACAAGCAGAAGATTGTGGCCCTGCTGGTAGAGCCGGGTACCACCGCTTTTCAGGCCGCAGAGCGCTCCGGCATCGTCAGGGAATTCCCGGAAATCGACCTGCAATCGGCAAGAATGGGCATTTTTGGCCACGCGCTCGGCACCAAAGGCTTGAAGCCGGCGCGGGAATACGCCCTGCAGCCGGGCGATCGGGTGGAAATCTACCGGCCGCTGACCTCCGACCCGAAGGAAGTGCGCCGCCGCCGCGCCGAAAAAGCCAGGGCCGGCCAACAGTCGCCGAAGTAAACGGTCAAAGGAAACGGCTAAAGTAAACGGTCTCAGCGCGTCTGGCCGGCGCCGGCCTGGGCGGTTTGGGATTTACCGGCAGAGCTGGGGCGGTAGTCGCCGCTGAAGTGGGTGAGCTTGTCGTCTTTGAAATGCATGGTCACCACCTCCCGGGTTATGTTGCCGTTCGGGTCTTTGAGGCTGTAGAAATAGTCCCAGCGGTCCTGGTGGAAGGTGTCGGCTACCAGCGCGGTGCCCATGATGAAGCGCACCTGGCGCTTGGTCATGCCGGGTTTGAGTTTGTCCATCATATCCTGGGTAATGATATTGCCCTGTTGCACGTCGATCCGGTAGACCCCGGGAAACTGAAAGTAAGAGCAGCCCGTCGCGGCCAGCAAAACGGCACTGACCAGGGCTGCGCGCAGCAGATTGGCGGGCAGTAACCACACCGCCACTGTGGGCGTTGGCGCTGCCGCCGGGCGGCGGGGGGCTTTTTGCATGACGGGGCTTCCACAACGTAATTCGAATGGTGATAATACCCGACTTTAAACCGCGCTGAGAAGGCCCGCACCCGGATTGAGGGTCAGGGCCGGTCGGCGTCAATTCGGAGCTGGGAGGATGTATGGCGATTGAAAATCAGGAGTTGCGCAAAGCCGGGCTGAAAGTGACCCTGCCACGGGTGAAGATCCTGCAGATCCTGGAAAATTCCGAACAGCATCACCTCAGTGCTGAAGATGTCTACAAAGCCTTGATGGAGGCGGGCGAAGACGTGGGGCTGGCCACGGTGTATCGCGTGCTGACACAGTTTGAGAGTGCCGGCCTGGTGGTGAGGCACAATTTCGACGGCGGGCACTCGGTATTTGAAATAGAGCGCGGCGAGCATCACGACCATATGGTTTGCGTTGAAACCGGCAATGTGATCGAGTTTCACAACGAAGAGATCGAGTCTCTGCAGGAGCAGATTGCAGAGGAACACGGCTTCGAAATCACCGGCCACAGCCTGGTGTTGTATGTGCGGCCCAAGGACAGGAAATAACGACAGCAGCGAATAACAGCAGTGAATAACAGCAGTTAATAACAACAGTGAATAACAACGGTTAATAACAACAGCAGATTACGTGGTAGAGGTCGGCATTGAGCGATAAATCAAAACAGGCTGCCGCCAGGTTCGATATCAATCTGGTGCAGGTGGCGGATCTGGCCTGCGGTATATTGAACCGCATGTTTCTCAAGCAGCCCAAGGACAAGGCGAAAATAGCCTTTAAAGACCTGAAAAACGGTAAGTCCATCAAGCTGGGATCACTGAATTTAAAACGCAAAAAGCAGGACAGCGACGAGATTGCCGAGCAGATGGACGTGGGCGTCGATCTGAAACTGGATCGCAGTGAGTATCGCGGGCCGATCAATTTCCCCGCTTTTCAGGCCGCGGTGCAGGCGCTGCTGTTACGCCTGACTGAGCATCTGCGGGAAAAGAAAGACCTCAATCTGATGACCGATGAGCGCGGCTCGGCGCTGATACATGTGCCGGGCGTGATCAGGGTGGACGACACCTACAATGTGCTGGTGATGGCGGTTCAACCCGAGGGCCGCAAGGCCATTGCCATCAACCTGATGTTTATCGACCCCGACCAGTACGAGCCGCTCAGGCCCAAGTCCGCGCCTTCGGATCCGGCCGCTTCACCCTGAGCCGGGCCCGGTGCCGTTAATCCGCGGTGGCGGCGCCGGCGTCGGCGACCATCTCCCGGGCGTGCGCCCGCGACTGGTCGGTGATGGTAGCGCCGCCGAGCATACGCGCAATCTCGCCGATCTTGTCCTCGCCGCTCAGTGTCACCAGAGTCGATAGCGCCCGTTTGCGGGTGGCGCGCTTGGCGACCAGCAGGTGCTGGTGGGCCTTGCTCGCCACCTGCGCCAGATGAGTGACACAGATCACCTGCCCCTGTTCACCCAGGCGCCGCAGCAGGCGCCCCACCACATCGGCGGTAGCGCCGCCGATACCCACATCCACCTCGTCGAACACCAGGGTGGGGGTGGTGGATGTCTGTGCCGTCACCACCTGAATGGCGAGGCTGATACGCGACAGTTCGCCGCCCGAAGCCACCTTGGCCAGGGGGCGGGGCGGCTGTCCGGGGTTGGTGCTGATCAGGAACTCGATATTTTCCAGCCCCTGGGGGCCGGCCTTGTCCGCCAGTGGCTGTAACTCGATACCCAGTGTGGCATCGGCCATGGCCAGCTCCCGCAGCTGTGCATTGATTGCCTTGCCCAGGCGCCGGGCGGTTTTCTGGCGCAGTCCGGAGAGCTTTTCCGCCTGCTGGCGGTAGGCCTGCTCAAAGGCCGCGGCTTTCGCTTCCAGGGCATCCAGCTGTGCGTCCTCGCCGCAAAGTGCGGCCATTTCTTCCTGCAGCTGACGCTGCAGTTCCCCCAGCTGACGCGGCTGCACCCGGTGTTTGCGGGCGATCTCGTAGATCGCCGTCAGCCGCGATTCCACTTCCTGCAGTTGTGCCGGGTCGGCGTCGAAGCTGTCGATATGGTGCTCGATCTCCCGCTGTGCCTCCTCGACCTGGATCAGGGCGTTGTTGAGCAGCTGCTCGGCCTCGCGCAGCGGCGCGGTTTTTTCCGGCAGTTGCTGCAGCTGCTGCAGGGCCCGCTGCAGGCCGTCCTGCAGGCATTGGTCCTCGCTGCCGCAAAGATGCGCCAGCTGCTGGCTGGTGTGGGCAATCGTCTCGGCGTTGGCCAGAGTCTTCTGCCGCGCCTCCAGCGCTTCCACCTCGCCGTCTTCCAGGCCCAGCAGCGCCAGCTCCTCCACCTGGTAGCGCAGCAGCTGCTGGCGGGCGCCGGTCTCCTCGGCATTATCGCGCAGCGTCTCGTAGCGCCGCCGCACCTCCTGCCACTCGCGGTGGGCACAGCGTATATCCCGCGCCAGGTCAGCGTGGCCGCCGAATTCGTCCAGCAGGCGCCGGTGGGTGTCCTTTTTCAACAGCGACTGGTGCTCGTGCTGGCTGTGGATATCGATCAGCATATCGCCGAGGGTGCGCAACTGCTGCAGGGTGGCCGGCTGGCCGTTGATATAGGCGCGCGAGCGCCCCTCGGCGGTAATCACCCGGCGCAGCAGGCACTCTTCGCCCCTGCCTGAACTGCCGTCCGGGCTGCCGTCCAGGTCGTGCTGGGCCAGCCAGCGCTGCGCCGCAGCCAGCCGGCTGATATCGAAGGTGGCGTGGATGTCGGCGCGTTCGGCACCGCTGCGCACCCGCTCGGCATCGGCGCGGTCGCCCAGGGCCAGCCCCAGGGCATCGAGCATGATCGACTTGCCGGCGCCGGTCTCGCCGGTCAGTGCCGTCATGCCCGCGGCAATTTCCAGATCCAGGCTGTCGACCAGGGCGAAATTATTGACGCTCAGATGTGTTAACACAGCAGTTATCCTTGAAATCATATATCTAGCCACTAGCCACTAGCCACTAGCCACTAGCCACTAGCCACTGATGTATGGTTATTTATACAGTATTTCTGTTTGTGCGGCCAGCCCTTGAATGCGTCTGCGACGCCCCCATATAAATCGGCACCGGGTCCGCTGGTCACTGCTGTGCGTGGTGCTGCCGGTGGGAATATATGTAACTGCAAACCGCAGTGAGTGATAACGGGGGATAGGTGTGTCGAACGAACAGAAGCAGCAGTCGGAAGCGGACAGCCAGGTGGTAGATGAGCCGGCGGCGGTCGAGGCGGAAGATGCCGGGCAGGCCGGGGAAGCCGCCGCACCCGAACTGACGCTGGAGCAGGCCCTGGTGCAGATTGACAGCCTGCAGCTTGAGGCGGCGGCGGCCAGAGAGCAGGCCCTGCGCGAGCAGGCCGAAGCCCAGAACGCCCGCCGGCGCGCCGAGCGCGATGTGGAGAAGGCACATAAGTTCGCGCTGGAGAAATTTACCAACGACCTCCTGCCGGTGGTCGATAATCTGGAGCGCGCCATCGCCTCCATCGATACCGGCAACGAGCAGTTCAAGGCCGTAGGCGAGGGGGTGGAACTGACCCTGAAATCGCTGGTGGACGCCCTCAAGCGCCACCAGGTCGAGGCGGTCGATCCCGAGGGTGAGCCCTTCGATCCGCAGCTGCACCAGGCCATGAGCATGGTGGAAAACCCCGATGTCGAGCCCAATACCGTGATCAACGTGTTCCAGAAAGGCTATACCCTGCACGGCCGCCTGGTGCGGCCGGCCATGGTGGTGGTAGCGAAAGCACCGGCCTAAAGACCATATTTTTGCCGTTGAAACCGCCGCCACGGGGTTGAAATCGGAACGACAGCGCCAATATAGCTGGTAGAGCACAGACTGGTAACAAATAGCGGGCAACAACACCAGAAAAGCATCTTCAGGCGTCGCCGGCGGCGGCGCCCTAGCCGGCGGCTACTGTATGACTACATTTAAGTGTAGGCTGCAACGGTAAGCCGCAACACGCTGAACTGTAACAAGATTTAAGATTGGAGATAACCAAGATGGGTAAGATTATCGGTATCGACCTGGGGACCACCAACTCCTGTGTCTCGGTGTTAGAAGGCGGCAAGTCCAAGGTGATCGAAAATGCGGAAGGTGATCGCACCACCCCGTCTATTGTCGCCTTTACCGATGACAACGAAATTCTGGTGGGGCAGAGCGCCAAACGCCAGGCGGTCACCAACCCTCACAACACGGTATTTGCGGTCAAGCGACTGATCGGCCGCAAGTTCCAGGACGGCGTGGTGCAGAAAGATATCTCCATGGTGCCCTACAAGATCGTCGCCGCTGACAATGGCGATGCCTGGGTCGAGGTCAAGGGCGACAAGAAAGCGCCGCCGCAGATCTCCGCGGAAGTGCTGAAAAAGATGAAAAAGACCGCTGAGGACTATCTCGGCGAAGCGGTCACCGAGGCGGTGATTACGGTACCGGCCTATTTCAACGACTCCCAGCGCCAGGCCACCAAGGATGCCGGCAAGATTGCCGGTCTGGACGTCAAGCGGATTATCAACGAGCCCACCGCCGCGGCGCTGGCCTACGGCATGGACAAAGCCAAGGGCGACCACACCATCGCCGTTTACGACCTGGGTGGGGGTACTTTCGATATCTCCATTATTGAAATTGCCGATGTCGACGGCGAGCACCAGTTCGAAGTGCTGTCTACCAATGGCGACACCTTCCTCGGCGGCGAAGACTTCGATCTGCGCCTGATCGAATACCTGGCCGATGAGTTCAAGAAGGAAAACGGCATCGACCTGCACAACGATCCGCTGGCACTGCAGCGCCTGAAGGAGGCCGCCGAAAAAGCCAAGATCGAGCTGTCCTCGAGCCAGCAGACCGAGGTCAACCTGCCCTATATCACCGCCGACCAGACCGGGCCCAAGCACCTGGTGGTCAAGATGACCCGCGCCAAGCTCGAATCCCTGGTGGAGGAGCTGGTGGTCAATTCACTTGGCCCGGTCAAAACCGCCATCAACGATGCGGATATTTCCGTGGCCGATATCGACGATGTGATCCTGGTGGGTGGCCAGACCCGCATGCCCATGGTGCAGGAGAAAGTGGCGGAGTTCTTCGGCAAGGAGCCGCGCAAGGACGTCAATCCCGATGAGGCCGTGGCCATGGGAGCCGCCATTCAGGCGGCGGTACTGGCCGGCGACGTCAAGGATGTGCTGCTGTTGGACGTCACCCCGCTGACCCTGGGGATCGAAACCATGGGCGGCGTGGCCACACCGCTGATCGAGAAGAACACCACGATTCCGACCAAGAAATCGCAGATCTTCTCCACCGCCGAGGACAACCAGACCGCGGTCACCATTCACGTGGTACAGGGTGAGCGCAAGCAGGCGACGCAGAACAAGTCGCTGGGGCGTTTCGACCTGGCCGACATTCCGCCGGCCCAGCGCGGTATGCCGCAGATCGAGGTCACCTTCGATATCGACGCCAACGGTATTCTCAACGTCGGCGCCAAAGACAAGGCCACCGGCAAGGAGCAGTCCATCGTCATCAAGGCCTCTTCCGGTCTGAACGATGACGAAATCGAGAGAATGGTGCAGGACGCCGAGGCCAACGCCGAGGCCGACCGCAAGTTCGAAGAACTGGTCAGCGCCCGCAACACCCTCGAAGGCCTGATCCACGCCACCAGGAAAACCCTGGAAGAGGCCGGCGACAAGGCCAGCGACGAGGAAAAAGCGGCGATCGAAGCCGCCATCAAGGAAGCCGAAGAAGTGGTCAATGGCGACGACAAGGACAAGATCGATGCCGCCGCCACCAAATTGACCGAGGCCTCCAGCTCACTGGCCCAGAAAATGTATGCCGAGCAGGCCGCCAAGGCCCAGGGCGGCGCACAGCAGGCCGGCGGTGCCGAGCAGCAGGCACAGCAGGCTGAGAAGCCCGCCGAGGAGGGGGTTGTGGATGCGGAGTTTGAGGAAGTGAAGGAAGAAAAATAAAGGGAAAAGTTGAAAGGGAAAAGGGAAAAGTAACGGCATCAACGGCTTAACTCGGCGCTAAAACTGATTTTACTTTTCCCTTGCCACTTTTCCCTTTTCCCTAGTTTTTAACTACGCGGGCCAAGTCCCGCGTTTGTCGTCTGAAGAGAATCTATTTTAGAAGCCGAAGCGCATGTCAAAACGTGATTACTACGAGGTTCTGGACGTTAGTCGCGACGTCTCGGAAAAGGATTTGAAAAAGGCTTATCGGCGGGTGGCGATGAAGCATCACCCGGATCGTAATCCGGACGACAAGGCTTCTGAAGAGAAGTTCAAGGAGGCCAGCGAGGCCTATGAAATACTCTCCGACCCGCAAAAACGCGCCGCCTACGATCAGTACGGGCATGCGGCAGTGGACCCCAGCCAGGGCGGTATGGGCGGCGGCGCCGGCGGTTTCGGCAGTTTCAGCGATATTTTCGGCGATGTGTTCGGCGATATTTTCGGCGGCGGTGGCCGCGGTCGCGGCGGGCCCAGCCGCGGCGCCGACCTGCGTTATACGCTCGATCTGAGTCTGGAAGATGCGGTCAGGGGCACCACTGTCAAGATTCGGGTGCCGACACTGGTTACCTGTAAAACCTGCAACGGCTCCGGCGCCAAACCCGGTACCAAGCCGGTGCAGTGCCCCACCTGCGGCGGTGTCGGCCAGGTGCGCATGCAACAGGGTTTTTTCTCGGTGCAGCAGACCTGCCCCACCTGCCGCGGCAAAGGCACCGTTATCAGCGACCCCTGCCCCGACTGTCACGGCCAGGGCCGCATCGAGGAAACCAAGACCCTGTCAGTGAAGGTGCCTCCCGGTGTCGATACCGGCGACCGCATCCGCCTCTCCGGCGAGGGCGAGGCCGGTGCCGACGGCGGCCCGGCGGGTGACCTCTATGTGCAGGTCTCAGTGCGCGAGCACGAAATCTTTCAGCGCGACGGCCGCAACCTCTACTGCGAAGTGCCAATCAGCATTATTGACGCGGCGCTCGGCGGCGAGCTGGAAGTGCCGACCCTCGACGGCCGGGTAAAACTCAAAGTGCCGGCCGAAACCCAGACCGGCAAACTGTTCCGCCTGCGCGGCAAAGGCGTGGCGCCGGTGCGCGGCGGCAGTGCCGGCGACCTGCTGTGCCGCGTGGTGGTGGAAACCCCGGTCAACCTCACCGCCAAACAAAAAGAGTTGCTGCAAGAGTTTCAGGCCTCAATGAAAGGCGACAAAAACTCGCCCCGCCAGAGCAGCTGGTTCGAAGGAATGAAGAACTTCTTCGGCGATATGAAAATCTAAACTCTAGTTACTAGTAACTGAACAAGGCTTTGTATGACCGTCAAGATTGCCATAACCGGTGCCGCCGGGCGTATGGGTAAAACGTTGATCGAAGCCGTTGATCGGGCTCAAGGCGCAGTGTTGAGCGCTGCCATCGAGCGGCCGGAAAGCTCGCTGATCGGTGCCGATGCCGGTGAACTGGCGGGCATCGGCAAGCGCGATGTGGCCGTGGTGGGCGATCTGGCCGAAGTGCTGGACCGCTTCGATGTACTGATCGACTTTACCGCACCGCCTGCCACCCTGGCCAATGCCGCTGCCTGTGCGGCCGCCGGCAAGTGCATGGTGGTGGGCACTACCGGTTTCGACGCTGCGCAGAAGGCGCAGTTGCTGGCATACCAGTCGCGTATCGCCATCTGTATGGCCGCCAATTTCAGCACCGGTGTCAACGTCAGCTTGAAACTGCTGGAGATGGCCGCCCGCGCCATGGGCGACGGTGTGGATATCGAAATTTATGAGGCCCATCACCGCCACAAGGTGGATGCGCCCTCGGGCACCGCCCTGGCCATGGGCGAGGTGGTGGCCGCGGCGCTGGGCCGCGATCTCGATCGCGTCGCTGTGTACGGGCGCGAAGGCCAGACCGGCGCCCGCGCCGGCGATACCATCGGTTTTGCCACCGTGCGCGGCGGCGATGTGGTGGGCGACCACCGCGTGATGTTCATGGCCGACGGCGAGCGGCTGGAAATCACCCACCGGGCTTCCAGTCGGATGTCTTTCGGGCGCGGTGCGGTGCGCGCGGCCAAATGGCTCAGCCAGCGCGCCAGCGGCCTTTACGATATGCAGGATGTGCTGTCACTGCGCTGAAAAAACCCCGCTCAGTAGCGGGGTTTCAATACGGCCTGATCAGCTTTGTCAGAAGCTGGCCCTGAAGCCAAGGTAGTAAGAGCGCCCGATGACGTCATAGGTACCGGCGTTGGTTTCCGTACCGGTATCGTTGTCAAACAGGCCGCCGGAGATCACCGGGGCCTCCTCGTCAAACGCATTCTCAATACCGCCGTATAACTGCAGGGTGGCGCCGCCGACGGTGGTGGGCAGCTGGTAGCGCACCTGGATATCGGAGTAGGTGACAGCGCCTGTATGGCATGTGAGCGTCAGGCAGTCCTCAGTGTCTAAATCGACATCGTCAATACGGGATTCGCCAATATACCTGACCTGCCACTGTACCGATAAATCATCCAACTGGTAGCGCAGGGTAGTATTCCAGCGGTGATTGGCGGTGCCGATTTCCCCGGATTCATCATCCGAACGCGCGCCCGGAAGGTTGAAAACATTGTATTCGTCCAGGTTGGTGTAAACAGTCCTGACGGAGAAATCTCCCGGCACACCGAGACCCAATGCCTGTAAATCGAAATCCACGTTGAATTCGACATCCAGGCCGCGAATCGCCAGTTTGCCCACATTGGCCTCACCCGCGTCGACCTCATCCAGCGCGCCGCGCTGGGCATCATCGGGGCCAAACCGGGTGATGTTGTCACAGAAGCGGTTGTTGGGGAAATCAGTCGAGTTATAGCAGAGCAACAGGGTATTGTTGCGGGTGATCAGCTGGATGGCGTCTTCAACTTCGATATCCCAGAAATCAACGGCGATGGAGGACTCCATCCATTCGGGCAGATAGGTTGGGGTGTGAACAAAGCCAAAGGTAAAAGTATCGGCCTTTTCTTCAACCAGGTCCGGGTTGCCGCCCTGGAAACCGCCGGTCCCCTGCAGTTCCGCCTGCGAGAGATTGAATGAACCGGTATCGGCAATACGCTCGGCAATAGCCTGTATCGAGCGGCAGTTATCGGCCACCAGGCCGGAGGTGGTGGCGGTTACGCCGCGACAGGGGTCCACCACAGCGGCAAATGTCTCGGTGCCCGGATCGAACAATTCATCGATGTTGGGAGCCCGCACTGCCCGCGCCCGCGAGGTGCGCAGCAACCAGTCATCATTGATCCTGGCTTCAAAACGCGCCTCCCAGGTATCGGTGGCGCCGACAGTGGAGTAATCCGATACGCGTGCGGCGGAGCCAAAACCCAGGTAGTCGATGAAGGTATCGCTCAAAAGCGGCACATTGAATTCGACGTAGAATTCATCGACATCGAATTCCCCGATGACATTCGGCGCCGCATTGCCCGAGTTCAGCCCGCGCACAGTCAGCGCGTCATTGATCGCACGGGAATCCTCCTCGCGCCGCTCGATACCTACGGCCAGCTGCAGCGGGCCGGCGGGCAGCTCAAACAACTCCCCCGACACGTTCAACTGATAGACTTTTTGCTCGATAGTGGCATTGCGGGATTTGTCGGCGGAAATATAGTCGATGGCCTCCTGGCTGATGCTGTTGAAGCCGAATACGTTTGCCGGCACACATCCCAGTGCCCGGGCCTCGGCGCTGACACAGCGGAATTGCCCGGGATTGTCCGGATCCTCTTCAGACAGCAGCGCATTGCGCATAGCGGTAATGTCCACGTTGCCCTCGGAGACCTGGGCCTGGGTGGTGCGCCCGAAGGTGTAGCTCAGATCCCATCGCCAGCCGGAATCCAGGTTGCCCTGCAGCCCGGTGGCAAAGCGGAAAGTCTCGCGTTCATTGGTAGCGTTGCGGGGCCCGAATTCGGCCAGGCGGCGGCGAAAGCGCACGCCGTCGACATTGTCATTGGTGGCGGCACTGGCCAGCGCGGCATTGAGTATTTCGTCCGGCATAAACGGGTGGGAAATCATGTCGCCATTGCTGTTTTCATACATCAGCGGAATACCGCCGGAGGAATTGGCTTCAAAAATATCATCCGAATCCAGCGGGAAAGGCTCCAGCTCCGCCTTGGTATCGATAGCCGAGTAAGTGCCTTCCAGGAAGGCGGTAACATTGTCATTGATATCGTAGTGTATGTTCGTGGACAACAGCGTGCGCTCCGTGGGAATGGCGATAGTGCGAAAGCCGTTGCGATTGAAGCCGTCGGCAACGCCGCTGGTGCCGTTGGTATCAAATCGATCCACCAAGGTGCCATCTGGCAAAAAGGTATAGTTGAGCGAGGTGGCGCGGTTGCCGTCGGCATCCTCTCTGCCCACATCGAACCGGCCCTGCAGCGGGAAACTGGAGAAAAACGGCTTCACCTGCCCAAATACCCTGTCGCCGCCGATGGCAACCGGCGCAACCGCATCTATGGCCGATATATCCCGGTCGCGGGAGAAGATCGCCCCCTGATCGGTATACCCGACATATACCACGGCATTGCCGCGGTCACCGGCAAAGTTGGCTCCCATCAGCAAACTGATATCGTTCTCTTCACCGTCACTTTCCGCCGTTTCTTCATAGCGGGAGCTGAATTCCAGCCCTTCGAAATCATCTTTCAGTAGGAAGTTGACCACCCCGGCAATGGCGTCGGAGCCGTATATCGCCGAGGCGCCGCCGGTGGTGACCTCGACGCGCTCGATCATCGGTGTGGGAATGGCATTCAGGTCAACAGCAGAGCTGCCGGGTACCCCGGCAACAAAGCGCCGCCCGTTTACCAGGGTCAGGGTGCGCTCGATACCCAGATCGCGCAGGTCGATATTGACAACACCCGAGTTGTTGATATCGAAATTTGAGTTCGTGCGGTTGAACAGCGGCTGCCCCATGGAAGGCAGCTGGTTGAGATATTCGCCGATATTCACTTCCGCGCTAAGGGCGATATCCTGATCGGTAAGCACCTGCAGCGGGGTGCCCGAATCCAGTGAGCTGCGGGCGATTCGGGAGCCGGTTACCACCACCTCCTCGAGTTCCTCATCGGTGGCCGCCGGTTGTGCCAGGACCATTGCTGGCATGCCTGCGGCCGCCATCAAACCCATGCTGATTGCCAAGGGCAAGGCCTTTTTTGTGTCGATCATGATTTCCCTCCAGGAAGTCGATTGCGTTGTCTGACTTCCACGGGGACGAGCGAAATGCAAAATCCTTCACACTTTTTTACATTTTTGTGCCACTTTTTTGCAGTTATTAACAATTATTAACGTGCCATCACTAGACAAAGCGTTGGCACGTATGTTTGCAATTCGGGAGTGAGAAGCGATAAAGGGCTGAAGTTGGTGCGCGCTATTTTCTGAGTATTACACCCCTGCCGGGCCCGAACAGCCCTATGGCCGCCCGCCTTCCTGTAAGCGGTCGCTAGCATGATGTGGTAGTCAATGGTTGCTTTTGTCGTCAAACTAATGTTTAGTGTTTGTTGTATAGGGCGCCAATTGAGGGCGAACCCTGGCATACGGCGGTACATGGGCGCCTTTACGGCCACAGTTATCGGGAAAAAATTTATATGGAGGTGGCGCTAAAGAAATCCTGAGAACGCGCGATACCTTATTCAAATTACTATTAAGAACAAAGCTTACTTATAAACCCCGGTTGTATTTTGACAAAAACGACACAGATCGAGGTGGTATGACTATGGGAATTGGGAGTTTGTCATTAAAGTGGAAGGTACTGCTCGGTGTTACCGTTACCAGTGTGCTGGCGGTGGTATTGTCGAGCGCGGTGCTGGTCAATATGGAAGTTGTACGGCTCAACGAAGCAATCAAAAAAGACTCTTTGACCCTCGCGCGCATTGTCGGCGGTAATATGACCGGGGCTCTGGCCTTCGATGACAAGGCCTCGGCGCGGGAAAACCTCAAGAGTCTTTCGGCTAACCCGCGCATTGCCGCGGCGGTGGTATACGGCGGCAACGGCGCCCCCTTTGTCTGGTATAGAAACGGCCAGACCGATGCCAAGCAACTGCCGTCCGGCCTGCCCGCCAATGCCGGCGCTAAAAAGCTGGCGATCGAGGGCGACACGCTGGAGGTGTTCGAGCCGATTAATGCCGATGGCAGCAAAGTCGGCACGATCTATATCAAGGTCGAACTCGATGAGCTGCGCGATACGGTCAACAGTTTCATCTGGAGCACAGTCGGCATCGTCATTGTCGTCAGCGCACTGGCGGCAGGGATTTCATTCGTTATCCAGGCCGGCATCGTCAAACCCATTAACGCCGTTGTCGATGCCCTGCGGGACATCGCCGAGGGCGAGGGCGATTTGACCCAGCGCCTCAAAGTTTCCACTAACGATGAGGTCGGGCAGCTGGCGCGCTGGTTCAACACCTTTATCGAACGGGTGCATAAGATTATCGGCGACTTTTCCCATACCGCCACCGAACTCAACGCCAGCGCCGACAAGCTCTCACACACCGCCAAGGAGACCGAGCAGGGCGTGGTCAGTCAGCAGTCGGAAATTCAGCAGGTGGTCAGCGCCGTGCGTGAAATGGCCACGGTGGTGGAGAATGTAGCCCAGAATGTTACCAAGACCGCCGACAATGCCGAACACGCCGACGGCGAGGCGAAAAACGGCAAGGGCGTGGTAACCGGCACCATGGCGCAGATCGAAAGCCTGGCCAATGATATCAATGCCGCTGCCGATGTCATCGATAAGCTGCGGCAGGAAACCGACAATATCGGCTCGGTGCTGGATGTCATCCGCGGCATTGCCGAGCAGACCAACCTGCTGGCCCTGAATGCCGCCATCGAGGCGGCGCGGGCCGGCGAGCAGGGCCGCGGCTTTGCGGTGGTGGCCGACGAGGTGCGCACACTGGCCTCGCGTACCCAGACTTCCACCCAGGAAATTCAGGAGATGATCGAGCGGCTGCAGGCCGGCGCCCGCGAAGCGGTGCAGATGATGGAGAAAGGCACCACCCAGGCCAGCGAGTCGGTCAAACAGGCCGAGGAAGCCAGTCACTCGCTGGAGGCCATTACCGAGGGCGTCAGCTCCATCAAGGACAAAACCAACCAGATCGCCAGCGCCTCGGAGGAACAGAGCGCCGCTACCCGCGAGATGGAGCGCAATATGGACAATATCGCCACCGTCGCCCGGCAGACGGCGGAGGGCTCGGTGGAAATTGCCGCGAGTACCGCCGAGCTGGCGAATATGGCGGCCGATATGGCCAGCATCGTCAAGCAATTCAAGCTGTAAGCCCGCGCGCTCGGCCCCGAGCATTGACAGCGGCCCCCAGCGGCACCAGGTTGGACAGTGGGGGCCCTTTTCCTCTAGAATGGGCAGTTAGATCGAGTTTGGCCGACATGGCCGGGCGGGGCGGCATCCGCAGCGTCTTCAGTGAGCATGTAGTGAAGAACATGTAGTGAAGAAAGAGTGCAGTGAAGTGTGAAGTTGTGAAGTAAAGAGTCTGAACGACATGCACTGCGGCCACTGAAAAAATGCGAATAACTCCAGAGCGAGATGAGACGGGTTTGTTTCATCTCGCTTTTTTGCGGGCTGCCGATGGGTTTTATTCTTTACCCGGTTTCCGAATAACAGTTCCCGAGACAGTTTCGGATACCGTGCATCGGCGCGGCGCTCGCTCTCGGACCGGTATAAAGTGGTAAAACACACAGTGGTAAAACATCGGGCCCCGGTCTCTATCAGCCACACAAGTACAACACGCACGCAACAGCTGCGTAACACGACAAGTATGCAACACGCAAGGAGTCTGATTTGACAACCGGGGCTTGCGCCATCTCTCTCCCAAACACTTCACCCGCCGTTCTGGTGCTGGCCGACGGCAGTGTTTTCCGCGGTACGGCGATCGGCGCCGCGGGTATCACCACCGGCGAGGTGGTGTTTAACACCGCCATGACCGGGTACCAGGAAATCCTCAGCGACCCGTCTTACGCCAGGCAGATTGTGACCCTGACCTACCCCCATATCGGCAATACCGGTGTCAATACCGAAGACGAGGAGTGTGCCGATATCTGGGCCGCCGGCCTGGTGATCCGCGACCTGCCGCTGCTGGCCAGCAGCTTTCGCAGCGAGGCGTCACTCGGCGCCTACCTGCAGCGGCGCGGCATCATCGGCATTGCCGATATCGACACGCGGCGCCTGACCCGCATTCTGCGCGACAAGGGCGCCCAAAACGGCTGCATTATGGCCGGCGATATCGATGAATCCGCCGCCCTGGCCGCCGCCCGCGAGTTTGCCGGGCTGGAGGGGATGGATCTGGCCAGGGTGGTCAGTGCCAGCGAGGCCTATGCCTGGCGCCAGGGCGTCTGGAAACTCGGCCGCGGGCACGCCGAGGCCCCCGCCGGCAAGCGCTTCAAGGTGGTGGCCTACGACTTTGGCGTCAAGCGCAATATTCTGCGCATACTGGCCGAGCGCGGCTGCGAGCTGACCGTGGTGCCCGCCACCACGCCGGCCGCCGAGGTCCTGGCGCTGCAGCCGCAGGGTGTCTTTCTCTCCAATGGCCCCGGCGACCCGGAGCCCTGCGACTACGCCATTACCGCCATTGCCGAGTTGCTGGATACCGGCATACCGATTTTCGGTATCTGCCTCGGCCACCAGTTGCTGGCGCTGGCCAGCGGCGCGCGCACGCTGAAAATGAAATTCGGTCACCACGGCGGCAACCATCCGGTACAGCATCTCGCCAGTGGCCGGGTGATGATTACCAGCCAGAACCACGGCTTTGCCGTGGACGAAAACAGCCTGCCGGCAAATCTGCAGGCCACCCATAAATCGCTGTTCGACGGCTCGCTGCAGGGCATTCACCGCAGCGACCGGCCGGCGTTCAGCTTCCAGGGCCACCCGGAGGCCAGCCCCGGCCCCCACGATGCCGCGCCGCTGTTTGATCACTTTATCGAATTAATGGAGCAAAACCGCTAGATGCCGAAACGAACCGATATCGACAGCATACTGATACTTGGCGCCGGTCCGATTGTGATCGGCCAGGCCTGCGAATTCGACTACTCCGGTGCCCAGGCCTGCAAAGCCCTGCGCGAAGAGGGTTACCGGGTCATTCTGGTGAATTCCAACCCCGCCACCATCATGACCGACCCGGCCATGGCCGATGCCACCTATATCGAACCGATCGAGTGGCAGACAGTGGAAAAAATCATCGAGAAAGAGCGCCCCGATGCGGTGCTGCCCACCATGGGCGGGCAGACCGCGCTCAACTGCGCGCTGGCCCTGCACGACAACGGCGTGCTGGAGAAATACCGGGTCGAGTTGATCGGCGCCCGCCAGGAGGCAATCCACAAAGCCGAGGATCGCCACGCCTTCGATCAGGCGATGAAGCGAATCGGCCTCGAGTGCGCCCGCGCCGATATCGTGCACTCCCTCGACGAAGCCATGGAAGTGCCGAAGAAATTCGGCTTCCCGGTGATCATTCGGCCGTCGTTTACCATGGGCGGCTCCGGCGGCGGCATTGCCTACAACTGGGAGGAATTCGAGGAGATCTGCCTGCGCGGGCTCGACCTGTCGCCCACCAACGAACTGCTGATCGACGAGAGCCTGCTCGGCTGGAAAGAGTACGAGATGGAAGTGGTGCGGGACAAAAACGACAACTGCATCATTGTCTGCTCGATCGAAAACTTCGACCCCATGGGCGTGCACACCGGCGACTCCATTACCGTGGCGCCGGCGCAGACCCTGACCGACAAGGAATACCAGATCATGCGCAACGCCTCGCTGGCAGTGTTGCGCGAAATCGGTGTCGAAACCGGCGGCTCCAATGTGCAGTTTGCGGTGCACCCGGACAGCGGCCGCCTGGTGGTAATCGAAATGAATCCGCGCGTCTCGCGCTCCTCGGCGCTGGCCTCCAAGGCCACCGGCTTTCCGATTGCCAAAGTGGCGGCCAAGCTGGCGGTGGGTTATACCCTGGACGAACTGCAAAACGAGATCACCGGCGGCGCCACGCCGGCCTCGTTCGAGCCCTCGATCGACTATGTGGTAACCAAGGTGCCGCGCTTTACTTTCGAAAAGTTCGGCGATGCCGATGCGCGCCTGACCACGCAGATGAAATCGGTGGGCGAAGTGATGGCCATCGGCCGCACGTTTCAGGAGTCGCTGCAGAAAGCCCTGCGCGGCCTCGAGGTGGGCTCGGCCGGTTTTGAGCCGCGGGTGGATCTGCAGGCGGACGATGCCATCAGTCGAATCCGCCGCGACCTGTCGACCCCGGGCGCCGAGCGCATCTGGTTTGTGGCCGACGCCTTCCGCGCCGGCATGGGGGTGGATGATGTGTTCGAGGCCTCGGCCATCGACCCCTGGTTTCTGGTGCAGATCAAAGACCTGATGGACACCGAGGCGCAGTTAGGCAGTATGCCGCTGTCCGATATCGATGCCGGCATCATGCTGCGGCTGAAGCGCAAGGGCTTTTCCGACCGCCGTCTCGGCGACCTGCTCGGCGTCAGCGAAAAAACCGTGCGCCACCACCGGCAGAAACTGCAGGTGAGGCCGGTTTACAAGCGCGTTGACACCTGCGCGGCGGAATTTGCCAGCGCCACCGCCTATATGTACTCCACCTACGAGGAGGAGTGCGAAGCCGAGCCCTCGGGCCGCGATAAAATCATGGTGCTCGGCGGCGGGCCCAACCGCATCGGCCAGGGCATCGAGTTCGATTACTGCTGTGTGCACGCCGCGCTGGCGATGCGCGAAGACGGCTTCGAAACCATTATGGTCAACTGCAACCCGGAGACGGTTTCCACCGACTACGACACCTCCGACCGGCTGTTCTTCGAGCCGGTGACACTGGAGGATGTGCTGGAAATCGTGCATAAGGAAAGCCCCAAAGGCGTGATCGTGCAGTTTGGCGGGCAGACGCCGCTGAAGCTGGCCCGCGCCCTGGAGGCCGAGGGCGTGCCCATTATCGGCACCACACCGGAGGCCATCGACCGCGCCGAGGACCGCGAGCGCTTTCAGCAGATGCTCAACCGCCTGGAACTGAAACAGCCTGCCAACGCCGTGGTGCGCTCCGCCGAAGAGGCGGTCAGGCTGGCCGGTGAAGTGGGCTATCCGCTGGTGGTGCGTCCCTCCTACGTGCTGGGCGGACGCGCCATGGAGATCGTTTACAAGGAAGAAGAGCTGCGTAACTATATGCGCGAGGCGGTGCAGGTCTCCGACGACGCCCCGGTACTGCTCGATCACTTTCTCAATAATGCCATCGAAGTGGATATCGATGCGGTATCCGATGGTGACGAGGTGGTTATCGGCGCGATCATGCAGCATATCGAGCAGTGCGGTGTGCACTCGGGCGATTCCGCCTGCTCCCTGCCCCCCTATTCGCTGCCCGACGACGTGCAGGATCAAATGCGCGCCCAGGTGAAGAAGATGGCCCGCGAACTGGGTGTGATCGGCCTGATGAACACCCAGCTGGCCTACCAGGACGGCGAGATTTACGTTATCGAAGTCAACCCGCGCGCCTCGCGCACTGTGCCGTTCGTGTCGAAATGCATCGGCGTTTCCCTGGCCAAAGTGGCGGCGCGCTGCCAGGCCGGGCGCAGCCTCGCTGAGCAGGGCTTTAACCGCGAGGTGGTGCCGAAGTACTATAGCGTCAAGGAAGCGGTTTTTCCGTTCAACAAGTTTCCGGCGGTCGACCCGATTCTGGGGCCGGAAATGAAGTCCACCGGGGAAGTGATGGGGGTCGGCGACACTTTTGCCGAGGCCTATGCCAAGTCGCAGCTGGGCGCCAACGATGAAATTCCCACCCGCGGCACCGCCTTTATCAGCGTGCGCGACTTCGATAAGAACGGTATTGTGACCGTGGGCAAGGAACTGAACGATCTCGGCTTTAAACTGGTGGCTACCCACGGCACCGCCAGGGTATTGCAGGCCGTCGGCCTGGATGTACTGTCAGTTAACAAAGTGCTGGAGGGGCGGCCGCACATTGTCGATATGATCAAAAACGACGAAATTGATCTCATTATCAATACCGTCGAAGGCAAACAGGCCACCCGGGATTCGGCTTCAATCCGTCGCAGTGCCGAGACCCACCGGGTCTATTACACCACTACCCTGGCCGCCGCCCGCGCCATCTGCGTGGCGGTGCGTTTCGGCCAGCAGAAGTATGTGCGCCGCTTGCAGGATTTGCACGGCAGACTTCAGGATTGATACGGGAGAGTGAAAGCGTGAATAAATTTCCAATGACGGTAGCCGGTGCGGAAAGACTTCGCGAGGAACTGGAGCATCTGAAGAAAGTAGAGCGGCCGCGCATCGTGCAGGCGATCGCCGAGGCGCGCGAGCACGGCGATTTAAAGGAAAATGCCGAATACCATGCCGCCCGCGAGCAGCAGGGTTTCTGTGAGGGACGCATACAGGATATTGAGGGCAAGCTGTCGCACGCGCAGATTATCGATATTGCAAAAATTCCAGCCGGCGAAAAAGTCATCTTCGGCGTAACCGTCGACATCATCAATACCGAAACCGATGAAACCGTTAGCTATCAGATTGTCGGCGACGACGAAGCGGATGTGAAGTCCAACAAGATCTCTGTCAACTCGCCAATCGCCCGGGCGTTGATCGGTAAAGTGATCGGCGATGAGGTGGTGGTGAAGACGCCCGGGGGGGAGGTTGAGTATGAGATTGATGGGGTGAGGCATATTTGAAGGGCAGGGAAAAGTGGAAAGGGAAAAGGGAAAAGTGTTTAGTTGTGCCCCGACCAAATTGCGGTGGCACAATCGGGGTCGGAGTCATTTTAGTTTTTTAAAATGACTCCGACCCCTGCCAGAGGGTGCCACACATTAGAATCCTGCCACCCCATACAACATATTATCCGGATAGCAAACCCTTCATTCGGCCAGGCGGGTTTGGATGTCGGTAAAGGAAGTGGCGCCGTCGATAAAATCCAGGGAGCCGTTCTTCAGCGCCTGCGCGGCATGCTCGAATGCTTTTGCCGCCGCGGTGTAGAGCGACCCGCCGACGCTGACACGGTGGACGCCGGCATCCAGTAGCGCCTTGGCATCGGTGAGCTGACCGATGGTGCCGAGTACATTCAGCGGTTTGTCGATGGCGGCCAGCACGCTGTGGACCTGCTCGAGTGTACCGAGCCCTGGAATGTAGACAACATCCGCGCCGGCCTCCTGGTAATGTTGAATGCGCCTGATGGCCTCGGCGAGATCACAAGCCCCGGCCAGCAGGCCGTCGCAGCGGGCGGTGAGGATGAAGGGATGCGGCAGGCTTTTTACCGTTTCGACGGCCGCTTCGATACGCGCCACGGACAGCGCAAAATCGAACAGCGGCTGCTCGCTGTCGCCGCTGGTATCTTCGATGGACCCGCCGGACAGCCCGGCCGCCGCCGCCAGGCTGATGGTCTGCGCCACTGTTTCCGGGGTAGCGCCGAAGCCGTTGGTCAGATCCGCGCTGACCGGCACTGACACGGCCGCCACAATGGCGCGCGCGTTGTCCAGAATCTGCTCGCGTGTGGCCGCGCCGTCCATCAGCCCCAGGCTGAAAGCGGCGCCGGCACTGGTCGTGGCCAGCGCTTCGAAGCCGAGGTGTTGAAGGTATTTTGCCGATCCGGCATCCCAGGGGTTGGGGATGATAAAACCGTGCCCGCGCCGGTGCAGCTGGCTGAATACCTGATGTCTATCGCCTTGTGCGCTCATCATGCTATCTCCTGTAAAGCAACGGAAAACCACTTGTCAATGTTCGGGCGCAGAGCCTAACATCGGTTTTCGTTTTGCCGTCAAGTGATATCTTTGCAAGTCGCTGGTATTGCCTGAGGCCCGGTTGCAGATAAGTGTTTTACACTGCAATTTAGCGCAGCAGAGGCCGGCGATCTGTCACCGGGCGTCGGGAATATTGGACAGCCTGGGCTTGCGCTGCTTCGCTGCGCGAAAGATCAGCGCCACCTTGCCGATCTCCTGCACCAGCGCCGCACCGCTGCGGGAGAGCAGCGCCTGCAGCACGGCTTTGCGCGCCTCGCGGTCATTGATTGCCAGCTTGACCTTGATCAGCTCGTGGTCTTCGAGGGCGCGCTGCAGCTCTCCCTGCACGCTGTCGCTCAGCCCCTTGGCGGCAATGGTGACTACCGGCTTCAAATTGTGCCCCAGGCGGCGGTAGTGTTTGCGCCGCTCGGCGTCGAGGGGGCCGGTAGTCGGAGACTTGGTTTTCAAAGCCTGGGTTTTCAAAGCCTCGGTTTTCAAAGCCTCGGTTTTCAAAGACATGGAGGAACTCACTGTAAAAGGCTGATATCGATGAAAAAGCGCGCTATTCTAACCCCTTCTCCGGCTCTAGTCAGGCCCGCAGCGGCCGACAACAGTGAATAACTAGATGGCGAAATCGAAAAGCAGCCAGCGCTGGCTGCGTGAACACTTTGACGATCCCTATGTCAAAAAATCGCAGCGCGACGGTTACCGCTCCCGCGCCAGCTACAAGCTGCTGGCGCTGCACGCAAAGGACCGCCTGTTCAAACCGGGCATGACGGTAATCGACCTGGGCGCTGCGCCGGGGGGCTGGTCGCAGGTGGCGGCCCAGCTGGTGGGGCCCGCGGGCCGGGTGCTGGCATCGGATCTACTGCCAATGGACAACCTTGCCGATGTCGAGTTCATCCAGGGCGATTTCACCGAGCAGGCGGTGCTGGAGCGACTGCTGGCGCAGCTGCAGGGCGGGCTGGCGGACCTTGTAATTTCCGATATGGCCCCCAATATGAGTGGCGTTGTCGATATCGATCAGCCCAAGGCCATGTACCTGGTGGAGCTGGCGCTGGAGCTGGCCCGGGAGGTGCTGAAGCCCGGCGGCACCTTTGTCGCCAAAGTCTTTCAGGGCGAGGGTTTTGACGCCCTGTTTCGCGATTTGCGCGCCGGCTTCGGCAGGGTGGTAACGCGCAAACCGGAGGCCTCGCGGCCGCGCTCGCGGGAAGTCTACCTGGTCGCCAGCGGCTTTCGCCGCTGACTGGCGCGGGGAGCTTTTTCGGCCGATTTAAACGCCGGGATTAGTCCCTGCACTCTTGCAAATCGCCATCACAAGTGGTCTAGTGTGATAGTGATTTGCACGCGCGATACGCACCCGCCGGTGTCTATACTTCAGTTAGCATGCCGGAGCGCCCTTCAGGGGTTTTACGTAAAGGGTCTAAGTGAGGGGGTTTAAATTGATCGGTTCCGCCCCCAGAAACGTATGCATATAGGCGCAAGCACCGTGCCGTGCGCAGCCGGCTGCTACCGTTGGGTAGCGAAATGCTGCCGTTGGGTATTGAGATGAGGGTAGCCCTTTGAATGATATGGCGAAAAATCTGGTGTTGTGGCTGATTATCGCCGCAGTCCTGCTCACTGTATTCCAGAACTTCAGCCCCCAGGCCTCGCGGGAGACGCTCAGTTACTCCGATTTTATCGAAGAGGTGCGCTCCGACCGGGTCAAGTCGGTGACCATTGACGGTGTCATGATCGAGGGCGAGCGCCACGACGACGCCTCGCGCTTCGAGGTTGTGCGCCCGATGCTGGCAGATGACAAGCTAATGGATGATCTGCTGGCCCACCAGGTAGAGGTGCGCGGCAGTAAACCCGAGCAGCCCAGCATCTGGCAGCAGCTGCTGGTGGCGAGCTTCCCCATCCTGTTGATCATTGCCGTGTTCATGTTCTTTATGCGCCAGATGCAGGGCGGCGCCGGCGGCCGCGGCGGCCCCATGAGCTTTGGCAAGAGCAAGGCGCGCCTGCTGGGTGAAGACCAGATCAAAACCACCTTTGCCGATGTCGCCGGTGTGGATGAGGCCAAGGAAGAGGTGCAGGAACTGGTGGAATACCTGCGCGATCCGTCTAAATTCCAGCGCCTCGGCGGCCAGATCCCCCGCGGCGTGCTGATGGCCGGCCAGCCCGGCACCGGCAAGACGCTGCTGGCCAAGGCCATTGCCGGTGAGGCCAAGGTGCCTTTCTTTTCCATCTCCGGTTCCGATTTCGTGGAAATGTTCGTGGGGGTGGGTGCTTCCCGGGTCAGGGATATGTTCGACCAGGCCAAAAAAC
>JANQMH010000126.1 GCA_028280195.1 Exilibacterium sp.
CGTAGCGCCCTTCCGATCCCGCCTCGGCGTCGGTATAACTGAGCGCAAGATTCATAGTCAGGTCGCTGATCGGCCGTGCGGTGACCTCAACTTCCACCCCCCTGATTTCCGCTTCGCCCGCATTGGTCACAAAGCCCGCACCACAGTCCAGATTGATCGTCTGTTGAATGTTCGACCAATCGATATAATAGCCCGCCACACTGGCATTGAGGCGATTGTTAAACAGGGAAAATTTACCGCCGATTTCATAGTTCCAGAGGTCGTCGCCTTCCACCTGCCCCGAGGTCGCCGGATCGATACCCAGGGCGGCCAGGTCCGCGGCACAGGGGCCGTCGCTAATCGGTGTCTGATCGCGACCGAGGCGGAATCCCTTGGAGGCCGACGCATAGAGCATGGTGTCTTCATCGGGGCGCCAGGCGAGATGGTAGCGCGGTGTTATTTCACTATCGAAATCCACATCGCGATCGGTGACCGAGGCGCCAAACAGTACACCGTCTACAAAGGACAGGGTCCCGCGGGAAGAATCCGTCCAGCGCAGCCCCACGGATGCTTCCAACTGGTCGAAAAAGGTATAAGACAGCTCGGCAAAAACAGCGGTTTGCTCTTCAGTCGTCTCGGTACGCTCGGAAAATGCAAAGTCCGGGGCGCCGGCGGGAAAGGCGCCGATACTTTTGCCAAAAGCGATAAAGCTGGGAGCGAGGAAGTCCTGGTCTTCACCGCCGTTCTGATCGAGATAGAAAGCACCTAACAACCACTGAAATTTGTCAGTGGAATTTGACTGCAGCCTGATTTCCTGAACGAATAAATCATTGGGGTTAATGCGTTCGTCGCTCAGATCGCCATCGGTGTTTTCAATCAATACATCAAAAGGCTGGCGAATCGCCGCCGCTGCCAGGGCACCCAGAAAATCTTCCGCAGTTACCTCCCGTCGCAGATCCGTCGTAGAGGAGATAAGGTCGGCAAAGCCGAGGTCGTATTCAACCAGAAGATTGTAGTATTCATCACGTGACGACTGCGGTTCGTCCTGGAAGCGACGTTGGAGAAAGTCACCTGCACTCACATCCGCTTCTCCGGTACTGTCGAGTTCAGTGCGTTGATAATGGATGGTCGGTGTTATCGCCAGCTGCTCAAACGGGACCCAGCGCAACGACAGGCGCGCACCCAATACCTCGGAAGCGTTTACATCGCTGTCACGGCCGCTCTCGGCGGGGTTTTCCGGCGGGGACAATGGCAGTCGATCGATATAGCCGCCATCCTGGCGATACGTCACCACCAGCCTGGCGACCAGATTGTCGGCAAGGGGTAGATTTCCCATGGCGTTGACACTGTAACTCTCATCTCCGCCTTCCGTGGTTGAAAGTTCCGAGGTGATACGCGCGGCCACCCCCGATGGGTCGGCCTTATTGGTGATATAGCGAATCGCACCGCCCATTGAGCTGGCACCAAACAGGGTGCCCTGCGGGCCCCGCAATACCTCGACCCGCTCGATATCAAACAAAATCGGCTGTATGCTGGAATTGCGTGAAAACGGTGCCACCACCGGTGTTTCATCCAGGTACACCGCAACGGTCGATGCCGAACCCCCGCCAGCCGTGCCCCCGGAGGCCACACCCACGCCGCGGATACTCAGGGTCTGGAAGGTCGGGCCGCCGGCATTATTGAAGCCGAGGGAGGGCACCTGCTGGGCGAAATCGAGAAATGAGTTGAGCCCCTGCCGATCCAGCTGTTGCTGGGAGAAAGCCGTTATGCTGATGGGAACATCCTGCAAGCCGACTTCACGACGAGTCGCAGTGACGATGATTTCCTCCAGTTCCGTTTCTGCGTAATCTTCCTGCGCCAGAGTGGCCGAACTGCCGGCAAGCACCGTCGCCAGCGAGGTCGATAGAGCGAGAAGATGACAGAATTCGCAACGCCGGCCGAAAAGTGAGTGGCTTTTATCGTTTTCATTGAGCCGTTGCATTGTTGGTAAAAGCGTTTTCATACAATCCCCCTTTTAGGTTTTAATCAAATAGCTTTCCCTGCCGTCTATCATTTCCCAGTGAACACCGGTTCACAGCCATATCTTTTTTTCTTATGGATCAGGCCTTAGCGCCTCTGCTGATCTCATCTGGCCGACTCGATTGCGGCTTCTGTGACGATCTCTCGGATATCTCTTAGTAACTTTTTCGGTTCGTAGACAATGCCGTCTTTGATAACGTATGCCAGTGCGGTGTCTCTGGAAACGGCTCTCGTCAGTGGATCGACTTCGATCACGCCCATGGCATTGAGAATTTTGAAGTTCTCCAGCGGGTTGCCGTCGACAATGACCAGGTCTGCGAGATAACCCTCGCGCACCAGCCCGAAATCCGCAGCCCGGCCGAGTGGTGCGGCGATGGCTTCGGCCCCGTGAAAAGTCGCCGCCCGGATGACTTCGAGCGGATTGAATCCAGCGTGTTGCAGCAGTTCCATTTCGCGAATATAGGCAAAGCCGTACAGTGAATAAAACACACCGGAATCCGTGCCAACAGTCACGCGGCCGCCGAGATTCTTATAGTCATTCAGAAAGTCGAGCCATTTGCGGAAGGCGCGGGCAGTCACCGCCTCGTGGTGCGATGTCCACTCGTGCAAAAAACCTCCATGCTGCTGCGGATTGGGGCGAAATCGCGCTAATACGCCGGGGTGTCCATAGACGTTGAACCAGGGTTTGTTTTCCGCGCGCACCGTATCTCTCATGCTTTCGGATATGGCCAGCGTGGGGTTCAATATCACGCCGGTTTCCAGCAGGCTCGACAACACTTCATTCCACTGCACACTGCCGCGCTCTGCAGTCTGCTCCCATATGGCAACCCAGTCGGCAAAGCGGTCAACTTCGCTGAGAAAGTTATAACTCCTGCTGTAGGACTGCAGATCGGTGTCAGTCAAGAGCGATTCCGGAATGCCGTACCAGTGCTCCAGCGTGCCGACACCCAAGCGCGCCGCTTCCACTGCATTTATCTGTGCGCTCCAGAGTTGCATCATATGCACCGCAAGCCCGAGCTTGCGCTGCTGCGCTTCGTCCGCCAGCGCCTGCAGCACCCGCGGCGGGAGTCCGTAGGTTTTGAACCCGTCCACACCGAGGCGCTTGGCATAGCGCACATAATCGCGGGCCATTTCCGCTGTGCGCAGCATGCGGCCCCCGCTCCATTGATAACCCGGGCGCCCGGCAATACCGAGAATGTCGAGGTTAGTGTGAACGTAGGCATAGAGCCTCGGCATCGGCTTCGCGTTTTTCTTACTCAGCGCTTTTTGCGCTACGCAAAAATCAATACCGCGATGGCAACCGGGGTCACGAACTGTCGTTACACCGTGGGCAAGCCACAGCTTGTAGATATATTCCGGCGGCACGCCCGGGCGCACATGCCCGTGCAGGCCGACGAACCCCGGCAGTACGTACATATTGTGGGCGCCGATTTCACGAACATCCCCGGCTGCCGGGCTCCCCTCCTGAGCG
>JANQMH010000135.1 GCA_028280195.1 Exilibacterium sp.
CAGTCATAATAGGGTAGTGTGGGATGGTGAGTTTTCAGTCTTCAAAATTTGTGCATTGTACCATTCCTATTGTGTCTAAGGTGTGAATCGCTGCAAGAAATATGTAGCCGAAAAGGGTTAAAAGTAAAAGCTGATTGAATAGTGTGTGCAATGACGCATATTGAAAAGCTATTTATTATGCAGACATTGCCTATATTGAAAAGCAGACATTTTCAGCATGCAGTTATGTAAGTGCATGCAAGGTATGGGAGCCAGCCTGATTCACAGTTCTTTAAATAGCAATACGGGCCCGGCGCCGAGCTGCAGCAGTTGGTGGGCCAGCCGGTTGCTGTGCCGGTTGAGTGACGAGTAGGTGAGTGCGCTTGCGGTGTATTCCACCGCGACGGCATCGGGCGTTTTCTCTACCTGGGATTCGAACAGTGTGTGTACACAGTCGTGCCGGATGCCGGTGGTTTGTGTTTGATTCCAGTCGACCAGCAGCTGCCGGCGCTGCGCTTCAGGCAGTAAAGGCAGTGCGGCAATATCGCTGTCGGGATTGCCGATGATGGCCCGCAGCAGCGTCTGATAGTTTGCTATCATATTGGCGATGGTGGCGGGATCGAACAGGTCCGTATTGTATTCCACACCGCCGTTGATCTTGCCCTCGGACTCGACGAAAAACACACTTAAATCGAACTTGGCGCGACTGGTTTCCTCTGCTACCGGCGACAGGGTGATTGCGGGAAGTTCGAGGTTTACCCGGGCGGCATTCTGCAATACGAACAGCACTTGAAACAGGGGGGTGTAACTCAGGCTGCGCTCCGGGTTCAAGGTTTCCACCAGATGCTCGAAGGGCACGTCCTGGTGTGCATATGCCGACAGCGCCGTCTGCTTGACTTGTTGCAGCAGCTCACTGAAGCGGGTGTGGCTTTTTACCTGGTTGCGCATGACCAGCGTATTGACAAAGAAGCCGATCAATCCCTCCAGCTCCCGGCGCTGGCGATTGGCGATGGGCGTGCCGACACAGATGTCGCGCTGCCGGCTGTAGCGCGCCAGCAACACGTTAAAAGCCGCCAGCAGGGTCATAAACAGCGTCGTGCCGCGCTTGCGTCCCAGTTGATACAGGCCCTGGGTCAAATCAGCGGCGAGGTCGAATCGCTGCAAATTGCCGCGATAGCGCTGTAGCGCCGGCCGCGGCCGGTCGGTGGGCAGTTCCAGCAGCGCCGGGGCGCCGGCCAGTTGGGCTTTCCAGTAGTTTATCTGCCGGGTCAGTTTATCGCCCTGCAGCCACTGCCGCTGCCAGTGAGCGAAGTCTGCGTATTGTACGGGCAGCGGCGGCAGAGGTGAGGCCCTGCCATCGGCGCAGGCCCGATAGAGCACCGACAGCTCGCGGTTCAATATTCCCATCGACCAGCCGTCGGCAATAATGTGATGCAGGTTGATCAGTAAAATGTGCTCGTGCGGCGCCAGGCGCAGCAGGCTGACTCTGATCAGCGGGCCGTTTGACAGATCGAATATATGGCTCGCATGGGCGGCTACACTGGCAGCGATATCCATCGCCGGGCCTTCAATCAGCGGCAGCTCGGGCGCCGGTGTATCGACAACCACCTGCATCGCTTTTCCGTCCCGCGTGCGGAAAACCGTGCGCAGGCTCTGGTGGCGGCGGACCACGGCGGCGAACGCCCGCTGCAGCGCGGCGATATCCAATGGCCCCTGCAGGCGCAGGGCCCACGGAATATTGTATTGCGTCTGCTCGGTGTGCTCGAACTGGTGGATAAACCACA
>JANQMH010000019.1 GCA_028280195.1 Exilibacterium sp.
GCAGGTCGCCAAAGACCAGCAGCGGCCGCTCGCCACCCGCCACCTCGGCGCTGCGGGCGACAATCGCCGTGCGCACTTCTGCCGATGCCTGGAACTGCCAGGCTATACAGCCGGACTCACGCCGCAGGGCGTAAACCCGGCCATCGGCGCTGCCGACATAGATATGCCCCCAGGCCACCATCGGCTGGGAGCGGGCCTGAATCACGCCCGGAAACACAAAGGCCCAGTCCAGCGCCAGCCGCGGGTAATCATCGGCCGCCAGATCGACGCTATCGGCGGGGAAAAAACGGCTGTTTTCGTAATCGCGCCCCCAGCCCAGCGACACCGGCGACGCCGCTAAATCAAAAGCCGCAGCGCCGTCGCGGCAGTATGCCCCGGCGGCGTGGTCGGCGACCTGGCCGGGCGCGGCGCCGGTCAGGTAAGCGATCAGTGCATGGCGCTCGATCCCGGTCAGCGCTTTGCCCTGCGCCGCCATGGAGCCGGAGACCAGCGCCTCCTCGATCCGGTCCGGCGACAGCATGGCCAGAAAAGTGCGGTGCGGCGCCTTCGGGACAGCGCCCTCGTGACAGGCGCTGCAGTGGGCCCGGTAGAGTTCACTGCCCGGCTCCGCCGCCGCCGGGACCAGCCAGCCAAGCAGGGCCAGAGCGATGAATCGACACAGCCGCTCAATCGGCCGTTCAATCAACCGTGCAGTCGACCACTCAATCAACTGTTCAATCGACCGTTCAATCGACCGTTCAATCGACATAGTCATAGAACTGCAAATCCATCTCCTGCGCCAGGCACGCCAGCAGCGGCGGCACGATGCGGTCGTGAAAGGCCGAGGTCTGGTGGGCATCGAAGGCGGCCCGATCGACAAAGCGCGCATACCAGAGATAGGTCAGCGGGTCGTCCTGACTGCGCACCAGTTCGTAAACCAGCGTACCGGGCTCGTGTTCGCGGGTCAGTGCCACCAGTTCGCGGCAGTATTGCTCAAAGGCTTCACGCCTGTCGGCCGCCACTTTCAGCGTCGCCAGAAAACTCACCATCAGCCCGCTTCCTGTATGTTCTGTTGCAGTTCGGCGCGAATCTGCGCCGCCAGTTTGTACTTCTGGATCTTGCTGGCCGAGCGCGGCCAGTCAGCGACGAAACGCACGTAGCGCGGTGTTTTGTAACGGGCAATCCTGCCGTCGCAGTAGGCGATAATGTCACTGGCGGTCAGCTGCTCACCCGGCTTCAGTTCCACAAAGGCAGCCGGCACTTCGCCCATGCGCTCATCGGCAACCGCCACCACCTGGGCGAGGTTGACCGCCGGGTGCTTGCACAGAAAGGTCTCGATTTCCGAGGCGGCGACATTTTCCCCGCCGACCTTGAGCATATCCTTGGAGCGGCCGACAAACAGAATCTGGCCGTCGTCATCGACAAAGCCCAGGTCGCCGGTATGAAACCAGCCGTCTTGAAAGCTGCTGCGGGTTTTCTCCTCGTCCTTGAAATAGCCTTCACACAGGCCGTAGCCGGATACCAGGATTTCACCGCGCTCGCCACTGGCCACTTCCGCGCCGCTGTCCGGGTCGACAATTTTCACCCGCATGCCCGGCAGCGGCGTGCCCAGCCGTTTGGTCTGCGCCTCCCTGCCGGCCTCCAGCGAATGGGTACACACCGTGCCCGCGGCTTCGGTCATGCCGAAGGAACCCACGTGCACCGCACCCGGCATCGCCGCCAGCACGCGGCGGGCAAACGACTCCGGCTGTACCGCCAGATTGCTGTTCATCAGACGGATACGGGAAAAGTCGCGGCGACAGAAATCCGGGTGATTGATCAGGTCGGAAATAATCGTCACAAAGCAGGGGTAGGCCACCGTCACCCCCTCTTCTTCCAGCACCCGCAAAGCCTCGGCCGCGGCAAAATAACTGTCCGACAGAAAACAGGCGCCGACGTCGATGGCCGCCACCAGGGGCAAAATGGCGGCGATATGGAACAGCGGCAGCGGCGACCAGAAGCGATCCTGTTGCCGCAGCCGGTAGCGGTGCCGGCCCAGGGCGATGCTGTTGCGGACAATGGCCTCGTGGGTAATCGGACAGCCCTTGGGGTTGGCGGTGGTACCCGAGGTGTACAGCATCAGCGCCCAGTCGCGGGTGCGCACACCGAGCCGCGCCGCCTCCACCGCCGCGGCGCTGCCGCGGCCGGCCAGTTGCTCAAAGGCCTGCTGGCTGACAAAGCCCTGCCGCACCGTAGTGCCGAGCAGGACGATGCTGCGCAGCCGCGGAAAACCGTCGAGGCGGAGGTCAAACGGGTCGTCACTGCCGCACAGCTGCGGCAGGGCCCTGCTCAGGCGCTCGGAGAAATCCACATGCTCGCCGATAATATCGGTGGTGATCAGTACCTTGATATCGGCGTTGGCCACCACATAGCCGAGCTCCTCGATCTGATAGCGGGCATTGATCGGCACCGCCACCGCGCCGCACAGGCTGATGCCAAACAGGTATTCGACAAACTCTACGCAACTTGGCATCAGCAGGCCGACGTGGTCACCGGGCCCGATACCCATGGCGTTGAAACAGTGGGCGCGGTGCAGGCTGCGGGCGGCGAGCTGCCGGTAGCTGAGCCGTTCGGCACCGAATACCAGGGCTTCGTTGTCGGCGTGGGCCGCCGCGCTGCGCAGCAACAGGTCACCGAGACTGGTGACTTCGGCAAAGGGGCCGGCGGGTGTTTTTATCTCTGTCATATCACCGCTCCTGCATAGAGTGACTGCGCGCTCAGACCTTGAAGCGCTCCGGCCTGCCGCCGGGCCAGGGGTTGCCCCACTGGGCCATACCGCCGTCGACACTGAGCACCTCGCCGGTAATGAACTTGCCCGACTCGGTGCCGAGGTAGATCACCGCCTCGGCGACATCGTAAACATCCCCCACCCGCATCATCGGGTTGGAGGTACGAAAATTATAGTCGGGCACGCCCTCGGGGTAGACCTCGAAACCGCTGGATTCCACCGAACCCGGCGCCACGCAGTTGACGCGAATGTCGTGTTCCGCCCACTCGGTGGAAACCGATTTGCTGAGATAAATCACCCCGGCCCGGGCCGCACAGGTATGTGCGACCTGCGGCATGCCGCGCTCGACATTGGCGGCGATATTGACGATATTGCCGGCGCGGCCGCGCTCGACCCAGCGCCGCGCCGCCGCCTGCATCATGTACCAGCTGCCGTTCAGGTTGAGGTCGACCACCGAATTCCAGCCGTTGATGGACAGGTCCAGGGCCGGCTGCGGAAACTGGCCGCCGGCGTTATTGACCAGAATGTCGAGGCCGCCGCACTGGCGCCAGACAAAATCCATCAGTGCGGTCACCGATTCCGGTTCGCGGATATTGGTTACCTGGGTGTGCACAGTTCGGCCCAGCAGCGACTTGGCGGCTTCGGCAGTGGTGCGCAGTTTGTCGATATTGCGGCTGCAAATCACCACCTCCGCCCCCAGGCGTGCGGCCAGCATGGCGATGCCCTGGCCGATACCGCTGCCGCCGCCGGACACCACCATTACTTTGCCGGCAAGCAGGTCGTCGCGGTAGACGGTCGGCCGGGTCGCTAACTCCTGCAGGCTCATGCCCCAGCTGCGGCTGGTGCGGCCCTGTGCTTCGCCAGTGGCGTCTGCTGTCACGCTCAACTCTCCTTTAGGTAGTCATCACTGCTGGGTGTTAATCACTGCGGCCGATAATGGCGACGCTGCAAACATTGCGGTGCGGCAGGCCGCCCAGGTTATGAGTCAGCCCCAGGCGCGCATTGGCGCGCTGCCGCTCACCGCCGCGCTCCAGCAACTGCAGATAGATTTCGTATACCATGCGCAGACCGGTGGCGCCGATGGGGTGGCCAAAGCACTTCAAACCACCGTCCAGCTGGCAGGCCACCTCACCGCCGGCGTCGTAGCAGCCATCGAGAATGTCGAACAGTGCCCGCCCCGGCTGCGACAGCCCCAGGTCCTCCATCGTCACCAGTTCGGTAACGGAAAAGCAGTCGTGCACCTCGATCATATCCAGCTCGGCCCGCGGGTCGGCAATACCGGCCTCGCGGTAGGCGCGGCGGGCGGCAATGCGCGCCGTCAGGGCATAACTGCCGTCCCAGCTGGCGTGAGACATCTCCACGCCGTTGCTGGGCGCCAGCTGCAGCGCCCGGATGCTGATCAGCGGCGCGCCGGGCTTCAGGTCGCGGGCAATCTGCGGCGTGGTGACAATGGCACAGGCGGCGCCGTCACTGACACCACAGCAATCGTAAAGGCCCAGCGGGTAGGCGATATCGGGGGCCGCCAGAATGGTGTCCATGGGCACTTCGCGGCGCAGGTGGGCCTTGCGGTTGCGGGCGCCGTTGCGATGGCTTTTCCAGGACACATGGGCCATGGCGCGTTTCAAATCGGCCATGTCGATCTCGTGGGCGCTGCAATAGGCACTGGCAAACTGGGCGAACGAACCGGGCGCGGTATTATTGGGCAGCCACAGATCTTCAAAGCTGCCTTTGGTGCGCTCGGGCAGGCCGGCGTAACCGGTATCCTTGAGTTTTTCCACCCCCATCGCCAGGGCGATATCGGCGGCGCCGGCGGCCACGGCATAGGCGGCCCCGCGCAGCGCCTCGGTGCCGGTGGCGCAGAGATTTTCCACCCGGGTGACCGGAATATTCGGCAGCCGCAGCGCCTGCGACAGCGGCAGCGCCGACTTGCCGACATTCTGCTCGTCGAAAAATACACCCAGCCAGGCCGCATCCAGATCGCCGGCGCCGAGGCCGGCATCGGCACTGCACTCGTCGAAGGCTTCGATCATCAGGTCGGCGGGATTGCAGTCCCAGCGCTCGCCGAAGCGGGTGCAGCCCATGCCGAGGATGGCGATCTTATCGCGGATTCCCTCTGCCATCAGTGCGCCCTCCGCGCTGCCGGGCAGGCGGCGGCTTTCCAGCAATAGCGGCGAAAATGCCGCTGGCGGTCGACGTCCTTGATGCGAAACACCATACGCAGAGCCTGGCCGGTGGCCAGTTCACCGGGAAGGTAGTCGGTGTATTCCATAATCACGTTGGCGCCGCAGTCGAACTGAACATTGCCGTACATCAGTGGCGGCACGGGGCAATAGGCCTGCCAGTCCTCGGTAAAGGATTTCACCCTGGCGGCCTCATCGCGCAGGGAAAAAGCCCGCTGCGAATCCCGGCTGCGGCACTCGGGGTTGACGCAAATGGCGCTGCGGGGAAACTGTACCGTGCCGCAGGCCTGGCAGCGGCCGCCGCTGAAACCGGTGACGGCATCGCGGTTGCGATAGAAGCTGGTCATGGCGGTGCGGTTGTCGCGCTCCGCGCGCAGGCCCCAATCCATTTGCAGCAGGCCCTTGCCGGTGAGGTAGCGGGTATAGGAGTTTTCGTCGCGGTAATCGTCCAGCAGGTTTTGAAAACCCCGCAGCTGCGGCGCGCTGGCGCAGCCGGCGCCAGCCTCCAGCACAATGGCGTCACAGCCCTGGCCAAAACCGCACAGCACGATTTTTTCGCCGCCCTGACAGCGCGACAGGGCATCGACCAGTAACAGGTAGGGGTGAGCACTGCCGGTAAAACCCACCTGGCCGCCGACGGCGTCGGCCGTATCGATGCGGCTCAGTCCCGCCGCCTTTGCCACTGTCGTCACCGCCGCCGGTTCGATGCCGGCAATCAGCAGGCGGTCGACCGCCGGCGCGGCAATGCCCGCCTCGGCCAGGGCCATGGCCACAGCCTGGGGCGCGATACGGGCGTAACCCTCCTGGCGCAGCCAGCGGCCTTCCAGCGCATAGTCGAACGCGGCGCCGGCGGCGCGGTAGTGATCCACCAGGTCGGCATTGACACTGGCGCTGCCCAGCCATCTGGCCAGTAAACCCTCTCCGCTGTCACTGTCACCCAGCAGAATCGCCGCCGCTGCGTCGCCATTGTGCAATTCGGCACTGCTGCCGGGTTTGGCCGGCCGGGTATCGCTGGCGATACACAGGCTGCGCCCGCCGCGGCGGGACATTAGCAGACTGGTGGCGGCGCGCAGCGAGCCGCCGCAGTCCTGACTCAATAAGTTGGCCGGTAAGCCCAGGGCTTCAGCCACCAGGGTCGCAGCGCTGCGGTCGGCAAACGGCAGCGTGGTCGAGGCAATGGCCAGCGATTGCGGCTCTGCGGCAGTGCCCGCCAGCGCCGCCCGCCCCGCCTCTACCGCCATGGTCACTGTATCTTCATCGTAGGCGGCGACGCGCCGGGCGGTGTCGGCGCGGTGCCGGCGGCCGGAGTTGGCCCAGGCGTGTGCCGCCGCGACAACGGTGTGGGGCAGGCGCGTGCGCGGCAGATAGGCTGCCAGCGCCAGCACACCAAAGTCAGCCACGACTAGTCCCCTTCGCGCCCGTCACCGTCAGCATTCAACGTAATCGCTCAGTTTGGGCTCGACCCGCAACGCAGCGGGAAGATCTTCGCCACGCAAACGCCGATCCAGCTCTTCGTGCCAGTGGTATATGCGCCGCTCCTGGTAATTCAGCGGCATACCTTTAAAAACACTGGACTGCATGGACTTCTGAATACGCGGTGCAAACTGGGTGTCCTCTTCGAGAATGGCATCGAAGTTGCGGATACGGGTTTCCCACAGATCCGGCAGCGGTTCGCCGTGCAGATCCGGTGTGAACCAGTGACATTCCACATACATGGTTTCGATATCCACCGGCCAGAATGTCAGGATGGGGATACCGGTGAGATCGATCGGCGTTATCAGATTGGGAAAGATATTGTAGGAGCAGTTGTTTTTGCGCGGTATTTCGCTAACCGTCTCTATCTCCTTCATGCCGATGGTGCCGGGATCGACCCAGCCCTCTTTGCGCCAGGGTGTGATCATGCGCGAGTGGCCGTTTTTCCACAGCGTCATCAGCGAGCCGCGGTGGTCGAGAAAGCGGTCGACGGTGTTCTGGTGAATGGACTTCAGATGGTAGACCTCGAGAAAGGCGTCCATCATGATTTTGATATTGCATTTGATTTCAAAACCGTGGCGCTCGACAAAGCGCAGGTTTTCCGGCTGCATCTGGGCAAAGTCGCTCACCACCGGCCCGAGGTAATCCAGCAGCGGCTCGGCCTGCGGATCTTCGTTGACAAACAGCCAGTTGCCAAAGGTTTCACAGCGCACCGGATAGAGGCCGCGACAGCTGGTATCCAGGTCGACAAAATCGCGCCGGTCGCGCAGATTGACCAGATCTCCCTCCAAGTTGTAGGTCCAGCCGTGGTAGCGGCACATCAGCCCGCGGGTACTGCCCTTGTCGCGCTCGACGATCGGCGCACCGCGGTGGCGGCAGGTATTGTAAAAAGCCCGCACCTGGCGGTCGTTGCCGCGAATCAGGAAGATCGGCGCACTGCCCCGCTCCCAGACGATGAAGTCGCCCACATTGGGCAGTTCATCCTGGTGGGCGGCATAGAGCCAGGTCCGGTGCCACAGCGCCTGCATCTCCAACTGGTAAAAGGCCGGATCGGTATAGCGGCCCACCGGGATGTCGGGCAGGGCCGGGAAATCCTCGGGCGGCGCCTGTCTGGACTTTTCGTATTCAATGGCGGCTTTGATGCGCGCTGTCGCTTGTGCGTCCATATCGCTGTCTAACCCCCTGCTATTTGCTGTTTGACCCGTGTCGCCGCAGCGCTGCCGGCACTGGCGGCAGTGAATTCTCTAAAAACATACGGCCGTGGCTGTTTCTTTTATTTTGGCGATTGTATACTAGGAATCCCCCCACAACAAGGAAAACAGGCCGATGAATTTTCGTCTCAATGAAGAGCAGCTGGCGCTGCAGAAGGTGGCCCGGGATTTCGCCCGCCGGGAGCTGACGGCGCTGGCACAAGAGCTGGAGCAGAGCGCGGAGCCGCCGCCGCGGGCGCTGCTCGAGCGCTATGCGCAGCTGGGTTTTCTCGGCATCAACGTGCCCGAAGCGCTGGGCGGCGTCGGTCTCGGCAATCTCGAGGCGCTGCTGGTGATCGAGGAATTCGCCAAGGTGTCCTCGGCTGTGGCCTTTCCGGTATTTGAATCCTGTGTCGGCCCGGTCAAGGCCATCGAGCGCTTTGCCGCGGCCTCGCTGGCCGAGCGGGTGGTGCCGGCGGTATGCCGGGGCGAAAGCATTGTTGCCGTGGCCATGTCGGAGCCGGATGCCGGCTCCGCACTGACCGATCTCAGCACCCGGGCGCGTATCGATGGCGATATTGTGCGCCTCAACGGCACCAAGCGCTGGTGTTCCGGCGGCGGCCACGCCGATGGCTATGTAGTGTACTGCCGCCTGTCCGATGAGCCCGGCGCCAGGGGTATCGGGGCGGTGTATGTGGAAAAGGAAACCGCGGGATTGAGCTTCGGCCCGCAGGAAAGCCTGATGGGCTTTCGCGGCGTGCCGTCGGCGGATTTGTTTTTCGACCATGTGGAACTGCCGCTGGACCATATCGTGGTGCCGGCCGGCGGTTTCAAAAAGCTGATGGAGGCCTTCGACCTGGAGCGCTGCGGCAACGCCACCATGGCGCTGGGTCAGGCCTCCGGCGCCCTGGCCGAGGTGCTCGATTACGTACAGGAACGCAGGCAATTCGGCAAGCCCATCGTCGAGTTCCAGGCGGTGCAGATCAAGCTGGCGGAAATGGCCATGCGGGTGGAGGCGGCGCGCCTGCTGATCCACCGCGCCGCCTGTAACGCCGAGGAGGGGCTGCCCAGCGTCGGCGACTCCTCCATCGCCAAATGCTTTGCCAATGAGATAGCCCGCGAGGTCACCGGCCACGCCGTGCAGTTGATGGGCGCCTACGGCTACTCCAAAGAGTTTCCCATGGAGCGCCGCCTGCGCGACGCCTGGGGCTGGGGTATCGCCGGCGGTGCGGTGGATATTCAGAAGGTCAATATCGCCAGCGCCCTGGTCGGCAGGCGCTTTGACCAGCGGCGCTAGGCGGCAGCCGGTAATGGTTCAGTCTGCAGCGCTTATGGCAGGTCGAATTGCGGCTGCGTTTATCGCCATTCGAGCGGGTAAAATCCGCGCGATAAAAACGCCATAGGTGCGAGGCAGATAAAAAATGATATAGGGGTGAATTTCTGCGCGGCGCATTGCCGGCCAAATCTGGTAGGCTGTGTCAGTACCGGAATAGGGGTATGCAGCCAGTTGCTCGAAGCGGCGACCAATTGCCAGCTGAAATTCAATCGCTCGCGGAATCCCCCAACGCGATTCACCATGATCATATATATCGAGCAAATCTAATTCAGCGTCCATGCTGAGCCGGTATTCCATGGCCTTGTCAGGACTTAGAAACCGGTAGCTTCACGCCGTCTTCGCCGCCTGGTTTTGAGTCTGTCGATATGGGCTTTGAAGTCAAAGGCTTTGGTGGGTTCAGGCTGTGTCACTGCCTTTTTGACCAGCTTCCGGCACTTCGCTATATCGATATCGATCTGCTCGTCAGTGATTTGCTGTTGGGCCATAGTCAGTCTCATCCTTGGTTACCACGCCGAGTATAACAGAAAATCCCTTATAGGCCAGAGAGCAGATCTGCCGGCTGCCCGCACAGGGCTGACATATTGCATCGCCAAGGGCTGCAAGCAGCCCGATAGCGGGTTTAGACTAGTTGCCGAAACTCATCCCAAACTCGATGCCATAAGATCTGGGCTCACCGTAGTAAGACATGGTCCACAAATCGGCGACGGGCAGTTCACCCACCCGGTACTCCTCGTCGGAGAGATTTCTGCCGAACAGGCGCACAAAGTATTTGTCGCCGGCGTCGCGATAGGTGACGCTGAGGCTGTACAGGGTTCTCTCGTCGGTGATGCCGTCGTACGCGGGATCGACATTGGAGTAGACAAAAATCGCTTCGTCCTCGTAGTTGGCGCTGGCCACCCAGGTCAGCGAACCCGACAGCAGCTCGTGCTCGTAGATGGCATCAACACTCCACTGCCATTCGGGCGCACGATTGACGTCGCGGTTACTGAGATCGACATCGACAGTGCCATCGAAGTCGGTATCCGCCTGGAAGGTATCGTACTCGGTATCCAGCCAGCCGAAGTTGGCGCGCAAGGTCAGCTCGTCGGTAACCAGGGCAACCAGTTCGCCCTCCAGTCCCATGGCAGTCACTTCGGCGGCATTGAAAAAGCGGGTTTCCTGAAAGCTGCCGCCGAAAGGATTGTCGAACACCGCCACCAGGTCGCGCTGGGCATCGGAGTACTCCACATAGAACGCCGCCAGATTCAAGCGCAGGCGGTTGTCGTACAGGTCGCTCTTGACACCCAGTTCGAAGGAGTCAGCCACTTCCGGATCGGTGGGCGCCGCCGATGCCGGGGTAATCGGTGAGCCGGAGGTGCCGGTCTGGTCGTTGTAGGCGCCGCTCTTGAAGCCGCGCGCATAGGTAAAGTAGGAAAACACCTGCTGGTTGATCGCATAGCTCAGCGTCGCGCGCCAGGTGGGTTCGCGCCAGTCCTCACTGTCCGACAGCACCCCGGTAGAATATCTGTCGAAGTCGGCCGCATCCAGCGGCGAGCCGAAGTCCTCCCAGGTGAGGTCGGGATCGAAGCCGCCGTTGAGCTGCTGAAAGAAAACCTGGTTGCGGCCGATCCAGTCTTTGCTCTCCGCGGTGTAGCGGATACCGGCACCCAGTGACAGGCGCTCGCTGAAATCGTAGGTAAAATCGGCAAATACCGCCCAGTTATCCGCCTCCTGCTGATTGCACAGTACCTGCGGATTGTTATTCCACCAGGTGGGGTCGCCAAAGGCACTGGTCCCCAGCCCCAGCAGGTCGAGAAAACCCAGCACCTGCACCACGCAGAAAGTGGTTTCATCATCCTGATAAAAAGCCCCGGCAACGAAATTGAACGGCCCGTCCAGGTTGGAGGCGATGCGCACTTCCTGCTGGAAGGTTTCACGCTCATCGACGCGCACGGCATCGAACAGCGAATTGGGCCCGACTTCGCCGGTGTAGGTGGACGGCAGGTAACTTTCCTGCTCGCGGTAACCGGTAACCGAACTGAGGGTGTAGTTGCCGAGTTCCCAATCCAGATTCATATAGTAACCGTCGACATCGACCTGGTGACCGTCGGACATGCGCAGCAGTAAATCGTCGCGATTGGTAACACCGCCGCGGTCGAGTTGATCGCCGCTGTCGGCAGTCAGGCCGAGGGCGTTGAACACCAGTGGCGCAGCGGCCGGCGTGCCGTTGGCGACCGGCGGTGAATCGCCGTCATCGCGCAGGATTTCATACTGCAACAGCGCGGTAAAGTTATCGCGGGGCTGCCACAGCGCCTTGAGACGGCCGGAGATGGAATCGTCGCCACCGAGATCTTCACCGTTGCCGCGACCGCTTTCCCCCAGTGACGGGTGGGTGGGATCGAAAGCTGTCACCGGTCCGTAGGAGGAACCGTTTTCCCAGAAGCCGTCGGATTTCACATACAGACCGGCGGCGCGAAACGCCAGCGTATCACTGGCGCCGAGATTGGCGGCAAGGCGCACTTCGCGGCGGCCAAAACTGGCCAGCCTGGCGTTGACATCCAGCGATGTCTGCTCGAATAGCGGGCGTTTGGTTTTGATGTTGATGACACCGCCGGTGGTGTTCTTGCCGAACAGGGTGCCCTGGGGTCCGCGCAGGACTTCCACCTGTTCAATATCGAACATTTCCAGCAACTGGGTCTGAATATTCGGCAACACAAAATCGTCCACCGTCACCCCGACCTGGGGGTCCTGGTAAACGATAATGGAGGTCTGGCCGACGCCGCGAATGGCAAACGAGGCGGCGTTGAAGCCGGCGGGTTTGGCGGCGGAAAAATTCGGCACATTGGCGGCAATATCGCCGAGATCACTGGGAACCATCTGCTCGATATCGCGGGTGGTGATGGCGCTGACCGACACCGGCGTCGACTGCAGGTCGGTTTCCGCGCGGCGGGTGG
The DNA here is from genome assembly GCA_028280195.1 of Exilibacterium sp. Classification (GTDB taxonomy): domain Bacteria; phylum Pseudomonadota; class Gammaproteobacteria; order Pseudomonadales; family Cellvibrionaceae; genus Exilibacterium. Next base: position 11,859 of record JANQMH010000019.1, read on the forward strand.
CGGTCACTCGTATCTCCTCCAGCACCAGGGCCTCCTCGGCGGCTGCCGGCAGTTGCGGCGCCAGTGCGGCGGCGGCGGCAGCGATCAACGGCAGACGCCTGTGGCAAAATATTCTCGGGTGGGGTTTGTTTATATTTATCATGGCCCTGTCTCATCAAATAAATTATCTGCTTATGCTTATCGAACGACTGTCACTCTCCTCAAGGTTTACTGTGTTATGCAAGGCCTCCTTTCCGCCATCGCTAGCGAAATTCCGCCGCCTCTATTGCGGCGACCAGGGTGTTGAGAAAGGCGGCGCCGGCGGCGCCGTCGATTACCCGGTGATCACAGGACAGCGTCAGCGTCACCACCGGCGCCATCTGCCAGTCGCCACCGCGCTCGACGACCGCACCGTGTACGGCACCCACGGCGAGAATCGCAACCTGGGGCGGATTGATAATGGCGGCAAACTCCCGCACGCCGAGCATGCCGAGATTGGAAACCGTAAAGGTTGCATCTTTGAGATCGCCGGCAGCCAGCCCGCCCTGCCTGGCCTTATCGATCTGGCTGCGCAGGCGGCCGGCAAATTCGCCGGCTGCAAGACTGTCGGCACCGTGCACCACCGGGGTCAGCAAACCGCGTTCGGTAGCGACCGCGGCGGCGAGATTGACCTGCTTGTACTGGCGCAGCTCGCCGTCTTCATAGCGGCTGTTGAGCGCCGGATGTTCCGGCAGCGCGCGGGCAACGGCAAACATCAGCGCGGCATTGAGGCTGAGGCCGCCGGCCGCGCGGGACAGCCCCTGCAGGGCTTCGACCCCGGCATCGGCTGTCAGATAAAAATGCGGCAGTCCGGGCTTGGCGGCCAGCAGTCGCTCGGCGGCGCGCCGGCGGGTGGCGTTAAGGTCGATCCGTTCAAACACCGCAGCGGCACTGTCGGACCGGGCCGGCGGCGGCTGGCTCTCGCCCGCGGCCGCCGCGCGCACATCGTCCTTGGTAATACGCCCGCGATTGCCGCTGCCTGTTAGCCGCGTTAAATCGACACCCAGTTGCTCCGCCAAACGCCGCACCACCGGGCTGGTTTTCGCCGGCGCATGATCACCGCCGATACCGCTCCCGGCGCTGGCGGCCGCGTCGGCCGGGGCAGCGGCCAGCGGCGCCGAAGTAGCGGGTTCGATGCTGGCGCCGGCAGCGGCGGGTTCGAAGCTGGCATCGGCGGGTTTAAACCCGGCAATGAACTGCTCGACCACCCCCGTATCGGTTTGCGCCGCCGCCACTACACCGATCAGCGCACCCACCGGCAGGGTTTCGCCGCTCTGTGCCAGCTGCCTGACCAGCACGCCGCTGGCCGGGGCCTCCAGTTCGTTGATGATCTTGTCGGTTTCAAACTCGGCCAGGGCCATACCGCGCTGCACCGCCTGCCCCTCCTCCACCAGCCAGGCGGTCAGCGTACCTTCCTGCATCTCAATGCCCCACTTGGGCACGGTAACGGCGGTCACCGGCGCGCTCATTGCAGCACCTCTTTGATCGCCGCGGCGATATGGGCCGGGCCGGGCACATAAGCCCGCTCCAGTTCGCGCGCGAACGGCACCGGCGTATGCGGCGCCGTCACCAGTTTTATCGGCGCCTTGAGGGAGTGAAAGCCCTTGCAGGCCACTATTGCGGCAATATCCGCGGCGACGCTGCAGCGCGGGTTGGATTCATCGACCACCACCAGGCGGCCGGTATTTTCCACGCTGTCCAGAATGGTTTCCTCGTCCAGCGGCGACACCGTGCGCGGGTCGATCAGGTCGGCGCTGATGCCTTCCGCCGCCAGAGAGTCCAGCGCTTTTTCGGCAAACCCCACCATCCTGGCCAGCGCCACGACAGTGACATCGTCACCCTCGCGCACCAGTTCGGCTTCACCGAAGTTGATGGTGTAGTCCTCGTCAGGCACCTCGCATTTGCGCGGGTACAGTGCTTTGTGCTCGAAAAACATCACCGGGTCGTCATCGCGAATGGCGGTGGCCAGCAGGCCTTTGGCGTCATAGGCGTTGGACGGAATCACCACCTTGAGCCCCGGCACCGCGGTTAAAAAAGGATAGATGGTCTGGGAGTGCTGCGCCGCCATATTCATACCGGCGCCGGTCGGCAGGCGCACCACCACCGGGGTGGTGGTCTTGCCGCCAAACATATAGCGGAACTTCGCCATCTGGTTGAAGATCTGGTCAAAGGAGACGCCGACAAAATCGGCGAACATCAACTCCGCCACCGGTCGCAACCCCGCCAGCGCGGCGCCGCCGGCCGCACCCATGATCGCTGACTCGGAAATCGGCGTATCGATAACCCGCTGCTCGCCAAACTCACCGATCAAACCGGCGGTAACACCGAATACACCGCCGGCCGCATCGCGCTTGCCGGAGCTGCCGCCGGCGCCGCCGGAGACATCCTCACCGAGAACGATGACACTGTCGTCGCGGCGCATCTCCTGTGCCAGGGTCTGGTTGATTGCTTCGCGATATGACTTCATTGCCACCGCCTTTCCCCCTAGTAAGAAACGTAGACATCAGTGCAGAGATCGTCCAGCGCCGGCGCCGGCGCGGCTCTGGCCTCACTGACGGCGCGATCGATCAGGCTGCGAACTTCCGTCTCCACAGCGTCGAGTTGGTCCGGGGCGAGCCAGTCCTCGGCGTTTACCCGCTGGCGGAAGTTGGCCAGACAGTTCATCGCGCGGCGGTGCTGTTCGACTTCGCCCTTGGCCCGATAGCGCTGCGGGTCGCCCTCAAAGTGGCCGAAGTAACGGGTAGTGGTACACTCGATGGCACTGGGGCCGCCGCCCTGGCGCGCGCGGGTAACGGCCCGGCCGGCCGCCTCATAAACGGCAAAGTAGTCACAGCCGTCGACCTTTTCCGCCGCCATACCAAAGCCCGCCGCGCGGCTGGCGATATCCGCACTGCCGACGGCATAGTCTGCACCGGTATGCTCGCCGTAGCCGTTGTTCTCAAAAATGAATACCGTCGGCAGTTGCAGCACCACGGCGAGATTCATCGCCTCGAATACCGTGCCCTGATTGGAGCCGCCGTCGCCGGTGAACGACGCGGTCACCTTGCCCCTGCCCTGCAGTTGCGTGGCGATTGCCGCGCCGACAGCGATCGGCGGGCCACCGCCGACGATGGCATTGGCGCCGAGCATGCCCTTGCTCATGTCGGCAATGTGCATGGAGCCGCCCTTGCCGCCGCAGAGGCCATCGCGGCGGCCGAAAATTTCCTTCATCATGCCGATGACATCGCAGCCCTTGGCAATGCAGTGGCCGTGGCCGCGGTGGGTGCTGGCGATATAGTCATCGTCATCGAGGTGGGAGGTGACGCCGACGGCGACAGCTTCCTGGCCGCTGTACAGATGGCAGAAACCGGCGATATCGCCGCTGGCAACTTCGACGTGAAGGCGTTCTTCAAACTCGCGGATAGTGACCATCTTTCGATAGGCCGCCAATAACTCCTGCTTGCCTAGTGGCATGCCAAACCCTCCGGACACGTTGTCGATACGGACCTTTGTGCTCTTGTACCTTGCGGGACAACACCGCGGCGCGGTACGACAGGCGCGCCGCAACTGCCCGCAGGCAACACTAGCACCGGCTTGATTTAAATACAACCGGCCATGGCTGTTTTTTATTAGAGCGAAATTCTGTTGACTCGCAAATGGCGCTTCACTAAACTCATGCAGCCATGGCTGTTTTTTATTAGAACCGCCTTTGGAGGTTTTGTCTAGCCTTTTTGCCGAGCAATTTCACCCGCTCCGCCCCGCGGGCGACGCACAGTGAAACCATGCAGGAGTCAACGATGAAATATGACTATAGAAGCGGCGCCGTCATCTCTCCTGATGCGCCGGCGGATTCCCTGGAAGCCAAAGCCCCCTATATCGACAACGGCACTTCGCGCCGGGACCCCTCACGCTATTACAGCAAAGACTTCATGCAGCGCGAATGGGAGGATATGTGGACCCGCAGCTGGCTGATCGCCGGGGTGTCCTCAGATCTGCGCCGCCCCGGCGCCTACTTTACCTTTGATATCGGCGGCGAATCCATTCTGGTGGTGCGCACCAAAGAAGGCGCGGTGAACGCGTTTTACAATGTCTGCCCGCACCGCGGCAATCGCCTGGTGCTCAATGAGCGCGGCACGCTGCCGGCATTCAGCTGTTCCTTTCACTCCTGGCGTTTCAACCATCAGGGCGAGGCGCTGGAGATTACCGATCGCGAGACCTTCCGGCCGCAGACACTGCAGCCCTGCCCGAGCCTGACGGCGCTGGCCTGTGAGGAACACGCCGGCCTCGTCTTTATCTGCATGAACCCCGAACCGCCGCCACTCGAGCAGGCGATCGGCCTGCCGCCGGAGTATCTGCCAACCTATGAGATCGACAAGATGGTAGTGGTCCGCCATATCTCCAGTGAGTGGGCGGCCAACTGGAAAATCGGGGTCGATGCCTTTTACGAGTCTTATCATCTGCATGCGGTACACCCGGAAACCAGCGAAATCATGGGCGACCTGCAGGTGCAGTACGACCTCTACCCCAACGGCGCCAGCCGCATGATCGTGCCGTTCGGCCAGGTCAGTCCGCGCCATCACGATCAGCTCAGTGTCAATGACGGTCTGAAGTCCATGCTGGCCTCGGCGGGCATCGACCCCGACGCTTTCAGCGGCACCGCCGCCGATGTCAGGGAGGCGCTGCACCGGGCCAAACGCGCCCGCGCCGAACAACTGGGACTGGACTATTCGAAGTTTACCGATTATCAACTGATTGACAGCTGGGCCACCGGCATCTTTCCCAATGTGCAGATCGGCTGCCATCCCGAGGGCGTGTTTCTGATGCGCTTTCTGCCTCACCCGCAGGATCCCGAGCGCTTTTACTACGACAATATCACCATGATTCGCCCGAGCGAGGTGGCAGGCCGGCAGCCCCCCGACTGGTTCGGCCTGCCCGAGGGCACCGATACCAGCGGTAATACCCGACCCGCCACCGAGCATGTGCCGCTGGGCGAGCCCGCCAACCTCGGCCTGGTGCTGGACCAGGATTCCTTCCTGTTACCCTACCAGCAAAAAGGCGTGCGCTCGCGGGGCTTCAAAGGCGCCATTTTCAGTGAACAGGAAGCGCGGCTGCGCCACTTCCACACCGAGCTGGACCGCTACCTCGAAGGGAAAAAATAATCAGTGCGCCGGCTTCGGTTTGCTAAGGCGGCGGGCGGTGGCCGAGGCGGTGGCGACCAGTGCGCCTTCGCTGTCGCTCAGCCGGCCCTCGAGAAAAGCCACACCCCGGCCCATACGCACGGCGTTGGCGCGGGCTTTGAAAGGCCTGGCGGCCGCGGCGGGGCGCAGAAAGCTGGTCTTCAGCTCCAGCGTTGGAAACCAGCTGTCGAAGTCGCTGGCAAACAGTGCAGCCACACCCATGGCCTGGTCGAGCATGGCCGCACAGGCACCGCCATGTACGCTGCCCATGGCGCTGGCAAACTGCGCGGAGCCGGCAAACTCCAGCACCGCAACGGCACTGTCAGCCCGATAGTCGAGCACGCGAAAAGCCAGCAGCTGTTCGAACGGCGCCGGCTGCTGGCCGAGCTTGTGGAGAAAGTACTGATGCCAGTCCACGAAAAAAACACCCTCCACTGCCGGCGGCTGAACGAGTCGCCATTGTCACACGGATATCGCAGCCGTGTATACACGCGGGAACAGCGGCGATGACGGCGCGTTACTTCGAAGACCTGCGCGAGGGCCAGGTAGCGCTGTCGCGGCCGCTGCTCATCGATAAAGACGAGTTGCTGCAGTGGGCGCGGCGCTATGACCCGCAGTATTTTCACGCCGATGAACAGGCTGCAAAGCATTCCGTGTTCGGCGGGCTGGTGGCGCCGGGTATTTTTACCGCCGCTATCTGGCGGCAACTGGATCACTCTGTCAACGGCGATGTGCGCTATGTCTGCGGCACCGGCTGGGATCGGGTGCGCTGGCCGCACCCGGTGCGGCCCGGCGATCAGCTGCGCGCGCGCTCGACCGTGTTGAAAAAAACCAACCATTGGCGCAACCCCCGCTGGGGCAAAGCGCTGTACGGTTATGAACTGTTAAACCAGCACGACAAGGTGGTAATGTCATTTCGCAGCCACAACCTGGTCGAACGGCAGCCGCCCGGCCGGGATACCCGCAAGAGGTTAACCGATGAGTAATATACCGGAAGAGAGCAACGAGGAAACAGAGGGGCCGGTCATCGTCAACGACTCGCCCTTCGACAGCTTCGATAACAACATCATCGCCAAAGAACGCTATACTTGCGACACGTTCATGCGCCGGGAATGGGACAAGATGTGGACCAAAGTCTGGCTGCTGGGCGGGCTGGCCCGTGACCTGGCGCAACCCGGCGATTACCTGGTGACGGAAATCGGCCGGGAGTCCATTCTGATCGTCAGGCAGCCCGACGGCGGCGTCAGGGCTTTCTACAATGTCTGCCTGCACCGCGGCAACCGGCTGCGGCCGAACGGCCACGGCCACACCGATACCTTCGCCTGCGCCTATCACCACTGGGAATACGGACTGGACGGCAGTATTGTCAATATTCCCGATGCGGAAACGTTTACCCAGGGCCTGCCCTGCAGCGGGCTGAAGGAGCTGCCCTGCGAGCAGTGGGGAATCTGGGTATGGTTTTCACTCAACCCGGATATCGAACCGCTGGCCGAATACCTGAATGACATACCGGCGCATCTCGACCCCTACCATTTCGAGCGCATGGTGCTGGTGAAGGACTTCACCATCGAATGGGACTGTAACTGGAAAACCTCGGTCGACGCCTTCAACGAGTCCTACCATGTACAGGGCATTCACCGCCAGCTGCTGTGGTATCTCGACGACTACAATCTGAAAATCCAGCTGTTCGACAAGCACAATGCCTACTATATAAAGTTCCTTACCCTCAGCAAGCGGGTCACCCAGCAGCCGCCGGAAATCCCGCCGCCGTTCAAGGTGGAAATGAAAAAAGCCGGCATCGACCCGGCCGCCTACAGCGGCAGTGTGCACGATATACGCGAGGATGTGCAGCGTCACAAACGGGCAACCGCCGCGCAGCGGGGGCTGGATTATTCCGAGCTGAGCGACGAGCAGCTGACCGACGACTACCACTATCTGATCTTCCCCAATATCACCCTCAATTGCCACGCCGACGACCTGTGGGTTTTCCGCCAGCGCCCCCACCCCTCGGACCCCAACAAGATGTTTTTCGATTTTCAGAATTTCGAACTGATGACACCGCAGGAACGCGAGGAATGGGAGGAGAAAAACCCCGAGCGGGTTAAACACGACCAGTTTCGCCACGGCGAAAAATCACCGGGCCTGGTCATCAAGCAGGACGCCTTCAATCTGCCGCGGGTGCAGAAAGGCATGCAGTCAGTCGGTTTCGACGGCCTGTGGATCGGCGAGCAGGAATTGCGTATCCGCCATATGCACCGCACACTGGATGCCTACATCGATGAGGATTAGTCCGGCAACTGTACGATTTCATCGACATCGATAAGAACCTGATCGCCCTGGATTTTCACAGGATAAGTGGCAATCGGCCGCAGCGCGGGCCGGGTCAGCGCCTGCCCCGATGTGAGGGAAAAACTGCCGCCGTGCACCGGGCAGAAAATGGCTCCCTGCTCGATATGGCCGTCCGCCAGCGGTTTCAGGGCATGGGAGCAGAGATTGCGCACGGCGTACAGGCGGTCCTGCCAGCGGCACAGCAATATCTCCAACTCCCCCGCCCGCACCGGGGTAATTTCGCGATCACGGGTTTGCGCCACCGAGGCGATCAATTGCCACGCCATAAATGATACTCCGCTGCAAACAGTTTAGCGCTGACTGCCGGCAGGCGGCTGCGCCCAGCGAATGCCCCGGCGTAAAAGTTCGTAATAGACCGGCGACTCCCAGGCGCAGCGCTCCACCTTGGGATAGTAGTCCAGCAGCGGCAGCATATCGTAGTGGCCGCGGCAATGTCCCAGCGTCAGATAGAGCACGCCACCGCGCCCGCGCGGCTGCAGGTAGAACACCGGATGGCGCCGGCGCGGCCAGTCGCGTTTAACGAAGCCTTTTATCCGCCCTTCGAACTCGGTGTGCAACAGACACTGGACATCGTCGGCTTCCAGCAGATACGGCTCATCCTCGATGTCAAAGGCGTCGATACCCGCTACCAGCGGGTGGCGGGGATCAGTGACCTCGACCCGAAAACGGCCGATGGGCGGATGACCGACAAACTGGCTGCCCAGCATTCGTCTCAGCGCCGGCGGCAGCGGCGGCGTATCCACGCGGCCGTTGTGCAGAAACTGCAAGACGGAATTGGTGCCGTGCAGGGCAAACCAGCGCAGCCCCTCGCGCAGGCGTTGCTCCAGCGCCGACAGCTGGCTTGCCCCGGGCACAACATCGCAGGTATAGGTAATCAGCAGATCACACCCGGCCAGCGCCTGCAGGTCGCGGTAGTCGTCGCGCACCACAACTCGCAGGTGGTCGTGCTCCGCCAGCAGCTTCAACAGCTCCAGGCGGGCAAAGTCGATATCGTGGTATTTGCCGCCGCAGATCAACAGCACATTGCATCTCTGTGCCTGAGTCATAAAGCCTCTCCCCTCGCGCCCGCTGCGTTACTGCCCGACAGGATCGGGTATTTTAAAAAAATAAGCAACCCCGGCTGTTTTATTTATAAATATCTTGTACACTTGCCAATGGGTATACGATGCTTATCGGGAGACGCGGCATGAATCTACAACTGCGAGGCAAAAACGCTTTGATTACCGGTGCCACCCGCGGCATCGGCCGGCAGATCGCCCGGGAGCTGGCGGCCGAGGGCGCCAATATCGGCATCTGCGCCCGCGCCATCGAAGACGTGCAGGAGGCGGTGCGCGAGTTGAAAAGCTACGATATCCACGCCGTCGGCGAGGCCTGCAATATCCGCGACGCCGACGCCTACCGCGCCTGGGTGGACGGCTGCGCGGAGCAGCTGGGCGGCATCGATATCTTTATCTCCAACGTCAGCGCCGGCGGCGGTTTTGACAGCGAAAAGAATTGGTGGAAAAACTTTGAAATCGATGTGCTCGGCAGTGTGCGCGGCTGTGAAGCTGTAATCCCGCATATGGAGAAAGCCGATGGCGGCGGCTCTGTCGTGCTGATCAGCAGCACCAATGCGGTCGAGGTATTCAGCGCGCCGATGGCCTATAACTCGATGAAGGCGGCCCTGATTACCTATGCCAAACAGCTCAGCCAGTATGTGGGCGACAAGAATATCCGTGTCAACAGCGTCTGCCCCGGCCCCATCTATTTCGAAGGCGGCGCCTGGGACATGCTCAAAGATGTCAACCTGCCCTTCTATGAATCGACCCTGCGCAAAATCCCTCGCGGCGAGATGGGCAGCCTCAAAGAAATCGCCTCGGTGGTAACATTTATTGCCAGCCCCCGGGCCAGCCTGATCAGCGGCGCCAATATTGTCGCCGATGCGGGCTTTACCAAGCGCGTGCAGTTTTAATGCGCCGCGCGGCGTCATTCAGCAGACTGTAACTCCAGGGACTCCCGCCATGCTGACATTTCTTGCGACGATGAAAATAAAAGCGGAGAAAGAACAGCTCTTCATCCATCTGGCCCATGAACTTACCGAACAGACTCTGGCCAATGAAAGCGGCTGTCTCGCCTACCGCTTTTACAAACTGCGCCAGCCACTGGGTTATGCCGTGCTAGAATCGTTCGAATCGGCGGCCGCCGAGCAAGCGCACCAGGCCAGCAGCCATTTCCAGGCGATTGCCGCGGACATGCTGGCCTGTATCGACGGCACCTACAGCCGGCAGTACCTGGACCCGCTGCCGGAGGCCGCCGCCGGGCCCGACTGATGTCGCTCGACAGTATTCGCGCGCTGCTGCACAGCTGCGATACCGCGGTTATCGCCGGCGGACTGGCGCAGCCGCAGGGCCTGTTGCAGGCCCTGCAGCCCATCGATACCGACCTCACCGTCATCGACCTGGCGGTACCGGGGCTGGGCACGGCGAGCACCGTGTTTTTCTCCGACCGGGCCCGCTTCCAGAACGCTTTCATGCTGGCGCCCTATCGCCGGCTGGCCGCTGCCGGGCGCATGGCTTTTACGCCGATGCATCACAGTGCCCGATTGCGCCACCTGTGCGAACACACCGCCATCGACGCGCTGCTGTTGCGGGTGTCTGCCGCCGACAGTGAGGGCTATTGCAGCCTCGGCCCGCATACCGACTTCATACCCGACCTGCTGCCGCGGGCGGGCAAAATCGTTGCCGAAGTCAATGCCAATATGCCGGCGACCGCCAACGGCCCGCGCATAAAACTCGACAGCATCGATGCCCTCTGGGGCAGCTCGCAGCCGCTGCCGCAGATACCGGCCGGCGCCCCCGGCGCGGTCGCCGCCCAGATCGCCGCACAGGTGGTGGCGCATATCGATGATGGCGACTGCCTGCAGCTGGGCCTGGGCTCGGTGCCCGCCGCGGTGCTGCCAGCGCTGTCAAACCACCGCCACCTGGGTTTGCACACCGGTATGCTCACCGCCGCAGCGCGGCCGCTGATTGAAGACGGCGTATTTACCCACGCCAGAAAAACCGTCGACCGCTCGCTTGCCGTTACCGGCTACCTGGCCGGCGACAGCGCCTTCTACCAATGGGCCGGCAGCCGCGCCGATATCGGCTTCAGACCCGTCAGCTACACCCACAGTGCGCAGGTAATCGCGCGCATCGATCACTTTGTGGCGATCAATACCGCCCTGGAAGTGGACCTGCTGGGCCAGATCAACAGCGAGCATATCGACGGCCGGCAGGTCAGCGGCAGCGGCGGTCTGGTGGACTTTGTCCGCGGCTCGGCACTGTCCCGCGGCGGCCGCAATATCATCGCCCTGCAGGCGACGGCGGCCGGCGGCAGCCGGTCGCGTATCGTGCCGCAGCTGGGCAGCTGCGCGACGCTGTTGCGCAACGATATCGACATTCTCGCCACCGAGTTCGGCAGCGCGCGGCTTGCGGGCCTGGATCTGGACGCCCGCGCTGAGGCGATTACCGCACTGGCACACCCCGCATTCCGGCCGCAGCTGCAGCGTCGCTGGGAACAGATGCGGAAACAACTGCTGGGCTTTGACGATCAACAAGGACAATGAGTGAGGACAGTGAGCAATAAGGCCTGAGCGACTTGATTCTGCACCACTTCGATGCCTCGCCGTTTGCCGAAAAAATCAGGCTGGTTTTCGACATGATGCGGGGTTCTTTCAGACCGGCGCGGCGCTGTCGATGGGATTGAACACCGATATTGCCGCGGCTGTTCTGAAGGACAGGCCCTCGTCAATGCGTTTCCTCGCCACCACTGACATTGATCGCCTCACCGGTGATATAAGCGGCCTCGTCGCTGGCAAGAAATGCAACCGCGGCCGCCACATCCTGTACTTTGCAGTTACGCTTCATCGGAATGCTGTCGCGCTTGGCCGCCAGATAGTCCTCGACCGACAAGCCGCGCAGCTTGGCGTAGTACTGGTTCTGCCTGGCGCCGAGTTCCGTGGTGATATGGTTCGGGCAAATGGCGTTGACAGTAATGCCGTATTCCCCCAGTTCACAGGCATTGGAGCGTGTCAGCCCTACCATCCCGTGTTTCGACGTGACATAGGCGGCGAGGTGGGGAAAACCGCTTTTGGCCGCCTGGCTGGCGATATTGATAATGCGCCCGCCGTTGCCGGCGGCAACCATATGCTTGGCCGCCTGTTGCGAGCACAGGAAAGCGCCCTTCAGGTTTACGTCCATGACCAGCTGCCACTCGTCGACCGGCACCTGCAGAAAGGGGCGCATCAGATAGCCGATACCGGCATTGTTGATCAGCACATCCACGCGGCCAAACGTCTCTATGGCCTGATCAAACAGGCGCTGCACCTGCGCCGCATCGCTCACGTCGCAGGGGATAAGCGCACATTCGGCACCCAGTGCGGTAATACCGGCGGCGACGGCCTGCATGGATTCCGTGGCAGTGCCGTTGGTTTCCGGGCCGCCGCCCGCGCCGATATCGCTGACGATGACGCGATAGCCCAGTTTTGCCAGATGCACCAGAATACCGGCGCCTATACCTTTTTCACTGCCGGCGCCGGTGCACAAGGCAACTTTCTTAGCTTCCGTCTTGGCTTCTGTCTGCATGGCAACACCTAAACCAGTTTTTCAGTCAGTAGAAACTGGGGATTATCGGCGAAGGCGCGAAACTGCATGGCCACCGCCACCATTTTTTCTTCAGCAACATCGCGGCTGAAACGTTCGGTATCGTTGACGGCAATGATCTCTACGTATTCATAGGGCGCCGGCTTACCGGAGCCGAACAGGCCGGCGCTGCGGAACACATCAAAACCATCGACCGACTTCAGCCCCCTGACCACGGGAAGATCCGTCGACCTGGCCCACGCCTCGTAGTCTTCGGGTTCTATGCCTTCTTTGAGATTGAACAGCACAATAATGGTCGCCATAAGAGGCCTCGGCTTTGCTTTCGAATAGAATGACTGTTTTGAAGAACCGTTTTACAGGATCGCTTTGCACAATGCCTGTGAGCAATACCTTTGAACAACGCAATGCCCCGGAGTTTATACATTATTTTCTTTCTTTTCTCAACTTTAATGAAAAAATAATGTTAGTATAATCGATGGCGCCCAGCGGCCGACGCGGCGCTGCAGATCAACTTTCAGGAGTTATCCCAGTTGAGTGAATACAAACGCCTGTTCTCATCCTGGAGCCTCGGGGGGATGCCGTTGCGCAACCGCCTGGCCCACGCCTCTATTCAAACCCGTTTGGTTCGCGAAGGCCGACCGACCGACAGGCTTCTAAACTACCTGGGCAGTCGCGCCCAGGGCGGCGCCGCCATGATTGTGACCGAGCCGCTCGCCATGCTCACGCGCGTACCGGCCAGCTATAAGGTGCACGCCTTCGACGATGCGGCCCTGCCGCAACTGAGCAGGTTGGCCGACGCAGTAGAAACCCACGATACCCGCCTGATTGGCCAGGTGCAGGACCCCGGCCGGGGCAGACACGAAATCGGCAGAAACAGCGCCGCCATCGGCGCCTCGGCACTGCCGGACGATCTCAGCTGGACAGTGCCGCACGCCCTGACCGCAGCGGAGATCCGGCAACTGATCGAGCAGTGGGCCAGTGCCTGCCACAGGCTGCAGCGGGCGGGCTTTTCCGGGGTGGAACTCTCCGCCGGTCACGGGCATCTTTTCCACCAGTTCCTGTCGCCCCAGGCCAATAAACGCGACGACGAGTTCGGCGTTGATCTGGAGGGACGGACGCTGTTTCTCACCACCTTGATCGAGCACATTCGCGCTCTGTGCGGGCGCCCTTTTATTATCGGGGTCAAACTCCCCGGAGAGGATTTGGTGGCCGGCAGTATCGATCTGCAGGAGGCCGAAAACATCGCCCGCCGGGTGGCCGAATGCGGCGAGCTGGACTACTGGACTTTTGCCTGGGGCGCCCATGCGCGCTCACTTTGGGCCCATTTACCCGGCGCCGAGGGGCCGCGCAGCCCCTACCTGGAAAAAATCAGGCGCCTGCGCGCCACAGCGCCCGATATTCCAACCGGTGCCCTGGGCTATATTACCGACCCCAATGAAGCGGAAGCGGCCCTTACGGACGGCACCGCCGACATGGTCTTTCTGGGGCGGGCAATGATTGCCGACCCGGCCTGGGGCGAGAAGGCCCGCCAGGGCCGGGAGAGCGAAATAAGGTACTGCGTGTCCTGCAATACCTGCTGGCGCGCCACCGTGGAAGGCGGCGGCGTGGCCTGCGATAACAATCCGGCAGTGGCCGTAAAAGGTGAGGCGTTCTGGCGCCCGCCGCAAGCCGACCGGGCCAGGCGCGTTGTCGTTGTCGGCGCCGGTGTCGCCGGGCTGGAGGCGGCCTGGGTAGCCGCCGCCCGGGGCCATTCCGTCACGGTTCTCGGCGGGTCGGAGGAAGTGGGCGGTAAAACCCGCCTGCACGCACTCCTGCCCGGTGCGGAGAACCTCAGCAGTGTTTACGACTATCAATACCTGGCCGGCCAGCGCGAGGGCGTCAAGTTTCATACCAGCGAAATGGCGACCCTGGACGATATACAGGCCCGGGAGCCGGATATCGTGGTACTGGCAACCGGTTCTACGATGTCGGTGCCGGACTTTATCCCGGAAGAATACCGCGATGGGGCGCTGATCCCGGATCTTCGCACCCTGGTTGCCGACCTGGCCCACGCCAGATTCCGGCAAAGTGGCTGCCTGGTTTTGATCGACAGGGATCATACGGAGATGACGTATGCGGCGGCTGAAATGCTCTCCCACCGGTTTGGCCAGGTGGTTATCGTAACGCCCCGGGAACGTATCGCCTCCGACTGCTCCCTGATCAACAGGCAGAAGATATATACCAGCCTGCACCGCCGGCCGGTAAAGATAATCACCTGCAGCGAAGTGCTCGACCTGGACGGACTCGAGCGGGGTGTGCTCACCATCGGCAATGTGTACAACGGTGAAACGCGGGAGTTGAGCGACGTTGCCGCCATTACCTATGCCAACTCACGACGGCCCAATGATCAACTGCTGCAGCCACTTCAGGCCGCGGGCTACAAGGTGACTTGCGTGGGTGACTGCTTTGCGCCGCGCTCGCTGCTTGCGGCAACCGCACAGGGCTTTGCCGTCGGCTGCGAATTATAGCGCTTTGCAGGCGGCCTCAGTCACTGCCATGCCTTTCCAGCGCCAGGCGCCTGATATCATCCATCAGCGCCTCGGCGGCCGGACTGAGTTTCCTGCCGCCCATGCTGATCAGACTCGCGTGCCTCGTCACCGTCGGCTTGTCTATGTTTATTCGCCGCAGTATGGGCCGGTGCCTGCTGTCGTAAGTTCGCTCGGCCATTGCCGGCGAGGTCATAAGCAGGAAGTCATTGGAAAGCATGAGCTGAGTGCCCACGACAGGCGCATCCGAGCGGATGACCCGCTCCGGCGCATTGAGCCCTGCGGAAACAAATGCATTGCGTATCGCGTGCCAGTCGCTGGGGCGGCGCCTCGGCACCAGCCAGGTATAGCCCTGTAAATCCTTCAGCTTGGGGCGCTTCAATTTCATTACCGGGTGCTTGGCGCGCGCGACGACGATATCGCGCAAGGTGTAGAGCTGCTCCGCGACGACACCGCGCGGGGCTGTGTCGCCGGTGGAAATACTGCCGCAAAGAAAATCTATCCGCCCTTCCACCAGTTGATTGAGCAGAACCTCGGAATAGTCTTCAATCAGGCTCAACTCCACGTCGGGCCGCTGCTCGTGAAAGACCCGCAGGGCCTGGGCAATCAGTTCCACATCGCAGGTTTCGCCGAGACCGATTTCCACCTTGCCGGCCCGGGCTCCCAGCAGCGAGTGCAGGTGATGCACGGCCTGCTCCATGCCGCTGATCTGGCTGCGCGCATAGGGTAAAAACGCCTCACCGTATTCGGTGGCGAAGGTTTGGTTGCCGCGGGAGCGGTGGACCAGGGTGGTGCCGACGATGGACTCCAACTTGGCCAGACTGATGCCGAGCGCCTGTTGGGTAATACCCAGATTTTTCGCAGCTTCTGCCAGGCCGCCGCGCTCGATAATCGCGACAAACCTCTGCAGCTGTTTGTACTGTATGTCGGCTATTTGGCTTTTGGTGATTGGGGGTTCGGCGGGTGACTTTTTAGGCATGCGGCATTGTCGCAAAAAAGCCTTACCAATTCTAGTGTTACAGTGTCGGCTTCAACAGCCCGGAAATCCCGGCCACAAGCGTGCCGCCATAAATACATAAAACTGCGATATACACCGGTCTCAGGTCTCTTTTTAACCTGGTGTTGATTTCATCGCTCGCACCCTGGCCGGCAAGTTCCTGAAAGCCCGCCGCTACCGGCGCAAAGTATTTCTCCACCGCCAGGGCGGCGATGGCGATAATGACATAGGCATACCATTTCAGCGCCAGCCAGAGCGGTATTTCACCGCCAGCCAGCAGCAGCGTCGCCCCCAGACCCATGCCGATAATGACGCCGCCATAAATGATGGTCTGTGCCCATAGCGCAAGCGTGTGGCTGCGGCTTGCGGGCTGCCGGAAAATAATAATCCAGGTAACCGCGAGCCAGACCAACGATAAAATCAGGCCGTAGGACAAGGGGATCAGTTCGTAGCCCCAGTGTGTTGACAGCACCACCCCACTGCCCCATACCAGCGGCACCGCCAAGCGCGGCAGGCGATCCAGGATCATCCCCACTTCGACAAGGGTCAGTCGGGTCTCCACACTGAGGTTACTGCGCTCGGCATAACGGCAGGCGATAAACACCCCGATATCCGTTCCAAGCCAGAAGACCCAGCCGAGCACATGGACAATTACAGCCCACTGCTCCAGCACTAATGTTTTTCCTCAGCCGCCTTGCCAGCCTGAAATCTGTCGATTTCTTTCTGGCGGTTGTCAACGGACTGAAACTCGGCGCCCACTGCGCGGAATGCGTCTTTGAAAAACGCCTGCATTGACTGCCGGTCTTGTTCTTGCTGCGCTTCCGGCAATTCAAACCGCTCGAGTTCCTCGGCAGTGACTATCGCCTTGTCCAATAGAATCTGCTCGAGCATGCGCACCTGGCTGCGGGTTGCCCAGAGCTGTGACATGGTTTCCAGCAGCGCGGTCATCAGCGCATCCACCTCTGCGGACTCGAAGAAGGCCGGGCGCCTGCCGCGGGTATCGAGCTGAATATCGCCCTGGTCAGCAGCATCAGTTTTTGTCTTCATCGTCGTATTCCCTGTCTTCTCCGGTCGATCTGTATTACTTCCAGGCACCAAAGCCATACCACTGAATCCCTTCCGCCAGGCGGCCGGTATTTTCGTCGACCGGCACATCGACTTCTACCGCCTTGGCATAGTCGTCGGGCTGCATATAGGTATACTGGGGAGTGATGAATTCAAACTGCTTGTCCTGCGAAAACCCTGCTTGCAGGCGTAAACCGGTGAAGTCCTGATCCCGGAATGCCTTATAAAAAGGTTCGTTATTGTAGTAGGCATCCCAATCCAGGTAAAAGGAGTCGTAGGGTGAGACACTGTCATTGGGCGGCAATTCCATATGCAACATCAGGCCGCCCGGACGCAGCACCCGGTGCGCTTCCGCCATGACTTTGCGGATATCGGCTACCGGTAACTCATGCAGGAACATGGATGAGAAAACAATGTCGACACTGTCGTCCGGATAGTCGAGGCTGGTGGCATTGAGCTGCCTGAAATTGACATCCAGGCCCTTGTCCTTTGCCCGTGCATAGCCATAACGCAAACAGGCCGGCGCCACATCGATACCGGTGACTTGCGCCTGCGGGTAGGTGATTTTCCACGCACAGGTGTTGTGGCCGATGGTACAACCGAGATCGATAATCGTCGACGGTGCGAAGTCCGGAAACTTGCAGCGTATATAGTTGGCCATTGAATGGCCGATATCATCCAGGCTTTCACCCATGCGCCCGAATGAGAAAATATTCAAGCCGTGATCATACACTGCCCCGGCCATCCAGTCCGCAGCGGCATCTTCGCGGTGATAGGAGCCGGGCGCCAGATGGACGTCGAGCGCCGCTACGTTGGACGGTATCTGCAGATTTCCGTCCAGCTCGAGCCCGGCATCGGATTCTTTCCGGCCCGATGTTACGGCCGCTTCAATCCGATTGCCGAGTTCGCGTTTGCCGTGGTGGAGTGGCCGCAATACGCTCCGCCATACCATTTCCTGAGCGTTATAGCGCATGCTCGAATAGAACTTGAAGACGGAATCGCTCTTCATTACCTGGTGAACATCTCTTCCGCTTTGCGGCGTGGCCTGCCGCTGCGACAAATCCGGCTCCAGGTCATGCAGGTAATGAGACTTCATGGTCTGCGCCATATCGTTCAGTACAAATGCTCTAAGGCCCGACACGAAATCCTGCTTGGCCGCCTGTTCACGGGTTCCCTTCACAAATAAATTATGCTGTAAAGCCGCTGGCATGATGCCTACCTCCCCAGGTGTAAGGACAATATGAATATAAAAGAAAAAGTTTGACACATCAACATAAAACCTAGTATTTTTTTCATTCGAAAGCGCTTTGACATTGATCTAGATCATAGCCGCGGAAGTTAATAAAGAAAAAGCAGTCACCAAGGGGGGTTTTATAACGTGAAAAAGATTCTAACGTCCAACGGGCTTGGCGGAGCCGGGTCATCTGCCAAAACCCTGATTTCTTTAAGTATTGCAGCCATCGGCCTGCCGCACACTGTTTACGCCCAGCAACCCGCAGAGGAACTGTTTCTCGAGGAGGTGGTGGTCACCGCCCAGCGCCGGGCCCAGAATCTGCAGGATGTCCCGGTGGCGGTCTCGTCCCTGTCGGATGAGCAGCTGGAGCTTTTTCAAATTGAAGATACACTGGATGTTGCACGCTCCATTCCCAATATGGTCGCCGCCAATACCGTCGGGCTCGGTACCTCTGTGCTCTATTTTCTGCGGGGTGTCGGCAGCACCGAGTCGGTCGCCACCTTCGATCTACCGGTGGGCACTTATATCGATGAAGTTTATCTCTCGCGCCAGAATGCCAACCAGATCATGCTGGCTGCCGTCGAGAGGGTGGAGGTGCTGCGCGGACCCCAGGGTACCCTGTTCGGCAGAAATACCACCGGTGGTGCGGTACAGGTAATTACGCGCAAACCGGGTGAGGTCTTTGAGGGCAATGCCGAAGTGGGCTACGGGCGTTTCAACCGCATTTCCGCCCGCGGTATGCTCAATATTCCACTGAATGAGACCGCGGCGGTTCAAGTGAGCGCCTTCTCCACCGAGGACGACGGCTGGCTGGAGAACCGCCTCAGCAGTGAGGAATTCAATGGTGAGGAATCCTGGGGAGCCAGAACCGCGCTGCGCCTCTGGCATGAAGACTGGTTGATATGGGATGTGTCCGCGCAATATGTCGAGACCGACAGCCTCGAGATTGGCCCGCCCGGCGTGGTCGACCCCACCACCTTCCAGGCATCCAGTGTTCCCAGCACCGGCGACCTGTATTCAGCCAGGCTCGAAGACAGGAACTGTGAGCCCGGCGGGCCGGTTGACACCTGGGCGAACCAGGGCTGTCAATTCAACAGTGCCGACTCGTCCCTGTTGATTTCAAATCTGCAGATGGACTTCAGCGCCGGTACGCTAAACCTGATTTCCGGTTACTACAAAGTCAACCAGGATTTCAATATCGATTTTCTCGGCAACTCGGACCAACCCATTTTCGGCGGTGTATTTGGCGCTAACTTTTATATTTCCAACAGCGGTGAACACGAGCAGTTCAGCCAGGAGATAAAATGGCAGGGCAGCTTGCTGGAGGAAAAGCTGAACTATGTCGCCGGCGCCTATTATATGAAAGAGGATAACAGCACCCATTTTATCGATACCGTCAACTTACCCGTAGCGCCCGGGGTGACGGTGCCCGCAGTGCTTGCCGACCGCGATTCACTCGACAATACTACCGAAAACCAGGCCCTGTATCTGCAGGGGGACTACGCCCTGACCTCGGCGCTGACACTGCAGCTCGGCATGCGTTATACAAAAGAGGAAAAGGATATGTCGCTGTCCGGCGTATCGCTGGACCTGGCAACCTTCTCACCGGTTCCGTTTACCTCGCAGGAGATAAGAGCCGCCGGCATTCCCCTGGACCAGACCGCCGAAGAGCTGACGCCCAGACTTGCGCTGTATTACGACTTTAGCGACAACTTGATGGCCTACGCCTCCTACACCGAGGGCTTTAAATCCGGTGGCTGGAATGCCCGCGGCACCAGCGCCGTGGAGATGCAGGCATTTGGGCCCGAGTTTGTCGATTCCTACGAGGCCGGCCTGCGCAGCAATGGCCTCAACGGCCGCCTGCGAGTCAATGCCACGATCTTCCGTGCGGAGTACAGCGATTTTCAGATCCCCTCGGTATTTCCCGGCAGTTCAACCTTTCTCACCCTGAACTCAGGCGAAGCGGAAGTCGATGGCCTGGAGCTTGAGAGCGTCCTCGCCGTTACCGCCAGTACCGATGTCTTCGCCAATATAGGCCTGATGGATTCCGGCTATGAAAGCCTGAGTGACAACGCCGTAGCCGCCGGTATAGGACCCGAGCTGCAGCGCGCCCCGGACCTGTCGGCACAGCTGGGTTTTACCACCAGCTTTGATTTCGGCAGTTCCGGCAGCATCAGCCTCTCGGCAGACGCCAAGTACACCTCGGACTTCGAAACCAGCCCCAGCAACGATCCCGAAGGCTCAATCGATGCACTGACACTGGTCAATGCCCAACTGCGCTGGGCAAACCCTGCCGACTCGCTGGCCCTTATTGTCGAGTGCACCAACTGCTTTGATAAGGAGTGGCATACGCAAAATCTCTTTGGCATGGTTTACCCGGCCGAGCCCATGACCTGGAATATGCGGGCTCAGTATAAATTTCAGTAACCGGGCTTTAGCGGCCGGACTTCACGGCACGGAGGCCAGGTTTTTACGAAGGCATAAAGACCGCCGCCGGTAACAGCAGCTAAGCGCCACTGTTTGACTTCAAAGGGCAGGCCGTTTTTCCCTGCCTTCACCTATCGCTCTTCAGTGGCGTTGAGCTGATGGCGTTGCGCTGCTCAAGATATCCCTCCGTATCTCTCCGGACACCCCGCCAGCCGCCAGGTAAGGGCATATGCCATAATTGCAAATTCGAATGGTTATCATTAAAATTACGATATTCATTAACCTGCGCCGAATCGTCATGTCGCCGGATGCCATCTTCACACGCTATAACCTGTCAGTCAGTCAAACGCGGCTGCGGCGCTGGCTGGGCTCGCAAGACGCGGCTGATGAGGCCATCCAGACCGTGGGCGAGAAGTTGCTCAGATCCGGCGCCAAGCCGAGCCCGGCCTACCTTTTCGCCATGTTCCGCAGCGCCGCGGTCGATACCTTCCGCGCCGAAACCACCCGCCGCGAATACGAGGCGGAGTATGCTTTGCAAGCCGAGACGGTCGACCACCAAACGCCGGAACGCCGGCTTGCGGGCGTTAAGGCCGTTGAGGCGCTGCAGTCCGCCATTGCCGAACTCAGCCCGGTGAACCGCGAGATCTTCCTGCGGGCATACGTTGACGACCAGCCCCGCGCTGAGATTGCCGCAGCCCTGGGCTTGCGACTGTCCACGGTGGAGAAGCGCCTGGCCAGCGCCAGGCGCCACTGTCTGGCGCAGACCCGACCCTACCTCGATGGAAGCTAGCGCCATTCGTTACGGGCCGGTACTATGGCAGCCGTCATATCTGTAACAGAGCGAGAGTACGGACGCGAGCACTCGGCATGCCCACGACTCACCCCCCCTCCCCTGATCGGGACCTGCTCGACGCGCAAGCCTTCGAACTGGTGGAAACGCATCGGCGAACACCGGGCCCCGAGAGCCTCGCGGCCCTGAACGCGTTCCGCAGCCGCTCTTCCGCCCACGCGTCCGCCGTGCGTCAGGCCGAACAGTTTCTGGACTTACCCAGACAAATCCAGCGGCCCCGGCGCACCTTTTTTTTGCAGAGCCTGTGGTTCAGACTGGATCTGTGGTGGACACGATTTGCCGAGCACCGGGTAGCGGCCTCAGCTGCAATCGCCGTACTGGCCGGTATCACAACCCTTTGGGTGCTGGCCAACAGATCAGAATACGCTGCGCCTGCGATCGCTGCGGTCGAGTCGACTGCGGAGACCTTCAGCACCGGCTGGCGCCAGCAGCGCGAGCTTGTCCTGAGCGACGGTTCGACCGTTTGGCTCGGCTGGCAGACGGCGCTGGCGGTCGAACTCACCCCGACGCAACGACATGTATCACTGAGCCGGGGAGTCGCGGCGTTCAAAGTGACGGGGGACCCCCATCGCCCGTTCTTCGTCAGTGCCGGCAGTGTCCGCACCAGGGTCACGGGCACGGAGTTTGTCGTCAGCCGCCAGCACCCCAGCCACGTCGAGGTCGCCGTGCTGGAGGGCCAGGTGAAGGTCCTGGACCCCGCCACCGGGGAGGCGACACTCAATGCGGCACAAACGGTCAGCGTCAATGACGGCGCCATGAGCGCGGTCACCCGGCGCTCGCCCGGGGAGATTGGCCAGTGGCGCGACGGGATGCTCGTGTTCAACGACCGCCCGCTGCTCGATGCGCTCTCGGCACTGGCGCCTTACACGCGCTACCAACTGGACACTTCCGAAATCGCCGGCCATTCCGGGCTGGTATCCGGGGTGTTCTTCATCGATCAGGCCGACGAGGCGCTGCTTACCGTGCTCCAGGCCCACCGCATTCAAACCGACAATGCCGGCGGAAACCGGCTGCGACTGCGTCACGCCCGCCCGCAACGCCCTTAGAGAAGTTCAAAAAAAGCGAAGTTCAAAAAAAACATACGGTCCGGCACTTCGACACCCGTTTACTCAATAGCGGCGGGAAATCCCGGTGTTTATCATTCAGGAGTGGGCGTGTGTCTGCAGTTATCAGAAGAGTTTTCCCGGTTTTACAGTGGGTTATGCTTGCCTTAACCCTTACCCTGCCCGCACAGGCGCAGGAAAACGGTGATGTGACGTTTGACTTCCGGCTCGAGGCGAAGCCGCTGTCCGAGGCCCTGGCTGATTTCAGCCGCACGACGCGCCGGCAGGTGGCGGCCGACTCGGATGCAATCCGCGGCTTCGACAGCAATGCCGTCAGTGGCCGCATGACCGCGCAGGCGGCGCTCGAGCAGATGGTGGCCGGGAAAGGTGTCGAGCTTGTGATTGTCAATGGCAGGAGCTTCGCGCTGCGTATCCGTGAAGCTGAAGTACCGCCCAATGAAGTCCGCCAAGGCATCCACGAGGAAGTGTATGTCTATGGCCAGTTGCTCGAAAGATCATTGCAGGATACGCAAACCAGCGTCTCGATCGTGACGGGTGAAGAGCTGGATCGCAGCGTTGACAAGGACTTGTTCGATGTCATTGACCGCATCCCGGGCGTCAATGCAGAGGGCGGCGGCTTCGGTTTTGTGATTCGCGGCGTGCCGTCCGGCGGCGTCGGCGGCAGCGGTTCAGGCCCGACCATCAATGTCCAGATCGACGGTGCAAGCGTTCCCAATGGTCAGGCCTTGAGAACGGGATCACTGAGCACATGGGATCTCGAGCAGGTTGAAGTGCTGCGAGGACCGCAGTCAACACAGCAAGGGCCGAGTTCGCTTGCAGGTGCCATAATCCTTCGCAGCAAAGATCCGGGCTTTGAACAGGAGTTCAAACTCCGCGGTGATTACGGCAGCTTCAACGAGACGCGTGTGGCGATGGCGGCAAATCTGCCGGTCAGCGATCAATGGGCGCTGCGCTTGACCTATGAGGACTACGAGTCCGATGGTGATATCGAGAATGTATTTACCGGTGAGGACAACGCACAGGAATTCTTACAAACGATCCGCGGCAAACTTCGCTTCAAACCGCACGAGCAGTTCAATGCCGTGCTCAGCTATACCCGTTCAGAAAACAGGCAGGGCAACCAGAGTATCGATGACAGGCAGTTTCCAGCGCGAAGAGTCACTAATCAGCTCAGCTACGATGAAGGCAAGACAGACACCATCGCGCTGCTGGCAGAGTACGTCATCAATGAAAACTGGCGTTTCCGTTCGGAGACGACCCACCTGCAAAGCGACTACGAGCTGTTTATCCCGATCCAGGCACTTGACCCGCGAAATTCGCCGGGTGGGCGGACGGTGGACGACACCTCCACGACCCAGGAGTTGAAACTGCTGTATAACAGCGGCAATCTGACGGGCGTGTTTGGCGCTTATTACCAACGCCTCGAAAAGGATCTGTTTTTCGAAGCCCTCGTTCCCGACACCACCGTGTTTGACTTTCCGCCGGGGTCGGCGGTATTTGGCAATACGTTTGACTCTGAAGTTGATAATTTCGCCATATTTGGCGAAGCCGAATATGATTTTTCATCGAAATGGACTTTTGTCGCCGGCCTGCGGGTCGACAGCGAAAACCAGGAGACAGCGACAACACAATTCTCAGTGTTTACTCCGGACCCCTTAGGTCTCAGCGCTTCCGGAGAAGCTGTCGATCTGGATGCAGACTACTCGGCGCTGCTACCGAAGGCATCGGTGATATACCACTTCAATAACGCTATGAGCCTCAGCTTTACGGCCCAGCGCGCTTATCGCGCCGGGGGAGCGGCGACCGACTTCACCGGCAGTGCATACGAGTTCGATCCCGAATACTCCAATAATTACGAATTGGCCCTGCGCTCCATGTTGCTGGATGAGCGCGCGGCTTTCAATGCCAATCTCTATTACACTGATTACACAGACATGCAGGTTGGCATACCCGGGCCAAGCGGGACATTTGTCGATTCGACTGTCGAAAATGCCGGGCAGGCGACGCTCTGGGGCATCGAAATTCTGACCGAATTCCGGGTCACCGAAAATCTGGAAGTCTATGCCAATGTCGGCTATGCCGATACCGAGTTCGACGACTATATCGGCGCAGATGCCACAGGTGCGCCGGCGGATCTTTCCGGCAATGCGTTCTCTCAGGCGCCCAACTGGACAGGCTCGGTCGGCGGGAGTTATTTCTTCGGCAACGGCTTTGAAGCGGATCTGAGCGTCAACCATACAGATGAATCCTATTACACCGTGCGCAACCTTGCTGAAGAGCTGAATAAGCCATTTACCCTGGTAAATGCGCGCCTGGGATATCGCTCGAATGGCGCCTGGTCTGCCTATCTCTATACGCGCAACCTGTTCGACAAGCAGTATCTGTCGCGTAAACGCACGGCTGGTTCCAGTACCGCAGGCGATTCCAGGGTCATCGGTATAAGCCTGCTAGCCGACTTCTAAACGGTGAGTCAGTGGTCGCCTGCTGCCTAGAAGCCTGCTATCGACCCTGCTATCGACAAAGTCAGAGCCGGTGCGAGCCCATAGGGATTACCATATTTGCGGGAATAGGAACTCGACTGACTTTGGGGACAGCTTTAATTCCACATCATTTTTAGGCCTTGCTGCGATAAGCCCTTCTGCATCCATTTGCTTAAATACCGGTCTCAATGTCTGCTCCCCCATAGCAAGATGTGTACAGATTGCGTTTCGACTCATTGGGCCTTTATCCAGTAAGAGTTTGTAGATATCCTTTGCAGATAGTTTGAGCGCAGGCAGAGGCTTAACACCTGCATCAGGCAAGCCCCCTTTAGCACGCATTTCAAAGTAGTAATCTATACGTATTTCCAACTTACCGGGCTCCAGTAAGTCAGTAAAGAAATTTACCTGATCGAGAGCCGTATCAATGAAGTATCGGGTAAATTGTAAAAGCCCTTTATCCGACAAGATGCCTCTTCCGTCACTACTCCCTTGCCTGGGGGTATCCGCAGCAGCCAATGCAGCGTAATATGCTTTGGTATTCCGACCAAACCCCCTGGTTATTGACCACAGCCCATAGCCGCCAAAGCCTGCACTTCTCATATAACAATCAGTCAACAAACGAATAACCCTGCCATTTCCATCCTGAAATGGATGAATCCAGGCCAATCGGTGATGAAGACCTGCCGCAGCGATTACCGGTGTAGTGCCATGAATTTTGCTCAAATCAAATTGAGATGCTAACCATCTCATGTAAGCACCAAGCTCACTGTGACCAGGTGGAGTATGTCTGCCAACCTGGACATCATGCTCACGGTACTCACCGGGAATCACTTTGAGAGGAACACCGTCTTCTATAACATCATTTCCGTCTTTATCTTTAACAACAAGAAGCTCTTCAGGTAACTCATCGTAAAATGATTTGTGCAGGCCCTTGATAAAACCTTGCTTGGTGACGTTCTCCCGAGATAAATCTCCATGACTTACTTTTAGCTGTGCCTCGAGATGAGCGAGCAACTCCAAAACATCCTTAGATCGCTTTTCTTTCTCACCATCCTTTTCCTGCGTTTGCAATAGCTCCTTAGGGTGAGTCGGGTTGCCTTCTATTCGATTACTGTAGAAGCAATTTACCAGCCGCAACAGCCATTCCACAGAAGAACGGATAGATTTTGGAACAGCCTGATTCAGCGCTGCATCAGCTCTATACAGCTCTACCAGTTTGTCCTGATATTCACCCAGTTTATCCGGCGCCATATATGGCGTTACGCTAATCATATTTACCTCTCCTGTAGAGTACACCAGAGTATAAGAGAAAGGGAAAAAACACCATTATTTTTATCGCTTTATTTAGCGATATTTTTATCATAAAAATAAAATAATTTTTATAAAAATCAATAAGTTATAAATAAAAATCTAATTTATACCTATTCGCTAAGCATTATCTAGTGAGACTAAAATAGCGAATTATGGTCGGCTTCTTGTAGGAGAATCAGATAAAAAGGGCCTATCGAGGCAAGTGGAATAATCGATTGAGGCGCTAGAAGCTAGAGCGCGCATTTCCGTTCTATCAGATCCCTGCCCACGGCCAGTTCTATCCTGATTCTGCGGACACTCAATCAGCAACGATTTGTCACGGGTGAGCTGACCCAGGCTTTTTCCTTTGCTTGTAAAACCGCCCAATGCAATCAGGAATACCTGACCTGGCGTTCGCTCTGATGCTATAGCGGTCACGACTAACCCACTCTCACTTCGACAAATCGAAAAAGCGCTCTGCGGCAGTATGGCCGTAGCAATTGCCGGCAGCACGCATACGCGAGATAAGGCCTATTACACATTCCCGTGGCCGCCTATAGTAACAGCGACCTTAACGAGTCCTGCCGGCCATCCGTGGCTGGCGGCGCTGGCTTGCACATCCCACCATAACCCCTTAACCTGCCCCACCAGGCTGTCGGGCCGTTTCCGGCAAAAAACAAAAACTGCGACTAACGACAAACAATATGACCCAACCCTTTAAAGTTCCCCACACGCTGATTTTACTGCTGTCGATGATGGTGGTGGCATACGTGGCTACCTGGCTGGTGCCGCAGGGCTTTTTCCAAACCCTCACCCTTGAAAACGGCCGCCAGACGGTGGTGCCCGGCACCTTCACCCTGGCAGAAGAACAAATTCGCCTCACACCGATGGATTTTCTGGTGGCGCTGCCGAGAGCCTTTGCCAATGCCCAGGATGTGATCTTTTTTGTACTGATAGTGGGTGGGGTGCTGGCCATTGCACGCGCCACCGGCACCATTGATGCGTTGATTGGGCGCTTGCTGGAACGCTTTGGCCACAAGCCCAACCTGCTGATCTTTATGGTGGTATTTTGTTTTGCCCTGGCCTCCGGCGCCATCGGCACCGCAGGCGAATATATCCCCTTCGTGCTGATTCTGGTGGGCTTGTGTAAAGCCATGAAACTCGATGCCATGACCGCGGTTGGCATGACTGTCACCGGCTACGGCATCGGTTACGGGGTATCGGCATTCAACCCGTTCACCGTGATGGTGGCGCAGAATATATCTGAAATCCCTATTTACTCGGGTATTGAATTGCGACTGGCAATATTTATTCCCTTCGTGTTGATTGGCTTTCATCACGTATGGGGTTATGCCAAGAAAGTGTTGGCAGACCCGGCAAACTCCATGACTGCCGACCTGCCCTGCCCGCTGGCCGACACGGAAAAAACCGACTATCCAACACTGAATTTTCGCCACAAGCTCATCCTGTTTGGGCTGGCCGCCGTGATCGCGATTGCCGTGTGGGGGATTTCACAAAAAGGCTGGTATCTGTACGAGTTGGGTGCGGTGTTTATTGCCTGGGGGATCTTTACCGCCATCGTCGGGCGCCTGAACAGCGACACCGCCGCCAATGAGTTTATTGTCGGCGTCAAAGATCTGGCCAGTACCGCGATGCTGATTGGCGTGGCGCGAGGTATTGCCCTTATTATGGAAGATGGTCAGATCCTGCACTCACTGGTGCACGGCATGTCACAACCCCTGTCTCACCTGGGCGCTGAATTTGCCGCCGTCGGCATGTTCGTGATGCAGACCCTGCTCAATCTGTTTATCCCTTCCGGCAGCGGCCAGGCCTATGTAACCATCCCGCTGCTGGCGCCGGTAGGCGATTTGATTGGGGTTTATCGCCAGGTGGTGGTGCTGGCCTATCAGTTCGGTGACGGCTTCTCCAATATGATCATCCCCACGAATGCGGTACTGATGGGCATTATTGGTATGGCCGGTGTGCCCTATCACCTGTGGTTCCGGTTCTGCCTGCCACTGCTTATCAAACTGATGGTGGCCGCCTCTGTGGTGCTGGTGTTGGCGGTCAGTTTTGACTATGGCGCAAGTGTGCAGCCTACAGCCGGGCTCAATATGGAAGTAGTGCCCTAATTTTCTGCCGAGAAACGTGGAAGGCTGGAAGCGTTGGCTGCCAGACAGGAAATGGTAAGATCCAACCTACTCTACTAACTCAGCAGCGTATCACCAAAGGTAACTAGAATAATCAGCGGGCAAATGAACTTTACATAGATCGGCCAGATTTTCCAGAACAAGCTGGATTCTACTTGCGGATTACCTTGCTTTATTTCCTCGAGAAGCCCCCTTCTGTGCCAGATCCAGCCCACAAACACACAGAGCATCAGGCCCAACAACGGCTGGCTGAAACGGGTGGTAAAGGCCACAACTAACCCGAACAACGCATCAAAACTCAGAATCACCGCTAAGCTGATGGCGGAGATGGTGCCGCCGATCAGCCAAGTAGCCGCATTGCGCCTAAATCCGTGATTCTCGACAGTATAGGCGACAGGCACTTCCAGCATGGAGATAGAGGATGTGAGCGCGGCGATGGACATCAATGCAAAAAAAGCGAAACCGACCAGCCCGCCGGCCACTCCCATACTATCGAACAATGCCGGCAGCACGGTAAACACCAGGGCACCCTCCGCTAACAGGGCGCCACTGGCATCGAAAATTTCAACCCCGTTTTCCAAGGCTACGTACATGGCGGGAATAATCAGCAGGCCGGCCATCACCGCAATACCGATATCAATCAATGTCACCAGCCCACCCAATACCGGCAGGTTTTCCTGCTTGCTGATATAAGAGCCGTAGATCAACATGGTGCCCACTCCCAGTGATAGGGAAAAGAATGCCTGACCCAGAGCGCTGACAATCAGTCCGCGATCGCCGATACGGCTAAAGTCCGGAATCAGGTAGACTTTTAACCCGCTCACTGCACCCGGCTGAGTAAACACGTAGAGAATCAGCAGCGATAAAATCAGTAACAGCAAAGGCATCAGGCGGCTGGACCACTTTTCAATACCGTCTTTGACGCCACCGGTAATAATCGCGACAGTAGCCGCCATAAAGAACAGGGTAAACACCAATTGGGCCGCTATCGTATGCACCGCCCCCGCTTGCAGCCCCAACCAGGGAGTCAGGGGTTCCAGCCAATGGGCCAGCATCCAACCGGCCACTATGCCGTAGAAGCTGAGAATCAACGAAGCCACCACTATGCCGTAAAAGCCTGTGGCGGCGCCGAGTTTTTTGCCGGCCGGCCCGCGAGCTACCTTTTGCAGGGCAGCTACTGCATTGGCCCGGGCAAAACGGCCGATCACCAGTTCCGCCATCAACGCCGGATAGGCCAGTACAAACGCCAGCACCAAATAGACCAGCACAAAGGCAGCACCGCCGTTACTGGCCACCTGGGTGGGGAAGCCCCAGATATTGCCCAGCCCCACCGCCGAGCCGGCGGCGGCCATAATAAAACTAAAGCGGGAACTAAATTCACCTCGGACTGCACTCATATTTTTATGTCAAACTGTTATTTGTCAATGTCGTGCTCGGAGTTACGCGGTCTAACCACGGAGTATTCGTATTATGAAACAGCGCCTCGGGGTATGTTCAATTTTATCCTACATTTCCAACTAGTTATGAGGAGTCGGCACGATTGCCTAAGCCACAAAGAGATCACCCGGGCTTCGATTGTTTACTCTGCATACTCTCGCGGCTATTGGCATCTGCAGGCTGAAAAACTTTGCCTACCTTAAAACGTCTCTCAGCGGACTCATACCAGCCGCGCTTTTTTGTATAATCATTATGCAAATAGCACTTGGCCAGTACTTCGCTGCTGCCGGGCATAAATTCTATCAGGCGGCTCATTGGCGATCTCACACGAGAATGGAATTCCGTCAAGGCTGCAACATTGATAAAGGTAACACCCCATTTCTGCTCGATATGGGTCTTGCCACCGTAATTGTCATCCGGATGAGTATGGGTGTGGGCACCAAGCCAGATATCGATTGCGCCTGGATGTTTCTCCAGATACGCTTCAAACAACCCGGCATTTGGTTTATCGCCAACAAAATAAAGATAGGATGTCCCCTCGGGGCCTCCATCTGGATAATAACTGTGATAACGCTTGTCGTTCGGATGAATGGGAGTGCGTTTGCCTAATGGCACGCCGGGATACCATAACTTCCAATTATCGGTATATTCTTTTTCTGACTTGGCATGCAGCCCCTCCCAGGGACCCGATGCAACGGTGGTGTTCCTCAGCATATGGTGATGGGCCGAAACAATGATAGAATCCTGGTTTTTTTCGACCATCTGTTTCCACCACTGAAAAGTTTCCAGACTAACTGCACCTGCCGGGTAACCACCGCGCTCTCCGCGGCCAACCGGTAATTCAGCGTGGTTTCTGTCAGACATCATTAAAAACAGTATATTGCCGACCCGAAAGGAGTAACGCTCCCAGGTGCCCTCTATAGGGAACTTGCGTTTACTTGCATCGACTCCCGAATACTGGGGATTTTGGCCGAGAGGATCGATCCATTTTCTAAACCACCATTGTTCAGGATCACCGGGCAGGTTCGCATCATGGTTTCCGGCAATACAATAGAAGTCCTCTCTTTGATGTTGTCTCAAGGAGCCAAATTGTCGAACAACTTCTTCACCTTCTTCATCGCTTGGAGAGCCTTGATGGCTGGAGAAATCGCCAAGGTGCAAGGCCGCATCCCAATCGAAGCGTGGTGCACCGTCGTTGTTAAACCCTTCGGACTGCCTTATGGCTATGGCGAGAGATTCACGAGGCAGCCTCAAACCATCAATGGGTGCATTTCTTTTTTTATCCGGATACAAATCACGTAACACGTGACTGCAAGCGGATGCCCACAACCTGAAGGGCGCAGAGGCAACTGCTTCGGAATTGGGATTTTTTATCGCTTTACTAACCTTCTTTGCATTAGCTGGCGAACCCGTCAAGAAACTTCCTGCCAAAACTGCATTTGCGGCGGCAAGACCTTTTACCAGTTTTCTTCTTGTAATTCCCATAAATCCCACCATCAAACTCAAGAGGTCTATCATTCGAAGACTTTCACACGGCAACAAAAAGCAAAGCCACTCTCAATCCTCAAACTCAGTCACGGCACGCACCGAGGGCTCTTGCCAGTTCGGAAAGTAACGCTTGTAAAACTCATTACGGCCGCCGTATTCCATCACAGCCTTGGCACTCCCCCCTCGCCAAACATCAAATTCGATATTAGCATATTTATAAAAAAATGCTTTCAACTGCTTCTCGAGATCGCCCTGAATCTCAGCAAAATCCTTTTGCTCCGCCAGGTTGTTGTACTCTCCCGGATCTTTGCGCAAGTCGTATAACTCGTTGGGACCGTCGGGAAAACGCTTAACCAACTTCCAGTCTTTGGTGCGGATAGCCCTAGTCCGCATATATTCAAAGTAGATCGCATCATGGCCATTCATCGCTCTCCCCCGCAATAAAGGTAAAAAGCTCCGACCCGGTGAGCCTGTCATTTTCTTATCATTCATACCGACATAATCGAGAACAGTCGGCGCAATATCGAACTGGTTGATAAGCAATTCGCTGCGTTTACCGGCTGCAATATTCCCAGGATGTCTGAATATCAACGGTATGTGCATATTCTCATCGTAGGCCGTCGTGGGTAACGCCGCTGAACTGTTACCCCATAAACCGCGTTGTCCCAGAGAAGTCCCTTGATCAGACGTAAAAATGACCAAGGTGTTTTTATCCAGGCCTTTGGCCTGTAAACTTGCCATTAGGGCGCCCACACCGTCGTCAATCATTGTCAACTCAGATACCGCATGCACCATTGCGCCGGGATTGTTCAGAGCTCTTACCATTCCCCAAGCCACGTCCGACCAGCGGCTTTCATGTCCTTTCTCTTCTGCCCGCCACCCCTGTAAAAACTCACCGCCACCGTCCGGAGCGGTAACGGCTTGAACAACAAAATTCTGCAGAAATGGGTGAATTGGGCCCCGAGGTATAGGCATGGGGTTGGCGCGATAATAATCCGCGTGCCTGTTCTTTGCCGGCTCCAACACCAAAGGCGGCAGCATATAGGGCCCATTGTAAGACAAGTATAAAAAAAAGGGGGTCGAGGTATCCTGGCCATTAATAAAATCAATTGCCTTTTGCGTCCAGAAGTCCGTTATATGCTGCCGGGCTCGATAATGTTTTCCATTATCAATCACTTCAACATCGTGAAAACTACTCGTATGCCCACTCGCGAAGGTCACCCAGGAATCAAAACCCAACTGGGGCCGGTCCGGTGTACCCAGATGATACTTCCCCACCAGGCCGGTACGATAACCGGCGTCGGACAACGTCTTAGGCAGAGTGCGGTATTCACCGACTGCCGACCAGTTCTCTACCCCCACGTCCGAAGGCAGTGCATTGTGCACCCCTGTTTGGGAGGGCAGAAGACCAGTCATCAAGGTCGCCCTGGTAGGTGAGCATACACCACTTGCTGCGTAGGCATGATCCAAAGTCAAACCTTGTTTGGCAAGTCTATCAATATGGGGAGTTTGAATGTGCTTATTGCCGTAGGCCCCGATAAGATCAGCAGGCACATTATCCACCAGAATGACAATGACATTGAGGGGGGTAATAGTGGGCTCACCCTCAGCAAAGGCAGCGGTACCCACCATCGACAACATACCGCCCAAACACAGAAATAAGAATTTTTGTAATGACATAAGGATTCCTTTGACGACAGGACAAATCCGGGAAGGTGTCGGGGCAACCCAAAAACGGCAGGTTGCCCTTTGCGATTAAAACTCCCAATCGAATTTAATCCCGAATTCACGGAAACGCCCAGGCTCAAGTTGCGCTACTCCCCGGGGACTGCCGCGGAATTCCAAGCCACTGACCAGGTATTCCTCATCGGTCAGGTTGGTAGCAAACACGCTGATTTTCCACTGCATGTTTACAGGCGCATAGGTGATATTGGCATTCAGCAACCCATAGGCCTCCTGAGTCAGGAAGTTCGCGTCTGCTATCACGGAACGAAAATCGTCTCTCCAGCCGTAATCGAGGCGTGCGCTCATCGTATCCCAATCAGCACTTAAACTCAGTGAATAGGATAACTTCGGCGCCCGCGCAAAATCGCTCTCGGTTGTCACACTGGCACTGACCGATCCGATATCGGTGTACTCGCTATCCAGGTAACCCAAAGCGCCATCCAATGTCACCACCTCATTAAGGGCAAATATAAACTCGCCTTCGATGCCACTGAATTTCGATTCACCAACGTTTTGCACAATATTGCGCACGGTGCCCGGCAAAATCGAATTAATCTGCATATCTTCATACTGGCCATAAAAGGCAGTCAGGTTAAAGCGAACACGGCGATCCAGCATCTCACTGCGCACACCCATTTCAAGCACATCCAGGGTTTCTTCGTCGAAATCAGTAATCCCGAAATTAAACTCTGCCCCCAGGTCGGTGCGGATCCGATCATTAAAACCACCGGAGCGGAAGCCCCGAGCAACGGACGTAAACAGGAACACATCATTGGTAGCCTGGAACTCCAAACTGACTCGCCCGGAAATCGCGCTCCAGGTATTATCGTTCTCGAGATTCTCAGCAATCAGTGGCACACCATCACTATTCAACTCGTTGGCTGAGATGTTCTTATCATCGTAGGTGAAACGCAGCCCTGTCGTCAGTGACCAACGTTCATTGAAATCATATGCCACTTGACCAAACAGCGCCGTACTTTCCACCTCAAAGGGATCGACAATTCTGGTTGATGTTCTATCGCGATTATTAATGCCCGCTTGCACATCGCGAATATCACTGGAGGTTTCCTTGTAGTAAAAAATCCCCACCAGCCAATTCAGATAGTCCAACTGTCCAGAGGCTTGAAACTCCTGGGAGAACATTTCAATATCCCGGTCATAAATCTGCTCCCATAATGACGCGTATGTGCCATCCGTATCATAGGCGCCGGATATATCAATCTGACGCCAAGACGTGGCGGACCTAAAGCCCAGACTTTCGCTAATTTCCCAGCTCAGGGTCAGATTCAGCCCAACATTGTCAGAGTCGTAAAAATTCGGGCCTGTTTGATAAGACTTGTCGTAATCACCGATTGGCAACTGCGTCACATCGAAACCGCCGGCCGCTTCTTCGCCAATAAGTGGGGCTGCATCGTTGACGCCGACCAGCACACTGGCAGCGCCATTAGTATCCATTCTGGTGTAATCCGCTGATACCAGTACTTCCACAGAATCGCCGGCATCCCAGCGAAGATAACCGCGAATCAAATCGCTATTCACATCACCATAATCCTGCCCGGTAAATACGCCTTCTACGTGCCCATCTTGATTCAGCGTCGCGGCGGTAACTCGGGTAGCCAGATCATCGTTTAAGGGAATATTGACAATGACTTTCAGATCTCTACGATTTTCACTGCCCAGGGTTGCCTGAATATTACTCTCAAACTCATCGGTAGGCTTCTTCGTGATATAGCGAATAGCACCACCGGTGGCGCTGCGACCAAATAGCGTACCCTGAGGGCCCCGAGCAACCTCCACCCGCTCGACATCCAGTACACTAAGTAACGCGCCGTCACTGCGTCCGTAATAGGCATCATCCACGTAAAGGGCGATGGCCGACTCCTGGTTTACAGCATTTCGGTCGGCACCAATACCACGAATAAAGAAGGACGCATTACTGCTGCCAAGCCCCCCTGCTCCACCCATTGCGACGTTAGGTATTTTCATTTCCAATCCTTTTAAATCAGCGATGTTCAGTTTCTCCATCGCATCTCCACTAAATGCCATTACCGATAGAGGCGTCTGCTGTAAACTCTCCGCCCGTTTACGTGCAGTCACCACAACCTCTTCCAACTTAAACTCTGCTAGAGCGTCTGCTACAGGTAAAAAACATGCAGTAGCAACGGACAACAACTTTTTATTCTTATTCATTTCGCCTCCCCATTCTATATACCGCTTATTAATTCAGTGAAATTGACTGCTGTCTGAAAATCTGTTTAGAAGTTAACTTGCATAATAATAGTTGACTATCCCGTTCTACCTTGCCCAGCAAGGGAATTTTTAGCCATCATCAGTTGACATATCAACTTTACAATCATTATGGTTGATATGTCAACTCATATTCAAGTAATCGGGCAACGAGCAGGAAAACCGATTTAAATAGTCAGCCTACAGAATGGATCAAAGCACCACTCTTTTATCCCCAATAATCTGCCTGGCTGATTTGTTGACATATCAACAAATAGCGTAAATACTATGCTGCCGCCAGAGAATAGCATTCTGAAGGATGCTTGAATGATAACTTGGAGAAATAAGTGGCACGGCTAAAAAATCGGATTGAACTCAATAATTATTTCCCTTATTTGTTGCGTTCGATATCCAGCCGTATTGGAGTGGGTACTAGTACAATTATGGTAGGCCCGCATCGTATAGGGATGCGGGAATGGCGAATTCTTGCCCAGATGGCGGATCAGGGCTCCATCATCAATAAACAGATCACCGACGCCAGCGGCATGGATAAGGCCTCTGTCAGTCGTGCACTCAAGTACCTCGAGGAACGCAATCTCATCCGACAGGCTCCTTCCCCTGACGACAACTGGCGTACCAAGCCCTATGAACTATCACCTCAAGGTATAAGAGTTTACAACGAAATCGCTGCCCAAAAGCTGAGTCGAGCAGATAAGCTGTGGGGCGACATGACAAAAGCTGAACAAAAAGAACTTATTCGTTTGCTACAAAAGCTAAAGAAAAATGTCGATCGAGTATTGAGCGAAAGCTCTTAACAAGACTTCTTTGTAGCGGTCTCGAACTGTGCGTAGACCTGGTATCAAGCCGACAGTACAATCAGCAGGGGTATTATTAGTCCTGCTCTGCACCATTGCCAATATACTCTCCCACGCCGACCGCCAGATGCCGATCATTCTGGTAGAGCTGGTAAAAAGTGATCTGGGGCTTAGCGACACCGAGTTTGGGCTGCTGCAAGGTTTGGCGTTTTCAATCTGCTACTCCTTCTTTACCGTCATACTGGCCCAATATGCGGACCATTATTCCAGAACCCGGATTATTGCCCTGAGTATTTTTATCTGGTCAGCCTCCACACTACTGTGTGGATTCGCAGAAAGCTATGCCAGCTTCTTTGCTGCACGGATGGGCATCGGCTTGGGGCAGGCCCTCTTGTCCCCCGCGGTCTATTCACTACTCGCGAGTTCCTACCCCCGGGCTTATCTGGGAAAAGTCACCGCCTGCTACGCTTCGGGAGCGTTTATTGGCAATGCTGTCATTCTGGTAGCTGGTGGTATTCTCGCGGACCTGTCCATACAATCACCTTACTTATTATTTCCCGGGATAGGCTCTTTTACAACCTGGCGATTGGGTTTTGTCATTGCAGGCTCCCTGGGTATCGCTTATGCCTTGATCTTCCTCATATTTTCTAAGGACACGCCCCACATACCAACAATTGGCAAAGGAACCAAAGTATCCCTTACCGAGGTACTTAAGTTTCTGTCTCAACACAGACACACCATGAGCTGTTATATCATCGGCTTTTCACTGTCATCGATGGCAATGTTTACCCTGATCGTTTGGGGGCCAGCTTACTTTATTCGGGTACACAGAATGGATCAGGCGGCAGTGGGTTTTATGCTCGCTTGCATGTATGTGTCTGCAAACTTCAGTGGCGTCCTATTGAGTGGCTGGCTGGTGGATCGGCTGCACACTCGCGGGGTTAACAGTGCACCTTTCCTGATAGCGGCAGGTGCTGCACTGGCAACAAGCCTGTGCCTTATTCCCTTCGTGATGGCCGAAGAGCTGATTCCCGCAGCAGTCACTTTTTTTCTGGCGGCACACTTTTCGTCTTATCCCATATCGCCAGCGGCAACGGCGAACCAGTTGCTCGCACCGGTAAGAATGCGGGCACGCATCTACGCAACTTTTCTTTGCATCAATAATTTGACTGCAATGTCTATCGGAGTGGCACTGGTAGGACTTTTCAATGATCTATTGTTTAAATCACCACACGCGGTGGGAACCTCGCTTGCATTGACCGCCGGCAGTAGCGCACTTGCAGCAGCAGCGGTTTTATATCTTGGTCGAGGTTATTATGTGCGTACAGTTAGCGTCCGGGAACAACTGAGTGACTAATCTCTGTGCTTTCTTAACCTATATTTTACGGTTTGATGAGATACACATCGTAACCCCTAACCAGCTATTGGAAGTATTATTATGAGTACCTTAACTATCCGACTTCCTGATGAGAAACATAAAAGGCTGAAAGCATTGGCTGCGAGTCGGAAAATCAGTGTTAATAAGTTGATTGATGAGCTATCGACAGTTGCGCTGGCGGTTGCTGAAAAAATTTCCGTCTTGGAGACGGAGGTGTTTTTCACAGAGCGTGGACAGTTAGCTGATATGGACAAATTCAAAGATACTTTCTATCGAGATGGCGGCACGGCTCCTTCTGAAGGAGATGAACCGCTAGACCACTCAACTTCTTGATAATAAAGAAATCAAATGGCGGGCCGGGCGGAGCCCAAATTCAAGGAATTGTGTTTGCGGTGGAGTGTGCTGAATATAAAGCATTGATTGAGTTTAAAGTAAGCGCCGCTAAGTCGGCGTATTGACTCCTTCGAAGGCCACGAATTAGAACTGGCAAAGATTTGCCGCCAAAGTCCCGGAAAAGTGGTCTGAGCAGGCTAAAATTAACTACTTGAAAAGCAAAGAGAGCCCAAACACATGTCTGTCCGAAGACCAATGAGTAAACCTCATCCCCAGGCCGAGCGGGATATGCACCGTTTAGCCGAACAGCTTGAAGATATTGAATTGATGAATAAACAGGGCCGTGAAGATTCAGAAAGAGCCCGGCGGGAGACAGCCCAAGCCAAAAACCGCAATCGCGCAAGCCATCAGTAGTAACGGCTTAAGCGAAGGGAACTTGTATGCCTAAGCCGTTTTTCTTTCTGGTAGCAGGCCCCAATGACGCCGGGAAAAGTACTTTCACCGCGGACTATCGCAGCCACTATCCTTTTCTTACCGTTATTGATCCCGACACCATTGCTAAAGAGTTAACCGAAAGCAGTGCCACGATTAACCGTGTTGCAGCGCAAGCAGGCCGTGAATCCATAAAGCTGATTCGGGAATTCATTCATACGCGCAACTCTTTTTTAGCGGAATCAACAATATCGGGAAGGCATTACTTAAACCCCGTGGCTAAGTCGTTTACTGGATATTTAATTGTCTGATTCTGAAGTGGCTAACTTTCTTTAAATTTATTTTCCCCAACAGTGCAAGGAATGGAGGCTTGGGTTGCGGTAAATTGTGAGCATTTGGATGCTAGGGATTGAGAGCCGTTTGACCAGCAAAACGGGCTCACCAAAGCAGAGTAAAATTGGCTGTTACAAAAAGCCGGACGAAAACTAGGCAGGAATTAGCTAAAATTATCCAAGCAATTGATTAAAAAAGGGAATTAAATGGCGGACCGAACGGGAGTCGAAATTTAGCGCCGTGTTTCTGCGTGGCTCTATATGCTTATAAATCAATAACTTACAGCATCGACAAACTCACAAAACCACACAGAATCACCCCAAATGGGCGAAAAAATGGGCGAGGTATTACACCCTTCGGTCACAAGCATCGCGAGGGAATCACTCGGTGAGGGAATCACTCGGTATTGCCAGGAGTTAGCTTCTCATTCAAAATACACACGCATATGTACACACAGGAGAAGCACATGACAACAATAACGACGACTACCCGTGTCTTTATTAATGGCAACAGTCAGGCTGTGCGTATTCCGCTGGAATTCAGGCTGGATACTTCCCGTGTTGAAATCACTCGCACCGAGACCGGTGATCTAGTCATTCACCCTCTTCCCCGCGATCGCGGCGAGGCGTT
Source organism: Exilibacterium sp. (assembly GCA_028280195.1). Lineage (GTDB taxonomy): Bacteria > Pseudomonadota > Gammaproteobacteria > Pseudomonadales > Cellvibrionaceae > Exilibacterium. The sequence goes on from JANQMH010000019.1 coordinate 50,880, forward strand.
GCTTGAAGCACTATCAGCTTTCGATGAGGACTATGTGTCCATTCTGGAAGAAGACCGCCGCGATCAACCTGAACCGCAGGACCGGGAAGACCTATGAGGTATATGCTCGATACCAACATCCTGATCTATCTGATTAAGAATAAACCTTTATCGGTCGCAGAACGGGTTAGCTCACTGGAAGATGACACTGCATTGTGCATGTCGTTTTTTACCTTTGCAGAACTCATCAAAGGCGCTGAACGCAGTACTCGCAAAACCAAAGTAATACGCAACCTGGAGTCCCTGACTCAACAAATCCCTGTCAGTTACACGGTTAATCGCTCTGTCTGCGAATATTACGCAATACATTTTAACCGCCTAAAGGCAGCAGGAACCCCCATTGACGCCAACGATTTGTGGATTGCCTGCCACGCATTAGCCGAAGGCGCTATTCTGGTGACCCACAATACCAAAGAGTTTACACGCGTAGATGGCTTGATCGTTGAAGACTGGGTCTGATAGTCAGATTTAAACCGAAAACAATCTTACAGCCCCGCGGTCTCTACAGATCAATGCCAGACAGCTATAGTATCAGTGCTACTATCACACCCCTGACCTAAAAAAGCCTGTAAGCCATCACTGCTATCGGCGAAAGTAAGATACAATCGCAGGCATGAATAGCTATTTTAAGTCAATGGACTTTTCCAATTTTGGGCACCTAAATACCCAAATCTCGGCTGAGCTTAATAGCGTCATGCAGGCAGCCATTGCAGAACAAAACATAGTTATTGCCAACCAAAATGACTGGCCCGATTCACTGCAATCACTCATTGCTGATATGCGAATTGGGATGATATGCGCGTATTTTTTTTGCCGCAGTTGGTGCAGGTGCAAATATCTCAACATTATTCAGTGTGGCTACGACGGTTATGATATTTGCCATTATTGTTGTGGTTTAAGATTACTTAAAGGTCACCAACAAAAAAATCAGCTCAGCCCTGAGGCTTGGCAACAGGGCTTCAATGACATGAGAGTTTATCGCACAGTCGCCATTGCTCTCATTGCTTTCTGTTTATTGGCAACCCCATAGTGTTTCTCTGGTAGTCTGCTGGCAGTGTTTTTTAAGCATACATTTACTTGCCTGGCGCCATATATTCGAGAATAGTATTCCCTAGCCCTATCGAAAACAAGGCTCGTCCATACCAGGGAATGGTGTTGATCTTTAAAGGTGGGGCATCTATGGTTACCGTACCTGCATCAAAGTCTTTGCCTGCTAGAAACTCACGTTTCAATTTAGCGACTTCAGGTACAGCTTGCTCAATTTCACGATGCCTGTGAGCGCCACCATTAACAATAACCCAATGGGTATTAGGGAAACTAGCCAAAGAGTGTTTTGCCCCGGCAGGTGTTGTATTGCCATCAAAAGAACCAGACATTGCAAAAACCGGTATATCTGATGTGAAGGGCGCAACCCAGTCTGGATCTATAAAAGGGTAAGCGACATCATCACACGCAAAAGCATTATGCCTGCCTTCAACATGTTGACCAACCCAGTGATTGCTTGCAGGTTGTTTCAATTCTTCATCCAGGGCGTGCAAGAAGGAATTTGATCTCGGAAGATTACAGAGCACAGAAATCGCAGATATATTAAACGGTGAAGGAAGCGGTTTAAATTCTCTTTCAACACCCGCTGCTATCAGTCTGACAATGCCTTCATAAGCACCTTTTTCCAAAGCATAGAGGAAAAGAGGCAGGGATGAAGCCCCCTGCCGGTGCTGGGTCATACCACTTGAATAAATAATCCTGGAAATTGTTTCAGGATCAAGCGTTACGGTTTCTTTCCGATCAAAAAAGTCCACTTCAACAGTGACCGGCGACTTTTCAAGGCGCTCCATTATAGTATTCAGTGCGGCAATAGTACCTTCATCACCTAATAATGAGCGAGATGTTTCTACAGCATCCACCTGTTTAGCTAAACTGGCGAAAGCCTGCTCACCTTCACTTGGCAGTCCCCAAGACCTGTCCAGTCCGAAAACACCACTGATGGCCATGCGGTGAACTTTTTCAGGGTGGCGCTTAGCTACCGCCATACTCCAGTAAGCGCCGTAGCTATTACCTGTAAGAGAAAACTTTTCATACCCTAAGCTAACCATAAGATCGGCGACATCATCAGCATATTCTACAGGGTGGTAGCCTCTTAGATCCGCACCCTTTTCTTCCCAATACGCCTTACACTTTGAACCTTGGCGCTTATACATTTCGTACATTGCGTCAAAGTTTATAATAAACTCTGGGTGCTCGTTATCACAAACAAGGGCCGGCTCAGACAGGCCAAGGCCTCTACCATCAATTAAAATCTGGTCTGCAAAGTCCTGCATTTCTGTCAGCACATGAATGCGACTCGAGCGTGTCTGAATAATACCTTTGCTTGTGGGGCCACCATGTAACAATACAACCGGTGGGACTGGATTCTCGGCAGTCGTTTTTATACGAACAAAAGCGACTTTGATAGGGCGGCTTTCAGGATTACTCCGAACTTCAGGGACAACAATATAGCCTTGCTCACCCTCAACACTTTCTCCTTTTTCATTTTTGAAAATCTTTTTTCCAATATGAATTTCTCTGACTTGAGGAAAATAATCCTGAATAGCAACAACAGGTCGTTCTTTTACCTTTTCTGTTGCCATTACAGCAGCTGGCATAAAAGCTGTGAAAAGTAGAACCACCTTAAATAAGTTTACGTAATTCATAATATCTCCATAGTCAAAAAATTATATGTGAACCAAAAATTGAAAATATCTTTGTTATTGGTCGAAAAATACCGGGGTTTCGCGGCGATGCTGCATCGGCAGCAACACTGATGGATGCTGATCTAAAAGATATTCCGCTGAACATCAGTGTAATCCCCAGCGGTCTAATTGAATTGGTAAATTCACCGGATACCCGACGGATTATTGAACAGAGTGTCAGCGCGGTGACACGGACCAACAGGAATGTTGTCGTATACTCATTGGAGCTTCCAGGCATCATAATATTACCTCTCTATTAAAACTCTCCAGCGGCATCTATCAGCCAGTTCCAGATATAGCGCGCTTGAGAGCGATCCACGATAAGCTCAAAACGCTTTTCACCGACTTTGGTCAATTGGGCTGCCACTCTGGCAAATCGCGTTACTGTTGTTTGGTTAACGGAGAACGTACGATGGTGTAAATCTAAAGCACAAGCTTTACTGAGCAACTCCACCGCGCAGTCACCACTGATCGAAATAGCACAACAGCTATCGCTGACCAGGGTAATCAGACAGGTCCACCGCTCGCTTACAGGCGTTAGCTTTTTCATTACTGCGTTCTCCTGGTTCGCCGGGGTTACAAAAATCCATTCGTTGGGCCCCGTCGAATAGCAGCGCAGTTCTTCGTTTGCGGTTGTTTCCCCTACTTCCGGTAACGGTAGCAGCAGTGATGACAGAGCATCACAAAATGCCGAGTCTTTGCCCGGCCCCTGTAACTTGACTACACCCTGCATCGATATTTCCTTTAGCGTGATATTAGGGTTTTGAAAACATGCAAAAGGTGTATCTCGGTGCAAACCACCGAGAACCGGCTGCGGGGAAAGACTAGCCATTCAATCGATCTCCTTTTATGTCAAAATGTGTGGGCGACACTATTTGGGCAGGAATAGTTTTACCGTTTGCATAGATAAAAACCAGGTCGTTTAAACGTTCGCGACCAGCGGCCACCATACCCAGGCCAATCGATTTATTCAGCGTGGGACTTAAACAGGCTGATGTAACATACCCCTGCGTTTTTTCCGGCAGTGTAATATCGGCACCGCTGACAATATGACCACCCACCGGCAGTTGCTCACCAAAGTCCAGGGCCTCGATGCCAACAAACTGAAGGCGGTCCTGACGAATATCATTGGTACGACTCAGTGAACGGCGCCCTATAAAATCATCTTTTTTCTTACTGATCGGAATACCCCAGCCAAGATCCAGTGGATTGGTGGTGCCATCGGTATCGGCACCAATGTGCAGATAGCCTTTTTCGGCGCGCAATACCATTAAAGACTCGAGACCATAAGCAGTAATATCATATTCCCGGCCGAGTTCGTACACCGTTTCCCATAGTGATAGACCGTAGCGGGCAGGAACACTTATTTCATAAGAAATTTCACCGGTAAAGCTTGCCCGTAATACCCGTGCTTCTACACCATTAATCACTCCCGACCGGTATTGCATATGGGGGAAGGCTTCGCGACTAAAATCAATATCGCTGTCCAGCTTTTGCAACACAGTGCGCGACTTAGGCCCACTAATTGTCACGTTGGCCCATTGTGTAGTCACATTGTTTACAATAACTTGCAAATCCGGCCATTCGCATTGCAACCACTCCTCCATCCAGTGGAAAATGTGTGTTGCCCCGGCGCTAGTAGTATGCACAAGGAAATGATCGTCGGTGATGCGGACGAATACACCATCGTCAATAACAATGCCGTTTTCGTTGCACATCAAACCATAGCGGCCGGCATTGTCTTTCAACGACAGTACATTATTAATATAAATCCGATTCAGGAACCTTGCCGCATCGGGACCCTTGACTTCAATCTTACCGAGTGGCGAGCCATCAAACATACCGACGTTGGACCTGACTGCCAATACTTCCCGTTTGATTGCAGCGCCTTCATCTTCACCGCTGCGCAAATAATATTCCGGTCGCTGCCAATCCAGCTCTACCATTTGGGCCCCATGCGCTACATGCCAGCTATGCGCGGGCATTTCTCGTCTTGGTGCATAACCCTCCCCCGCTTCGCGGCCGGCGAAAACACCCAGCGAGGCGGGATGATAAAGCGGTCGAAATTTTGTTGTACCGATATCACTGATCCTGCATCCGGTTAAGTCA
>JANQMH010000029.1 GCA_028280195.1 Exilibacterium sp.
GGTGTTGGAATCCGCCGCGGTCACATAGGACAGAAAGGCAATAAACACAAATACCGCCGCAGTGAGGCCGGCCAGCGGCAGGCGATCGAACATGGCATAAATGATCGCTTCCGGACCCTGGTTCTGCAGAATCTGGTGCAGTGTTCCCCCCTCGGTCATATCCATAAACAGCGCACTGCCGCCGAACACTGACATCCAGGCGCAGGCAAACAGCGCCGGCAACAGCAGATTCATCTGGATAAACTCTCTGACAGTATAGCCGCGGGCGATTTTCCCCAGAAACATCGCCGTCACCGGCGCCCACGCATACCAGTTGGCCCAGTTGAACACGGTCCAAGACTTGGGCCAGGGATCGTCGGTGACACCGCCGACAAACAGGCTTCTGGCAAAAAAGTTGGATAGAAAATTGCCGAAGCTCTCCACCCCGATTTCCAGAATATAAAGCGTCGGGCCAAATAAAAACACAAACAGGCAGTAGCCGAAAAACAGTTTGATATTGATATTCGACAGGCGCGATATACCGCGGTGCAGCCCGCTGACAGCGGAGATGACAAAGGTTGCGACAATGGCGGCCGCCACGGCGGCGCGCAGGTAGTGACCACTGCCAAAGCCAAACAGACTGTCCAGGCCGCCGGACAGCGTCAGTATGCCCGCTCCCAGCGAAGCCGACATGCCCGCCACCAGCGCATAGAGCGCCACCGCATCCACAACCTGGCCGGCGCGGCCCTGCACCCAGGAACCCAGCGCCGGACTCAGCGCCGAACCCAGGGAAAAGGGGCGCTGCAGATTGTAGTAGACCAGCGCGAAAGTCAGCGCCGGCACCGTGTAGATCGCATAAGGGATAAAAGACCAGTGCAAGAACAAGGTGGCCAGAGCAAAGCGCGCCGCTTCCGGCGAAGCGGCCTCGATAGCCATGGACTGCGGCGGTGCGTGCAGGTGGAACATGGGCTCGGCGGTGCCCCAGAACAGTATGCCTGTGGCGATGGTGGTACACAGCGTGATGGAAAACCAGCGCCAGCGAGTCAGCAGCGGCTTGGCATTGTCGCCTCCCAGCCTGATGTTGGCGATGGGTGAAAAGTAGACCCACACCAGGGTCAGCAGCAGTGTTAACGCCGAAATGCTGAACAGCCAGGAAAAGTGCGTCAGAATCCAGCTGTTGATCGCCGAGGTGGTGGCCAGAAAGCCCGGGAGATCAAAAAAGCTGAACAATACCGCCACCGCCAACAAGGCAAAGGGCGGCCAGAACACCAGGGGTCTGATATGTGTCGTTGTCGCAGTCGCGGCGCTGTCGAGCGGCTTACGCAGGCGGGTTGTCTGATCCATTTAATAGCCTTGTACTACTAATAGCCTTGTACTACGCGGCTACGATGGGAACCAGCCGGCAGGTTGTCGTCATATGCCCATGATTACATACAAAGGATAAGAACTCTATGCCATGTCACCGGGTTTATACCAGCAATGGACTGCTGAGGCGGTACCTCTGGCGGGAATTTCTTGGCATAAAAGTAGAGGTCTAAACTGTGATAGCCTGTCGTTACAGGTTTTTGGTGGGGTGAGTTTTTGAAAGGGGTGATGTCCACCCGGGCCGGTTCACGCCGAAGGGTATATACCCTCCGGCGCAAACCTGCTCAAGTGGCACAAATCTCGAATGTGGCACCAATCCCTCCCCACTTGCAGTGACACACCGAACCAGGGTCGCGGTGGTACCGGGTATTTTTAAGCCCCACATAGAGGACCTGTGCCAGAAGGGAATTGTAGTAGTAAGCAGTTGTCAGGCGGCAGAGGTCCCGCTACCGGCAGGCTTAAAAATACCCGGTACCACCGCGGCCCGTGCCGTGTGGCACTCCCCTTAACCCCCCCTTCTTCGAAGCGCCAAAAGAACAATACGGAAAAACCGCGATCTGCAAGAGTTCGAAACACAGCGCCGCCCGCTGCAGCAGGAGAAATAACACATCGAACACAGCCCCGCATCCGGCCAAATGCCGCGATGCGGGCGCGTTTCCGATTGACCGGCAACAGCGGCCATCTACTGTGCTATAAGGTCACCGAGCGAAACACCGGTACCGGCACTGCCGCCGAGCTTTGCCCGGTGGTCGAGGCCGATAAACTTGCCCTGCCCGGTTTGCCACAGCGCCGGTTTCAGCAGATTGTATTTCTCCTCATCCCAGGTTAACCAGTCGCTCTGCAGCAGTCCGCCGGTATCACCGGAATTGGGATTGATCGCCCAAAAAGTATGGTGCAGCCGCAGCTCGACGATTTCGTCGCGCAGCGCTTCCATCCATTTCTGATTATCTCCCCCGTCCATAAACCCGCCCCACTCGCCAATCAGCAGCGGCGAGATAAGGTCGTTATGAATATACAGCCAGTTGGGCTCCCACACTTCGGCGCGCAGGCTGTTGCGGTCGAACTCACCTTCAAACCAGGGCTGCTGAAACACCAGCGGACCGTAGTCGTGGGGTGAGTAAATAATCTGCGCCTGGTGCCCCGGCACTTCCACTTCAAAGTCACGCACACCGCGCAGGTTGCCGCCCCACCAGTTAAAATCGTAACACTGATCACCCTGACCGGGAACCGGAGACGACTTGTTGTTGATCCACTTGCCGTAGCGCGGATAGACCTCGATCCCTTCAACCACGATCAGTGCATTGGGATTGACGGCGAGAATCCGCCGCGCGGCGGTCTGCGCCACATGGCGCCAGTTGTTGGCATCCTCAGAGCCGTCCCATTTGGCAAAGTCTGTATTTTCCGAGGCGGGCTTGCGGGTACAGTAAGCCTCCCAGCTTTCGTCCGGCTGCTTTTGTATATCGTTGCCGAGACTGCCGTTGGGCACGCCGTGCGGTTCATTCTGCAGGTCGAAGGCAACGATGGTGTCATCGTTTTTATAGCGCTCGGCAAACCATTCCCAGGTGTCGTAAAAATCCTCCACGGTGATATCACCTTTGGCCCAGCCCCAATAGGTGTGGCCCGAGTTGTTCTGGTCCGGGTGATGCACATCCAGCATCACCTTTACACCACAGGCCTTGGCCACCGCTAAAAAGCGGTCAAAGATTTCCAGGCTGCTTTTGCCCTGCAAACCCGGGTTGGTGGATAAATTGACGTTGGTTGGCTTGAATACCCCGGCTTTCCATTCTTTCATGATTTCAGTGCCGATGGGTACACGCAGCAGGTTGATACCACGCTCGGCGACACCCTCTACCAACTTTTCCAGATTGACACTCCAAAGGCCGTGAAAAACGCGCTCCGAGGTATTGAAACCAAACCAGTTGGCGCCGGTGACCCAGACCGGGTTGCCCTGTTGGTCCACCAGCTGATTGCCGGAGGAAGTCAACCAGTCATCATCACCGGGCAGCGTCGAAGGGTCCACACCGCAGGCTACCACACCCGGCTCGGGGCCTCCGCCTCCGCCGCCGCCATTGCCGCCACCGACCAGCGTTACAGGCGGCAACACGGTAATGTTGCCGGGCGCTCCCTGAAAGCCGAATTCGACCCTGCTGCCCACCGCCACCGTTGCATTCCAGCCGGCATTGCTGACCTCAATTGTCTGGCCGCTTTGGACAAAACTCGCGTTCCACATATTGACGATGGTGCGATCAAAGGCCCAGCTCAGTTGCCAGTCGGTAACCGGTGCTGTGCCGTTGGTATTATCGATGACCACTTTCGCGGTAAAGCCCTGGTTCCAGTCGTCTTCGATACTCATGCTGACCTGGGCGGCAAAGCATGGACCAAACGCAAGTGCCAAAGCTGCTAAGAGAAATATTCTGTTCATTATTTATCTCCGGGTTAGGGGTGAATGAAATGCGTACAGACCGCACTAGAAGCTGTTTCATAACTCTCGACCTATTGCGGCGGCGCCAGTTATCACTCGCCTCGCTACGGCCGAGAGTTATGAAACAGCTTCTACACACTATATCGCCGCACTGCCCGCCGGATCGTCCGGCTGCGGATCAGTTTTCGTACTGATATCGCCGGTGCGGAAAAGCATACCAGCGGGCAAAGTTCATCTGAGTGCAGTGAAACGTTCGAGAAACCGCAACACTGGCCGGCATACCAAATTAATTCTTAGCCGGTCGAATCATGTGCCGCTCTATCAGATATTGTGTGAGAAAAATATCGCCGCGCTATGGCTCTCCGGGAGATCCGCGATAAGCGTAACAGCATATAGCCGCAATGCTGCAGCGCGGAAAAAATCTGATGACTGAGGAGGGCTTATGTTCCAGCAAAAGCACCTGCAAATACTGCTCGCTTGTGCCATTTCCCTGTTTCCACTTTGCGCCCGCTCCGAACTCAATGGCGGCGACGGCCCCGGCATCGACAATACGCCGCGGCCGGCCGGCACCTATCTAAAGTTTCTCGACCGGGGTGGCCGCATGGTGCAGTTCCATCGCGGCTATCTCTACATCATGGGCCAGGGTAAAACCACCCTGTGGGATATGTCGGATGCCACCAGTCCGGTATTACTGGACGAAAAAGACTACGGCGACAACGGTCACCGCTGGTGGAAGTTGAATACGGATATTTTCTGGCGCGAGTACTCGACACCGGAAGTCAGCGGCTCCGGCTACCGCTTTCTGGATTTGCGCGATATGCTCGACCTCAAGCCCTGGACCGACCCGCAGGCGCCGCTGCCCATTCTGGAGGGCGGGCAGGGCCTGCAGAAATGGCAGTTGCTGGAGACGTTTCCCACCGGCACCAATGGCGGCAATGTACACGACCTGCGCTATGACGATCCGTCGGTCGATGCCGATGCCATCACCGCGGTATTCGATACCAACAATGGCGCCGAAGGCAGTTTGCGGTTTCGCATCGGCAACCTGCTGTTTACCACCACCGGCAACGGCATTGCCGTGCTGGATATCGGCGATCCGAAAAATATCAAGTTTCTCGACTCGGTCAGCGGCCCGGGTTTTCAGCAGTACACCACGACCTACCATGTCTGGCGCGACAAGGTGGTGTTCTTAAACGGCAATGACGGCAATCTCAACGGCAACAACCTGGCCATGGTGGACTTCAGCGATCCCACGGATCTGAAACCGGGGGTATGGCCGAGCGGCAGAACCGGCCTGAAAGTATCGGAGATGTCCGCCGGGCGCTATATGTATTTCCAGGACCAGTACGGTTTTACCGGGCAGAACGATCTGGCGGTAAAAATCAATATGGAAACCGGCGAGGTCGTACAACAGTTTACTGCCCCGGGCTGGCCCCAGAGCTATCTGGACTACCAGTGGATGCCCCTTGGCCCGGTGGTGGTGGGCAGCGGCTCCAACGGCGGCGACGGGCGTACCTTTTTCTACCAGCATCAGCACGGCCCGGACCTGCGCGGGCCGGAAATCGGCTTTCACAGCCCCGCCGCCAACTCCGTCAATAATCCAGTGTCGACCGTAATCGGCTTTTCCATCCCGGAAATCATCGATGAGCGCAGCGCCAGCGACCAGACCATCCGTATACGGCCGGTGGGCGGCGGGGCGCCGATCGAGGGCCATATCACCTGGAATTCCTACCACGTTTTAAACTTCATACCGAAAGACTTTTTGCAACCCGATACCACCTACGAGGTGAAAATGGTAGAGGGCGGTTTGAAAGATGTCGCCGGCAACGGTATTTCTGAATATACGTTTTATTTTGCCACCGGTAACGGTCTGACTGTCAACACCGCACCCGAAGTCAGCGCCATCGACTATGGCGACAACACGCCGGTCGAGGTCGGCCAGGCGGTAACTTTTACCGCAGTGGCCAGCGACGCCGAGGGCGACAGCCTGGAATACCGCTGGGACTTCGGTACCGGCAACAGCGCCTGGTCCGCCGCCAGCAGCACTACGCACATCTTCGACGCCGCCGGCCTGCCCACAGTCAGCGTGCAGGTGCGGGATTCGGCGGGCGGTATCAGCGGCGCCAGCCGCAGCGTGGTGGTGGTGGCTTCGGCGGCGGTATCAGCGGCAAGCCATTCCGGCCCACTGGCACTGGACACGGCTTCACGCAAACTCGCCGTGGTAAACCCGGACAACGACAGCCTGGCGATCGTGGACGCCGATACGCTGGAGAATATCGCCGAATACCCGGTATGCGCAGATCCCACTTCAGTGGCGATTTCCAGTCAGGGGCATGCCTGGGTGGTCTGCCGCGACGCCGACAGAGTGCTGGTGCTGGAACTGTCGAGCGGCGCGACTGTGGCGACACTGGTACTGCCTTACGGGGCGGAGCCCTATGCCGTGGTCGCCAACCCGGCCGCCGACACGCTCTATGTCAGTCTCAGCGGCAAAGGTGAAGTGCGTGCATTCGATGCGCAGACTTATATCGAAACCGGCAGCCTCGCCCTCGGCCCCCATGCCCGCGCCATGGCGGTGAGCGCCGACGGCAGCAGGCTGTTGGTTACCCGTTTTATCTCTTCGGGCGGCGGCCTGGTGTGGGAAGTGGACCTGCAGAGTTTCACCATCGCCAACAGTCTGGCGCTGGCCGACGACACCACCAGCCCGGATACCGGCTCCAGCGGCGGCGGGCTGCCCAACTACCTGGCGGGCATAGCCATGGACCCGGGCGGCGCTAAAGCCGTCTGTGTGGGTAAAAAAGACAATATCGATCGCGGCCTGTTTTTCGGCGGCGATCCGCTGACCTTCGAAAGCACCGTGCGCAGCGCACTGTCGGTGATCGACCTGACCGACAGTCGCGAGGTGCCGGCGGCGCGTATCGATATCGACGATCACGCCCAGGCCTCCTCCGTTACCTACAGCCCCACCGGCAGCCACCTGTTTGTCACCATGCAGGGCAATAACCGCCTGATCGTATTGAACCCGGCCAACGGCAGCGAAGTCGCCCGTGTCGATACCGGGCTGGCGCCTCAGAGCGTGCTTGTCGATGCACAGACCCAGAGAGTGTTTGTGAAAAACTTCATGGGCAGAAGCCTCAGTGTGTTCGATGCCGCGGCGATGCTCGGCAGTGGCAGCAAACAGCTGCCACTGCTGGCAACGCTCGCCACCGTCGCCGCCGAGCAGCTGTCCGCTGCGGAGCTGGCCGGCAAACGCGTGTTCTATAATGCCGCCGATCCGCGTATGGCGCTCGAGGGTTATATCAGCTGCGCGGTCTGCCACGACGACGGCGGGCACGACGGCCAGGTGTGGGACTTTAGCGATCGCGGCGAAGGCCTGCGCAATACCATCTCGCTGCGCGGGCGTGCCGCAACGGCCCAGGGCCGGCTGCACTGGTCGGCCAATTTCGATGAAATACAGGATTTCGAACACGATATCCGCGGCCCTTTCAGCGGCCGGGGCTTTATGCGCGATGCCGACTTTGCCGCCACCAGTGACCCTCTGGGCCCGGCCAAAGCCGGCCTGTCGGCAGAGCTGGATGCGCTGGCCGCCTATCTGGCCGGCCTCGATACCTTTGGCAAAAGCCCCCATCGCCGCAGCGACGGCAGCCTTACCCCCGCGGCTGAGGCCGGCCGGGCGGTCTTTATCAGCGCCGGTTGTGCAGACTGTCACGCCGGCCCGGCCTTCAGCGACAGCGCAACGGGCTTACTGCACGATGTCGGCACGCTTGCGGCGGACAGCGGCTCGCGCCTCGGCGGTCCGCTCAGGGGGCTGGATACCCCCACCCTGCGCGGTCTCTGGTCGAGTGCTCCCTACCTGCACGACGGCTCTGCCGCGACGCTGGCCGACCTGATGCAAGCGGCCGGCGGGCACGGTTTTGCGCCGCTTGCGGCGCGGCAACGCGCCGATCTGCTGGCCTATCTGCAACAAATCGATGACTCGGAAGCAGCCATTGCGGCACCGGGCATTACCCTGGCGCTCAGTTCCCTGCAGGCCGGCGAAACCATTGCAGCCGGCCCCGTCCCCCTGAGCATCAGCAGCAGTATTCCGGCCATTGAGCGGGTCGTCTACTATATCGATGGTGTCGAGGTAGCCGAGCGCACGGCGGCGCCGTTCGACAGCGAGTGGTTGCCGCCGTCCAGCGGCAATTATCGCGCACAGGCGCAAGCCTTCTACAACAACGGCCATACGGCGACGCTGTCTGCGGAAGTCGACTTTCAGTTTGGCGCCAGCGCCGGCTGTACGGTGGACTACAACATTGCCCGCGACTGGGGCAGCGGCTACCAAGTCGATGTGACCATCACCAACAGCGGTGAAGCGACCATCGCCGGTTATCAACTCAGTTGGCAGCTGGGCGAGGGCGAGCAGTTCAGCAGCGGCTGGAATGCCGATTTCCAGGCCGAAGGCAGACAGCTAAGCGCCAGCAATGGCGCCGGCGCCTGGAATGGCACGCTTGCAGCGAATGGCGGCAGCAGTCATTTCGGCTTCCAGGCCAGCAGAGCCGGCACTGGCGCCGCGCATATTCCGGTTGCCTTCAGCTTGAACGGGACATCCTGCACTGCCGGCGGCGGGTGAGCCGAATGAATCAGGGAGCGGCAGGCGGCGCACTGCCGCCTTGCTGCAGGCAGGACAGATAGGCGCGGTAGTAGCGCTGTGCCACGGCGGGCTGCTGCCGATATTCGGCCATATAGCTGTGAGCGAAGTCTGCGGGAATACTGAGTTCGGCGGTTTTGTCTGCCTGCGCGGCCGGCGAGCCGCCGTACTGCCGCGCAATACCCGGCGCCTCGACCACGCCGCGGGCGAAGTAGCGGCAGTTTTCGTAACGCTGCTCGAGATAATGGTGCTTGACATAGACCAGCGAGATACATATCAAAATGATCGCCGTGACGGCCAACAGCAACGATTTCTCCCCGGTACTAATCTTCATCGGTGCACGTTTCTTCATCGGTGCACGTTGTAACAACGGCGGGCTTCATACAGTCCCCGCCAAAGCGTTGCCGCCTGTGGCTAGGCCTCTTCAGAAGCGGTCGCAGCGACCAACTCGCGACGGTGTATCGGGAATTCACCGGTATTGTTCTTGCGATATTCACGCGGAGTCATACCTACTGACTTTTTGAAGAAATTATTGAACGTCGCCTTACTGTTAAACCCGGCTTTGTACATGATATCCAGGACTGTTGAATGGCGCTGACTTTCCTTCAGCAACATCTCCTTGGCTGCATCAATACGGTATTTATTGATAAACTCGAAAAAATTATAACCGTAGTGGCGATTTATGATATGAGACAAGGTACGCGGTGAAAACGACAGGCGGGCAGCCAGAGCATCGAGCGTCAGCGACGGGTCCAGATAAGGTTTTTCATTTCGCATCAAGGCCTCCAGCGCCTGTACCTGCTCGGGGTTGACCTGGGTTTTCTGGGGCCCGGCGGCAGCGGGATTGATTCTTTCAACTTCGGAAAGCGCTGACGAGCGGGTACAAATCACCGTCATCGACAAACCTATCAACAGGCAGGTAGCGTAGTTGGCGAGCAGACCCAAAACGCCGATAGCCAGCACCGCGCCGGTCTCCACCGAATACAATACCAAAGCGGCAATCAGCAGTGCCCATACCCACAGGGCGAGAAATCCGTAGGTCAGCAGATTCAGCCAGGTGAAATCCGGCCCTTCCACCAGCGCGCAGCGCTTCTTGATCTGCACGCGATATCTGCGCGCCTCGATCGCGCTTACGACACCAAAAAACGCGCGCAAAAACTCCCGCGCCATATTGATATAGAAAATCGCACTCGACTGGGCAACCAAGCCATCCTGGCTTTGAATCTGCGCTTTCAGTTCCGCCGGCAACAGGTGATAGCCAATGACCTGATGGGCGAGATAGAGAAAAAACGGTGAAATATACAGCAAGTCCCACCAGCCGAGGGAAAAGTTTTTATATACCAGTGAGCGAACATACCAAAGTAGAAAAGGCCCTTGTACCCAGTATCCGAACTCAAACACATAGAACCAGTTCGGATGGTGGCCCAACATCCAGGGGCGAAAGCCGGCGCCGAAATTGATCAGGGTATCCAGGGGAATAGCAGCGCTGGACAGAAGAAAACCGACCAGGAAAAAATTACTTTGCAGTGACTGCCGCCGAATAAAAAATATGACGGCGGAAAACAAAACGCACTGGTAGACCGTTATCAACAGTACAACATCGTGCGTATTAAACAGAATCAAATCCATCATCATCATCAATTGGAAATCACTGTCAGCGAGTTTTCCTAATTGGCTATTCCCGGCGTATCCGGACACCACATACTGCCTCGGCGAACTCGAATGCAGCACAGCATCACATTATTATGCGGGGCAGCTAGTGTTCCACAATAAAACATGTTTCTCAATATCTATATTGTGTGTGAAAAATACTGCAACTCATATCGATCAACGACTGATATATTTTGCCATTGCAAAGTGTTTGCCGCCTTTTTTCATCAAACAGGCTGTTTATGGAAAATATTTTCCGTTGCTTAAACAGGGAATGGAACCACACTGAGCGCATCAGTCCAAGGCGAGCTGCGATCACCCTTATTATCACCAATAAGCGCAGTTCATGATCGGGCTTATTTCACAAACATCGAGGCCGGGCGGCATCATTTGCATCAGGAAAAAGGCGACATGGGACAGGGCCGACAGTGACACCGCCCGAACAGTATAGCGAGCCGCAAAAAGTACTATTACCGGTAAGCGGGTTTATATAGACCAAATCCGGTCGCCACAATGACGACTATCGACATCTTTACTGCGCACAATCACAACCGGCACAGATTGTCCGGCACAAATGCAGGTCGCCGGCAGTGTAGTTTCACCAAGCTGTGCACTTCCTAAAATAACTGGCGAGGCCAATTCCATGAAAATATTTAGCGCAACACGTTACCGGCGATGGTTGATAAGCGCCGGGCTGATAGTTCTTTATTCCACATCGAGTCATGCCGCGGTGTGCGAATACACCGTGGACAATGAATGGAACGGCGGTTTTGTCGCAACCATCAGCATTGCCAACGATACCAATACGGCAATCGACAACTGGCAGGTGACCTGGGAATACACCGGTGACAATCGGCTCAGCAACAGCTGGAATGCCGCGGTCACCGGTGCCAACCCCTACTCTGCAAGTGGACTGTCATGGAACGGCGACATTCAACCCGGGCAGACCGTCAGCTTCGGCCTGCAGGGCACCAAGGGTGACGCTCCGGCAGAGGTGGCGGAAATAAGCGGCGATATCTGTTCGGCTAACCTGGCGCCCGTCGCCGCCGCCACGGCCGACCCACTTGGCGGGGATGCACCCTTGACTGTGGCATTCGATGCTAGTGACTCGTTTGATCCCGATGGCGCCTTTTCCGACCTGGAATTCTCCTGGATATTCGGCGATGGCGGTACGGCCAGCGGCGCACAGGTGAGCCATACCTTTGTCGAAGCCGGCGACTACCGCGTTACCCTTACCGTCAGTGACGGCCAGGCCAGCGACAGCACATCGCTGACTGTCAGCGCCGCCGGCAACCGCGCACCCGTGGCTGCCGCCAGCGCCAGTGTCAGCAGCGGCCCCGCGCCCCTGACAGTGAGCTTCGACGGCGCAGCCTCGGGTGATCCGGACAATGGACCTGCGGCTCTGTCTTATCTGTGGCTGTTCGATGACGGCACACAGTCGACGGCGGTATCCCCCACCCACACGTTCACCCGCAACGGTATTTACAATGTCTCGCTGACCGTCAGTGACGGCGAGGCCTCCGATACCGCCAGCGTGAGAGTCGTGGTCAGTGATATCCCGGCGCGGGCCGATAATCCCTTTCGCGATGTAAGCTATTACATCGACCCGATCTGGTCGGCCAGGGCGGCGGCGGAGCCGGGCGGCAGCGCCATCGCCCAATACAACACTGCCGTGTGGATGGATCGCATCGGCGCCATTACCGCCGGCATCGGCCTGCGCGGCCACCTCGATGAAGCGCTGAATCAAAACGCCGGCATGTTTATGTTCGTCGTGTACGATCTGCCAAACCGCGACTGTGCGGCGCTGGCCTCCAACGGCGAATTGCGCATCTCCGAGAACGGTTTCCAGCGCTATCGGGACGAGTATATAACGCCGATCGTGGAAATTATCTCCGATCCGAAATACAGCAGCATCCGCATTGTCACCATTGTCGAAGTGGACTCCCTGCCCAATCTCATCACCAATCTCGATGTACCGGACTGTGCCGAGGCGGACGGTCCCGGCGGCTATCGCGACGGCATACGTTATGCTCTCAACCAACTGGCGACCGCTGAGAATGTCTACGCCTATCTGGATATCGCCCACTCCGGCTGGCTCGGCTGGTCGAGCAACTTCGGCCCGGCCGTGGACCTGATTGCCGGGGTGATCGAGAGCACCGATGCCGGATGGGACAGCGTTGCCGGCTTTGCCACCAACTCCGCCAACTATACACCGACATTGGAGCCCTTTCTGCCGGATCCGAATCTGAGTATCGGTGGTATGCCGATCCGCTCGGCGGACTTTTACGAATGGAACGACTATGTTGAAGAAAAGGCCTACGCCCAGGACTGGCGCGATGCGATGATCGCCCGCGGCGCTCCCGCAACCATCGGTATGCTTATCGATACCGGGCGCAACGGCTGGGGCGGACCCGAGCGCCCCACCCAGGTCAGTACCGCCACCGATATCGACACGTATGTCAACGAGTCGCGCGTCGACCGGCGCCTGCATCGCGGCAACTGGTGTAACCAGCCCGGCGGCGTCGGCTTCAAACCCTGGGCCGACCCCTATGAGGGTATCGATGCCTTCGTGTGGATCAAGCCGCAGGGAGAGTCGGACGGTATCAGCGATCCGAATTTCGAACCCGACCCGGATGATCCGGCGAAGCGACACGATCCCATGTGCGATCCCAACGCCAACAGCAGTTCCAACGCCGCCGTGAAAACCGGTGCACTGCCGGATGCGCCGCACGCCGGGCGCTGGTTCCCGCAGGCCTTCGCGACATTGTTGGCCAATGCCTATCCGCCGGCCGCGGACCCGGCCGGCCCGCCGCCACCACCGCCGCCGCCGCGCAACGACTGCCCCGGACTCGACCCCAAGCAGCCGGTACTGATCGACCAGCCCGGCGCCAGGGTAGCGATCGATCTGGGCTGCGAAGCGCCGATTCACGTGCGCTTTGGTCAGAGCATTGCCGGTAATCTATATGTGGAAAACACCGGCGACGCCTTTGATGTCGATATCGAACATGCCGGCGGCAGCACCAGTGCGAGCGGCCACTTTGTCAGCCTCGGCCTTTCCGGGGCGGACAGCGTCACGGTGATTCGCAACGGTGCCGCCACCAGCATTGAGCTGAGATTTGATTAGCCTGTAGTGGTTGTCAGCGCCAGATCAGCGAGGACTGCCGCGCAACATTGGTATAGAGTTCTCGCAGGTCGCTGCCGTCGAGGTTCATGGTTCGCAGCGACAGACTGCGCGCACCGCCGAGTTTATCGGCGTACAAATAGGCAATGGAACGCCCGTCGGGGGAAAACACCGGGCGGGCGTGCAGGTGATTGCCCCGGGTCAACTGTCGGGTTTTAGCGCCGGGTTCGCTGACGAATATCTGCATGCCCCCGTCATAGACTTTGCGGTGCAGGCGCTCGTCATAGCGGTAGCGGTAGTCGACCAGCCCGGCGTACAACAGCCGCCGGCTGTCGGCGGACCAGATCAACGGCGCCTGCGCCTGTACACCGGCGGCGGATACCCGCTGCCCGGCGGCCGCGGCCGCCTGCGCCTGCGGTCTGACCACGAATACACTTCTGACCTCATCACCCCTGAGCGGGTGTCTGATATAAGCAATGGCGCGCCCATCCGGCGACCACTGCGGTGCGACCAAATGGGCGGCGGACGCCGTTTCCGCCTCGGATGATACCTCTATCAAAGGCCGCAGTGCCTGCGATTGAACATCGACAAGGGTTATGGTCGAGCGCTGCCGGTCGACGGCCGCGAACGCAATGGCGTCACCGCCGGGCGACCAGGCAAAGTCGAAGATCTGTTCCGCCTTTGCCAGCAGTCGCTGCCGGCTGCCGTCGCGCCCGATCAGATACAGGCCCTGCCCGCCTGTCGCCGCTTCACCGAGATAGGCGAGCCGGCGGCCGTCGGGACTGAACCTGGGTGAGGTTTCGCGGCCCGGGTCCGCGGTCAGCTGGCGCAGTTTGCCCGCGCGCCGATCGGCGATATAAATATTGAAGTTTTCCGATTTCCGCTGCAGATCGATTTTAGCGCCTGCTTCCCGGTTCGATGCAAACGCCATATCGCCGCGCACGGAAACATCGGGTTGCAGATCGCGCCAGCTATTGTTGTCAGTCAGCTTCTTGATTGCACCTTGCCGGTCTATGCAATAGATATTGGTCACAGGCCCGGCTATTCTGGCGTTGAAATAGATAACGGCATCAGCCGTCGCCGGCAATAATGTCATTAAACCTAACAGTGCAAAACCGAATTTGCACGGCTTTGTTCTCTCATCTGTCGCCATAGGTTTCCCGCCTCCCGTTTGCCGTCGCGCTATCGCCACCGCTGTGATGAACATAACGCCGTGAAAGGCAAGTGTCCATATGATTTACGGCCGGCGCCATAAATAGCCAATGGCAAAGTTCATATTCACGCGCAAAAAGTTCGACAACCGGCAGCACCGGCAAGCGATACTAAAACAACCGGCGAAACAGTCGAATACCCGCACTCGATTCACGCATATTGGTAGCGCTCCACCTCCTCCCGGCCGGCCCGGCCGCGAGAAATTTCCATAGCTGTTTGGAGGCATCAGATAATGCAAATCAGCAATTTTTTTACCGCGCCAAGCATGAAATCAAATATGAAACCAAGTAGCAAAACAGTCCGCTGTCTGTCTCACCGCAGCGTGCTCCCCCTTACCTTCTGCCTGCTTGCCGGCGGTATTGCGCCATCGGCTCTGGCGGCGGCGGAATACGAAAGCCGTTTCACCGAAATCCGCAATGAAATCTACGACCCGGCCAACGGTTATCTCAGCGCCGACGGCGGGCCCTATCACTCGGTGGAAACATTCATTGTCGAGGCGCCGGATCACGGCCACCAGTCCACCTCGGAAGCCTACTCCTATATTTTGTGGCTGGAGGCACTGCACGGTAAACTCACCGGCGACTGGCAGCCGCTGGCAGAGGCCTGGAATATCATTGAGCAGCAGATCATCCCCACCTCGCAGATGCAGCCGACCGCCGACGGCTACAATCCCGGTTCGCCCGCCACTTATGTGCCGGAAGGCCCGCTGCCCTCCAGTTACCCACTGCCCCTGACACCGAGCGCGGCAGTGGGCAGCGACCCCATCTCCGCGGCGCTGGCCCAGCAGTACGGCAGCTGGGAAATCTACGGCATGCACTGGCTGCTGGACCTGGACAATGTCTACGGCTACGGCAATCTCGGCGACGGCACCAGCACGCCGTCCTATATCAATACTTTCCAGCGCGGCGAACAGGAGTCGGTCTGGGAAACCGTTCCCCACCCCTCATGGGAGGATTTTTCCTGGGGCGGGCAATACGGTTTTCTGGATCTGTTCGTTCAGGAACAACAGGCGCCGGCCAAACAGTGGCGCTATACCAATGCGCCGGATGCGGACGCCCGCGCAGTACAGGTGATGTACTGGGCGCTGCAATGGATGAAAGACCAGGGCAAGGATCCGCAGCAGGTGGTGCCGGGGCTGATGGACAAAGCGGCCAAAATGGGCGATTACCTGCGCCTGGCAATGTTCGACAAGTACTTTAAAAAAATGGGTGCGCAAAGCGAATCCGGCGGCGCCGGCAACGGTTACGATTCGGCTCATTACCTGATGTCCTGGTTTTACTCCTGGGGCGGGCCGCTGGTGCCGCAGGGCTGGGCCTGGCGCATCGGTTCCAGCCATGTACACTTTGCCTATCAGAATCCCATGGCGGCCTATGCACTCTCGCAGGTACCCGAACTGATACCGCCAACACCGGGCGCACAGCGGGACTGGGCCACCGGACTGGAACGTTCGCTGCAGTTTTTTCAGTGGACGCAGACCGCCGAAGGCGCTTTTTCCGGCGGCGCCACCAACAGCTGGAACGGCACCTACGATACCTATCCCCACGACCGCACTTTTTACGGCATGGTCTATGACCCCAACCCGGTTTACGCAGATCCGGGCTCCGGCACCTGGTTTGGCTGGCAGGCCTGGGGCACGCAGAGACTGGCGGAGTACTACTACCTGACCGGCGAAGCGCGCAGCAAAGCCATCATGGACAAGTGGGTGAGCTGGGTGCTGGATACCGCCCCGGCCGCCGGCAAGCCGGTCCTGGATTTTAGCGGCGGTGATGTCAAACTGGCGGCGGAGTTGTCTTTCAGCGGCCTGCCGCAGCTGTGGGACCCGGACAACCCGCAGCCGAATACCGACCTGCATGTGCAGGTCGTCACCCATAACCAGGACGTAGGCGTAGCGCACAGTCTGGCCAAAGCACTGATGTACTATGCCGCCGCCGAGCAACGGCATCAGGGCAGCGTACACGCCGGTGCCCGCGATGCGGCGCAAACCATTCTCGATCGCTTCTGGAACAATCATCGCACCGCCAAGGGTGTGGCCACGCTGGAAACCCGCGGCGACTTCAGCCGCGTCAACGATCCGGTCTACTTTCCACCGGGCTGGAGTGGCACCAATGCGGTTGGCGCCACCCTCGGCGCGGGCACCACTTTTATCGACATGCGCCCCTTCTATCAGGGAGATCCCGGCTATCAGGAGGTACTGGATGCCGCCGCCGAGGGCCGCGACCCCGAATTTACTTATCACCGCTACTGGGCGCAGGTGGAAGTGGCGACCGCCAATGCCCTGTTCGCCGATTTGTTTCCGGTAGTCTGCCAAAGCAATTGTCCGCCGGTGGCGCAGGCGCAGGCAGTTGCAACGGCGCTCGACACTCCGGTCGATATCATTCTCTCGGGCGTGGACAGCAATGGCACCATCGTCAGCTACAACTATGGGCAGGCGGCCAACGGCACGGTCAGCGGCAGCGGCCCTGCAGTCACTTATACGCCGAATGCGGGTTTTGTCGGTGACGACAGCTTCACCTTTACCGTCACCGACGACGAAAACCTGGTCTCGGCTCCCGCCACGGTATCGATCGCGGTCAGCGACCCCGGCGCCAACCGGGCACCGGTGGCGGCAATCGCCGCCGCGCCGGTATCCGGTGACGCGCCACTTGTCGTCAGCTTCAGCGCCGCCGCCTCCACCGACCCGGATAACGACAGCCTGACTTACAGCTGGCGCTTTGGAGACGGCGGCAGCGGCAGCGGTATAAGCCCGAGCCATACCTACACAGCTCCGGGTGTCTACACCGCTACGGTGGTAGTCAATGATGGTGAACTCACTGACAGCGCCAGCGCGGATATTACCGTCAACACGGCATCGAGCGGCGTCAGTTGCGACTATATCATGCAAAACGAATGGAACACCGGCTTTACCGGCACCGTCCGTTTGACCAATAACGGCACCAGCGCCGTCGACGGGTGGGAGGTCAGTTGGGCATACAGCGACGGTTCCAGTGTCGACTTCGCCTGGAACGTCGCGCTCAGCGGCAACAACCCTTATACGGCCGTCCCTCTGGCTTGGAACAGCACCATCAATCCGGGACAGAGTGTGGAATTCGGTTTTAACGGCACCAAAGGTGTTGCCGATACACCGGCGCAGACACCCTTGGTAAGCGGCGCCGCCTGTAACTGAACGGGCGGCGCTAACATCAGTCAACAATGGAGCGAACAATGCGTACTCTATCGCAGAAACTTCCGCCCCGGTCAATTGGCATGGCGCTGCTGGTGGCGGCAGTATGCAGCCACGCACAGAGCGATAACCAGATTTGTCACAAGTGGGGCACTCTGAGCGTTGCCGGCGGCGAATACACCCTGCAAAACAACATCTGGGGAGCCGATACTGCCCAGTGCATCAGCCCGGTCGCGGCAACGGGTTTTAAAATCGACAGCGCCGAACACGCCAATTTCGGCGGTTTACCGGCATCTTACCCATCCATTTTCAAAGGTTGCCACTGGGAGGACTGCACGCCTGACAGCGGCATGCCGATGCGGGTCAGCGATGTCGACAGTGCCGCCTTCAGCTGGAGCTTCAATACCATAGACGGCGATACCTGGAACGCAACTGCCGAGGCGTGGTTTAAGACCAACCCCGTTCCCGGTCCACCCGACGGTGCCGAACTGATGCTGTGGTTCGACCACAACGGCGCTGTACAACCGGGCGGCTCGCTGACGGATACGGTGGTGCTCGCCGGCACCACCTGGGAAGTCTGGTTTACCGACAGCCCCGGCTGGAATTTCGTCACCTACCGCCGAACCGTACCGGTAAACTCGGCGGCTCTCGATCTGAAGCCTTTTATCGATGATGCCACGCTGCGCGGTTACATCGATCCGGACTGGTACCTGATGGATATGGAAGCCGGTTTCGAAGTGTGGCGGGGCGGCGCCGGCCTGCAGGTCAACGGCTTTTCCTTTCAGCTCAACTCGCCGTCCACACCGCAGAACAGCCCGCCGCTCGCCGCCATCAGTGCAACGCCCGCCGCCGGCGTTGCGCCCCTCGATGTCAGTTTCAGCGCCGCCGATTCGCGCGACGCCGATGGCGATCCGCTGAGCTACAGCTGGGATTTCGGTGACGGCACCACCGGCACCGGCGAGAGCACGAGCCATATCTACACCGCCCCTGGCAGCTACACTGCCAGAGTTACCGTCAGTGACGGCAAATTGAGCGATAGTGACAGCGCGATTATTGATGTCACTGCGGCGGCGGGTGGTGTGCTGTGTGAATACGTACTGCTGAACGAATGGCACACCGGCTTCAGCGCCAATATCCGCCTCAGCAACAATGGCGCCAGCACCGTTGACGGATGGCGGGTCAGCTGGGCCTACAGCGACGGTTCGCGCCTCGGCAACCTGTGGAATGCCGTGTCGAGCGGCGACAACCCCTACAGCGCCACGCCGCTGTCCTGGAACCGCCTGATTGCACCCGGCACCAGCGTGGTCTTCGGTTTCAACGGCGATAAGGCCCAGCCCGGCGCGCCAGCGCAGTTGCCGGCAGTCACAGGGGATATCTGTAACTGATAGTTATCGCACCAGCACTTGGGGCGCCGTGCAGGGATGTAGGATGTAAAGAGTGTAAAGAGGACACCCATCACAAAAAGTGTAAAGAGGACACCCATCACAAAGAGTGTAAAGTGTGAATGTAAAGTGGACACCCATGTAAAGACTGCAATATAAAGTCGAGTGTAAAGAGGACACCCATCACAAGGATGTGCATGGAAAGTGTAAAGTGGACACCCATGTAAAGACTGCAATATAAAGTGGACACCCACCGCTAAAATGGCCAGCACAGGTATACAGGCGATATAGGGGACAGTGGCGGGTTCACTGCGACTCGCTCAGCAGCAGGGGGCGGGTCATCAAATCCGTGCGCAGTGCCACCCAGGGGCCATCGGCAGTTAAATGCACGCGCCCATTGTCCACACGGATACCGAGTTCGCGCAGTACCGGTGTCACATCCGGGAACTCATCCGAGTTGGCGTAACGGCCAAATACATCGCTGAATACCGTGCTGTCGGTAAGGCGGTCGAGGCGCTCGAAAAACGCAAAGCCATTCCATGTGGTTACCGGCGTAAAGCAGCACTGGCCGAACTGTTGTAGCGCCGAATCCAATGACTGGCTGTTCTGGCTCTGCTGGCGCAGCGTCACATCGGCAATCAGTGCTGCCGCGGCACCGCGCCAGTACACCTCCATATAGCCACCGAAGCCGCGGCGTGCCTGTTTCAACCCTCGCTGGAAACCGTCGTACAACTTCTGCCAGGCCTGCTGCTGGGTCAACTGTCCGCTGCGGGCGCGGGCCACATTCTGGTAGTAGCTCGCCAGCCCCTCGTAGACCCATTTAAAGCGCCACTCCATTGACGGGTGCAACATATGCGCCATTTCGTGAGTAGGTGTCCAGTCGTTAATAAACGCCTGCAGCGGGGCGTTCTGATTGATAAAGAAATGCGCTTCCGGGCGGCCACTGCGCTGTACTTCTGCCCAGGGTACCGGCTCATAGCCGTAGCCGTTGACCAGCGCCACCACCAGTACACCGGCATCGGCGAGTGGAAAGTTACCGTAAACGCGGCGGATATTGTCTGCCGCCCCGCCCACCCAGGTGCGCACATCATCGATCTGGCCGCGATCGAAATCCCCCATCAGCGTGATATCCAGATCGGTACTGCCGACTGTTACCGCGGTTCGCTTCAGCTGTCCAAAAACAACCCGCCCCGACCAGTCGGCAGGTGTATCAGGCAACCAAAAAGTATGCTTCTGATCGCCGACAGTGGGCCAGGGTCCCGCCACTTTCACCCCCTGGGGCAATTTAAAAGAAAGACGGGTACGGGCAGGGACCCTCTCGGGGCGCCACAACCAGGTACGGATATCGACCAGGCGGCTGCCGGCACTGCGATAGCTGATGCGATTATCGGTGATTCGATCCAGGTTGACACGATAGCCGAGGCAGGCACCGGGCGGAATATTTTGCAATTGTATACGGCCGCGCCTGAGCTGTGCGCGAGCACCCGAATGGACGCCCTCGATACGCAGGTCGCTGATATAACCGACTGCGCGCGGGCTGCCGCTTGTCAGCGAAGCGGGAGCAGCGCCGGCGAAACAGAGCCGCACCTGCAATAGCGCCAGGGCCGGATCGATTTCAATATCGTAGCGGTGCGCAAATACCGTTGTCGACAGACAGCCGAGCAACAGGGCTGCCAGAAAGCGGACGGCATCTTGTCTCATGGCGGGTACATCCTTTTCGTTACAACTTTTTACTACGCCTTTACAGCCGACACAGATGACTCCCTGCTGTCAGTACCCGCTATCAGCACTGCTATCAGGACACCCAAGGCTATCAATAAGATCGGGACACCCACTGTAACTGCACCGTAACTAGGCACCCAAAACTGTAGTTATTTCCTTATCAGGACACTCATAGTAAAGCTCTCTCATAGTAAAGCTCTGCAAAGGGCCCTTAATCGGGAGAGGCCTTATCGGGCCTTATCGGGACACCCACTGCAAAGGCGCTACAAAGGCGTTTTATCGGTCGGTTGCGGCCGTTGCGGACCCGGGCCGGGGAAATTCAGCTCGCCGCTCGAATACTCCCTGCCAAAGGTCTGCATCAGCGTTGCCACCTGGCGCACCGCCGAGCTGATTTCCACAGGCGCCAGGGTCGATAACGGATGGATAAAGACAGCGTACAGTACACCTTTGCTCATGGCGTATCTGGCATCCAGCGCGGTGTGAAAATTAGCCGCCAGCATCAGGTCTTTCTGCTGCGGCGTAATGCCAGAGTAATCGCCAATTGGCGCCACTATTCTCATGCGATCGTTGGCAATATCCGATACACAGACCAGAATCACCCCATCGTACTCAAACTGCAGCACGCCACCACCGCCCTCGGCGCTGTCCGCCATGGCTCTGATCGCCGACTCTAACTGCGCCTGGGTCATCGCCGAGGCATTTGACTCAAATCCCTTATCTGCTGCGCTGTGCGCGGCTGGCACCATCAGGCCCAGACCGACACAGATAAAAGCCATGCACAGCATACGGTATTTCACGGTATTGCGACTGTTCACTTGGACCCCTCACTGGCCACAGGCAAGGATATTCGGAAAACAACGACACTAAGTCTGGCAGAGTTGCCGGAATTTTGAATTGGACCCGGAATCGACGCAGAAGTTGACACAATTGGTCATAATTTATCGCCGCCCTGCCCCAAGACCGACCCGGCATCGCCCACTTCTTTCGCTTAAATAACACTCACCAGCCAGCCGCAACCCGGGGCCGGCGTCCGCTACCCAACTCTATTGTTATTAACGGAAGGAAAATCATCATGAAAAAGATCATCGCAATTTCAAGTTTAGTAATGGCCAGCATCGCCTCTGCCCCGTCCAGCTTTGCCGTCAGTACCGATGTCAAACAGGGCACAGTTTTCACTACCTCTACCGTAGCCGGCGCAGTGCTCGGCGGGCCGGTAGGTTTTATCCTCGGCGCGCTGGGCGGCGCTTACATGGGCGAGCAGATTGAAAAGGCGGACAATGCCGGCAAAGACGCCTGGCGACTGGCGGAAGCCGAGGCCCATATCGCCGACCTGCATACCCAACTGGCGCAGGCCAGCGGCCGCGCCGATGATCTCGCCAAACTGGCGATGGACAGTCTCGAGTTTCAGGTGCTGTTCCACACCGGCGCCGACAGCCTGACCGAGCGCGGCAAGGAGAAAGTGGCGGCGCTGGCCAAGTTTCTGCAGGAAAACCCCAGCCTGAATGTGCGCCTGGGCGGCCATGCCGATCCGCGCGGCACCGATGAGTACAACAATGTCCTCTCGGAGCACCGCGCGCTGGCGGTGCAGAACGCCCTGGTAGTGCGGGGCATTAAGCTCGAGCGTATCGAGAAACGCGCCTTCGGCGCCAGTCAGGCCACCTCCGGTCGCGGCGACTTCGAAAAGTACGCCATGGAGCGCCGGGTGGATATCGAAATCTTCGCGCCGACAGAAGCCGAGGGCATCGCCCAAATCAAATAATCGAGACGCCGCCGCGCCTCGATCCAGTCTCATCTCCTGTGCGAGCTTGGCCCGGTCATACCGGGCCTTTTTTATGTCGCTCCCTAGGCGGCGGCCCGTGACACGGGGCGCACTATACCGAGTGGAGCCGACTTGTTCACCGCAGCCGCGCCATCACCCAGCAGGGCCTGAGCAAGCGCCGCGACCGTTAAAAACGCCGGATACTCCCAGCCGCCGTTGGGATTGCTGAACAACCAGCCGGCCGGCAGATGTGCCCAGGTTGCGCCCAGTAATACCGGCACCAGCGCCAGGGACACCCAGCGGGTCTGGACCCCGAGAATCAGGGCGATACCGCCAACCGCCTCAGCAATAAATACCACATAGGCCAGAAACTCCGGCAGACCGAGACTGGCAAAAAACTGCGCCGTACCCGGCAGGGTAAAAACCATCAGTTTCAGATAGATACTGTGGGCAACCAGAATAATACCCAGGGAAACCCGCAACAGGGCGATACCACTTTGTTGTAGCTGCTGTTCGTTCATAACTGTGTCCTCGTTGAATTGTCTGTGATCAGGATGGTATGGCTACAGACTACACTTGCCATTCTGCATTGATAAGATCAATATTTGCATTTTCTATTTGCAATTCTGCAAATGGCTGCAAAAGATCATAGAATAGCGCCTCAACTTAAAACTTCGGCTACCTGTAAAACCGGGCAAAACCGGGGCCTTGAAAAACCCATTTGGAGGACTGTAGTGGACTGGAATCTATTACCGGATTTTCTCGCCGTCGCCCGCGCCGGCACCCTGTCGGGCGCAGCCGAGGCACTGGCGGTCAATCACAGTACGGTCTACCGGCGCCTCAATCAACTGGAGGCCCAGCTGCAGACCCGCCTGTTTGAGCGCCTGCCGGACGGCTATCAGCTGACCGCCGGCGGCGAGGACCTGCTGCCATTCGCCGAACAGATGGAGGCGCAGGCTCACGCCCTGGAGCGGCAGTTAACGGGTACTGACAGATCGCTGTGCGGCGAAGTGCGGTTGACGGCGCCGGAGAATCTCGCCTACGCCTACCTGCCGGAGATACTGCGGGACTTCAAACAGCACTACCCGGACATTGCCGTGACGATTCTGGTCGGCAACGCCGATCTCGATTTAAACCGCCGCGAGGCGGATGTGGCGCTGCGGGCGACGGCGGCACCGGCACCTTACCTGGTGGGTCGCAAAGTCGTGGATATGGGCTGGAGTGTGTTTGCCGCACCGGCTTTTTTTGGCCCGCGCCCGCGCCCGCGCGACTTCGAGCAGGCCCGCAATCAGGCCTGGATAGCCCCGGAGGCATCACTGTTCCACCTGTCCGCCTACACCTGGCTGCGGCGCCACCTCAACACCGAGCAGATTGTGGCCCGCGGCAGTACACTGAATACCTTGTCGCGGCTGGCGGAGGTCGGCCTGGGGCTGGTGCTGCTGCCCGACGATCAGCAAAAGCCCGCCCTGGAGCAATTGTTTGCGCTGCCCGAGGCCAGCAACAATGCACTGTGGCTGTTGACCCACCCGGATCTGCGCCAGACCGGGCGGATTCGAGTGCTGATGGATTTCCTCGCCACGGCATTGCGGCGCGACCCGCGCCTGTGCTGAATACCGGACAGGCCGGCCTACAGCCGGTAAAACCACTCCTGGATCTGGCTGCTCTGCTGCGACTGCGTCAGCGCCAGCATCAGTAATATGCGCGCTTTCTGCGGGCTTAAATCATCGGCCACCACAAAGTCGTGCTTGTCGTCGTCGACCTCGGCATTGCGCAGCACATGACCGCTGCCGACCCGGGCGCTGCGCACGATCACCACCTGTTTGCGGCGCGCTTCGATCAGCGCCTGCTCGACAGCCGGAAACAGGTTGCCGTTGCCGACACCGGCGTGGACGATACCCTGGCTGCCCGCCACCACCAGGGCCTCAACCGGCCGCGGCGAGGCATTGGCATAGCCGTAGACGATGTCGACCACCGGGAGTGATTCCAACTTGCGGATATCGAAGGGCGACAAGCGCTGTGGCTGCGGCGGCTGATAAAAATTGATCGAGCCGTATTCGACATGGCCAAGCGGCCCCTTACCGCGGGATACAAAAGTATTCAAAGCCGTTGTGTGCGACTTGGTGACACTGTGCGCGGCGTGGATTTCATCGTTCATCACCACCATCACGCCGCGACCGCGGGCGGCTTCGCTGGCCGCTACGGCGACCGCATTGTAGAGGTTGATATTGCCGTCGGCGCTGAGACTGGTGGGAGGGCGCATGGAACCGACCAGAACCACGGGTTTGTCACTGCCGATCACCAGCTGCAGAAAATAGGCGGTTTCCTCCAGCGTGTCAGTGCCGTGGGTGATCACTACGCCGGCAACCTCTTTACGGCGCAGCTGTTTGTCGACGCGGCGGGCCAGTTTCAGCCAGATCTCCGAGGTCATGGCCTGGCTGGCGATCTGCGCCACCTGCTCGCCGGAGACCTGCGCCAGTTGGTGAATTTGCGGTACAGCGCTGAGCAGCTTGTCAATCGGCAGCTTGGCGGCCGCGTACCTGGCGCCCACCGCCGACTCCCCGGCCCCGGCGATGGTGCCGCCAGTGGCGAGAATGACCACCTGCGGTTTTTCCGCCCAGGCACCGGCCGATATGCCAAACCAAAGATACAAGCCCGCCGCTGCAATGATCTTTTTAATCACGTATCCCCCTGTCGCTGCGAATATTGGTTACAACCAGGACGAATACTAAGGCAATACCCACCGCAAGCGCACTTTTTTAACGCGCCGGGCGCTAGTAAGCACTGTCAGAAGATTGGGGAAAGGGTGTTGGAGAAAAGAAAAAACGGGAGCTGGGGGCTCCCGCAAAAAGGACCAAACATCGGTCAGGGCATCAAACTTTAAGCGTTGGCCATGCGCGCTTTGTAGGCGCGAACAGCGGCGTTGAAGGCATCGGCGACCTGTTCCATTTCATCGACCATGGCATTGTGCTTGGCGACTACCTTTACGCATTCCAGATAGGCCTCGGCCGCCGTCAGATACGCCTGTACGTCGCGCTTGGCTTTGACCATCTCCGGAGTGACGGCGGTGTCTGGGTTAGGCAGATTGGGCGCCGTGGGTTTTTGGCAACTGGCTGCCGCACCGGCGGAGAAAGCTGCCAGCAACAGCGTGGAAAACACGACTGCAATAATATTTTTCACAACGAACGTCCTCACAGCAAAGCAACAGTAACGGATAACAACACTCTGGCTATTCCATCCCTGAACCGTGGTCATAGCTACTGATGGATATATTCATTTAAGTACTATAAAGACCATCTCCTTAGTGCTGTGAACTATATACGCGCTCAGGGGGATAATCCAATAATTTATTGGCATCGAAATTCGAATATCTATATCTTTGTATTTAGGCGCCGTTTTTTCAGCCGGGTGCCAATGTCCTGAGACCGGCGGGCAGCAGATCGACAAAAGCCTGTGGCAGCGGGTGGGACTGATGACTGCCGACCTTCGCGCATACCCAGATAACCTCACCCCGGGTCAGGCACTCGCTTTCAGCGCTGCGAAAGATGGCCATATCCCAGGTCACACTGGAGCGGCCGACCCGCGCCACCCGCACCGCCACATCGATCAGCTCATCGAAATGGATCGGCCTCAGGTATTCGACGGTAGACTTTACCAGATGGAAATCTACGCCCAGGGTGTCCACCATTCCCTGGTAATCGATATCCGACTCGCGCATAAAATCGTTTAGCGCGGTATCAAAATATGTCAGGTAGTGGGCATTGAATACCACTCCCTGGGCATCAATTTCCGCATAGCGTACCCGCAGGGTGGAAAAGAAATCGAAATCGGCTCGGCTGGCCATAAACAGGGCTCCGCAGTGGCAAGATGGCTTACGATAGCTCGCCGGCGCCGGCGGCGCCAGCCACTGCATCGAAGATCGCTGACTCCTGGCGGCTGAAAAAGCCGTCGATTGCACCCATTACCAGATGATCAATCAGTGCCCGGCCGTCGACCCCCGAGGCCTGCCACAGCTTCGGAAACATACTGTTGTGGGTAAAGCCCGGCAGCGTATTGACCTCGTTGACGATCACCTCATCGCCTGCGGTCAGGAACATGTCCACCCGCGCCATGCCGCGGCAGCCGAGCAGTGTGTATACATCCGCCGCCAGCTGGCGAATGACAGCGGCGGTCATATCATCCAGCACGGCGGGAATTTCCAACTGCGCCGCCTCGCTGTCCAGGTATTTGGCGGTGTAGGAATAGTAGCCGTGACGGGTAATCACCTCGCCCGGTACTGAAACCCGGGGGCGCTCGCGACCGATGACGGCGCATTCGATCTCCCGGCCGCAGATCTCCCGCTCTACCAGTACCTTGCTGTCGTAGCGAAAAGCCATCGCCATCGCCGCAGCCCATGCCTCGCGGCTCGCCACCTTGGAGACACCGATGGAAGAGCCCATACCGGCCGGCTTGACGTAGAGTGGACAACCGAGCCTGTCGACCAGTTTTTCAAAGGTCATACTGTGATCGCGCGTCAGTGCCAGATAGTCGGCCACTGCCACACCGGCCTGCGACAGCAGCCGCTTGCTGATATCCTTGTCCATGCACAGTGCCGAGCTGAGCACGTCGCTGCCGGCACAGGGCACCCCGAGCATGCGCGCCAGCCCCTGGATACAGCCGTCCTCGCCACAGGGTCCGTGCAGCACCGGCACCACCACATCAACCTGCCCGAGCAGATCCAGGGTGTCGAGATCGAGAATATGAACGGCGGCGTTTTTACGCAGCAGCGCCACCTCCCGCACGCGGCTCCGGCACAGGCGCTGGCGCGGCTGGCGGCGGTTGGTCACGGCGTAAAAATCGGGGTATAAAAACCAGCTGCCAGTGCGGTCGATACCCAGCAGGAACGGATGATATTTTTCCCGGTCTATGCTCTCCAGCAGATTAAAGGCCGATTGTATCGACACTTTGTGTTCGGCCGACTGGCCGCCGAATACAATCGCCACACTGATTTTTTCATTCATCATTTCGGTACTCCGGTGGTTGCGCTGCGCTGCCTGGTGTTGGCGGTAACAGTATTGCAACAGCACAAGCGGGCGGGCAGCGGCGCAATCGTGATGATACGGCGATGAAAAGTGATAAATTGTGGCGCAGTGGCACAGACGGCGACAGATGGGTTAGCCTAGCATCTGCAGCACCGGCCCGCCGTTGCGGGCAACCAGTCATCAGCCAGCACAGGAACGGGCTATGGGGCGCCAGATTGCCATTGTCGAAGACGAAATCAGTATTGCGCAAAACTACTGTGATGCGCTCGGGCGCCAGGGCTACCAAGTAGCCCACTACGACAGCCGTCCGGCGGCGCTGGCAGCGTTTCAGCGCCAGCTGCCGGAGCTGGCAATTATCGATGTCGGCCTGGGCGAAGAGGTCGAGGGCGGCTTCGATCTGTGCCGCGAGCTGCGCAGTATGGCGCCGGAGCTGCCGATTATCTTTCTAACCGCCAGAGACGACGAGTTCGACGTGATCTCGGGCCTGCGCCTGGGCGCCGACGACTATCTGACCAAGGACATCGGCCAGGCCCATATGCTGGCGCGTATTACCGCGCTGTTTCGGCGTGTGGACGCGCTGCGCAAACCCGCCGGCGCCGACGAACAGATTCTTTCCCGCGGCAAACTGGCGCTCAATCTCGACCGTATGTCAGCACACTGGGACGGCCGGCCGCTGGACCTTACCGTTACCGAGCTGTGGATTGTCCACGCCCTGGCAAAGCACCCCGGCCACGTGAAAAACCGGCAGCAATTGATGGATGCCGCCAATGTTGTTTTGGACGACAATACCATTACCTCCCACATTAAGCGTATCCGCAAAAAGTTCAGCCGCTGCGACGGCGACTTCGACGCCATTCAGACCGCCTACGGCATGGGTTATCGCTGGGTGCTGCATGAATGAGCCGGCGCCGCTGCAGCGGCCCTCGTGACCGGCAGGTTAAAAGTGGAGGGCGGGGATCTTGCGACTTAGGCGCCAGTTGATTCTGGTCAGTCTGCTGACGCTGTGTTTGCCATGGGCGGGTTGCCAGTATATCCGCGAAATGGAGGATGCCCTGCGCCAGGGTCAGTCAGTGGCGCTGCTGGCCAGCGCCAAAGCGGTAGCCGCCCATATTGCCAACGATGCCGGCTTAAAAACGGCCCTGCACGGCGCAGGGGTGTCCACCGCCGGCGCCCGTCCTATCTACCTGCACCCCCTGCCGAGCGCTGCCATCGTCGACGGCTACGACGACGACTGGCGCCACCTCCCCCTCACCCCCACCTCCTTTACCTGGACACCCACGACTACCGCAACCAGAGGCCTTACGGGGACACCCACCATCAGCCCTAATGAGACACCAGCCAAAGTTAACGGGACACTCATAGCCACCCCCATGACCGGAGTTAACGCTGGAGTTAACGGGACACCCATTGGAGTTAACGGGACACCCATAGCTACCCCAATGACTACAGGCACTATGCAGAAACCCAGTGCAGCGGTAGAAGCAACTGAGCGCTTTTCCGTGCGATTTTGGGCAGGCCTGTTTGACGGTCAGATCTATATGTTTTTTCAGGTCTACGACAGCCATCTGAGCTACCACAATCCGGGGCTGGCAAGGCTTGCCAGCGGCGACCACCTGCTGTTGCACCTGGGGCGCGGCATGGCTGGGCGCGACTATGTGCTGCGCACCAGCGCGCCCGGGCAGCTGACTGCCCGCTATCTCAACAGCAGCGGCCATGTGCGCCAGGAACACCGCATACGCGGCGCCTGGCGCGAGCGCATCGGCGGCTATCAAATGGAGCTACGGCTGCCGCTGACACTGAGCGACGCGCATCTGGGCTTCACGGTCGTCAATCAGGACACTCAGGATAGCCCCTCTGAAGATAGCCCCGAGCCAACAGTGCAAAGGCTGGGCAACCTGGGGGCCACCCGGCAACCACCGGCCCTGATCAGGCGCAGCAGCAGCTTGACCAGCACGCTGGGTATATTCGCAGCCGACGGGCTGCGCCTGAGTGTGGCGGCGCGCGATGGCTGGCTGGTGGCACAGGCGGGACACTTACAGCAGCAGATCAACCCCTATGAAGCGGTCTCCACGGCACCCGCACAACACGGCCTGCTCAGTTGGCTGTACCGGCTGGCACTGGGGGAGAAAAACCTGCCCGACCTCGATCGACCCGCCCGCGACGGGCGTTTCGCCACCGGCGAGGTGGCAAGTGCTCTGGCAGGGCAGCGCCGGGCGCTCTGGTACCAGGACGGCCCGCGCCGGGTTGGCCGCGCAGCGGTGCCCATTGCCGGCGGTGACAGCACTCTGGGAGCGGTAGTCGCCGAGCAGAGCACCGATGAAATGCTGGCGCTGACCAACAGCGCTTTCAATCGCCTGTTTCTCTACTCCCTGCTGGCGACGGGAGTGGCCGGCCTGGGCTTGCTGGCCTATGCCAGTTGGCTGTCGTTCCGTATCCGCCGACTCAGTCGAGCCGCCGACAACGCCATCGGCGAAGACGGCAAAATTCAGGGCACCTTTCCCACCTCCGGCGCCGCGGACGAAGTGGGTGATCTGACCCGCAGCTATGGCCAGCTGCTGGGGCGCCTGCAGGAATACACCGACTACCTGCGCAGCCTGTCGAGCAAACTCTCCCACGAGCTGCGCACTCCGCTGGCGGTGGTGCGCACATCGCTGGACAACCTGGAACACGAACCCCTGCCAGCAAGTGCGGAAATCTTCGCCGAGCGCGCCCGTGAGGGCGCCGGCCGCCTCTCCGCCATCCTCACCGCCATGAGCGCCGCCAGCCGGGTCGAGCAGAGTATTAAAACCAGCGAGCGCGAGACGGTGATGCTCAATCTGCTGCTGCAAGACGTGGTATCAGCCTATGCCGATGTCTACCCGGCCCAGCGCATCGTCGGGCCTGCCGACAGCGATGACAATTACAGCATCGAAGGCTCACCGGAGTTGATCGTGCAGATGCTCGACAAGCTGGTGGACAACGCCGCCGATTTCTGCCCGCCACAGGGTGCCATCACCCTGACCCTGACACGTAACTCAAAGCAGATTTTCCTGGCGGTGGCCAACGACGGCCCGCCCCTGCCGGCGCAGATGCAGGGCCAGCTATTCGACTCCCTGGTATCGGTGCGCGAACCGGAGTCGGCGGCCGACAACGGCCAGCATCGCGCTCATTTGGGCCTGGGTCTGCATATCGTGCGGTTGATCGTCGAATTCCACCGCGGCCATGTACGCGCCTATAACCGTGAAGACGGCCCGGGAGTGGTATTCGAGGTAAGGTTCCCGGCCGCCGCG
Source organism: Exilibacterium sp. (assembly GCA_028280195.1). Classification (GTDB taxonomy): domain Bacteria; phylum Pseudomonadota; class Gammaproteobacteria; order Pseudomonadales; family Cellvibrionaceae; genus Exilibacterium. The sequence goes on from JANQMH010000029.1 coordinate 30,687, forward strand.
GGCTTATTGACATCGAATCCAAAACCGGCATAATACCGCGTCCAAATTTGGCAACGACCGGTACCGCCCAGGCAGCCCTGCAGTAATTAATTGGTCTGGCAAATAGTAGTCTGGCAACTGGCAAATAGTAGTCTGGCAACAAGCGTCAAAGACTGCGCCGCGAGCCGGCTGCCGGCAGAACTGCTACCGGCGAAGACCATTGACGAATTACAGACAGAATGACAGACAGGAGCAACCCGGTGGCCAACTCACCCCAAGCTAGAAAACGCGCGCGACAGAACGAAAAAGCCCGCAAGCACAACGCCAGCCTGCGCTCGATGGCGCGCACTTATATCAAGAAGGTGATTGCCGCCATCGAGGCAGGCGATGCCGAAGCCGCCAAAGCAGCTTATGCCGCGGCCGTGCCGGTCATAGACCGTATCGCCGACAAGGGTATTATGCATAAGAACAAAGCCGCCCGGCACAAGAGCCGCCTGAATGCCCAGGTCAAGGCCCTGACCGCCTGACAAACAGGGCGGACAGCACAGCTAAAAACCGGGCTCGGCCCGGTTTTTTTGTCTTCAAATCATAACTACCCTGGTGCCGGCAACATGATCGTGCAGGCAGCGGCGGTCGCCGCGGAATATCAGCATCAGCCCGCCGAACAGCACCAACTGGCCGATATAAGGCACCTGACCAACAATGTGAAACAGCAGGTATCTGAGCCCCAGCAGCTTGCCAAAAGGCACGCGCTCCTGCTGCAAACCGACGATCTTCATCCTCAGCAGCCACTTGCCCACGGTCTGCTGGCGGCTGTAGAGCAGGTAGCCCTGCACCAGCACGAAACTGACAATACCAATCAGCGCCAGACCCAGAGTCTCGGCTATACTCAGCGCCTGCTGATTCATGGACTTCTGCCACAGGCCGAACCACCACATGATCGGCATAACCAACAAGAAGGCGATTGTGCCGTCGATCATCGCACCCGCAAAACGCCGGCCGCGCCCGGCCAGGTTGGTTTCTTTGCGATCGGCCTCGAGCAACTCGCTGCTCGGCGCCTTGTAGATATCATCAGCCATTGCCCCACGCCTTTTCCGCTGTTGTTTTTTGCTATGCTACCGCCTACAAACCCGGCGGATCTGTACCCTGTGTCACAATTTAGCACCTGCCGGGCCCGGGGTACGCGTTGATTTTGACACCGGTTCAGGCACAATGAGATGTTATCACTGTTAACTATCAACACACCCCTGGATATTCTCAATAGTCGCCGCCGGGCGCAGCAGGGAAGGCTGGGCACACTCATGTTGGACACCCTCCACAGCGTTGAAACCCCAGAGAGCGTCGCCCTGCCGCTGCGGCCGGCCAGCGTGCTGCCGCGGATACTGGCCTTCAGCATCGATTTCCTGATCCGCAGCCTGGTGTTTGCGCTGCTGTCAGTGGCGCTCAACTGGACCGGGCAAATGGGGTGGGGGCTGCTGCTGATCATTTATTTTTTTCTCGAGTGGTTTTACCCGGTGTATTTCGAAGTCTGGAAGGACGGCATGACGCCGGGCAAAAAATACCTCGGCCTGCGGGTGGTACACGACGACGGTACCCCCGTGAGCCTGAGTGGATCACTGCTGCGCAACCTGCTGCGGGTGGCGGACTTTCTACCGGTGGGCTATGCGGCCGGCGTGATCAGCAGTATCTGCAACCGCGAGTTCAAACGCCTGGGCGATCTGGTAGCGGGCACTATTGTAGTCTACGAGTCCGACCCGCTGACAGCACCGCAGCTGACCTCACAGGGCAAAAAAGCGGTACCGGCAGATTTCAGCACCGATGAGCAAAAAGCCCTGCTGGCTTTTGCCGAGCGCAGCCCTCAGCTGTCCGATGAGCGCCAGCAGGAACTGGCCCGGGTGCTGCAACCGCTGTTGAACAGCCGCGACCCGGTTTTGACCATCAAGCAAATGGCCAACTCTCTGGTCGGCCACTGACACAACCGCAACTCCCATGAAACAACAACAGTTCGAAAAACGCTACGGCGACGACTGGCAACGATTCCGGCAGTTGCTGGAGCAGTTGGAGAAGCCGAAGAGCTCCCTGCAGCCCGCTGACTACCAGCGCTTCGGCCACCTCTACCGCCGCGTGTGCCAGTTCCAGTCGCTGGCACGGGAGCGCCGCTACAGCAGCCACCTGGTGGATCAGCTCGGCGACCTGGTGCTGCGCGGGCACCGCCAGCTCTACCGCCGGCGGCGCGGTATCCGTTTCGGCCTGCTGCTGTTTACGCTGGTGGAGTTTCCCGCGGTGGTGCGCCAGCAACAGCGTTATTTCTGGCTCTCGGCGCTGCTGTTGTTCGGGCCGGCACTGCTGTTTTTCGCAGCTATTCAGTGGCAGCCCGACCTGATCTACACCCTGCTGCCACCGTCGCGGGTGGATGACTTCGAAATGATGTATGACCCCGGCAACGAGGTGCTCGGCGCCGCGCGCGAATCGGAAACCAATCTGTATATGTTTGGCTACTATATCCAGAACAATATCAGTGTCGCTTTTCGCACCTTCGCCTCCGGCTTGCTGCTGGGCGTGGGCTCGCTGATCATCCTGGTGTTCAACGGCCTGCTGTTCGGCGGTGTGGCGGGCCATCTCAGTAACCTCGGCTACTACCATACGTTCTTCCCGTTTGTCATCGGTCACGGCAGTTTCGAACTGATCGCCATTGTCATCGCCGGCGCTGCCGGCCTCAAGCTGGGCTACAGTCTGCTGGCGCCGGGCAATGCCACCCGCCTGGAATCCTTGAAAAGCGCGGGCCGAGTGGCGGTGAAACTGATCTACGGGGTGATTCTGATGCTGCTGGTCGCGGCCTTTCTGGAAGCCTTCTGGTCGTCCAATGCCAGCCTGCGGCCGGCGGTCAAATACACCGTCGGCGGCCTGCTGTGGGCGCTGGTGATCATCTGGCTGGCCCGCTCCGGGCGCGGCCCGCGCAGGCAGGGCGCGCCCCTGTCCGGGGAGACCGTGTGAACCTGAACAGCGTCAGCGCCGAAATACGCCCGCGCAAGCCTTGGGAGGCGGCGGACCTGGGTATTCTGATGGCGCGCCAGTGGTGGTGGCCACTCACCAGAATGTGGTTGCTGATCACCCTGCCGCCGCTGCTGTTGCTGCACTGCCTGCCGGCATCGCTGCTGTGGCTGCCCGTGGTCGTCATGTGGTGGCTGAAGCCGATCTGGGAGCGGCCGCTGCTGTACATCCTCAGCCAGGCGCTGTTCGGACACCTGCCCGACACCCGGGAAACGCTCAGCGCCCTGCCGGCTATGCTGCGCCGCCACTGGCTCGGGCCACTGACCTGGCTGCGCCTGTCTCCGAGTCGCTCCATGGACCTGCCGGTATCGCAGCTGGAGCATTTGAGCGGCGCCCAGCGGCGCAACCGTGTGGTCGCGCTGCACCGCGAAGATGCCGCACCGGCCGGTTGGTTGACCATTATCGGTGTGCATATCGAAACGATCTTGTTGTTTTCCGCCTACAGCCTGATTTACCTGTTCATTCCGGCGGAGCTGGATCTGGATTACTTCGATCTGCTGCAAGAGGAAGCCTTCTGGCTGACAGCGCTGCAGAACACGCTCTATTATCTGTCCATGACCCTGGTGGCGCCGTTCTATGTCGCCTGCGGCTTCGCCATCTACCTCAACCGGCGCATCAAACTGGAGGGCTGGGATATCGAGATCGCCTTCCGGCGCATCGTCCAGGCCCGCAACGGCGGCGCCAATCCAAGTGTTGACTCCGGCAACGGTGGCGCCGCGGCAACAGTCGGCGCAGCCGCACTGTGCTGCGCCCTGTTGCTGTCGCTGCTGCCGGCCGAAACCCGGGCCCAGGCCGACTTCGAGGCGCAGAACCGGGCTTTCGACAGTGCTGAAGCACAGCAGCGCATTGAAGAGATCCTCGCCGCCGAGGACTTTCACCGCAGGGAAACCGTGCGCTTTCCCAAATTGTTTGATGACGAAAACGAAATCGACTCGCCCGCCGAGGCCTTCCCCCCCTGGCTGCGCGACCTGTTGAGCTGGCTGGCGGCCAGCTTCGAAGCCATTATCTGGGCACTGATGCTGGCACTGGCCTTGATCATCGCCTATCGCTACCGCCGCTGGATTCTGCAACTCGGCCGCAACGGCGCTGCGGCAGCGCCGCTGCGGCGGGCGCCCGCCACCCTGTTCGGTCTCGATGTCAGCCGCGAAAGTCTGCCGGACGATGTCGCCGCAGCAGCGCTGTCGCTGTGGCACCATGGCCGCAGGCGCGAAGCCATGGCGCTGTTGTACCGGGCCGCGCTGGCACAGCTGGTCGCCCGCGGGCTGGAATTGCGCGACGGCAGCACCGAGGGCGAATGCGTCAGGCGCGTCAGAAAATACGAGCAGCCCGACACGGCGGATTATTTCGCCACGCTGACACAGCTGTGGCAAGGTCTGGCCTACGGTCATCGCGAGCCCAGCGAACAGCAGATCAACCGGCTTTGCCAGCAGTGGCGGCAGTGCTTCGGCCGCGAACAGGCGGATGCGGAGTAAAACTGGCAGCCATGGCACTCCCCCAATCCAAACAGATCGTGATTGCCGCCGTGGTCATTCTGCTGCTGGTAATCGGCTTTGGGCTGTGGCAGCAGCTGGAGTGGGTGGAGGAGGAAGTCGATCGCGGCTTCAGCGACGAAGCCCGACAAAAGCCCACGCTGGCGGCAGAGCGCTTTTTGCGCTCGCTGGATCTGCAGGCGGAATCGCGGCGCGGCTTCTCCCTGCTGGATGAAATGAGCGGCGGCGCCTCTCCGGTAACACTGGACGACAACCTGGTATTGATCAATGCCCACCGCACACTGCGGGAAAAACGCCTGCAGACACTGTGGCAGTGGGTAGAGGACGGCGGGCACCTGATTGTCTCCGCCCGCAACCGCTTTCTCGGCAACAGCAATCCGGAACAGGATCTGTTGCTGGCGCGACTGGGTGTGGAACTGATCGACGAGGCAGAGTACCGCCTGCAAGTGGAGCAACTGCAGCAACAAGACGCGGCAGATCCGCCAGCCCCGACACAGCAGCAACCATCGCAACAACCGGCAGCGCAAGACGGCGACCCCCAGATTTATCGGGATCTGCCGGAGACCATCGTGCAGTTAAAGTCCGGATGCTCACCGGCTGTTGTCGAGGTGACCTTTAGAGATGAAGACGAACCGCTGAAGGCCAACTGGTACGGCCAGCCTTCACTGATCGACAGCCAGGATCGGGCCAGCGGCTGGATAAGCAGTGAAGGCGGCCTGAAACTGCTGCAGTTCGAAATCGGCGAAGGCATGATCACCGTTACCACCGACAATCAGATCTGGACCAACCGCCGTATCGGCTGCCACGATCACGCCTATATGTTGTGGCTGTTCGCCGGCGACAGTGGCAAGACCTGGTTTGTCATCAACCAGGACTCGCCCTCGCTGTGGGTTACCCTGTGGCAGGCGGCGCCTTTTGGCCTGGCTCTGAGCTTGCTGGCCCTGTTGTTGTGGCTGTGGCAACAGGCGGTGCGTTTCGGCCCGATTCTGATTCGCACCCATATCGAGCGGCGCCGCTTTCTCGAACACACCCAGGCCAACGCGGCTTTTCTATGGCGCCACGGCCAGCAACATACGCTGATAAAAAGCCTGCGCGACGATATCAACCAGCGCCTGCGCTGGCGCCATCGCGGCTTTGACGAGCTGCCGGAAAAACAGCAAGTGGAAAGTCTGCAGCGGCTGACCGCGCTGCCGGCAGTGTTCATCAAAGAGGCGATGTTTGCCGAGGCCGGCGCCGGCGAGCAGGATTTCCAGCGCCTGGTCGAACAGCTGCAACAGCTCAGGAACCGCTTGTGAACGCCCGCGCAACTGTCTATTACTTGACGAAAACAGCAACAGGTATATGCCATGACTGATACAGGTCCCACTGACGATCCGATTCAACAGAGCGCAGCCATCGTCGCCACGCTGCGCGATGAAATAAAAAAAGCGCTGGTCGGACAGGACGCCGTTATCGACCAGGTACTGGTCGCTCTGCTGGCCGGCGGCCATGTGCTGGTGGAGGGCGTGCCGGGGCTCGGCAAAACACTGCTGGTGCGCAGCCTGGCACGCTGTTTCGGCGGCGACTTTTCCCGCGTGCAATTCACGCCCGACCTGATGCCGTCAGACATCACCGGGCACGCCATTTTCGACATGCAGAGCCAGCAGTTCCAGGTGCGCCGCGGCCCGGTATTTACCAATCTGCTGCTGGCCGATGAAATCAATCGCGCGCCGGCAAAAACTCAGGCGGCCCTGTTGGAAGTGATGCAGGAACGGCAGATCACCATTGAGGGCGAGTCGTTCACCACCGGTGAGCCCTTCATGGTACTGGCCACCCAGAACCCGGTGGAACAGGAGGGCACTTATCCTCTGCCGGAAGCCGAACTGGATCGCTTCATGCTGAAAATCTTTATCGACTATCCACAGCAGGACGATGAAGAAAAACTGGTGCAGCAGATCTGCGGTTCGGAAAACAACGACGGCTTCAACCTGACGCAACTGCGCACACTGATCAAACCGCAAAATATTCTGGCGATGCAGAGACTGGCCAACCGCATCAGCGTCGACCCGGCCGTACTCGCCTATGCCGTGCGCCTGGCACGCTCCACCCGCGACTGGAGCGGTATCTCCCGCGGCGCCGGCCCGCGCGCCAGCATCGCCCTGGTGGCGGCCGCCAAAGCGCGGGCGCTGATGCAAGGCAATACCTACATCACCCCGGACCACATAAAGGAAATAGCGCTGCCGGTATTGCGACACCGTATTTTACTGGCAGCGGAGCTGGAAATCGAAGGCGTGGATGCCGATCACACGCTGCGGGAACTGCTCGAGCAAGTGGAAGCACCACGGCAATGATACGCCGCCGCGTCTACCCTGCCAGGCGCCTGGTTGCCGCCGCGCTGGTGCTGGCGGCAGCGGCATTTGCAGCGGCCCTGATCGCGGCCGTATCGGGCGAGCTGTGGCTGCAGCAGCGCGAACAGTTTTTCCTTGCGGCATCGCTGCTGCTGATACTGCTGGCACTGGCCGACTACTGGCGCGCGCGGCACCCGCCGGCGCTCAAGCTGGTGCGCAGGCTGCCCGGCAATCTGTCGGTGGGCAAGGCCACGGCGGTGACACTGAGCATCAGTCATCGCGGCCTCGAGCGGCGCTGTTCGGTACAGGTGTTCGATGGCATCAACGATACCATGGAAGCCGAGCCCATGCCCTGCAGCGTCGAACTGGTGCCGGGCCAGGTCAGCCGCAGCCACTACCGCCTGCGCGCGCTGCAACGCGGGCCGCAACACTTCGGCCCGGCCCAGCTGCGCATCGCCAGCCCCTGGGGCCTTTGGCAGACACTGTGCGTGTGCGCCGACGAGGCCGGCGCCGGGCAAACCACGGTCAAGGTATTTCCGGACTTTGCCGCCATCGCCGCCTATACGCTGCTGGCCACCGACAACCATACCAGTCAGCTCGGCATCAAGAAAAAGCCGCGCCGCGGCGAGGGTATGGAGTTCCACCAGTTGCGCGAGTACCGCAAGGGCGACAGCATGCGGCAGATCGACTGGAAGGCCACATCGCGGCGGCACAGCCTGATTTCCAAGGAGTATCAGGACGAGCGCGATCAGCAGATTCTGCTGCTGGTCGACAGCGGCCGGCGCATGCGCGCCAAGGACGACAGCCTCAGTCACTTCGACCACTCGCTCAACGCCACCCTGCTGGTCAGTTATATCGCTTTGCGCCAGGGCGACAGCGTCGGTGTGATGAGCTTTGGCGAAACCCAGCGCTGGATTCCCAACCAGAAAGGCGTCGGCAATGTCAACGCCATTCTCAACGGCCTCTACGATCTGCAGCCCGGTGTCAGCGCCTCCGACTATGTGGCCGCAGCCGAATATTTGATGGCAGTACAGCGCAAGCGCTCGCTGGTGATACTGGTGACCAACACCCGCGACGAAGATGTGGACGAGTTGCTGATGGCCCTGAAGCTGTTGCGCCGCCGCCACCTGGTGCTGCTGGCCAATATTCGCGAAAAGGCGCTGGATCGGGCCGTGGTCGAACCGGTGGCCTCATTCGATGACGCGCTGCGCTACAGCGGCGCCCATCACTACCTCGAAAGCCGCCAGCAGACCCAGCAGAGGATTCATTCCCAGGGCATCTACAGCATCGACTGCACGCCTGAACAATTGCCGGTGCAGGTGGCCAACAGTTACCTGGAGATCAAACGCACCGGGGTGCTTTAAGGATGATCCCGGGTCCGGCACCGGTGCAGCGCGCGGCATAATCCGCCACGCTGTCTGTTCAGGAGGCGGCTTTTAACGCGTCGATCAGCTGTTCGGTCTGCGCTACCGTGCCAACTGTCACCCTCAAGCCGGGCTTGCCGTCGGCATCGGCTTTGGGCCGTACCAGTATGCCCCGCTGCATCAGCCGCTCATTGACAGCCGCGGCATCCGGCGGAAACACCCACAGATAGTTGGCGCCGCTGGGCCAGTACTCGATACCCGCGTCGTGCAGATAGCGCTCCAGCAGCGGCTTGGCCTCCAGCATTACCTCGCGCACATAGTCGCGGGTATAGTCGGGGTTGTCCAGCGCCGCGCGCGCTGCCACCACCGCCAGTTGATTGACATCGTAGGGGCCGCGTACATTGAGCAGCGCACGAATGTTTTCCGCGGCCGACAGTACATAGCCGAAGCGTATCGACGGCAGGCCCCAGGTTTTGGAGAACGTGCGGGTGACAAATAAATTGTTATGCCCGTCCAGCTGATCGGCAACTGTTTCGCGGCTGTACTCGAAATAACACTCGTCCACCAGCACCGCCGCCTGCGGCGCCGCCGCGGCAATGGCGAGAATATCCTCTCGCGGCACCAGTGTGCCGCTGGGGTTGTTGGGATTGGCGATAACGATCAGCCGCGTCTGCGCGGTGATTGCCGCCAGCACCGCGGCGGTGGGGAAGCCGCGGTCACGGCTATAGCGAGGTTCGCTGATGCGCAGGTCCTGCACCGCCGCACACTGCCGGTAGATGGCAAAACTGGGGCCGGGAATGATGGCGTGGTCGCCGCTGGCAGCCGCGGCGCGGATAATCAGGTCGATGCCCTGATCCGAACCGTTGGTGATCATCACCTGGCCGGCCGCCAGCCCGCAGTAATCGGCCAGGCGCTGGCCAATATCGCTGTATGACGGGTACATCTGCAGGCGGTCGCCACTAATGAAGTCGATCAATGCGCGCTTGATCGGCTCGCTCACCGGCACCGTGCGCTCATTGAAATCCAACAGGGTAAAGCGCTGCGGATCGCGCCCCTCCAGCGGCGGCACATAGGCACTCATACGGGCAATATGGGGTTTTAAAACGCTACTCATAATAACTTGCTGCCGCTCTCTACACTAATACCAGGTTGTCGCGGTGGATCAACTCGTCGTCATCTTTATAGCCCAGCAGCTCGTCGATGCGCTCACTGGGCTGACCGATGATGCTATGGGCTTCCTCGCTGTTGTAGTTTACCAGTCCGCGGGCGACTTCACGGCCTTCGGCATCGGTGCAGATCACCATATCGCCGCGCGAAAAGCTGCCCTCGACCCGTTTGACCCCGACCGGCAGCAGGCTGCGGCCGCTCTCGCGCAATACCCGCACCGCGCCGTCATCAAGCACCAGGGTGCCGCGCATTTTCAGCTGCCCGGCAATCCAGCGCTTGCGCGCCGCCTGCGGCTGCTGTTCGGCCACCAGCAGGGTTCCCAGGTCTTCACCGGCGTAAATGCGTTCCAGCACAGCGTCGATGCGGCCGCCGGCAATCAGGGTATGGGCGCCCGAGCGCGCCGCCAGCCGTGCCGCCCGCACCTTGGTAACCATGCCGCCGCGGCCCAGCTTGCCGCCGCTGCCGGCCATGGCATCGAGGTTGCGATCGAGGGCCGCGACTTCGCTGAGGACGCTGGCGGCGGGATTAGCGCGCGGATCGGCGTCGTACATACCATCCTGGTCGGTCAGTATTACCAGCAGATCGGCTTCCATCAGATTGGCCACCAGAGCGCCCAGGGTATCGTTGTCGCCGAAGCGTATTTCATCGGTAACGACAGTATCGTTCTCGTTGACGACGGGGATGACACCGAGACCGACCAGGGTGCGCAGGGTGGAGCGCGCATTGAGATAGCGCTGGCGATTGGAAAGGTCGTCGTGATCCACCAGCACTTGAGCGGTCTGCAGGCCAAAGCGCTGAAATGCCTGCTCGTAGGTCTGCACCAGCCCCATCTGGCCCACGGCGGCGGCGGCCTGCAGGCGATGGATACTGTCGGGGCGTTGGCGCCAGCCCAGGCGCGTCATGCCGGCGGCGACTGCGCCGGAGGAGACCAGAATCAGCTCGATGCCGCTGCGGTGCAATTGCACCATCTGTTCAACCCAGCCGCCGATCGCAGTGCTGTCAAGTCCCTTGCCGTGGTCGGTCAGCAGGGTACTGCCGATCTTTATCACCCAGCGGCCGGTCTGCCGCAGGGAGTCTCTGGCACTCATAATATCTGCCTCATCAACATCTCCGAGCACTGCCGCCACTGCTGCTGCAGGACTTCGCGATTCAGTGCAATACTCTCACAGGTATCGGCAATGATTTGCGCCAGCCGCGGCTCCAGGTTTGCCGGCAGTTCACTCTCGTCCAGTACCCGGTATTCACCCGCCGATGTTATCAGGATATCGACGACCAGGTCGCGCCAGAAGATTCTATCGGCGCGGATTCGGGTCGAATCACAGATATTGAGATAAAACGCGCGGGTCTCGCCGGCACAGCTGAGAAAGTGATAGACGTTATAACAGCGCGACTCCCAGAAATAGCCGATGCTGAGATCGCCCTGCCGCAGGGCCACACCGTGCAATTGTATAGCCTTTGGCAGGCGGTACAAAACCGCCGCGCTGCCCGCATCGCTGTGCAGCAGGTCGCACTGAAATTCGTGGCGCTCACCGGACAGCGTCTGTTTGACTTCGAGGATTTTGCCCAGATGCATCTTCAATCACCCAGTGCTATAGGGAACCTATATGTAAAAATATGCGATGTGTTGGCTTTGCGACGGGTGCTGCAGGAATTACGGCACGTATTCTATATCGACGTTATGGTCGTCATCACCGCCGCCATCGCCTTTAGCTGCCGCTTTTGCCGCCCTGCGGCGCAGGCGCAGCTCTTCGGTGCGCCGGCGCGCCTCGCGCTGCATCTGCCGCTGTATGGCGGCCTCCTCGGCGGCCTTCTCCGGGTCGGCGCTCTCCCTCTCCCAGCAGCCCTCGAGATGGCCGAGGGCGGCAGCGCACAGGTCCGCAGTGCCGGTTTTATTGATAGCCGCCACACGCCATACCGGCCCCTGCCAGTCGAGTTCCGCCACCAGATCGCTGCAGCGCTGCTCCAGCTCCTGCGCCGGTAATAAATCTATTTTGTTCAGTACCAGCCAGCGCTCGCGCGCGGCCAGTGCCGGGCTGAAACGCGCCAGCTCGCGGCCAATGGCGCGTACGTTGGCGGCAGGATCGGAGCCGTCAAAAGGGGACATATCGACCAGGTGCAGCAGCAGCCGGCAGCGCGTCAAATGCTTGAGGAATCGAATACCGAGGCCGGCGCCCTCCGCCGCCCCCTCGATCAGACCGGGAATATCTGCCAGCACGAAACTGCGATGCCTTTGCACCTGCACCACCCCCAGGCTGGGGATCAGGGTGGTAAAAGGGTAGTCGGCCACCTTTGGTCGGGCCGCCGACACGGCGCGGATAAATGTCGACTTGCCGGCATTCGGTAAACCCAACAGCCCGACATCGGCCAGCACTTTCAATTCCAGCTTCAACTGCCGCGATTCCCCTTCACGGCCCGGGGTGGTCCGGCGCGGCGCGCGGTTAGTGCTGGACTTAAAGCGGGTATTGCCGAGCCCGTGCTGACCGCCCCTGGCCACCAGCAGCCGTTGACCGGCAGTGGTGATATCGCCGAGCACCTCCCCGGTATCGCTATCGATCACCGTAGTGCCCACCGGTACCTTCAGCGTCAGATCCGCGCCTTTTTTGCCGGTGCAGTTACTACCGGCGCCCGACTGGCCGCTTTCAGCGCGATAATTGGGCTGGTAGCGGTAATCCACCAGCGTATTGAGATGCTCGTCGGCTTCGAGGAAAACACTACCGCCATCGCCGCCGTCACCGCCGTCGGTCCCGCCCTTGGCAACGTATTTCTCACGGCGAAAGCTCAGGCAGCCATTACCACCACGGCCGGCGGTTACCGATATCGGCGCTTCATCGACAAATTTCACAGCTGGCCTCCAGGAATTACAGCCAAAGCTCCTCAATAAGCTCAGTTTCTAAAATGGACACCCATCTTAATTCCCCCACCTTAATTTCCAGCTTCTAGCAGTTTCTAGAATGGACACTCAACTTAAGGCCCTGAAGTGGGTGTCCACGTTAACATCCTGCTAAAGTGGGTGTCCCTAAAGTGGGTGTCCATTTTAAGATCGCTCAAATAAAAAGCCCTATCTTTATGACAGGGCTTTCGGGAGGGCTGCAGCCGGCAAGGGAGTGAGCTGGCGCCCGGTGATCAGTACCGGTGTTTAAGCGACGACGCTGACGAACTTGCGGTTTTTCGGGCCTTTTACTTCAAATTTGACCACGCCGTCAGCCTTTGCGAACAGAGTGTGGTCCTTGCCAATACCCACATTGACGCCGGCGTGAAACTTGGTACCGCGCTGGCGAATGATAATATTGCCGGCAATAACCTGCTGACCGCCATAGCGCTTCACACCCAGGCGTTTACTTTCCGAATCGCGGCCGTTTCGGGTACTGCCGCCAGCTTTCTTATGGGCCATCTCTAATAACTCCTAGTTAGGCTTTGATTGCGGTTATTTTCACTTCGGTATACCACTGCCGATGTCCCTGGCGCTTCATGGAATGCTTGCGGCGGCGAAATTTAATGATTTTGACCTTGTCTCCACGACCATGCTTTACCACTTCGGCCCTGACCTTGGCGCCGTCAACCAGCGGGGCCCCAATTTTGATGTCATCACCATCGGCCACCAGCAGCACGTTATCAAAGTCAACGGCCTCACCAGTGGCCGCATCGATTTTTTCCAGCTTGAGAGTCTCGCCCTCAACCACGCGGTGTTGCTTGCCACCGCTGACGATTACTGCATACATTGTACGCTGCTCCAATTCTCAACAAGTAAAGAGCCGCTCCCCGACGTCCAGCGGGACACCTGCGCAACTCACTCTGATCCAGATTCGGACGACACGAAGCAGCCCTGCCAACTACCGGTTATCCGGTTGCGACCGCGGCTTTCAGGGGGACACCCACCACAGAGCTTGCGTCGTTTAAGGGGCGCAGATGATACGGCAAACGGCCTGACAACGCAAGCTGATAGCCGCTCGCGGCGCTGAATCCCTTGACAGCAGGCCGACAGCGCCCCTAGCATCCGTTAATCTCCTTCGCGCAAACCCTAACCCCCGTGGTGCCCATGCTGCCGTTTCACAAAGTAGTAGAAAACGACTTCCGCGATGTCAACCAGTTGATTATCGAGCAACTCCATTCCAATGTGGACCTGGTCGAGAATATCGGCAACTACTTAGTGGAAGCTGGCGGCAAGCGCCTGCGGCCGCTGCTGGTGCTATTGACCACCAATGCGCTCGGCTACGACGGTCGCCGTCACTTGGAGCTGGCGGCGGTAATTGAGTTTATTCACACCGCCACCCTGCTGCACGACGATGTGGTGGACATCTCCGCGCTGCGCCGCGGGCGGCCCACAGCCAACGCCAAATGGGGCAATGCGCCCAGCGTGCTGGTGGGGGACTTCCTCTACTCGCGCGCCTTCCAGATGATGGTGGCGATCGGCAATATGGAGATCATGCGCAATCTGGCTGACACCACCAACACCATCTCCGAAGGCGAGGTGCAGCAGTTGGTTAACGCCAGGGATCCGGCCGTCAGCGAAGTTGCTTATCTAACCGTGATCCACAAGAAAACCGCAGCCCTGTTTGAGGCCGCCTGCGAAACGGCGGCTATTCTCTGTCAAAGCCCCGCCCCCCAGCGCGCCGCCCTGCGCCGCTATGGCTATCATCTCGGCATGGCCTTTCAACTGGTTGACGATGCGCTCGACTATCGCGGTGACGCCGAGGCGCTGGGAAAGAATGTGGGGGACGATCTGGCCGAGGGCAAGCCCACCCTGCCACTGATTTACGCTATGGCCAAATCCTCTGGTGAGCAGGTCGAACTGATTGCCAGAGCCATCCGCGAGGGCGCCGTGGATGAGCTGGCGGCGATTGTGGAAATTGTCAAAAACAGCGGTGGCCTGCGTTATACCGAGGATTGCGCCAAACGCGAGGCCGCCAAGGCCATCGACGAGTTGTCGCAGCTGCCGGACACGATCTACAGTCGCGCTATGGTAGACTTAGCCAAGTTCGCGACCGATCGCAACTACTGACAGGGGCGCCGGGTGCATGCCCAAGCGAACACAATACCCTAGACTACAATGCGCTGAATGGTGTCACCATGCCTGAACACACCCTGGCCGCACGCTACAGCAATTGGACTGTGCTGCGCGAGCGGCGAAAATTCTGGGAGCAACACTCACTGTCGGAGGCCTTCAGACGGGACCCCGAACGCGCCCGGCGCTATTCTCTGACGGCAGCCGGTATTTTTCTGGACTATTCCAAGAACCATGTGGATGCTGAGACTCTTCAGGCCCTGCTGTCGCTGGCGCAGGAAGCTGACCTTGGCAACGCCATAGCCGACTTGCAGGCAGGCAAGCCGGTCAATAACACCGAGCAACGCCCCGCACTGCACACGATACTGCGCTCCCAGAGTCAACCGGCCGATGACCGAGGTGCAACGGTGGCCGCTGCCCTGGAAAAAATGGCGGCCTTCGTCAGCTCCGTACACAGCGGCAAATGGCGGGGGTTCAGCGATAAACCGATCAGCGATGTGGTCAATATCGGCATCGGCGGTTCAGATCTGGGCCCTCGCATGGTGACCCGGGCACTGCGCGGCTATCTTAACAATGGCGTGCAAGTGCACTTTGTCGCCAATGTGGACGGCGCCGACCTGTGCGACACGCTGGCCGCCCTCAACCCCGAAACCACCCTGTTCATCGTTGCCTCCAAGTCCTTCAGCACTCTCGAAACCCGTGAAAATGCCTTCTCAGCACGCCGGTGGACTCTCGCCAGCGGCTGCCCCGAGGCGGAACTGCAGCGCCATTACGTCGCCGTGAGCAGCAATATCGACGCCGCGCAGCGTTTCGGCATTGCCGCGGACAATATTTTCCCGATGTGGGACTGGGTCGGCGGCCGCTATTCGCTCTGGTCCGCCATCGGCCTGCCGATCGCCCTGGCCGCCGGCATGGAAAACTTCAACGCCCTGCGCCGCGGCGCCGCTAATATGGACACCCACTTTAGCGAGGCGCCACTGGAGAGCAATATGCCGGTGCTGCTGGCGCTGATTACGTTCTGGTACAGCGAATTTTGGCAGGCCCAAAGCCAGGCAATACTACCTTACGCACAGCGCCTGGCGCAGTTGCCCGCCTATCTGCAGCAGCTGGATATGGAGAGCCTGGGCAAAGGGGTAGACCGCGAGGGCATCGCCGTGGACTACCAGACCGGCCTGATTCTGTGGGGAACGGAAGGCACCAATGGCCAGCATTCGTTCCACCAGCTATTACACCAGGGCACTCGCCTGGTGCCGGTAGATTTTATTGCCAGCCGTCAGCCAATGAGCGAACTGGACGGCCAGCACCGGCACCTGCTGGCCTGCTGTATCAGTCAGAGCCAGGCACTGCTGGCCGGCAAATCGCTGGCGCAGGCCGGGCAGGAGCTGCGCGCTAAGGGCTTAGGTGACGCCGAGGTGGCGGCGCTGGCGCCCCACAAGGTGATACCGGGTAACCGGCCCAGTAATACGCTGCTGATGGAAAACCTGTCACCAGAGACTCTCGGTGCTCTGATCGCGCTTTACGAACACAAGGTCTACTGCCTGAGCGTGCTGTGGAATATCAATGCCTTTGACCAGTGGGGCGTCGAGTTGGGCAAGCAGTTGGGCACCGCAATCCACCCAGCCATGCAGAGTGGCGAATGCCCGGAGGATTGGGACGGATCGACCCGGCAGCTGGTAAAGTTAATGGCTGGTGATTAGTGATAGTAGCTCATCTCTCTTCGCCTCCATCACCCCCTGATCTCCCCGCGCTTCCACATTCAGCCTGACCACAGGTTCAGTGTTGGACATACGCAGATTAAAGCGCCAGTTGCCGAAGCTCATGGACAGGCCATCAGTGTGGTCGACCTCATCAGCCCGCTCCTGATAGTGACGCTCTATATGCTCGAGCAGCAGTTTGGGGTCGGCAACGCGGTTATTGATTTCACCGCTGCAGGGGAAGGCAGCCATGCGGTCGCTGACCAGCTGTGACAGCGTTTTGCCGGTCTGGCCCAGCAGCTCGACCACCAGCAGCCAGGGAATCATACCGCTGTCACAGTAGGCGAAGTCTCTGAAATAATGATGTGCGCTCATTTCACCGCCATAGACCGCATCCTCGGCGCGCATACGCTCCTTGATAAAAGCATGCCCGGTTTTGCTCTGCACCGGTAGGCCGCCCATGCCTTCAACTACGGCGATGGTATTCCAGGTCAGGCGCGGATCGTGCACCACCTTGGCACCGGGGTTTTTGCTGAGAAAGGCCTCGGCCAGTAGGCCCACCACATAATAGCCCTCAATGAACCTGCCGCACTCGTCAAAGAAGAAGCAGCGATCGAAATCGCCGTCCCAGGCAACACCCAGATCGGCCCCGCTGGCCTTGACGGCCTCGCTGGTGGATGCCCGATTCTCAGGCAGCAGCGGATTGGGTATACCGTTGGGGAAGTTGCCATCGGCTCGATGATTGACCTTGACAAACTCAAACGGGAGCGAAGCCTCAAGCGCATCTATGACCATGCCGGCGCCGCCGTTGCCGGCATTGACGACAATCTTCATAGGCTTTAGCGCCGCCACATCCACATAACCGAGCAGGTGGCGGATATAGGTATCGCGCGCGTCGAGCGCACTGACCCGCCCCTTGACCGATGCTGCGGTAAAATCCCCCGCCTCGGCCAGACGCTGAATCTCCTTGAGCCCGGTGTCGCCGCTGATGGGCCTGGCTCCCTTGCGCACCAGCTTCATGCCATTATAGTCCATGGGATTGTGGCTGGCGGTTACGCAGATGCCGCCATCTACCCCCTGGTCAAAGGTACCAAAGTAAACCTCCTCAGTGCCGCACTGGCCGATATGCAGTACATCGGCGCCCATGGCGGTAATACCGCGCACCAGCGCCTCAGTCAGCGATGGGCTGGTGAGGCGAATATCATGACCCACCAGAACCTTTTTGGCATTTAGGTAAGCGGCAAAAGCACAGCCGATCCGATAGGCAACCTCATCATTCAACTGCTGCGGCACCTGCCCGCGTATATCGTAGGCCTTAAAACAGGTTATTGCTTGACTCACATGGATGTCCTTTTTACTTTATATTATTCATTGACGCCCTTTTATTGCTTTTACTTAAACATACGCTATTTATATGGGTGTCCTCTTTATACTCTTTATATGGGTGTCCTCTTTATAGTCCCTTTATAGTCTGTCCCATAGGGATGTTCTTATTTATAATATTTTTATAGTTCAAATGGGTGTCCTTTTTAGGCTTTTTTTTAGGCTCAAATGGGTGTCCTTTTTAGGCTCCTTCAAATGGGCAAATGGGTGTCCTCATTTAGGCTTTTTTAGGCTAATCGACAAGTCGCTTTCAGCGGCCCGGCTTTCTTTGTGCTCGATGTCATTTAGGCGTCTCGATAGATGTTTTCGAACACATAGTTGGTAGCTTCCACGAACCCGGCAACGCTGCCGCAGTCAAAGCGCCGGCCGCTGAATTTGTAAGCCATGACACAGCCGTTTTTAGCCTGAGTCAGCAGCGCGTCGGTAATCTGTACCTCGCCATTTTTGCCAGGCGGGGTGTGTTCGATGATATCGAAGATATCGGGCGTGAGGATATAACGGCCGATAATGGCCAGGTTACTCGGCGCATCTTCCAGAGCGGGTTTCTCTACCATATCGCTGACCTGATAGAGGTTACCCTTGATCTGCTCACCGCGGATAACACCGAATTTGTGGATGTCCTCATCGGGGACTTCCTGAATGGCGACGATACTGCAGCGGAACTGGCGGTAGAGCTTCACCATCTGTGCCAGTACACCCTCGCCACCGTCGCCATCGGGCAGGCACAGATCATCCGACAATACGACCCCAAAGGGTTCGTCCCCGATCAGGCGGCGGCCGTTGAGGATGGCGTCCCCTAGGCCGCGCATTTCAGTCTGCCGGGTATAGGAGACCCGGGCCTTGTCCATCACCTCGCGAATCGATACCAGGTACTGCTCCTTGGAGGTGCCGGCAATCTGGTGCTCGAGTTCATAGCTGACATCGAAATGATCGGCGATGGAGCGCTTGCCGCGACCGGTAACAAAGCCGATTTCATCCAACCCGGCCTCCAGCGCCTCCTCCACACCATACTGTACTAGGGGCTTATTCACCACCGGCAGCATTTCCTTGGGCATGGCCTTGGTGGCCGGTAAAAACCGCGTGCCGTAACCAGCTACGGGGAATAAACATTTTTTTATCATGGAGGTTACCTTGCTTCTTTATGTTGTAGCAGTACAGCACCGCCGGCCACCGCCTGCGCGATATACCGCGCCGAATATACCATAGTTGCCCAAAATACATACCCGCATGGGGCCCTCGAAATACTAGACAAGCCGCAAACAGCCGGTAGAATGGGCTCCCTTTGCTACTCTGGGCATCGCCAGGGGTAGATACTCAGACGTCAGAGTCAAACTCAGAGTTAAACCATGGATTGCAGAGATACCGGACAGAGACAGAGCGCCTACGACCGCGATGCACTCTTGGAGTGCGGCCACGGCCGTCTATTTGGCCCGGGCAACGCCCAACTGCCGATTCCCAATATGCTGATGTTCGACCGCATCACCCATATCAGCGCCGAAGGCGGCAAGTACGGCAAGGGTGAAATCATTGCCGCGCTGGATATCCGCCCCGACCTGTGGTTTTTCGACTGCCACTTTCCCGGCGACCCGGTCATGCCCGGTTGCCTGGGCCTGGATGCGATGTGGCAGCTGGTGGGCTTTTTTCTCGCCTGGAAGGGCAATGAAGGGCGCGGGCGGGCACTGGGCTCCGGCGAGGTAAAGTTTACCGGGCAGATACTACCCAGTGCCAAACTGGTGACTTACCATCTGCACCTGAGACGGGTCATCGAGCGCAAGCTGACAATGGGTATTGCCGACGGCATCGTTGCTGTAGATGACAGAGAAATCTTCTTTGCCAAGGGCCTGCGGGTTGGCTTGTTCAGTAATTCAGATACGTTCTAACCCGCCGGGTCACCGTATAAGCCGTGTGCCTCCCATTTGGGGACTACCCACAGCCTGTGCCATAATCCCCACGGTTCAAAGGATAACTGCCGGGTGCGCAGGGCGCCCTGAGTATTCAAGAGGTAGTCTATGAAACGCGTTGTTGTGACCGGTATGGGCATCGTTTCCTGTCTGGGTAATGATGTGGCCACGGTCTTAGACACCCTTCGCGAAGGCCGCTCTGGCATTCGCTATAAAGAACAGTACCGCGAAATGGGCTTTCGCAGCCTGGTGGCAGGCAGCGTGGATATCGACTTTACCGACTATATCGACCGCAAGGTCCTGCGGTTTATGGGCGATGCGGCGGGCTATGCCTATGTTTCCATGCAGCAGGCCATTGACGATGCCGGCCTCGAGCAGGGGCAGGTTTCCAATGAGCGCACGGGGCTGATCATGGGCTCGGGCGGCGCCTCTTCCGAGAATCAGGTTGAAGCGGCCGATATCCTGCGCGATCGCGGTATCCGCAGGGTGGGCCCCTATCGGGTGACCCAGACCATGGGCAGCACCACGTCGGCCTGCCTGGCGACGCCGTTTAAGATCAAGGGCGTCAATTATTCCATTTCCTCAGCCTGCGCCACCAGCGCCCACTGCATCGGCAATGCCATGGAACAGATACAACTGGGCAAACAGGACATCGTTTTTGCCGGCGGCGGCGAGGAAGAACACTGGACTATGAGTTCGCTGTTCGACGCCATGGGCGCACTGTCGACCAAGTACAACGACACGCCGGAGAAGGCCTCGCGCCCCTACGACGAGAATCGTGACGGCTTCGTCATCGCCGGCGGCGGCGGCTGCCTGGTACTGGAAGAACTCGAGCATGCACGGGCCCGCGGCGCTAAGATCCATGCGGAATTGGTGGGCTATGCCGCCAATTCTGACGGCTATGATATGGTCGCCCCCTCAGGCGAGGGCGCTGCGCGTTGTATGGCCATGGCCATGGCCGCCGTGAATGGGGATATCAGCTATATCAATACCCACGGCACCAGCACACCGGTGGGTGATATGGCCGAACTGCGGGCACTGCGACAGGTGTTCGGCAGCGATATGCCACTGATCAGTTCCACTAAATCCCTGACCGGCCACTCCCTCGGTGCAACCGGTGTTCAGGAGGCCATTTACAGCCTGTTGATGCAGCAGCACAACTTCGTAGCAGCCTCCGCCAATATCGACACGCTCGACCCCGAAGCCGAGGGGCTGCCTATTGTGACCGAGCGCCGAGATGAGGTCAGCCTCGAGCGAGTGATGTCTAACAGCTTTGGCTTTGGCGGCACGAATGCCTGCCTGGTATTCCAGCGTTACCGCCCGGCCTGATCCCCGGAAACCGCCTCATCCACTCCCAGACATAAAGCCACCGCCCTGGGCAGGTCGCGGCGCCAGGTGCGCGCCTGGATGCCGAAATTGTCGCGGCAGCGGCGGCCACTGAGTACCGCACTGGGCACCGGCTGTGCCTGTTCATTGTCTACCTCTTTGACGACACCTTTAAGCTCACCACACCGCTGCAGCAGCCTCGCCAGTTGCTGGGCAAACTCTGCCTCACTGCAGGGGTCGCCGCTGCTGTAGTGCATCACCCCCCAGTTGTCGGCGCCACAAAGCATCTGTTTGACCATCGCCACCAGTACCCGGCCGACATCGGCCATAAACGTGGGTGTCCCGCGAACGGCGCCGCGAACGGCGGGGTCGACGACCACCTCCTGGCCGGAGGACAATCGCCGCACCAGGCGCGGCAGCAAATTGTCACCCTGGATGCCAATCAGCCAGCTCAGGCGCAGGGTGATATGATGGACCAGCTTGTCGGCAAAAATCCGCTCCGCTTCGCGCAGCGCTCGACCCATGGCATCCACCGGTGAAGGCTGATCAGACTCGTCATAGGCGGTTTTATTTTCGCCGCCAAAGACCCGGTGACTGGACAGATGGACAACGCAGATATTCAGTTCGGTACAAGGCCGCACCAAGGCCTTGGCAGCATTGACCAGCAGCGCCCGATGCTGCTTTTCCGCCAACTCGCACCAGGCCAGGGTATTGATAAGGATATTGGGCTGCTGCTCGCGCAGATAGCGGTCCACCGCTCGGCGGTCGCCCCAGGCCAGCTCTTCGGGGTGTGGCCGCAACAAGGTGAAGGTTTCCTGCTCCAGCACATGGCTAAGCGCCGATCCCAAGGGCGAATAGGCATCCGTCAGCAGCAGCTTATAGGCCAAGAGATTGATCCGTTACAGTTACCGGGACAGGGCCCGCCCATCCCGACAGGCAGGCCCTCTTTGATTAATTATTAGCCAAAGGGCGGCGGTCTCAGGTCATCATTAGAAGGGGATATCGTCGTCGAAATTATCGAAACTCTGCGCCGCCTGCGGCTGTGCAGCCGGCTGCCGGGGAGCGGCGGCGGGAGCACCCTGCTGCGCCGGCGCCTGCTGGGCGGGCGGCTGTTGCGGAGGCGTACCCTGCTGCGGCGCGCCGTAACCCTGCTGCATGCCCGGGTTCATGCCCATGCCCTGCCCCTCAGCGCTGCCGCGGCTGTCCAGCATCTGCATTTCATTGGCGACAATTTCCGTCGTGTAACGGTCCTGGCCGCTCTGATCCTGCCATTTGCGCGTACGCAGTGAACCCTCGATATAGACCTTGCCGCCCTTGCGCAGGTATTCCCCGGCGATCTCCGCCAGACGGTTGAAAAAAACAATGCGATGCCATTCCGTGCGCTCCTGCGGCTGGCCGGTTTGCTTGTCCTTCCAGGTTTCGGATGTCGCCAGGCTGATATTGGTTACCGCGCCGCCCGACGGCATGTAGCGGGTTTCCGGATCCTGGCCGCAATTGCCGATCAGGATGACTTTATTCACTCCCCTTGCCATGATGCTCTCCTGTGTCTGCCAATCGTCATAACATTAACTCTTAACTCACGGATTCTTAACATATATGCCCTTGCAAAACGCTAAGCGGGTGTTCTTTAAAATCCAATAGCACAGCTTACACCAGGAGGGCCCCGGCGTCAGCTGCCCTGCAGATCTTCAATTGCCGAGCGGTCGAATAGCCGCTTGTCCACTTTCAGATAAGCCGCGCGCTCATCCTCGATAATCACCACCTCTTCGACGCCGGGGATATTGAGCATTTTCGATTTCGCGGCCCCCAGATTGGCATCGGCCAGAGGCACCCAGACACTGGTTAAAAACCGCGGTGGCTGCATCGAAGCAGCGATCAGCAGCCAGCTCAAAACCAGCAGTGCGGAACAGCCAAATACCCAGCCGGCACCGGCAAATTGAAGCAGCGCACCGCCGCTAACGCCACCGGCAAAAGCACCGAGAAACTGGCTGGTGGAGTAGATACCCGAGGCGGTGCCCTTACTGCCGGCCGGCGCCACCTTGCTCATCAGCGACGGTAGCGTTGCCTCGAGCAGGTTGAAGGCCATAAAGAACAAAAACAGGGCGGCCAGCGCCCACTGCGGCCGCTGCTGCCACCAAACCAGCGCTACCAGCACGGCGCCCAGCAGTGCCACAGCCCCCAGGAATACGGTTTTCATCTTACGGCGGCGTTCGGCCAGCAACATAAACGGCAACATGGCCACAAAGGCCGATACCAGCAGCGGCAGGTAGACCTGCCAGTGCCGCTCCCGCGCCAGGCCCAAGTCGTTTTCGAGCATGGTTGGCAACACCACAAAGCTGGCCATTAGCACAAAGTGCAGGCAGAAAATACCCCAGTTTAAACGCAGTAACTCGGGGTGTTTCAAAGTGCGGCCCAGCAGCATCGGCACCGCCCCGGCATCGCGACGCGCCACGCCCAGGGCGCCCGCGGGGATCACACGCAGAGCCAGCACCAGGCCCACGAGGGCAAACAGCGCGGTAAGCCAGAACACGCCGGCGAGGCCGGCCAGGCTGGTGACAATGGGCCCCAGCACCAGTGCAATGGAGAATGAAAGGCCGATAGAAGCACCGATGGCCGCCATGGCCTTGGTGCGGTTCTGCTCCGAGGTCAAATCCGCCACCAGCGCCATAATGACCCCGGCAATGGCGCCTCCGCCCTGCAGGCAGCGGCCGAGAATCAGGCCGTATACAGATTCCGCAGTGGCCGCTACCACACTGCCGACGGCAAACAGCAGCAGGCCCACAGCAATCAGAGGTTTGCGCCCCCAGCGATCTGAGAGCATGCCGAAAGGGATCTGCAATAACGCCTGGCTGAAACCATAGATACCCAGCGCCAGGCCCAGCAGCAGCGGCGTGCTGCCGGCATAGTCGGTGCCGTAAAGCGTCAGTACCGGCAGCACCATAAACAGGCCCAGCATACGGAACGCGTACAGCGCGGCCAGAGAGGCTACGGCGCGGCGTTCAAACGAACTGGATACTGTCTCCACGAATACGATACTTATCAGAGCTGGGGCGGTTACGGTAAAAAGCCCGGCATTTTAGCAGCCGCCCAGTTTTATCGATAGATGCTTTGTCGACAGTCAGCTGTGCCGGTACCGCAGCTGCCGGCTAGAACTGTAGTAGTGCCTGAAAACGACTGTCAGAAAAAACCGCCCGCAGGGCGCCGCGCCACAGCTGCTCGATATCGGCCGCATTGGTCTTAAGGGTCTGCAACGGCGCCGTTGCCGGTACACTGGCGTTCTCGCGGATAAAATCTGCTGGATAATCCAGCTTCAAAATGACCTCTGGGCCGCTGTCAGGATGGGAAACATGGACGATAAACTGCGCTGCCGCAGGGTCATCTACGCCTGATTGAAGGATAAATCCGTAGCGCTTGATCAGGATGACGAGCTGTGCTTCGTCGGTTGAGGTAAAATATGTCACGCGCTCAAGGCGCTCGGCGCGCTCTCGGAGCGCGGCGATGACCAGTGGCTCCACGGCAACGCCCGCTGCCTTGGCGGTGGCGTGGATATCCTTGCCGATTCCCTCGTCGATGGCAATACCGATAGCGACGCCAGCCGCTCCCATAGACGACGACAACATCATGCCTGCCCCGGCCCCCTTGCCGCTGAAACGTGTGCGATTGGGCTCAGCGAATTCGACAGCGATATTGACAGTATTGAGGGTGTCCGTTTTAAGGGGCTTTGTCGGCGCACAACCGGCGAGTAGAGCACAAGCGCAAAACGCCGGCAGTGGGAACAGGGCTTTCAGGAGACGAAGGGGCATTGTAAGGCCATTCCAGTCAGAGCTTGCGCCCTACAGCTTGGATCCAGGCCGATACCGAAATTGCCCGGGGATCACGGGCAAAGGCTTCCCAGGCTTTGGCATGCTCGTCGATTTCGCCGGGCTGACACCAGCCGAGTTCTAAGTACTGTGCTTCCAGAACCTCGCTCTGCAGCCGGTTATTTAGCCCCACAAAGGCCATCAGTTCCTCGCGCGTGGTGCGCTGGTCGGTGCTGGCATCGACAGAAAGGACCTCACAGCCGACTTCGTGCAGGAATTCCTTCAGGCGCCGCCCGCCTGCCGGTTCGTGGCCGTTGTGGGCACGGATTCTCATATAGAGTTCGAGGCTGTGCTCCAGCACGGGATTCAGCGGGTAAAACAAATCGCCCTGGTGATCAAACTCCTTGAGCCCGATAATGCCGCTTGGGCGCAGTACG
Source organism: Exilibacterium sp. (assembly GCA_028280195.1). GTDB lineage: Bacteria > Pseudomonadota > Gammaproteobacteria > Pseudomonadales > Cellvibrionaceae > Exilibacterium. Next base: position 55,608 of record JANQMH010000029.1, read on the forward strand.
CGGTACATTTCTTCAATCACCGCATAAGGCCGGGCCAGGCTGCCCAAGACCGCCGAAGCGAACACGATATCGAAGCTGGCATCGGCATAGGGCAGCTGGTAGACATCGCCTTGCAAAAACTCCACATTATCGACGCCGTGCTCAGCGGCATAAACCTGGGCCTCGGCAAACTGCGATGGTTCGCGATCCACACCCACGGCCCGACCACCGGGCATCCGTTGGGCAAAGCCCAGAGTAAGGCTGCCGGGTCCACAGCCGCAATCGAGCAGTTGCAGGCCGGGCTTGAGCCAGGGCAACATAAAGGCGCCGTGCTTTTCCACCGTACGCGCCTTCATCCAGCCCATGGCGCCATCGCCGTAGCCAAGGGTATAGTTTTCAGAGTCCGCAGTAGGAAGGCTTTCAGTTTCGTTGTCCATTGAGCCAAAATCCCGGTAAGTAAACTGAAGAAGTCAACAATGGCGCCAGAGTATACACGCCCTTACCGCAATCTCTCAATCGGGACACCCACCGCAGGTCGGCTCGTCAATCGGGACACCCACCGCAGGTCGGCTTGAACACTTCCTCAATTCAATGGAAAAAGTAAAGAAAGTAAAAGTACAAAGTAAAGGCAAAGTAAAAGGACACCCACAACTATTGTAATTTCATGCACTGATTTGTAATGCCGTCCATTGCTACTAACTTAACGTGGATGTCCTGTTTTTTTCCTTTTTTTCTCTAACTCTGTTTTTCTCTGCTTCTTCCTATCTTTTAACGTAACCTGGGTGTCCCGTCTTATTTGGTCTTATTACCTTCCGCCTTATTGGTTTTTATGCGACGCTCTCGGCATCTTCGTCCTCAAGCGGCTGCAAATAACCCTCGCCTTCGAGGTTCTCTAGGTTTATATCCGCTATACAGCGAACCTTGACATAGTTGAGCGTAAGTTCACCTTCTATATGAACGCTACCAGTTGCAGCTTCGAAATCAGCCTTGCTGATATCAGAGCGCTCCTGATCCATTCTTACACCGAGATCCGTACCACCCTTGGTTTCAGTAAACTTGACAAAGACATAACCGCGGTCGATCTGGTCTTTAAAATCCTGCAGACCCTTACTGTTACTGCCATTGATAACGCGCTGCGGTTTGGTGAGAAACTCCACTAGCTCATTCATTGTATTTTTCACTCCTGATTAATGTTAACTTCGCCAAATTAGTGCGGTAAAAACCTTTAGCTTGCCGATGTTGAATCCTTTTCAGCTTGCTCAGCTGATTCTTTTTCAGCTTCTTCATCCATAGCCTTGAACTTGGCCCTTGCCGCCTCATATTCAGCAGCTTCGGGCATCTCCTCCAAAGGCACCAAATAACCCTCACCTTCAAGGTTTTCCAGATTTACATCAGCCACCAGACGGCACTTCACATAGTTCAACCCAACTTCCCCCTCGAGGTGTACATTACCGGCGCCGTTTTCAAAATCGGCTTCTTCCCAATCGGAGGTTTCCGGGTCGGGGTGGATCGCGAGATCCAGGCTGCCATAGGGTTCGGTAAATTTGACAAATACATAGTCTTTATCAATTTGTTCCTTAAAAGCCTCCAGGCCCCTAAAATTGCCACCCCCGACAATATGCTGCTTTTTGGTCAGTTGCTCTACAAGCTCGTTCATGAGAAAACCTCTCGGTAACCAGTCAACTAGAACGTATTATCTGGTAATAACGCGACGACATTTCAAGCTGTAGCACTCTATATGGCAAATATTTTCAGCATATCCCTGCAAAAAAGACACCCATCTTAGCAATTGACAACTGACAAATAGCACTGTATATATAAACAGATTCACGATTAAGGAGAATCAAGGTGACAAAGCCAAGGAAGCAGCTTATCTCTCTGGAAACTACTCCCTACTACCACTGTACATCCCGCTGTGTCAGGCGTGCATTTCTCTGTGGTAGAGATGCACTGACAGGTAAATCCTTTGAGCACAGGCGCCAATGGATAGAGGATCGACTACTCAGCCTCGGCCAAATCTTTGCAATCGATATCTGCGCCTATGCAGTGATGTCCAATCACTACCACCTCGTATTGCATATTAATGCAGCTGCCGCCGGCCGGTGGAGTGATCGTGAGGTCTGTAAACGCTGGCACCAGCTCTATAACGGAACTCCATTGACGCAGAAATATCTTCGCAGCGATACACTTTCCGAGACCGAGCTAGATGCTGTTAAGCAGCAGCTGACACTTTGGCGAGTTCGCCTGAGGGATATCAGCTGGTTTATGCGCAATCTGAATGAAGTGATAGCGCGGCAAGCGAATAAGGAAGATGAGTGTAGCGGGCGATTCTGGGAAGCTCGCTTTACCTCTCAAGCTCTGTTGGATGAAAAGGCTCTTCTCGCATGTATGGCTTATGTTGATTTAAATCCGGTCCGGGCAAAAATGGCCAAAACGCCGGAGACCTCTGAGCATACATCTATTAAACGGCGACTCGATGCTGTGAAGGATAGTCAAAGATCGCAGCAACCTGCCGTATTGTTTCCATTTACGGGCGTCTTCGGTGAATCTACACCCAAGGGGTTACCGTATCGACTGATAGACTATTTAAACCTTGTTGATTGGACGGGGCGAAGTATTCGCCAGGATAAACATGGCCATATCGTCGGCAGCATACCACCTATACTTGACAGGCTTGATATCGAGACCAAAAACTGGCTTTATTTGGCGACAAAATTCGAAAGTCGTTTTAAAAATCTGGTTGGCGGTGTCTACGCCCTTAAAAAAGCAAGTCAGCGCATCGGGTACCGACGCATTCCCGGAATGGGTGCCTGCTTATCACTATTGCGGTAGTAAAAAAATATCTGGCAGACTTATCTTCTACTGACCAGTACATTGCTCGGTCACACCTTCAATAAGGTCGTACTAACCTCAACGAGTTCAAGTTGACCTGCAAAGCTCACTTGTTAAAACCCTATGTGTTGTAGTTACCAAACAGCCCTACTATTCTAGCTCGCTGAGCTGACTGTAGTGAATATTCAGTTAAAGTGTTTGCCCCCGATTTACGGCAGGTATCCAGCTAAGTCACTTGCGATGGGTGTCCAGTTAATTAACCATTTGGCGCGTATTGCAACGCTCAACCGCAACCTATAAACTCACCAAATCTGAAAACAAAACAGTCATACACCTCTCTTCCTCATACCAACCGGGATGCTGTAATGAAAATAACAATGATTCCCCTCGCGCTGGCCCTGGCCCTGGCACTGCCTTTGACCACGACGGCGGCAGAAACCAAACGCGATGCCCAACCGGCAGCGGCTGCACTTAACGCCAGTCTGGCTAGTGCCGACCTGGCCATTGCTCTGGTCAACGCCCAGAGCGCGCTGAACGAGGTCCATGCACAAGCCGCAGTCAATGCCCTGACCGCCTCCATCGCCAGCGCCGATGTGAGTATCGCCGTGGCCGAGGCCGGCAGTGCCCTGAAGCTCGCCAGCAACGATACCATGTTGGCAGAGTTGGAGGATTTGCTCGAGACCGGCCGGTCGAGGCAGGCGGATAAGCTGCTTGCCGCTGTTGTCAGCGAGCGCCCGGCGCTGGCGGCGGTAGTGCAGGATATGGCGCTGGCGGCGGGCTATGATGGGGAAAGGGTGACTGCGGCGGTGGTTCGCGGCCTGGCGCAGGCACGGGCTGCAGCGGCTGGGGAATAAGAGGGGAAAAGGAAAAAGATAGTGCGGTGTGGGGAGACTGTGGGCAATGTGCCGGTTTTTTGGCGCGTGGTCTCTCTTTGGAGTTTATTCGTCTAGATTAGATCTTACCTTCTTACCCACAAACGCCGTATACTTTGCGGCTTGTCGACTTTTCCCTTTTTCCTTTTCCCTAGGCAGTAACGTGGACACGATTTTCGTACGGGGTGCCCGCACCCACAACCTGAAAAACATCGACCTCGATATCCCCCGCGACAAACTGATTGTCATTACCGGCCTCTCCGGCTCGGGCAAGTCCTCGCTGGCCTTCGATACCCTGTATGCCGAGGGCCAGCGCCGCTATGTGGAATCGCTGTCCACCTATGCCCGCCAGTTTCTGTCGATGATGGAAAAACCCGATGTGGACCATGTGGAGGGCCTGAGCCCGGCCATTTCCATCGAGCAGAAGTCCACCTCGCACAATCCCCGCTCCACGGTCGGCACGATTACCGAAATCTATGACTATCTGCGCCTGCTGTATGCGCGGGTGGGCGAACCGCGCTGCCCGGTGCACGGCGAGCCGCTGGCGGCGCAAACGGTCAGCGAGATGGTGGACCAGGTGCTGGCACTGCCGCAGGGCACCAAACTAATGTTGCTGGCGCCGATTGTACGCGACCGTAAAGGTGAGCATTTACATACCTTCGAGCAGCTGCGCCGCGACGGTTTCATACGCGCCCGCATCGATGGCATTGTGGTGGATCTGGACGATGCCCCCAAACTGGACAAGAAGAAAAAGCACACCGTCGAGGTGGTAGTAGACCGCTTCAAGGTACGCGGCGATCTGCAGTTGCGGCTGGCGGAGTCCTTCGAAACCGCGCTGCACCTGACCGACGGTATCGCCTCAATCAGCTTTATGGAGGGCAAGGAAGCAGACCGCCTGTTCTCGGCCAAGCACGCCTGCCCCCTGTGTGACTACTCACTGACCGAGCTGGAGCCGCGGCTGTTCTCCTTCAACAACCCGGCCGGCGCCTGCCCGACCTGCGACGGCCTGGGCGTAAAACAGTATTTCGACGAGGAAAAGGTAGTACAGTTTGCCGATGCCTCGCTCTCCGAGGGCGCCATTCGCGGCTGGGACCGGCGCAATGTCTACTACTTCCATATGCTGACCTCGCTGGCGGATCACTACGGCTTCGATGTCGATACCCCCTGGAAGAAACTGCGCAAAAAGCACCGCCAGGCGGTGCTTTACGGCTCGGGTACAGAGGAGATCGATTTCAGCTATGTCAACGACCGCGGCGATCTCTACCAGCGCACCCATACCTTCGAGGGCGTGGTGCCGAACATGGAGCGACGCTACCGCGATACCGAGTCGCAAATGGTGCGCGAGGAATTGTCGAAGTTCTTGTCCTCCCAGCCCTGCCCCGACTGCGGGGGCACGCGCCTGCGCAGCGATGCCCGCAATGTGTTTGTCGACAACAAAACCCTGCCGGAAATCACCAATATGCCGGTGGGCGAGGCCCATGCCTATTTTCTGCAACTGGGCTTCGAGGGCGCCCGGGCGGAAATCGCTGAAAAGATTCTCAAAGAGCTGCGCGACCGCTTCCGCTTTCTGGTGGATGTGGGGCTGAATTATCTGACCCTGAACCGCAGCGCCGAAACGCTGTCCGGCGGCGAGGCGCAACGTATTCGCCTGGCCAGCCAGATCGGCGCCGGCCTGGTGGGTGTGATGTATATTCTCGACGAACCCTCCATCGGCCTGCACCAGCGCGACAATGACCGCCTGCTGAAAACCCTGACCCATCTGCGCGATCTGGGCAATACGGTCATCGTGGTGGAGCACGATGAGGACGCTATCCGCAGCGCCGATCATATTATCGATATCGGCCCCGGCGCGGGAGTGCACGGCGGCGAGGTGGTGGCCCAGGGCCCGCTGCGGCAGATCGTCAAGGCCCCCGACTCGCTGACCGGGAAGTATCTCAGCGGAAAAGCCGGTATTGCCGTGCCGGCAAAACGGCTCGCCTTCGACAGCGAACAGGTCATGCTGCTGGAAGGCGCCAGCGGTAATAATCTGCAGTCGGTCGACCTGGAAATCCCGGTGGGGCTGATGACCTGCGTCACCGGTGTATCGGGCTCCGGCAAATCGACCCTGATCAACGCCACTCTCTACCCGCTTGCCGCCACCGAACTCAACGGCGCCAGCACCCTGAAGCCGGCACCCTATCAGGCCATTTACGGTATGGACCATTTCGATAAGTGTGTCGATATCGACCAGAGCCCGATCGGCCGCACACCGCGCTCCAATCCGGCCACCTATACCGGTATTTTCACTCCCATTCGCGAGCTGTTTGCCGGCACCCAGGAGGCGCGCTCGCGCGGCTACAAACCGGGCCGCTTCAGCTTCAATGTCAAGGGCGGCCGCTGCGAGGCCTGTCAGGGCGACGGCGTGGTAAAAGTGGAGATGCACTTCCTGCCGGATGTCTATGTGCCCTGCGATGTGTGCAAGGGCCGGCGCTATAACCGCGAGACGCTGGAAATCAAATTCAAAGGCAAAAACATTCACCAGGTACTGGATATGACCGTGGAGGACGCGCGCGAATTTTTTGATGCAATTCCCGCGGTGTCGAAGAAACTGCAGACACTGATGGATGTGGGGCTGTCCTATATTCGTCTCGGGCAGGCGGCCACCACACTGTCGGGCGGTGAGGCACAGCGGGTCAAACTGTCGCGGGAACTGTCGAAGCGCGACACCGGCAAGACGCTGTATATTCTCGATGAACCCACCACCGGCCTGCACTTCCACGATATCCAGCAACTGCTGAATGTCCTGCACCGGCTGCGCGACCACGGCAATACCATTGTAGTGATCGAGCACAATCTCGACGTGATCAAGACTGCCGACTGGGTTGTGGATCTGGGCCCTGAAGGCGGCAGCGGCGGCGGGCGGATTATCGCCACCGGTACACCGGAGGAGGTGGCCGCCAATCGCGACTCTCACACCGGGCAGTTTCTAAAGCCGTTGCTGGCACCACCGGCCAGACCCAGGCGCAGGCGGGCAACCAAGACGGCGCGGGCGGTTAATGCCTAGCGGCTGTCTCGTAACTCCCGGCCGTAGCGAGGCGAGTGATATACAGCGCTAGTCGTTACCGCGTTATGGTAAGGTGCTGATCGACAGCAATATTGCTCAGCTCCGTCACCGTCCGGTCGGGCCACACCACACGCAGGCGGTCTATCACCGCCGCCTCGCCCAAACCAAAATGCACCCGCGCCGGATTTTGTGAGGTGTAGTTATTACCGCGGCGCATTTCCCGAAGCTGCGTCTTGCCGCCCGCTTCGAGAGTAATTTTTGCGCCGATGCCCTGTGTGTTGGGCGCCGTGCCACTGAGGCGGATATTGATATAGTGATGATCGAGGTTGCCATCGTTGCGATAAAAACGCAGCTGCTGGCCGTTGTTGGCAACCAGAATATCGATATCGCCATCGGCATCCATATCGGCACAGACCACCCCCCGGCCCTGATCTCTGTCGGTGATGCCGGCCTGCCCGCCGACTTCGGCAAAGGTGCCGTCGCCACGCGCGAGAAATAATTTTGAAGGGGTCAGCTCATACTGCGGCCAGGCACTCTGCACCCAGCCGTTGACATGAAAGATATCCAGGTGGCCGTCGTTGTTGAAATCGGCAAAGCAACTGCCCCAGCCCCAGTCGCCGCGCAATACCCCGGCGTCCAGGGTCACATCGGTAAAATTGCCGCTGCCGTCGTTATTGTAAAGGCGGTTGCCGGATGTGCGGTCGACGCTGAAAGCACCGGCGGGCGGCTCGAGATAAGAAATGGCGCTGACAAACCAGTCCAGGTCGCCGTCGTTGTCGTAATCGCCGACCGCTGCGCCCATACCGTTTTCATCGCTGATCTCGGCAGTGGTGATATCGACAAACACGCCGCCACCGTCATTGCGCAGCACTTTGCTGGTGCCAAAATCCGATGCCAGCAGCAGGTCACTGTCGCCGTCGCCGTCGATATCGGCGAAGTTCGGCGTAAAGCTATCGTCCGTCATTTCGTCGCGGTAGATGGCCGACAGCCCGCTGGCATCACTGCGATCGGTAAACACAAAATGTGTCGTGGCAGACTGATTGCGCCACAAGTGGGCCGAGCTTTCCCCATCGCCCACCTGATTGCCCCAGTGGGTAGCGAACAGATCCAGCTGGCCGTCGCCGTCATAATCGCCAAAAGCCGCCGATACCACATTGGCGGTACCGAAACGCAAGCCGGAGGCAGCCGTCATATCGCTAAAGGTGCCATCGCGATTGTTGCGATAAAGATGTACCGGATCGCCGTCGACGGCGCCGACAAACAAATCGGCAAAGCCGTCGCCATCGATATCGGCAAAGGCGGGGCCGGCGCTTTTTGTAGCGCTAACGGCGACGCCGGCTGCGGCGCCGATATCGGCAAAGGTGGCATCACCCAGGTTCTGAAACAGCTTGTTGGCACCGGCACTGCCGCTGACAAAGTAGATATCCAGATCACCGTCGTTGTCGTAGTCACTGACGGCGATACCGCTGGAAAACATCATCGGCATCGTTGCGCCGGCGCCATCGAAACCGTGCCCGGCATCGAGTCCGGCCGCGGCGGTGCTATCGCTAAAACGAAAACCGATGGCGGCAGGCGTGCGGGTGATGACATCGCCGGCACTGCCCGAGCCACCACCTCCCCCGCCCCCGCAGGCCATCAACAGACAGGCCGGAAACAGATAAGCGAAACCTTTCATTATGCAATCATCTCCACCGATATCCGGCGGGCGGCGCATTGCTGTGGCGCCGATACCCGCCGGCCTGACACCGGGAGCCTAAAAGACGGCGGAAAAACGCAGACCGTAGGTGCGCGGATTATTCAGAAAGCGAATATTGACATCGCGGTTGATAAACGCCTTGCCGGAGTAGGCCTCTTCAGTAATATTATTGACGTAGCCGTCGACTCTGAACTGGCCGTCGGTACCGAAATCGACCCCGGCGGTGAGATTAAACTGCGCGAAGGCATCCACTTCATCGAGAAAGAAATTGCCGTCGGCATCGCCGTTGCCGCCACTGGCAGTGGGAGAACCGTTATTGGGCACCATCTCCACCAGCGGTACGCGCTCGCCGATACCGTCACCGTCCGCATCGGCATAGCCTTTGCCGTTGTAGGGGCTGAGGTAATACTCACTGCGATAGTTCATGCTCAGCGTCCAGTCGAATGACTGCAGGCTGCCCCAGTTCAGCTCTATCACCTGGGAGATCGCCAGGTTCAGGGTGACTTCCGACAGGTGCGGCAGCTGGTTGCCATCCAGCGGCACCAGCACCGGATTGCTGAAGCGGGAGTCGCCGGTCACCGCATCTTCGTAGGTGCCGTCGGCCAGCAGCAGATTGCCTTTCAGATCGACGCCGTAAGGCAGCGCCCACAGGCCTTCCACTTCCAGACCCAGCACTTCGGCATCACCGACGTTATCGACAAAGACCTTGCTGGTGGTATCTTCCTCGCCGTCACCATCCGAGTCGCGGTTGAGGCCGACATTGATCAGGCTCTGCAGGGTTTTGTCTTTGAAATCATAGTAGAACAGCGCGGCATTCAGGCGCAGCGCCGTGCTGCCCAGGTCGAACTCATTTTTCGAGCCGACTTCGTAAGCGGTCAGTACTTCCTCGTCCCACTCGCGGTTTACCTGAGTGCCGTCCGGCGTGATGATAGGATCGTTGACACCGCCGGAACGGGTGCCGGTGGATATCTGCGCATAGACCAGTTGCGTATCGGAAAGGTCGTACTCCACACCGATACGCCAGTCGACAAAGCTGGCACTGTACTCGTTTGATTCGCGCACGCTCCGGTTGCTATCGGTGTAAAAATCGGAAGTGATATGCACCTGCACCTGATCGCCGTACTGCTGCAGAAACTCATCCACGTTGTCGCCGTTGCCGAAACTTGAGATACCGCCCAGGAAGTATTCCAGGTTGTAGGGATCGCCGCCGCAGCCGGGGGCAAACCAGTCGCCGTTGGGGCAGACATCGGTGGGCAGTGGCTGGTTGCGGGCGCCCGGAGCAGTCAGCGCAAAACCGTTGCCGCCCATGATCAGCCCGGTCGTGGCCGGATCGGTGGCACGGTTAATGGGCTGCCCGGTAAACGCCTCGATGGCCTCGCCGGGCGCAATCAACAGGTATTTCAGGTTGGTACGGTTTTGTGTTTTGGTGTCGTCGGTCCAGCGCACGCCAAAATTGACGCGGGTGGAATCGGAGATATTCAGGGTGCCGTCGAAGTAAACCGCCAGGGACTCCACTTCGGAACCGTCATTGCGGTTTTCACCGCCGAGCCCGTCCTGGAAGGCGCAGATGGTATCGTCGGGCAGTGGCGGATTGATCCAGGTGACGTCGTTGCCGCCGCAGGGCACGGCAAAGCCGAGGCCGTCGTTGACATTCCAGGAGACGTTATCGAACTCCTCTTCCATATAGAACAGGCCGGTGGACCAGCGCAGGAAGGAATCCTCGCCGCCGTAAAAGCGGATTTCATGTACTTGGCTGGTGGACTCCTCGTTCTGCCGGAAGGCATCGCGGGCATTGAGCAGGCCGGGAAACAGATTGGTGCGGTTGTCCGGGTAAGAGGGCGGATTTTCGAAGAACTCGACAAAGTTGGCCTCGCGCTCGGAGCCGGGGAACACCGGGCCCATCTGGAAAATACGGCCGCTGTTGCGGTTGTCGAACTCGTATTCGCGCACCGAACCGCTGTACTCCACGGCAAAGTTGTCAAACTGGTATTGCACATTCAGCGATACGCCGATCTGATCGCTCTCCTGCTCCCCCTCGGCCAGGAAATACTGATTCCAGGGGTCGTCCAGATCATCCATATCAAAGCCGGCTGACAGGGCGCGACCGGAAAAGACGCCCGGCTGACCTGTACCGTCGCTTTCCGAGCCGTCGATGGTGAGATTCACCGTCATCGCGTCGGTCGGCAGCCACAGCGCCGACAGCCGCCAGGCCTGGTCGTCAACCTCACCTGGGGCCTCGATACCGGAGCCGTATTCATTGGTGAGGTAGGAGTCGTGCTGCTCGCTGAAATAGGCAGCGCGTACAGCGAAGTTATCGGCTACCGGCACATTGAAAACCACCTCGGCGGTATTGGCGTCGAAGTCGCCGGCACCGATCTCCAGCTTGCCGCTGAACTCTTCGAGTTCGGGCTGGTTGGAAATGATATTGATGGAGCCGCCGGTGGCATTGCGCCCGCGCACGGTACCCTGCGGCCCCTTGTGCACTTCAACCCGGCTGACATCGAAAAACATCGGCCCGATGCTGCGCGGGCGCGGCAGGTAAACGCCGTTGTAGTGGGTGGCGACCGAAGGGTCGGAGGAGAAATCACTATCGGAGGAACCGATACCGCGCAGGTAGACTTCCACCTTGCCTTCCTGCTTGGCAATGTTCAAACCCGATACCGCGTTCTGCAAGTTTTTGAAATCGGTATTGACACCGAGCCTGGCCAGGTCGTTGGCGCTGAACTGCTCCACTGTTGCCGATACGTCCTGAATACTCATTTCACGGCGTTCAGTGGTGACAATAATTTCTTCCAGCACACCGCCGGCTGACTCCTGGGCAGATGCTCCGCCGGCATTGCCGGCCGCGGCGATGGCGACAAAAAGCAGGGTCGGTTTGAACCGTGCTCGAGGTGCGGATGTCACTAAACGGTCTGTGTGGTTTTTCACGCTCATAGTGCTCTCTCTACCAGTCGTATTTGGAGGCTTTAGTCTTATGGGAGCCATCCTTGCACTACAGTGACGTCAGATCAATAAAGCTACATTCGTATGCATAGGGAATTGCACCCGCCGCAGCAATGAATACGTATGCAGTTATGCAAAATGGCTGAACGATAAATAGAGAAGCTGCTACAGGCGCGGGGATTGGCCAATCATGCCGCACCCGGATTCAGTGAGGCGACGGAATAAAGGTAGCAGGCCTTGTGGCGCCGGTTTCACCTTCACCCTGCCAGCGCCGGCTTTTACCTGCAACGGCCCACAAATATCGTCGCAGCATCGCTCCGCCAGGGGACAGCGGCCGCCGGCCAGGCACCAGCGGGAAACAATCGCGGCGGCAAGCCGCAGATCAAAACTGTAACCGCGGCCACTATGAAAGTGACGGGACCGCACCGGTAATCGAAGAGAGCAGGCAGGAAGACACCAGACTAAGACGCGGCAACATCGCGGTGAGGCTTTTCATCCGCCACTACTTGATATGCAGTTCGAGCGCAGCGCCGTCCCAGGGAAACTTAATCGCCAGCCGCCGTGTCTCGCCATCGTAGTAAGCGCCGCGGTCGGCGCCGGCAAAATCGCCGGCCGAGGCGATCAGCGGCAGATCGCTGTCGCCGGCAGCGACCCGCCTGACAGCCGCCGTCCAGTTGTGGACTGTCAGCAGCATATCGCGTTGCGCCGGCATGCCGGTATAACCGCGGGTCTGCCGGCTGAAGTTGAAAGCAAGGCTCTTGTGCCGCTGGCGGGCCTCGAAGCGCAGCAGCTCGAACTGCTGTTTTTCAATGGCGCGATGGGTTTTGCCGTCGTCTTCGTACATACTGCCTTCAGCTTTGCGCACGGAGCGGTCGGCGTAGTAGTGCAGCTGCAGGCGCTGGCTGGAATAGTCTTTGGTGGACTGTACAGGTTCGACCATCGGGATGAAGGAGCCGGCCCGGACCAATACCGGCAGTGTTTCCAGCGTTACCGGAACGCTGACTTCGCGCTTGCCCCGGTATCTTTCACCACGCCAGTAGTCAAACCATATACCCGCCGGCAGCGACAACTGCACCGCCTCGACACCCGGCTCCACCACCGGCGCCACCAGAAAAGCGTCCCCCCACAGATAAGCGTCGGTGCGGTCGATCAACTGCGAATCCGTTTCATCCTCGAAAAACAGCGGCCGCATCATCGGCATACCGGTGGTGGCGTTCTCATAGGCCAGGGTGTAGTTATAGGGCAGCAGCCGGTAGCGCAGCTTGACATAGTCGCGCAGGATATCCCGGGTCAGGCGATCGTGAAATACCGGCTCGGGGGCGATATGCTCCTGGGCGTGGGGACGGTACACGGGTTGAAACACGCCGTACTGCAGCCAGCGGATATACATCTCCCTGTCGAAGGTTTCGCCGCCGGCAAAACCGCCCAGGTCGGAGTGACTGTAGCCGAAGCCGAACAGTCCCATCTGCAGCGCCAGCTCCACTTGCGGTTTCAAGCCGTCCCAGGAGCGGCTGACATCACCGCTCCAGGGGATCATGCCAAAGCGCTGGGAACCGGCGAAGCCGGCGCGCATCATGATAAACGGCCGCTTGTCGGGGTAGTCGCGCTGGTGGCGGCTGAACAGCAGCTCGGCCCAGCGGTGGCCGTAGGCATTGTGGATCTCCTCGGCGCTGCCGGCGCTGTGCAGGGTATCTGACGGGTGCACCTCCGGCTCGCCCAGATCGCCCCACCAGCCCTCCACGCCCTGCTGCATCAACCCCCGGTAGATCGACCAGAACCAGTCAGCGCTGCGCTCATCGAACACATCCACCAGGCCGGTATTGCCGAAATAGAAATCGAAGCGCTTGGGCTTGCCCCCCGGATTCAGCGCCAGCGCGCCCTCGACAACCGCCTCGTCCCAGCGCTTCGAGGTGGTGAGTATAAAGGGCTCGGTAATCAATACCGTGTTGACGCCTTTTGCCTTGAAGTCGGCAAGCATTTTTTCCGGCGTTGGGAAGGCCTCCCGATCCCAGTCCAGATTGCCCATATGCCCCTGGATATCCGGCCCGAACCAGTAGATATCCAATACGATGGCATCGAGCGGGAAGCCCTCATCGATAAATTTCTGCACTGTGGCGCGGGCCTCGGTCTCGGTGCGGTAGCCGAAGCGCGAGGCGTAGTTGCCAAATGCCCAGCGCGGCGGCAGCGGTTGCCTGCCGGTTAAGGCCACATAGTTCTCGATCAACTGCGGATAAGTGTCGGCGGCCACCACCAGGTAGGCGGTTCTGCCGGCGACCGCCTCGAACTGCAGTATATCGGCGTCGGAGTGACCCAGATCCATGGCACCGCGGGCGCTGTTGTCGAACAACAGAATGTATTTCTTGCTCGACATCACCGCCGGCAGGCTGAAATACATTTGCCGGGCCTCGGTGGTATAACCGTAGGCGGCGCGGTTGTATAGCGGCAGGCGGTGACCGCGCCGGTTCATACCCAGTACCCGCTGGCCGCCGCCAAGCAGTTTTTCATCCTTATCCAGGCTGAAGCGAAAGCCGCGCAGGGCATCGTGGGCAAAAAAGCCCTCCTCTTCGGCAAACAGGCGTTTGCCGTCCCTAAAGTAGGCTATTCTAAACGGCTGCTTATCGATAACCGCCCTAAGTTCGGGAGTGGAAAAGATGAGCTGGTCACGGCTATCCTTTAGATTGATATCCGTCTTTGCCGGCGCCGCGGCGATGGCGTACGAGGGCAGCTGCTTCAAATGATCTCGCTGGTAAAAGGCTTCCATCGCGGCCGGGCCATAGGCGGTCAGGGTCAGGCGGCCCTTGGTCGTGTTGACGATCAGCGACTGCTTATCGAGGACATGATCGATATAGACGCCCGACTGGGCGATAGCACCACTGCAAACGAACAGCAGCAGGCATAAAAAGGCCAGAGTTGCCTTCGGGTGGATGCTTATCGGCATGCTCGCCTCGTGGCGGGAGACTGTTAACGGCCGATGGTAGAGCCTTTGAGTCTTATGGGACAATAGCGTGCATACGTATTCATTGCGGGGAATGAGTTGCCAGTTGCTAGTTGCTAGTTGCTAGTTGCTAGTTGCTAGTTGCTAGTTGCTAGTTGCTAGTTGCTAGTTGCTAGTTGCTAGTTGCTAGTTGCTGGAGATTAGCAACTGATAGCCGCTTGTAAATAAAAAAACGCCGGGCTTGCCCGGCGTTTTTTTATGGATGGCGGTGGTAGCGTTTAATCTTCTTCGTCGTCCTCGATTTCGTCGCGGGGGCGATCTACCAGTTCTACGTAGGCCATGGGTGCTTTGTCGCCGGCGCGGAGGCCGCACTTCAAAATACGCAGATAGCCGCCGGGGCGCCCTTCGTAGCGCGGACCCAGTTCGCCGAACAGTTTGCCGACCGCCTCTTTGCTGCGCAGCCGCGCAAAAGCCAGGCGGCGGTTGGCGACGCTGTCATTCTTCGCCAGTGTAATCAGCGGCTCGGCGTAACGGCGCAGCTCTTTGGCTTTCGGCAGTGTTGTCTTGATTAACTCGTGCTCCACCAACGACGAAGTCATATTGCGAAACATGGCTTTGCGATGCGAGCTGTTGCGATTCAGTTGACGCCCACTGTGACGATGACGCATAACGTTATACCCTTTAACTAAAGCCCTAGTCTCTAGCGACTAGCGACTAATGACTCTTCAAGCACTAACCTTGTCGTCGTTCCTGAGACTGGCCGGCGGCCAGTTCTCCAGCCGCATACCCAGCGACAGCCCGCGCGAGGCGAGGATGTCCTTGATTTCGGTCAGCGACTTCTTGCCCAGGTTAGGCGTTTTCAGCAGTTCCACCTCGGTGCGTTGAATCAGATCACCGATATAGTAAATGTTTTCCGCCTTCAGGCAGTTGGCCGAGCGCACGGTCAGTTCCAGATCGTCCACCGGGCGCAGCAGTACCGGATCGATTTCCTCTTCCTTCTGTTCCGGCTCGGACTCCTTCTCGCCCTCGAGGTCGACAAACACCGCCAGCTGCTGCTGCAGAATTGTCGCCGCGCGGCGAATTGCCTCCTCCGGGTCGATGGTGCCGTTGGTTTCCAGATCCAGCACCAGTTTATCCAGATCGGTGCGCTGCTCAACACGGGCACTCTCGACATTGTAGGCCAGGCGCTTGACCGGGCTGAACGAAGCGTCCAGCTGCAGGCGGCCGATGGCCCGGGTTTCCTCTTCGTCGTTGCGGCGCGCATCGGCGGGCTGGTAGCCGCGGCCACGGGCGACGGTAAGCTTCATATTCAGATCGACATCGCCGGTGATATTGGCAATGACATGCTGGGGGTTCTTGATTTCGACCTCGTGGTCCACCTGAATATCACCGGCGGTAACCACACCCGGGCCGCGCTTGCTCAGGTTGAGCACCGCACTGTCCTTGCCGTGCATGACAACGGCCACGCCCTTGAGGTTGAGCAGGATTTCGATGACATCTTCCTGCACACCCTCGATGGCGCTGTACTCGTGCAATACGCCGTCGATTTCCGCTTCCACCACCGCGCAACCGGGCATTGAGGAAAGCAGGATGCGGCGCAGCGCATTGCCCAGTGTGTGGCCGAAGCCTCGCTCCAGCGGCTCCAGCACAACCTTCGCATGGGCCGGGCCAATCTCGGTTACGTCAATATGACGCGGGGTTAAAAATTCGTTTACAGCACTCTGCATAGCCACACCTTTTAGCGGTTATTCCCTCTGTTATCAGCACGTTTCGGGCATCGGTATTCCCGGCCAGTGGTTACTTGGAGTAGAGCTCCACGATCAGGTTTTCATTGATATCGGCAGGCAAGTCACCGCGATCCGGTACCCGCTTGAAAGTACCTTCTTTCTTGTCCGCGTTGACATCCACCCATTCCACTTCACCGCGCTGGGAGGCCAGTGCCAGCGCATTTTGGATGCGCAGCTGGCTCTTGGCCTTCTCGCGAACAGCGATGATATCTTCCGGCTGTACCTGGTAAGAGGGGATATTAACCGCTTTGCCGTTTACCAGAATGGCCTTGTGGGATACCAGCTGGCGGCTTTCGGAACGGGTCGCGCCAAAGCCCATGCGATACACCACATTGTCGAGGCGGGTTTCGAGTAATTGCAGCAGGTTTTCACCGGTCGCGCCTTTGCGGCGAGCAGCTTCTTTATAGTAGCTGCGGAACTGTTTTTCCAGTATGCCGTAGGTGCGACGCACTTTTTGCTTCTCGCGCAACTGCACGCCGTAATCCGACAGGCGGCCGCGGCGCTGGCCGTGCTGGCCCGGTGCGGTCTCAGCCTTGCACTTCGAATCCAGCGGGCGGGCGCCGCTCTTCAGAAACAGGTCGGTGCCTTCGCGGCGGGAAAGCTTACAGGTTGGTCCAAGATAACGTGCCATTGTCTAAAGCCCCCTATACGCGACGTTTTTTCGGCGGACGACAGCCGTTGTGCGGAATCGGCGTCACATCTGTAATGTTGGTTATTTTATAACCCGCATTATTGAGTGCGCGTACGGCGGATTCGCGCCCCGGCCCCGGCCCTTTGACCTCGACGTCGAGGTTCTTGAGACCATAGTCCTTTGCCGCTTCGCCGGCGCGTTCGGCGGCCACCTGGGCGGCAAACGGCGTGCTCTTGCGCGAGCCGCGGAAGCCCGAGCCGCCGGCGGTGGCCCAACTCAGGGTGTTGCCCTGGCGGTCGGTGATGGTGACGATGGTGTTATTGAAAGACGCGTGAACATGGGCGATACCGTCCACAACGGTCTTTTTAATCTTCTTGCGACTGGGTTTATTACTTGGCTTGGCCATAGCAATCTCTTCTTCCTAACCTGGGTTAAACCACGCTTTTCTCGGCCTAAAGCGGGTTACTTCTTAATGGGTTTGCGCGGCCCCTTGCGGGTGCGGGCATTGGTCTTGGACCGCTGTCCGCGAACCGGCAGGTTGCGGCGGTGACGGATACCGCGATTGCAGCCCAGATCCATTAAGCGCTTGATATTCATGGAAATTTCGCGCCGCAAATCACCTTCTACAGTAACTTTGGCGACCTGGGCACGCACGGCGTCGATCTGCTCCTCGGAGAGTTCGCGGATTTTGGCGCTCTCGGCGATGCCGGCGGCGGCGCAGATCTGCTTGGCCATGGTGCGGCCGATCCCATAAACATAGGTCAAAGAGACAACGGCGTGTTTATTGTCTGGTATATTGACACCAGCGATACGAGCCATTCAATTTACTCCACGTACGTAGTGCGGGTCTCACTGCCCGGTGAGGCAACAGCTTTTGGGGCTATGACTGAGACGATGGACACACTATTTATATAGCAGCTTATATTGCAGCGTTGACAGCGACGAAACACCACCCTCAGACGCAAAGGCGCGCAAGGATAGCGGTAAAGCCACAAAAAATCAATAGCCCGGGCGTTTCCACCCGGACGACAGTCAACGCCCCCTTTTTCCGCCGATCCGTCCCTGCCGGAGCGGCGCTCGGGTTGAAGAAACCCGGATTCCGGTCAATCTGCCCGCCTCTGCCGCTATCTCGGCTCGGGCCGGGCGGCGCACATACGGCCTGCCTCAGCCCTGGCGCTGCTTGTGGCGCGGCTCGGCACTGCAGATCACCCGCACAACGCCCTTGCGTCGCACGATTTTACAGTTGCGGCAGATTTTTTTGACGGATGCGCGCACTTTCATGATTTAGCTACCTCAATTTCCCCGGTCAGCGGGCAACACCGCTGCCAAAACCTTTTAAATTCGACTTCTTCATCAGCGACTCGTACTGATGGGACATCAGGTGCGACTGTACCTGGGCCATGAAGTCCATCACCACCACCACGGCAATCAGCAGCGAGGTGCCGCCCAGATAAAAGGGCACGTTAAAGCCCACCACCAGAAACTGGGGTAACAGGCACACCGCGGCGATATAGATGGAACCCACCACGGTCAGGCGTGTCAGCACGCCGTCGATATATTTGGACGACTGCTCTCCCGGGCGGATACCGGGTATATAAGCGCCGGATTTCTTCAGGTTGTCCGCCACTTCATTGGGGTTGAACATCAACGCCGTATAAAAGAAGCAGAAAAATATAATCAGCGCCGCAAACAGAATGAAGTTCAGCGGCTGGCCCGGGCCGATGGCCAGGGCGATTTCCTGCAGAATCGCGCCCCCCCTGCCCTCGCTGCCCTGGCCGAACCACTGGGCAATAGAGGCCGGAAACAGCAGCAGACTGCTGGCAAAAATCGCCGGGATCACCCCGGCCATGTTCACTTTCAGCGGCAGGTGGCTACTCTGTGCTCCATACACCTTGCGGCCCTGCTGGCGCTTGGCGTAATTCACGGTGATGCGGCGCTGGCCGCGTTCGATACGCACCACCAGCCAGATCAGCACCACCGCCAGAATGGCGATACCCAGCAGCGCCAGAATATGCAGGTCGCCCTGGCGCGCGCTTTCGAACGACTGGCCCACCGCACTGGGCAGGCCGGCGACAATGCCGGCGAAAATCAGCATGGAGATACCATTGCCGATACCGCGCTCGGTAACCTGTTCGCCCAGCCACATCATGAACACGGTACCGGTAACCAGCGATACCACCGCCACGAAGTAAAAAGTGAAACCGGGGTCACCGCCGTAAGCCAGCCCCTGGGCGGCCAGGCCGAAGGTCATGCCCACTGCCTGTATCGACGCCAGCGCCACTGTCAGGTAGCGCGTATACTGGTTGATCTTGCGCCGACCGCTTTCGCCCTCCTTCTTCAACTGCTCCAGTGAGGGTGTCACCGCAGTCATCAACTGCATGATGATAGACGCGGAGATATAGGGAATAATCCCCAGCGCCAGGATACTCATGCGCTCCATGGCGCCGCCGGAAAACATATTGAACAGGCCCAGGATCGTGCCCTGTTGCTGATTAAACAGGTTGGCCACCTGATCCGGGTCGATGCCGGGCACAGGAATATGGGTGCCGATGCGATACACCAGAATCGCCAGCAGCAGGAAGCGCAGGCGCGCCCACAGCTCGCCCAAGCCCTTCTGATTGCCCAACGGCATACCACCCGGATTCGCCATAACAACTCAGTCCCTAGTGACTAGCCGCCAGCGACTGGCGACTCATTTCAGTCTTCGATTTTTCCGCCGGCGGCTTCGATCGCGGCCCTGGCGCCCTTGGTCACTGCCAGGCCTTTGACCGTGACCGCCTTTTTCAGTTCGCCGGACAAAAAGACCTTGGCCCGCTTCATATTTTCGCTAATCACGTTGGCGGCTTTCAACGCGGCCAGATCGGCCACATCGCCCTCAACTTTATTCAACTCTGACAGGCGCACCTCGGCGGTAATGCGGCCGACGCGCGAGCTGAAGCCGAATTTCGGCAGGCGCTTCTGCAGCGGCATCTGGCCGCCTTCGAAACCGGGCTTGACCGTGCCGCCGGAGCGGGATTTGAGACCTTTGTGACCACGGCCGGCAGTCTTGCCCACGCCGCTGCCGATGCCGCGGCCGACGCGCTTTTTGCTGTGATTGCGGCCCGGTGCGGGGCTCAGTGTATTGAGACGCAGATTATCTTCCATAACTACTCGCCCTCCACCTTGACCAGATAGTTCACTTTGTTAATCATGCCACGCACCGAAGGGGTATCTTCCACCTCAACTGTATGGCCAATACGGCGCAGACCCAGACCCGCCACGCAGGCCTTGTGCGCCTTCAGGCGACCGGCAACACTTCTCACCTGGGTCACTTTCACTGTTTTCTTAGCCATGTTCGCCTTCCGCTAAGTAATAATTAGTTCAGTATCTCTTCAACTGCTTTGCCGCGTTTGGCGGCGACAGACTCGGGCGAAGCCATGGTTTTCAGGGCCTCAAAAGTGGCGCGCACCACGTTGACCGGGGTGGTGGAACCGTAGCATTTGGCCAGTACATTCTGCACGCCGGCTATTTCCAACACCGCGCGCATGGCACCGCCGGCAATGACACCGGTACCCGGCGAAGCCGGTTGCATATACACTTTCGAGGCACCGTGACGACCCTTGGTGGGGTACTGAATGGTGTCGCCATTGAGTTCCACCTGGATCATATTGCGCCGCGCCGCTTCCATCGCCTTCTGGATGGCGATGGGCACCTCGCGCGCTTTGCCGCGCCCAAAGCCCACTTTGCCGTTGCCGTCGCCGACCACGGTCAGCGCGGTAAAGCCGAAGATACGACCACCCTTTACGGTTTTGGCAACCCGGTTGACCTGAACCAGCTTCTCCTGCAGGCCTTCGGTGTTACCTTCGTCTTTCTTACTGTAAGCCATATCTCAACCTTTAGAATTCCAAACCAGCTTCGCGAGCCGCTTCGGCCAGCGCCTTGACCCGACCGTGGTACTTAAAGCCGCTGCGGTCAAACGATACCTGGGTGACACCGGCAGCCTTGGCGCGCTCGGCGACCAGGGCGCCAACCGCTTTAGCCGCTTCGGTATTGCCTGTTTTGCCGGCGCGCAGCCCCTTGTCCAGGGTTGAAGCGCTGGCCAGTACCTTGTCCCCTTCGGGGGCGATGACCTGGGCATAGATGTGGCGCGGCGTGCGGTGAATACTCAAGCGCGTCGCACCCAGTTCGCTGATCCTGGCCCGAGCCCGGCGCGCGCGCCGCAAACGGGATTGTTTCTTAACGCTCATAACCTGGGCCCTACTTTTTCTTGGCTTCTTTACGACGTACATATTCGTCAGCGTAGCGCACGCCCTTGCCCTTGTAGGGCTCCGGCGGCCGGAACGCGCGGATCTCCGCGGCCACCTGACCGAGCAGCTGCTTGTCAGCGCTCTTGAGTACGATCTCAGTCTGACTCGGGCTCTCGGCAGTAACGCCATCGGGCAGGTTGTAGTCCACCGGATGTGAAAAGCCCAGGGTCAGGTTTACAGACTTACCCGACGCCTTGGCACGATAGCCCACGCCGTTGAGCTGCAGTTTTTTCTCAAAGCCTTTGCTCACACCGATCACCATGTTGTTGATCAGCGCACGTGTGGTTCCCGCCAGCGCGCGAGACTGCTTGGCACTGTCACGGGCGGCGAAAGTCAGCACTTTATCATCCTGCTTGACCTCGACGTTGCCGTGAATCGCCAGCGCCAACGTGCCTTTGCTGCCTTTTACAGTGATGTCCTGCCCCTTGAGGGTGACATCGACGCCAGCGGGCACTTCAACCGGACTGTTTGCAACTCGTGACATAACGTTTTCCCAAACTATTAAAAAACGGTGCAGAGAATCTCACCGCCAACACCTTCGCTGCGCGCGGCGCGGTCCGTCATGACGCCTTTACTGGTGGAGACAATGGCGATACCGAGGCCGCCGCGCACCGGCGGCAAGTCATTTTTTCCCGCATAGCTGCGCAGACCGGGGCGACTGACGCGATCGAGTTCGGCGATAACCGGCTTGCCTTCAAAGTACTTCAGCTCGATGGCCAGTTGCGGCTTGGCACCTTCGGTGACGGCAAAGCCGGCGATATAGCCTTCGTCCTGCAGTACGCGGGCAACGCTTACCTTCAGCTTCGAGGAGGGCATCACCACCTCTGCCTTGCCGACGCGCTGCGCGTTGCGAATACGTGTCAGCATATCAGCCAACGGGTCTTGCATGCTCATAACAATCTAGCCTCTATAATCTCTGCGGTAGCGCAGCTGCCGCGGTTACCAACTGGCCTTGACCAGGCCGGGCACATCACCGCGCATGGCCGCTTCGCGTAACTTGTTGCGACACAGACCGAATTTGCGATACACCGCGTGCGGGCGCCCGGTGAGGCGACAGCGGCGCTGCAAGCGCGCCTGGCTGGCATTGCGCGGCTGCTTCTGCAACTTGGTCTGCGCCTCCCACACCTCTTCTTCGGTGGAATTGGGGCTGACAATCACTGCCTTCAGCTCCGCACGCCTGGCGGCGAATTTAGCTACCGTGCGAGCGCGCTTCTTTTCGCGCGCGATCATGGATTTCTTTGCCATAGACTTTAGCCCTTAAACGGAAAATTGAAGGCTTTCAGCAACGCCCGGCCTTCTTCGTCATTGCGCGCCGTGGTGGTAATGCAGATATCGAGACCGCGCAACTTGTCCACTTTGTCATAATCGATTTCCGGGAAGATGATCTGCTCACTCACTCCCATGGAGAAATTACCGTGGCCGTCGAACTGCTTGGGGCTGATGCCGCGAAAGTCGCGAATCCGCGGGATGGCGATGGACACCAGGCGCTCGAGAAACTCGTACATGCGCTCACTGCGCAGTGTCGCCTTACAGCCGATCGGCCAGCCCTCGCGCACCTTGAAACCGGCGATGGACTTGCGCGCCTTGGTGACAATAGCCTTCTGCCCGACAATCTTTTCCATATCGTTGACGGCGTTTTCCAGTACTTTCTTATCGCCGATCGCTTCACCAACGCCCATGTTGACGGTGATTTTGGTAATGCGCGGGATCTGCATCACATTCTTCAGACCCAACTCCTGCTGGAGCTTCGGCGCTATTTCGTTTTGGTAGAGCTGCTTCAAGTTAGCCATTGTTCAATTACCGTCTATTCGCTCAGGCATCTTTTCTCGAGAACCTCTGTTCTCAATAACCTTGTTCTCAAGAGTCCACGGCTTCGCCGTCGGATTTGAAAATGCGGATCTTCTCGCCGTCTTCCAGAATCTTAAAACCAACGCGATCGGCCTTCTTCGTTGCGGCATTGTAGATTGCCACATTAGAGGCCTGAATCGGTGCCTCTTTTTCCACGATGCCGCCGGCAACCCCCATCTGCGGGTTGGGCTTCTGATGCTTCTTGATCATCTGTATACCGGACACGATCAGGCGCTTATCGGGCAATACCCGCATCACCTTGCCGCGCTTGCCCTTATCCCGACCAGCGATCACAATCACCTCGTCATCACGTTTGATCTTAAGCATTTATCCTGTCCTCATACAAAAAAGCAGTCACTAGTAACTAGCGACTAGCCTCTAGCGACTCTAAAGTACTTCGGGCGCCAGAGAGATGATCTTCATAAACTTTTCGCCGCGCAGTTCGCGGGTTACCGGGCCGAAAATCCGCGTGCCTACCGGGGCGTCCTGCTGGTTGAGCAGTACCGCGGCATTGTCGTCGAACTTGATCAGCGAGCCGTCCTGGCGGCGCACCCCTTTGCGCGTACGCACGACTACGGCTTTCATTACCTGGCCCTTCTTGACCTTGCCGCGCGGAATCGCTTCCTTTACGGTCACCTTGATAATGTCACCCACCCGCGCGTAGCGGCGATGCGAGCCACCCAGCACTTTGATACACATTACCCGGCGGGCACCGCTGTTATCAGCGACTTCCAAGTAGGATTGTGTTTGAATCATCGTCCGTCTCCGAAACTCGTTGCGGCACTCTCATTGC
Source organism: Exilibacterium sp. (assembly GCA_028280195.1). Lineage (GTDB taxonomy): Bacteria > Pseudomonadota > Gammaproteobacteria > Pseudomonadales > Cellvibrionaceae > Exilibacterium. Next base: position 79,253 of record JANQMH010000029.1, read on the forward strand.
ACCGCTGTGGCCTATCAGCCTGCTGCAATCAGATTTGCGTGGCACGCTCTTCAATTTTAACCAGCGCCCAGGACTTGGTCTTGGACAGGGGACGGGACTCAGAAATCGTCACTACGTCACCGACTTTACACTCGTTATTCTCATCGTGCGCCTTGAGCTTGGAAGACTTGCTCACATACTTACCGTAGATCGGGTGCTTTACCCGGCGCTCAATCAGAACAGTGACGGTTTTATCCATCTTGTCGCTGACCACCTTACCGGTGAGCGAGCGAACCAGCTTTTCTGCCTCAGCCATTGTCAATTACCTGCCTTATCCTGTGGGGCGGCCTGCTGTTCGGCACCCCGCTGCTTTTCACCGAGCACTAACTTGATACGGGCAATATCGCGCCGCGCCTGCTTCAGCAGATGCGTCTGGGCGAGCTGGCCGGTGGACGCCTGCATACGCAGCTTGAACTGCGCTTCCAGCTGGGAAAGCAGCTCGCTGTTCAACTCGTCCACAGATTTTTCGCGAAGTTCCTGCGCTTTCATCACATCACCGTACGTTTAACGAATGTTGTAGTTACCGGCAACTTGGCAGCCGCCAGGGCAAAGGCCTCGCGCGCCAGCTCTTCGCTCACACCTTCCATTTCGTAGAGCACCTTGCCCGGCTGAATCAATGCCACCCAGTATTCGACGTTACCCTTACCTTTACCCTGGCGAACTTCCAGAGGCTTTTCGGTTATCGGCTTGTCCGGGAAAACACGAATCCAGATTTTACCGCCGCGCTTTACATGGCGCGTCATGGCGCGGCGAGCCGCCTCGATCTGCCGGGCAGTGATGCGCCCGCGACCCACCGCCTTCAGCGCGTACTCACCGAAGCTCACCTTGGAGCCGCGGTGCGCCAGGCCGCGGTTGCGGCCCTTGTGCTGCTTGCGAAACTTTGTACGCTTGGGCTGTAACATATTGCTTGCCCCTTAATTAGACGTTTTGTTCTTGGGGGAACCCTTCGGCGATGATTTCTTCGAGCCGGTTTCGGCCTCTTCGACATCTCCGATGACTTCACCTTTAAATATCCACACTTTGACACCGATAATGCCGTAGGTGGTCGAGGCCTCGGCGGTGGCGTAATCGATGTCCGCCCGCAGGGTGTGCAGCGGTACCCGGCCCTCGCGATACCATTCGGTACGGGCAATTTCGGCGCCGCCGAGACGGCCGCTGACCTGAATTTTTACACCTTCGGCACCCTGGCGCATGGCGTTCTGTACCGTGCGCTTCATGGCGCGGCGGAACATGACCCGGCGCTCGAGCTGGGAGGCAACGCTCTGGGCGGACAGGGTGGCATCGAGATCGGGCTTGCGAATCTCTTCGATATTGATATGTACGGGCACACCCATCTGGCGGCTGATCTCGGCGCGCAGCTTTTCCACATCCTCGCCTTTTTTCCCGATCACGATACCGGGCCTGGCGGTGTGGATGGTAACGCGCGCGGTATTGGCCGGGCGCTCGATTTCAACCCGGCTGACCGACGCGTGGGACAGCCTGCGCTGAATGTACTCGCGTACTTTCAAATCTGTGTATAGCTTGTCTGCGTACTCATCGCTGCCGGCATACCAAGTGGATGTATGCTTTTTGACGATACCCAGACGAATGCCCGTCGGATGTACTTTCTGACCCATAGCGTCTTGTCTCTTAGCTGTCGGCTACTTTTACGGTAATGTGGCAGGAGCGCTTTAAAATGCGATCCGCCCGCCCCTTGGCGCGAGGTTTGATACGCTTCATGGTCAAACCCTCATCCACAAAAATCGTGGAAACTTTCAACTCATCAACATCCGCGCCTTCGTTGTGCTCCGCATTGGCAATGGCGGATTCCAGCACTTTCTTGATGATGACGGCACCTTTTTTCGGGCTGAAGGCGAGTATGTCCAGCGCTTCTTCCACATGCTTGCCGCGAATCTGGTCGGCAACCAGGCGCGCTTTTTGCGCTGACAGTTGCGCCCCGCGTAATTTAGCTGCTACTTCCATCGTTTTACCTCGACCGTTTTACGACGACCGTTTATTACCGTCCCGAAACAAGCGCTTAGCGCTTCTTCGCCTTTTTGTCTGCTGCGTGGCCGCGGTAGGTGCGGGTAGCGGCAAATTCACCCAGCTTGTGCCCGACCATCTCCTCGTTCACCAGGACCGGCACATGCTGGCGGCCGTTGTGAACGGCCAGTGTCAGCCCGACCATATCCGGCAGGATCATGGAACGGCGCGACCAGGTCTTGATCGGACGGCGATCGTTTTTCTCGACCGCTGCCTCGACCTTCTTCATCAGGTGAAGATCGACGAAAGGACCTTTTTTCAGTGAACGTGGCACTGCTCTTTCCTCTTTCAGCTACTGGCTGTCAATTCTGTTTATCGGCTACCGCTTATTTCTTACCGCGGCGGCGCACAATCATTTTATCGGTGCGCTTGTTCTTGCGCGTTTTGTAACCCTTGGTAGGCGTGCCCCAGGGGCTTACCGGATGGCGGCCGCCGGAGGTGCGGCCTTCACCGCCGCCGTGCGGGTGATCGACCGGGTTCATGGCCACACCGCGCACCGTCGGGCGCACACCGCGCCAGCGTGCGGCCCCGGCCTTACCCAGTGAGCGCAGACTGTGCTCACTGTTGGACACTTCGCCCAGCGTCGCACGGCAATCGGCCAGTACTTTGCGCATCTCGCCACTGCGCAGGCGCAATGTGGCGTAGGCGCCCTCGCGCGCTACCAGCTGCGCCGAGGTGCCGGCTGAGCGCGCCAGCTGCGCGCCCTTGCCCGGCTTCAATTCAATGCAGTGAATCACGCTACCGACCGGGATATTGCGGATCGGCAGGGTGTTGCCCGCTTTAATCGGCGCGGCTTCGCCCGATTCGATCTGCTCGCCGGCGCGCAGATTTTTCGGCGCGATAATATAGCGGCGCTCGCCGTCGGCATAACATACCAGCGCGATATTGGCGCTGCGGTTGGGGTCGTATTCGAGACGCTCAACCGTGGCCGGCACTCCGTCTTTATTGCGCTTGAAGTCAATGACACGGTAGTGCTGCTTGTGACCGCCACCCACATGGCGGGTGGTAATGCGGCCGGCATTGTTGCGCCCGCCGCTTTTCGATTTCTTCTCCAGCAGCGGCGCATGCGGCGCCCCTTTATGCAGCTCCGTATTGACGACGCTGACCACAAACCGGCGGCCGGGCGAGGTGGGTTTACGTTTTACAATTGCCATCGTAATTTTTGCTCCAGTCTAACCCTGAGGGCCGCTTAGCTTTCGCCTGTGGCGAAATCGATGTCCTGGCCTTCGGCCAGCCGCACATAGGCTTTTTTCCAGTCCTTGCGCTTGCCCATGCCGTGGCGTGTGCGCTTGGTCTTGCCCTTGACATTGAGCACGCGCACCTCTTCGACGCTGACACTGAACAGTTTCTCTACCGCGGCCTTGATCTCCGGCTTGGCGGCATCGCCCAGCACCTTGAAAACCACCTGGTTGCCGGCATCGCCGACAATGGCGGATTTTTCCGAAACCACCGGGCCCAACAATACCTTTAACAGGCGCTCCTGATTCATCCCAGCATCTCCTCTATCTTCTTCAGAGCAGAAACCGTGATAACCACTTTGTCGAAGCGAATCAGGCTGACCGGGTCGATGGCCTGTACGTCGCGCACGTCGACCTTGTGCAGGTTGCGCGCCGCCAGGTAGAGGTTTTGATTCACTTCTTCGGTAACAATCAGCGCTTCCGCCAGATCGTACTGAGCCAGCTTTTGCACCAGCCCCTTGGTCTTCGGCGCCTCGACGTCGAAAGACTCAACCACCAGCAGGCGCTGCTGGCGGTTCAATTCCGAGAGGATGCAGCGCAGTGCGGCGCGGTACATCTTCTTGTTCAGTTTCTGGGCGTGATCGCGCGGCTGGGCGGCAAAGGTCACGCCGCCGCTGCGCCACAGCGGGCTGCGGATGGTACCGGCGCGGGCGCGACCGGTGCCCTTCTGGCGCCACGGCTTCTTGCCGCCACCGGATACCGCAGCGCGGTTTTTTTGCGCCTTGGTGCCCTGGCGCGCACCGGCCATATAGGCCACCACCGCCTGATGCACCAGATCCTGATTGAATTCTCTGTCGAAGGCGGCGTCGGATACGCTGACCGTGCCCTTGGCGCCCTCAGGTGTTGCTATATTCAGTTCCATAGTCGATTCCCCACTAAACCCCTATCTCGGTTACAGGCCGTCGCTGCGCTAATTGCGCGCCTTGAGGGCCGGGCGCACAATCACGTCACCACCGGGAGCACCGGGGATCGCGCCTTTAACCAGGAGCAAATTGCGTTCGGCGTCGACTCTGACCACTTCCAGGTTCTGCACCGTAACCCGCTCGGCGCCGAGGTGGCCGGCCATTTTCTTGCCTTTGAAAACACGACCCGGTGTCTGACACTGGCCGATGGAGCCGGGAGCGCGGTGAGAGATGGAGTTACCGTGGGTGGCGTCCTGCATCTTGAAGTTCCAGCGCTTAACGCCGCCGGCAAAACCTTTACCCTTGGAGGTGCCGGTCACATCGATTTTCTGCCCGGGTTCGAAGGCCTCGACGGTCAGCTCACCACCAACCTCGAAGTCTTCGCCAGCATCATTGCGCAGCTCCCACAGGCCGCGACCGGCTTCTGAGTTGGCCTTGGCAAAATGACCTGCTGCGGGTTTGGAAACACGGGAGGCACGACGAGACCCTACGGTTACCTGCACAGAGTTGTAACCGTCGGTTTCTACGTTCTTAACCTGGGTGATGCGATTGGGTTCAACCTCAATCACAGAGACAGGAATGGAAACACCTTCGTCGGTAAAAATGCGGGTCATACCGCTCTTACGACCGACAATGCCAATCGTCATTTTTCTTTAACCTCTCAGTGTACGGGGCTTTTACCCGCTATGGCCGCCCATTTCAGAGCGTTACACACACCTAAACAAATGCCTTACTGGGGCTGTGGTTTAGGACTTCGGCGAATACTGCTTGTGGTGCCTATCAGCCGAGACTGATCTGCACTTCTACCCCGGCGGCCAGATCCAGCTTCATCAGGGCATCGACAGTCTTTTCAGTCGGCTCAACAATATCCAACAGACGCTTATGTGTACGGATTTCGTATTGATCGCGCGCATCCTTGTTCACATGCGGGGAAATCAATACCGTAAAACGCTCTTTCCGAGTCGGCAGCGGAATCGGGCCGCGGACTTGTGCGCCTGTACGCTTTGCTGTCTCGACAATCTCCAGGGTGGAGGCGTCGATCAGCTTGTGATCAAAAGCCTTCAGGCGAATCCGAATGCGCTGATTCTGCATGTGAACCAAACTCCCAAATACTTTAAAGAACTTCCGCCAAGCCCCTGATATATAGACTTATATAAGCAGAGCCCTGCAAAAACGGAAGCGGAATTCTATAGGGGTGGTCTGAGGGTGTCAAGGCATTGTTGAGGGTTTTCTGACAGCCCCCCGACCGGCCTTGGATTATTAGCTTAACTGGCTGATTTATATGGAAAAAACTGATTCAGTTGCCGGTGTATAGACGGTAGTGCCGCACCCGCAGCAGGCCATCTTCCTCGACAATGCTCAAGGACATATAGCAGCCGTCCAGGATTGCCCCTCCAGGGGTCACCAGGCTACCCAGTTGAAAGCACGTTACCGCGCGGCGGGATTTTCTGTCGGTGCCCTTGGGCCACCAGTCGGGGTCGTCCAGCGGCGTGGCCCTGCGGCCCAGTCCGTTGTAGAGATTGGCGACTGCGACATGGTCGAAGATCTCATAGGTGCCTTCGGTCTTCTGCCGCCTCTGCAGCTTGTCCCGAATCCGCTGCTCGGCATCATCGCAGCGCAGGTCGCGGGAAAACTGCCGTACCAAGGCCCCGTATTCGGCCTTGATCAAGTGCAGCGCAAAGCGGTGGGTAAACGCGCGAACGCGTTCAAACAGCACAGTGGCGTCCTCGAGGCGGCCATCTAAATCCAACAGCGAGGCAGTCTCCACGGCGGCGAGGTAGTGGTGTTCGCTGATCTGCTCGATATTGGGGCCGAGGCGGCCCTTATTGCGCGCGGCAACCTGCCACTCGCCAGCACCATAGCCGGCGAAAACCAGCTGGTAGTCCTCGGCACACTGAAACAGCTCGGCGTCGAAATCGACTTGCTCCCGGGACGACAGCTGCCGCAGCTCGATCAGCTGGTGAGACAGCAGGCGCCTGATCCCCAGCTCCGCCGCCTGCAGGTCAGCTTTTTTACCGCTGGCAAAATAACCGAACACCTCACTCAGCGGCAGATCGCGGGCAACCAAGGCGTGCAGCAGGTTTTTTTCTCTCGCCAGTGTGTGAGGCACAGTAATCAACTCCTGCCACCGGGGGAGCCGCAGGCTCCCGGGAATCATCTGCCCAAAACAGCGCCTTAGAAGGCGCTGACCATAACCGGAATCACTCCTTCACTCACAGCTTCGCGGGAAAGCAGCTGGCTCAGCTGGCGCTGATGCTGGGAGCTTTGTTTGCCGCCGTTGTACAGCGCCAGGAACACCGCTGTTCTGGAATAGACCCGCTTCTTGGCGAACTGGATAATAGCATTGAACTGGCTGCGCTGCCTGCCGCCGTCGTGTCGATAGGCGTTGTAAAAGCTTTTCAACGACAATTTCACTTCGCCGATCAAGTAGGCTTTCAGTCCCCTCTTGCGCAGATCGAGCGGCTCGGTGCCACTCAATATGAAATCCGGCCGGGTTTCGCTGCCGCCGCGGCGACCGCCGTCACCGCAGTTCAGGCCGTTGCTGGTGACGTCGCCGGCAGCGGTGACCCCGGGCTCGAACCAGACGATCTCGCGCAGACTCGAGGGCAGAATACGATCGCAAATCATCTCGCGGATCTCCTGTTCGAAGCGATTGCCGGCCTCCCAGGGCCTGGCGCCGTTGTCCCAGGGGTTGAAGCCGCGCAGGGCAACAAAGTTTTTCAACGCGCCCAATACCAGGGAACCCACCACGCTGCGCGCTTTGTCGATAAAGTAGTCCTTGACGATATTGGTGGCGATACTGGTCAGGGTGGAGCGCACATTGATACTGATACTGACGCTGACCAGGGTAAATCTGCCGCTCGGATCACTGTAGAAATAGGGGTTACTGTTGGCAAACAAATAGCGGTTCAGGCTCTCCGGTTCGAAGTAATCGGGCGCTGCCGGGTCGGCCGAAAGAAAACGGCCGCTTTCCGGATCATAGTCACGGGCGCGCAGGTAATAGAGCCCGGTATCGCCCTCCAGCCACTGGCCGTGGAAACGGAAGTCGCCGCCGGCACTGCCCGGCACCGCCATATCACCGGCCTGGCTTTGGATGCGGCCAAAGGCATCGTACCTGGCCGAGCCGAGCAGATTGCCCGCCTCGTCGGTGATGCCGATCACCGAACCCTGGGCATCGGTGAGGTAGTAGCGCACATTGCCGGCGGCGTCGATGCGCTGCAGCGGCTGGTCGCCGTGGTAGAGATAGGCCTGTTGAATATTGGAGGCGGCGTCGGCAACCAGCTGCGGCGCCTCGAAGTTACCCTGGGCCGGCACCGCCATCAGAAAGCGGCGTGTATCGGCGCCGGTGCCGGCCTGGATACGGCGGCCGGAGGCGTCGTAGATATAGTCCAGCGCGACGCCGGCGCGGGTGACGGAATTGAGCTGGCCGTCCATATTGTAGGTCAGGTCGCTGCTGTCACCGGCGCGCTGAATGCGGCTGACACGGCCGTCGGCGTCGTAGTCGTAGCGCTGGCTCTCGGCACCGCTGACGGCGGTAAGGCGATGGCCGGCGCCATAGCTGTAATCGGCGGCGGCGCCGTCGACGATACGCCGGGTGCGGTTGCCCACCGCGTCGTACTCGTATTGGATGCGCTGTTCCAGTACACCGGCGGCATCGAAGAACTGCTCGTCGACAATGCGCAGGGCACTGTCGTAGGCGAGCGCAACGTAGCTGCCATCCTGCCAGGTGATACGGCTGGGCTCACCGCCCGCATTGCGGAGATAACTGACCGAGCTGATTACCGTACCGGCGCTATTGCTGTGCACCACTTCCTGCAGCAGATCGCGCCCGCCATAGGTATAGGTGGTGGTAACACCGTTGGGCAGGGTCCTGCTGGTCAGGCGGCCGGCAATATCGTAAGCGAACAGGGTTTCACCCAGATTGGGGTCGATGATTCTGCCCAACCGGCCGGCGCTGTCGTACTCGTAGCGGGTGGTAAACACCTGGCTGCCGCCGGCATTGCTGAGGCGTTTTTCGACGATGCGCCCGACGGCGTCGCGCTGATAGTCGACGCGCTCGCCGGTGCTGCCGGCGAAACTCTGCAGGCTGCCGTTGGCATCATACGCATAACTGGCAGTGCCCAAAGCGTCGCCGGCACTCAGCAGCTGGCCGTTGCCGTCCCAGCTGAAGGTGAAGTTTTCACCACTGCTGCGGCTGTCGCCGATCAGGCGGTCGAGGCTGTCATAGCTCAGGGTTTTACTGCTGCCGGAAGACAGTGTCACCGTCGACAAGCGCCGCGCGGCATCGTAGGTCATGGTCTTGCTGGTGCCGTCGGCAAAGGTGGCACGGCCGATAGCGCCGAGGATGTCGTAATCAAAACTGATGCTCTGGCCGGCGGCATCGGTCACCCGGCTGAGCTGGCCGTCGCCGTAGGACAGCACAGCCACTTCGCCGGCCAGATCGCCAGCCGTCTGCAGCCGCCCCTGGGCATCGTAGCTGAAGTTGCGCACCCTGCCGCCTTCGTCGGTAACGGAGGTGGGCATCTCCGAGGCATCCAGGTAGTCGGTGCTGGTCAGATACGTCCAGCTGCGACTGGTGCCGTCGGCGTGGGTGATCCGCTCGAGCAATCCCTGGGGGCTGGCCGAAGTAAGCGTGGTGCGCAACAGCGGATCGGTAGTGGTCACCGTGGTGGGCGTATAGGCAAAAGACCAGGCGCCGCCGCCGGCGTCGGTCATCTGCCGCAACTGCCCGTTGGGGTAATAGTCGTAGCGGCTGCGCTCGCCTTCGGCATTGACCAGCGCGGTGGTGCGGCCGGTGCGGTCCAGTTCGAAACGGGTCACGCCGCCGCGCGGGCTGGTCTCGCTGACCAGGCGGCCGGCGCCATCGTAGCCGTAAACCGTGGTCGCCCCGAGGGCGTCGGTCTCGCCGAGCAGGCGGCCGGCGGCATCGTAGCTCCAGCTGACGGAGCTGCCGTCGGCCTGCACCACCTGCCGCGGCTTACCTTCCACGGTAAAGTTGCGGTTGATTGGCGCGATGGTGGTGCCGCCGGCCGAGGCCCAGTCATCGCCAAAGTTATAAGTGTAATTGAGGCTGATGCCCTGGCCGAAATCGGCGCTGCCCATACGCCCCATGGCATCGTAAGTCATGGCTGCAGTGACACCATCGCGGGTAAAGGAGGTGACATTACCGGCGGCGTCGTGCCCGAAGCGGGTGACGGTGCCACTTTCATCGGTGAGGATATCGAGCAGCCCGTCGGCAGCATAGCTGAAACTGATAGCGCCAAAGGGGTCGGCCTCGCTCAGCGGCCGGCCGGCACTGTCGTAGCTGTAGCTGCTCAGGGTATTGCCCGACTCGTCTGTAACCGCCAGCACATTGCCGCTGGCGTCGTAGCTCTGATTGAGCTCGCCGCCGGCCGGGTTGCGGGTGGTCAACAGATTGCCCTCGGCATCGTAGCTGTAAGTGGTGGTAAAGTCCGCCGGATCGGCGCCCGGGTCGTGGGGCTCGACCAGCGACAGCAGATTGCCCTGGGCATCCCAGGTCTGCCGGGTGGTATTGCCCTCAGGATCGACGATCGCAGTTATATTGCCGTCGGCATCGTATTCGAAGGAGTGGGTATTGCCCAGCACATCGGTCTCACTCAGTATATTGCCGCTTTCATCGTAGACATGGGTGAGTGAGCGCCCGCTGGCATCGATAGTGGTCTGGGTACGCCCGGCCAGATCGTATTCGGCCGCAGTGCAGCCCGACTCGTTGCAGGCCTCGACCATACGGCCGTTTTCATCGTAGTCGAACTGGCTGACCAGGCGGCCGTCGGGCAGCACAATGGCGGTCAGGTGGTGGGGAATGCGGTTGGAATACTGATAAGTGGTGCGCTCACCCAGTTGGTTGTCAAACGCTACCAGATCGCCGGCGGCATCGTATTCATAAGCCAGACTGTTGCCCAGCGGATCGATAATGCGGGTAATGCGGCCCTCGCCGTCGCGCACGAACTGCACGCCGGCGCCGGCGCCATTGACGACACCGGCGGCACTGATAAACAACTGCCCGCCGCTGCCGTCGGCGATACGGGTAATGCCAAAGCGCAGATCGACATCGAATTCGCGACCGTCGGGGGTGCGCAACCTGACCTGCTGCGGCTCCCAGGGATCGCCGAAGCGCGGGTCGCCGAGGTCAAAGGTGAGTGTACCGCTGCCGTTGGCAAAGAAGACATTATTGTTTTCCAGCGGCACCAGCGTGGCGCCGGGGACGCCGCCGGTCTGGGTAAAGCCCGCCTGGCCGAGACAGCCGCCGCTGATGGTGCTGCCGAAGCCAAAGAAACTGGCCGTGGGCCGGAACTCGTAGGACTCGCTGTCGCTGAGGCGGATCTCGGTCTGGTGGTGCAGCAACTCCACCGAGACGCTGCAGGGAATGCGGATAAAGCCGCCCGACGGGCGCACATCCCAGCCCTCGCCGGGCTCGCGGTTATTGGTGTAGCTGCCCTGGCGAAGACTCAAGTCCCAGCCGATGCCCAGATCCCTGCCGGTTTTGACGCGGCTGTCATAGCTGCGCTCGATGGTGATCGGAATACCGGCGACCGGCACCGTCATATCGGTAAAGCTCAACTGCACGACGCCGGGTTTGAATTCGCCGTCTATCTGAATATCGACAAAGTCCTGCGCCGTCAGACCATTGATGTCCTCGGCCACCAGCAGCAGGCGGTAGAGGCCATTGCGGAACAGGCTCGGGTCCAGAGCGCCGAGACTGGCATTGAGCACTGTGTCGGTGCCGGCGGCAAACTCGCTGAACTGGGAAGTACCGGCGGGCGCCAGCAGTAAGCGGTAGCGGAACAGGTTATCATCGCTGACCGAACCGATGATATCGGTAATATCCAGCAGCTGATTACCGTCTACGGGCGTATTGATGGAGACTTCCGGCGGCGCGTTATCACCGGCAGCCCGCACCCGCGCAAAGGCGGTGGTGGTTTCGGTTCTGCCATCGTCCGACACCACACGGACCTGCAGCGGATAAACGCCGGCTTCGGTGGCGCTGAAAGTGGTGCTGTTAGCAGAGTCCAGCGGCAACTCGACACCATTTTGGGTCACTGTAATGGCCGGGTTGGAGGCGCCGGAGGTCTGCACCTGAATGGTGATCAGCTCGTCCGGGTCGGCGATGGCCGGGGTGATAATCACGTCGATGGCGATCGCCGGCGGCTCCTCTGTGACAGTCACGGCAAAACTCTGTTCAACGAAGCCGCGGCCGTCACTGACACGCACCGTAACGGGCCGATCGCCCACCTGGGCGGCATCCGGCAGCCACGCTATCAGGCCGGTATCGGCATCGATATTCATGCCGGCCGGCGCCAGCGGCAGGCTGAACGCCAGCATATCGCCGTCGGCATCGGTGGCGCTGACGCTGTACTGATAAGGAATACCGACCACGGCACTGACAACAGGCGCGCTGTTGATTACCGGTAGTTCATTCGGCACCTGCCCAACGGCGATGGTATAACTCTGCGTCGCCGCCGCGCCGCGACTGTCGGTAACTGTCAGGACGACAGCATTATTGCCGACCTGGCCCACCGCCGGCGTCCAGCTGATCAGCCCGCCGGCACTGATCGACATGCCCGCCGGTGCCGTGGTCAGGGCATAGCTGAGCGCATCGCCTTCCGGATCGGTAGCCGTTACCTGGTAGGCGTAGGGCTGATCGACCGTGGCTGCGGTGGGCGGTGTGCTGCTAATCACCGGCGCCGAGTTCGGCACATCGCTGACCAGTATATTGAAGCTCTGGGTGGCGCTACCGCCGCGCGCATCGGTCACCCGTACCGAAACTGCCGCCGTGCCGATATCGCCCGCCTGCGGTGTCCACAGAATCAAACCGCTGCCGCCGTCGATCGACATGGCGGCGGGAGACTGGATCAAGGTATAGCTAAGTACATCGCCATCATCGTCACTGGCCTGTACAGCGTATCGATAGGTTTCGCCGACGACCGCCTGCAGCGGCGGCACGCTGTCGATGGTGGGCGGATTATTGGGCGGCTCCTGCACGTCGAGGACAAACGCCTGTACCACTGCCGCACCGCGATCATCTTCAACCCGCACCTCGACGTTGTAGAGACCGACCGCCACATTCGCCACCCAGGTAACCAGGCCGGTAGCGGAAATGGCCATGCCGGCGGGCGCCTGCGGCAGTGAGAAGGTCAACGGGTCGCCCTCGCCGTCCTGCGCCACCACCTGGTAGCTGAAGTTTTCGCCGATAAACACACTGCCCGCCGGCGTACTGCTGATAACCGGCGCGGTACTCGGCCGCGCGGCTACATCGATAGTAAAGCTCTGGGTCGCCGCCGCCAGCCCGTCAGAAACTTCCACGACAACATCCTGCAGGCCCACCTGGCTCAGGACCGGCACCCAGCTGATCTCACCGCCGGCACCTATGCTCATACCGGCCGGCGCAGTCAGCAATGTATAAGTGAGCGCATCGCCGTCGGCGTCGGCGTCGGTGGCGACAATCTGATAGCTGTAGCTGCTGCCCTCCTGCGCCAGTGTCACCGGTGTGCTGGTAATCACCGGTACGGCATTGGGCACCGTAACGCTTAGCTCGAAGGTCTGGGTATCGGTTAAACCGCCGTAATCAGTCACCCGCAGGCTGATGGTATAGGTACCGGCTACCGCGGCGGGCCAGCTGAACAGGCCGGTATTCTCATCGACGCCGGCGCCGGGCGGCCCTTGCAGCAGGCTGTACTGGTGGATATCACCCTCGTCGGGGTCACTGATGGTCAACTGGTAGCTGTAATCCGCACCCACCTCGATATTTGTCAGCGGCAGGGATGTGATTTGCGGCGGGTTGTTGACCGCTTCAACGGTGACAGTGAAAGCCTGCTCGACAAAGGCGCCGGACTGGTCCACTACCCTCAGCACCACATCGAAGTCGCCCTGCTGGGTAAATTCCGGCGTCCAGGTAATAAGGCCGCCGGCACTGACCGACATACCCGCCGGTGCCTGCGGCAGCGCAAATGCCAGTGTATCGCCGGCATCGATATCGATGGCATTGACCGCATACTGATAGGGCTCGTTGACCCGCGCCAGCAGCGGCGCGCTGGAGGTAATGATGGGCGCATCGTTGGTATTGATCACTGTCAGCGTAAAGACCTGACTGTCAAACAGGCCGCTCGGATCGCTCACCCGCACCACGATGTTCTGCGGGCCGACATTGGCGTTGCCGGGCGTCCAGCTGAGGACATCGCCGCTTACGCTCATACCGGTGGGGCCGCTGACCAGGCTGAAGGTCAGCACATCGCCGTTCGCATCCGCGGCTGCCATGGTATAGCTGAAGGTATCGTCTTCATTGACCGTGGTGGCCGGGGAACTGGTAAACACCGGCGCTACATTGACCGGCGTGCCGTCGGGCCGGCCGCGCAGCAGGGTGGTGGCGACCGCGGTTACCGAGCTGCAGGTTTCCTCGCCAGCGGCGGTTTGCTCGCGCACCTGGTAGTAATAGGTGGTATTGGGAAGCAGGCCGCGGTTTACATAAACGGAGTAGCGCGAAGTGGTTGCGGCAATGCGCTGGTAGTTACCGTCCACCTCGTCCGAGCGATACACCACATAGTGATCGGCGCCGGTATCGGTCCAGATCAGTTCGACCTTGTCGCGCTTGGCGCGCGCAGTCAGGTCGCTGACACAGGCGCGCACATTGACGCTATCGTTGGCGATCAAACCGGCAATCTGCGGCACCAGCGTATCGAATTCATAGCTGCCCTCGGTACCGGCGTTGAGCTGCATGGCAAAGCGGCGGCTTTCGCCGGCGGCGACATCCTCGCAGCCCTGGGCGGAGATACAGGTAAAGCTGACATCGAGACCGGGCAGCAGGCCTGCGGTGGTCAGACCCAGGTCGACCGTGTCGGTGGCACTTTCTACCGCGCTGAGGATGGCGTCGATGGTGGCGGCGGTACCGCGCACATTGTTGGTGAGGCTGCCGCCGGTGGCGGCAACGATTTGCGTGGCCTGCTGAAGGCTGTCGATACCGGAGTTGGCGGCGCGCGTATTGATCGCTGCCACAATCACATCGTTGTCGGCCAACGCCGCAATCACTTCGTCGAGGTTCACCGTGGTAGTATGCGAGCGAACATCGCCAAACCAGACAATCACCCTGGCCGCGCCGCTGCGCCAGCCGGTTACCGCCCCGGTACTGAACACCAGATCGGTAGAACCGATACCGTCGGTGGCGCCACCCTGGGTGGCCACCTGATGCAGGGCAAAAAAGTTCGCCTCCGGGGCGTCGCCGCCGCCGCTGGCGCGCCACTGCCCGAGGGCGGCGGCAACATCGTCGCGCGAATCGGTAACCGCCTGCAGCAGGCGGTAAGCCCGCGCCGCCTTGTTGTCAGTGTTGCCGCCGAACTCGCGCGGGTCACCATTGTAGGAGGCTACGCCAAACTGCACATCGATACCGGTAAAGCGCGGGTCGCCGCCGGAGATCGCATCGAGAATGGTCTGCGCGTTGGACCTGACCGTATTGATGACGCCGCCCATGCTGCCGGTATTGTCGGCGAGGAATACCACATCCACCCTGCTGGCCGCCGGCCCGCTTGCATCCAGGGTAACGATCCGCTCCAGGGTCAGGGTCTGCCCCGGCACCATATTGACATTGATACTGGCCGGTTCGATACTGGCGGCAACGGCGGCCTCGACAAAGACCAGGTACGGTAGAAACGCAGAAATCAGCAGGAGTTTTATCAGCTTGTCCATGTGGTGTCCCTTCCGGTAAGGCCGGTAACTACATACCCAGTCAATACCGTCTACTATTTTCCGATTGACTATTTATTGTTTTTGCGCGCCAGACAGACGCCTGCCAGCCCGAGCAACAGCAGCGCCAGCGAGCCCGGCTCATTGACCGGCACAGCACGGTTGATATCGACACTGCCGTTGATATAGAACCCGTTGCCGCCGTCGATGTCGCCGTGAAACAGGCCGCCGATATTGTCAAGGCTGATATTGATCGCCATGGTCCAGGTTTCGCCGGCGAGGATATCGCCCAGTTCGAAGCCGAGGGCCATGGCCACATCGTCCTCGCTGCCCTCGGGTACGGCGTTACTGTTATCGAGAGCGCCGAGAAAAAGATTGTCATAAATATCGCCGAAGACAAAACCGGGCTCATCGATTTCCCAGCTGTCGGCGGCGCTGTCACCACTGCCGCTGCCGGCAACGGCAATCAGGCGGCCGAATTCATTGAAGGAACTGTTTAGATCCGGGTCGATCTCACCGTCGAGATAGCCGAACAGGTTGACATCGCTCAAGGTGGCGGCGGTATTGTTGGAAAACGCCCACGACAGGCTGCCGATACCATCGGCATTGAGGGTATTGGTAAAGGTTATATCGATACCCGAGCCGTCAAAGTCATTGAACACGCCGTCCAGATAACCCAGCGGGCCGGTGCTGACTGACGGCGAGTGCAGAAACGCACCGGCATCGTAGATCTCGTAGGCATGGGCTGGCGCAGACAGACCAGGATTGAAAACCAGGCAAAACAGAGCGAATTGGTATGAAAGCCTTTTCATAACTCCTCCGGCGATTCTTATTTATATAGCGGTTGCTAGTAACGACATCCGGCCAGCTGTCTCCAAAGCCAAAGGCCGGTAGCGTTTAGATGCGCATATCACTAAGCAACTGCTTATATAATGACGATATCAATTTAGTGTGACATTTTTTGAAACATATGATTAAAAAAACTTTAAGCCGTCACCGATCCCGTAGTGGAAAAAGCAGCAAAAGAATGGCAAGAATCTGCCGCTGCGCATAGCGGTAAGCGGAGAAGGTAACGACACAAGATTGAGGCAAACCGGCCTCGGCACAGAAATTTCTTGGTACTGAAGATATAGAGAGAGAACCGATATC
This sequence comes from Exilibacterium sp., assembly GCA_028280195.1. Taxonomy (GTDB): domain Bacteria; phylum Pseudomonadota; class Gammaproteobacteria; order Pseudomonadales; family Cellvibrionaceae; genus Exilibacterium. The sequence goes on from JANQMH010000029.1 coordinate 95,298, forward strand.
GAAGCAATATCGCTTTATCAACAAAAACATTTCCCTGTTACCCTTTTTTATACTGACAAAATCTTATAACGGCAAAAACTGTCTCCGTACCACCAAAAAAGCACGGCGTTGCACGCCTTGCTTTTGACTGCAGCGGTTTGACCACAGCAGCACCACAAATGGGGATTCTAACGACAACCGATCACGCCTAAAAGCGTGAACCAAATCACAACATATCGCGACAGTGATTGCAAGCCTCGCCGTCCTAGTGGGGGGAGAGTAAAGCGAAAATATTATTTGTGGTCTATATGATCCTGGGGATTTTTACGACAGGTTTCAGTTTACACTCAGCCGTGCGAGCACATACTGGTGTACCTTCTCAGAGAAATTCTGATTGACAACTAAGCCCGTATCGCGAAAACCTGTTTTCTCCGCCACCCGTTTTGAGGCCTCGTGCCCCGGCATAATAAAAGCTTTTATCTGCCTGGTATCGGTTTCGGCAAAAAGGTGGGCCGTCAGCGCCTGTGCGATTTCTGTCGCCAGACCCCGCCGCCAGTGCTGCGGCAGCAGTGCGCAGAAGATTTCCGCCTCGCCCCGGCCGAGTGGGCTTATACCGCAGCAGCCGGCGAAAACTCCGGAAACTTTTTCCTCGACTGCCAGGGCAAAAAGCGGTTGCTCCGAATCATAGGATGCAAGGGTGCTTGCAAATAACTGCCTGGCTCCCGCGGCGGTTTTTATCTCATCGCCAAAAGCGAGATAGCGCGTTGCCTCGGGTGTTGTCATAAAGCGGATCAGCGAGGGTAGATCGGCGGAATGAAAGCGCCGCAAAACAAGTCGCTCGGATTCTATGGCAGTGGGAACAGGGTACATGGAACACCTCGATCATCAGCCGGGGCGCGACAGGCGGCACCCGGCCAGAATTCCAAAATATTGCCACCCGGGTCGGTGACAACTGATAATATAAATGATTTTTATTTGTCACCGGACCGAAGGTACTGGGTTTAGGAAACAACGGTGGTGGCTGATCCGGCCCTAACCCGGTTGGGGTCTGGGGTTCGAGACACACCGTAAACCCCCGCAAGCGGGCCCGGCCCGAAATCACAGATTTCGGTCGTTCCGCGGGGCGAAGCAGTGCTTCGCCTTTGTCCGCTTCACCCCTGGGGGCTTCACGCCAGCATCCCTGCTGGCGAGAGTCTCGAACCCCAGACCCCAACCGGGTTAGGACCTACCACCGCAGTTCCAATAACATCTGCTAAGCACCATTCGTCATCGACCCCATTAAGGCAGTGCCGGGTGGCAATACCCCCATCCCGGCACAAAACCTCGGCGCCGCTACAATGCCGAGATCCCACAAGCACATGTTTGGCAACCCTAACAGCGACTGCCGTGTTCTATAACCATTTATACATTATCAAAGCATCAATATAACCTAGCACTGGATGATTGAATGCTTTAGGTAAGCAGCCGACTGTGTCAAAACCAAGCCTGTTCCATAGCCGAACAGCCCCTTTATTACTCGATGCGACAAAATTAAATTGCATGGCCTTATATCCAAGCTCCTTGGCAACTACCTGGGAGTGCTCACACATGGCTGTAGCCAGCCCCCGGCCTCTGGCTGAAGACGATACCATGTAACCACAATTACAAACGTGATTTCCAGGCCCCGCTTGATTTGTCTTTATATAATATGTACCAAGAATATGGCCATCCTCCTCAAAAACGTAAGTTTTTCTCGGAGACATTAACCATATTTTTCGTGCCTGATCCCTGTTCGTATCAATTGCATAAGCATAAGTTTCGCCGGCTTTAACGACCTCATGGAAGATTGGCCAGATTGAATCAAAGTCTTCTTTAGTAGCTTCTCTAATAGCCATCGCGTTCTATCTACCGGTGAAAATGATATCGCCAAAACCGCCGACAAAACCTAGTGTAAATGCTCTTGCCGCTTTCAGTTTTTTTATACCCTTTGAGCCAATCAATAAGGCCCTTCCCGTTTTTTTGACCATGCCCCCTCCTCGGCAACCAATACCGCAATAACCGGCAGTAGGGACCAGGCGAAATGCAGAGCAGGATGTAGGGCCTTGAAGGCATGAGGTCAACCTCCTGTTTTGTTCTCCGCCTTTCGCGCAACAATCGCCATATCAGGAGAATCCGGGGCAAAAGCCGTGCCCGCGACATCCGCGTAAAATTCCATAACATCGAATCCGCTCGCTTCAAACTCCTCCCGCAACGAATCCTGAGTGAAATATTGCAGCCAGTTATAGACAACACGAGTTCTTTTCTCTTCGATTATTGTGTATTTGTCAAGAGTGGCCTTTTCCTTTTCATATTTGAATATGTTTAAGAATCCATAATAGTTATCGGCAGACCAGAAATTATCGAGCTGATTATATTCATATGTTGCGACCTCTTCCCTGCTATCGAACACATTTAGCGAATGAACATCCAACAGAACGGATCCGCCGGGTTTTAGAAATTCGTGAAATTTAGCCAGCAGTACTTTCCTTTGAGCATGACTCAATGCACAAAAATCACAAAAAATCATTGTAATGATGTCAAACCTTTTTTCAGTCTCGAACTCCAGATAGTTTTGCTGAAAATAATTAATATTCAATCCTTTTTGCTCAGCAGTCTTTCTCGCATACTGGATTGATCTCTCTGAAAAATCGATCCCGGTAACATCGGCATTGTTTTCTGCAAAAAGAGCGGTATACAGCCCCGGTCCACAACCAAAATCTGCTACACTCGTATTTGCGTCTATACCAAAATGAGACACTATCCATTTCACAGAACGGGCAATGAAATCTCTGTTTCGAGATGAAAGGTCAACAGATTCGCTCAAATGATACTCAAGCATCTTCATTGATGTATGTTCATCAGTCCATAGTTTATCTGCTGTATAGAATTGAAAAAGCTGTGGGCGCGAGTTTATTTCTTCTAAGGTATGAAACACAAATTTCCCCTGTTTTTATCGACACATAATGAATCACCTCGGGTTTGACAGAGGCCCGTTTAATTGAGTCAAACTACCATCATTCATAGCTGGCTTCTCCAGTTGACAGCAATCGGCTGTTCAATACTCTGCCGGCGACATATTGTCAATGAGCTTCGGTAAGCGACTGTTGTTGAACACGCCTACTGGCCCAAGGTAGCATATATAGTCGCCGCTGAGTACATTGTAATAGAGTAATATATAATAAGGCGCGTTATTTCGACCGGGGATGGCGAGATGGCTATGGGTTGCTCTCACAGCCTCCGGCTGCAGCACCTAAACTGCTTGGCCGCCTGCAGCGCCGCAAGCGACTCCTGCTCCGGCCCATACGCAAATCGTTATGCATCAGGAATTAGCTTACTCAACCAATATTGCCTGCTAACAGACTATCGGTAACCGGCAATATTGACTTCTTACCTCTTAAAAAGGCCATGTATATGACACTTAATACTCAACAGGAAGAATTGTGCGCTTCCAGTCAATGGGATTTCTCGGACTTAAGGGCGCTATTCTTAAACTGCACATTAAAGAGATCCCCGGAGCTTTCGCATACACAGGGGCTCATAGATATATCAAAAGCCATTATGGAAAAGAGCGGAATTACAGTAGATGTTTTAAGGCCTGTAGATTATGACATCGCTTATGGGGTATGGGGAGATATGACTGAGCACGGTTGGGAAAAGGATGATTGGCCCGACATTTATGAAAAAGTAAAAGCGGCCCATATTCTGGTGATTACCTCATCGATTTGGTTAGGAGAAAAAACATCAGTATGCACCAAAGTGATTGAGCGCTTGTACTCCACATCCGGAGACCTCAATGAAAGCGGGCAGTATGCCTACTATGGAAGGGTGGGAGGGTGCTTGATTACTGGCAATGAAGACGGCGCCAAGCACTGCTCCATGAATATTCTGTATTCACTGTCTCACTTAGGGTATGTGATTCCCCCACAGGCAGATGCAGCCTGGCTGGGAGAGGCCGGCCCCGGCCCCTCTTATTTGGATGCAGGTTCAGGCGGCCCTGAAAATGATTTTACCAACCGAAACACCACTTTTATGACCTGGAATTTGATGCACATGGCAAGGATGATCAAGGACAGCGGCGGCATTCCCGCTCATGGGAATCAGCGCTCCAAATGGGATGCAGGTTGCCGATTTGACTATCAAAATCCAGAGTATCGCTAAATGGGCCGAAAACTGCACAGCAAGTCAATGCACTTCGCACCTTCGGCGCCCGGCGGGCCTACGAAAAAGTGGGATTTAACATTCAAATCCCAAGCGTCCGGTACTGCAGGACATTATAAAAAAGCCCTGCTATGCAGGGCTTTTTTAGTCACTAGTTACTAGTCGCTAGAGACTAGTGACTCGCTTGTTATTCTACGATCTTCGAGACCACGCCCGCTCCTACCGTGCGGCCGCCTTCGCGGATGGCGAAACGCAGCCCGTCTTCCATCGC
>JANQMH010000044.1 GCA_028280195.1 Exilibacterium sp.
GGTCTCGGCTGGGGGTGGGTGGGGGGAGATTGTAGAGGATGTTGGGGGAAGGGAAAAGTTGAAAGGGAAAAAGTTGATAAGGGAAAAGGGAAAAGTAAAACCGGGAAAGTCTGGGCAGATGATTCTGTGCTGGAAGCTCAGCTGCGGTGGTATGATCGGATCCGCCTTCGGTGTGCTTAACGAATATCGACAGGCCGGCCTAGGGCCGGATCGATTGGCGCCGTTCTGTTTGAACTCGACCCCTGCCAGAGGGCGGCACGAAGTGAGATCGTACTGCGTTTCGACAGACGCCGATTGAGAACAGTGGCCCTAGGGGGGCAGCCCCTGATGTTATCACCCGTCGCAATCACTCCACCGCTCGTCAGTGCCGGCGCTGTCCATTCGCTAACATAACGACCGTAGCCCACCCGCCAGCGACCGCGGCCGCTCATCGCAATAAGGGCGCCGCCACCATCGACTTCAGCGCCCGATAATCATTCCACCGACCGATCCCGCCCACTCATATGGCTGTGTCCACCTTATCGCCACGGCCGGGCGCCCCAAGTACATTTTCATTCTGCTGTTTTCCATGTGTGGGCAAATTTATTGACAATGTTCAATATTGAACATATTCTTGACGGTAGGCGAAGAGAATGGATTGAAGAGAATAAATTATGAATACTCCAGCCACTCAAAAGACTATCGATCCCGGTATGCAGGGCCGGGTGGCAGTTAAGCTGTTTCTCGGTATTGCCGATGAATGGGGGTTGTCGGAAGAGCAACGCTGTACCCTGGCTGGCCTCAACAGTCGAACAACCCTTTACAACTGGCGTAAGAAAGTGGCCGCCAAAGAAGCTATCAATCTCTCCGGAGATACCCTGGAGCGCCTGTCTTACTTGGCAGGTATCTACAAGGGCGTCCAGCTTCTTTTTGCCGATCCAGCCCAATGGAAGGACTGGGTCAGGAAGCCCAACAGGGATTTTGGGGGGCAATCCGCCCTGGATCGCATGCTGGCAGGCCGGGTAGTCGATCTCTCAGATGTACGCCGCTATGTGGATGGCTGGCGCGGGGAGCACTATGGATAAAGTGACATTGCGGTGTGACACCTACCGCCTCATTCCCAGTCATTTCCCGCCCATTCAGCTGTTTGAGAATCTGCTGGACCCAGACGAACTGGAAGCTGCCTATGCGCTTGAGAGCATTACCAACGACCGACTGCGCGATCAGGCGGGTGATATCTCGCTGGTTGCTGCAGAGGACCGGGTAACGGGCTGCGGCAGCACCGCTATCATGGCTGCATTCACCCATATCGGTGTCGCCAGCCGCTTCACCAAAGGCCATTACGGTGTCTACTATGCAGGGCTGAGCTTCGAAACAGCCCTGTCCGAATCCAAGTTCAGCAGGGCCCGACTATTGAGCGCCACCGGCGAGCCGTCTCAAATACTGACCATGCGCTGCTATAAATGCACGGCAGATGGAACGGTGGTGGACTTGCGCGGCGATGTGCAGGCCCATACCCCGGACAGCTTCTCTCATGCCCAGGCAATTGCCGAAGATCTCCGGCGCCAAAACGAATTGGGGATTCTGTATAAGTCGCTGCGCCACCCCGGCGGCGAATGTGTAGCCGCTCTCAGGCCCAGCCTGCTGCGCGCACCGGCCATCCAGGCCGGTCACTATCAATTCCACTGGAATGGTTCGGAAATAGCCGCCGTGTTAGAGGTTAAGTCAGTCGGATAATGTGAGTGCCGCCATGTCTCCCGGGTTAATCAAGCAACTGCTTTGGCCGTTTAAGTCTCTACCCGAGGAGTACGTGGTGGTTGATACAGAGACCACAGGGCTGTTTGACGCAAAAGGTGCACCGGGGATGGTCAGCTTGGGCGTGGTCCTGGTGAGCGGAGGTGAGATCGGCGCTGGTGAGGAGTTTCTGCTCAGGCCTCACCGCCCGATGACTGATGCAGCATCCAAGGTCAACGGTATCAGTCGACAACAGGCCCGCCATCACCCGACTTTCAGCGCACAGTGGCCGAGGATTTTGCCTTGGATTGAAGGGCGTCTGTTGGCCATGCATAACGCCGCGTTCGATTGGCCGCTTATTGTGGATCACGTCGGGCGGCACAGTGTGAGATCGCCCGGGGTGAAAGGGGTATTTTGCTCCCAGCGAACCGCTCAGCCGTGGGCTCAAGCGATGGGTATCCCGTGCTCGGCCCGAGGCCCCTCCCTCGACAGCCTTACCGAGTATTTGGGGCTGGTTAACTTACGCCATGCCCGGGATCATCGACATGGGGCTCTGCTTGATGCCAAACAAACAGCCAATGTCATTGCCCGCCTGCAACAGCTTTGTGAAAACGACTGACTCACCGCAACCGCTTGGCCCGGGCAAACTCCGTTACCGCCCTGCCCACTCCCTCACCGATCTGTCTGAGCAACCGGTATTGCGCTTCGCCCAGGGCGCCGCCGTCGACATAGATAATGGCCACCGGCAGGCGCTGGTGAAAAACCGACGCCAAGGCGAATTGCTCAGCCGTGCAGGCGCGATTGAAGGCCTCGGGCAACTGCGGCCGCAGTTTTGCCGAGCGCTCCGGCGTTACTCGCAGGCCGCAACTTTTTTCCAGCAGTTTTGCAAACAGGCCCCGGGTCTGGGACGGCACCTGCAGTGCCAGTTTGACGATCGGATCGCCGGCGTCGAAGCCGCGCTGGTAGTAACTGCGCAGCTGGCTGCGCTGTCCGTTCAACATCATAATCAGCGCGCGTTGAAAGCCGGCGCCGTCGCAGAGTGTTTCCACAGCCAGGTGCATTAGCTGGTGCAGGTTGGCAAAGCTCTGGCCGCGCTTGCTGAAGCGCCGCAGATTTGCCGCCAGTAATACGCGGTTGGCAAATGCCGGCGGCGGCGTTCCCGGCGCTGTCGTGGCTTCGTCACTGTCCCTGTCCGCGGTTGCAGCGGCTTCGGCGGCAGCGGGCCGCAGCGGTGTTACCCACTCAGCCTCGCGCCAGTTGCACAGCAGGCGCCGGCCCGGATGGCAGTGTGCAGGGATGGCGGGGGCCAGGCTCAGTTGCCCGGCCAGGCGATGGATTCTGCCCTCGATGGTATGGCCGAGACTCGGCCGCTGGCGTTCGAGCAGGGTGCTCCAGCGGCGCGTGCGGCGGCTGTGCCAGTCCCAGTGGCTGGATTCCGCCAGGTTGTTGACCAGCGCCAGCGTCAGCTCCGGCATGGCCAGCAGGCGCGGCACGTCACGGCAAGTGTCCTGCCAGCGTGCCAGCCCGGCAGCCGTAAGGCGGTGCAGGCGGGCGAGAAAGGATGCTTTGTCTGGCAGGTTGAACTGCCATGCTGCGGCGGTCATGGCCGGCAGTGGCCACTGCTGTATCAGGCGTAGCGCCAGTCGGTTCAGAGGCCCGCCGAACAGCAGCACCTCTGCCCGGCTGCGCCCCATGCCTCCGGCACAGAGGCCGTCGAGCCGGGCCATGGTTTGTTCGGCCCGATGCCACAGGGCCCAGTAAGGCGAGTTGAAAAACAGCGCTGCCAGGTAAATATCATCGCCGTTGGCGCTGTGGGACTGCTGCAGCAACATCGCCGCCAGCGCGGCGGCGAACTGGCTGCGCGCGATCGCCGCCAGATAGCCGGGGTTGGGCCCCTTCAGTACCGGTGCCGAGCGTATCGACTGTTCCAGCGCCGGGAATCCCAGCAGGCTGACAATATGGGGCAGCTGATGTACCTGCGTTTCGCTCTTGGCCAGCAGCCGGTTGCAGCGGGTGACCAGCCGCAGGCACAGAGCCGGGTCGCAGCTGATGGCGCGCGCCACCGAATCGGCGCTGGCGCCCGGGTGGTGCAACTGGTGAATCACCGACTCGCGCGTGCCCGGCAGCAGCGGCAGGTTCGGCTCCACCAGTTTGTCAAACCAGGTGTCCAGGCCCTGGGCGGCGGCAATGGCAACGGGTCTCGGCTGCATCAGTGGCCAGCGGTCAGTCGGTTTGCAGGGACTGCAGGATATGGCGATAACTGGCAAGCCGCTGCGGCTGGATAGCGCCGCGCTCCACCGCCGCCAGGATGGCGCAACCCGGCTCCTGCCGGTGGCCGCAATCACGAAATTTACACTTGCCGAGAAAAGGCCGGAATTCGATAAAGCCCTCCAGCAGTTGTTGCGGGGTGATATGCCAGAGGCCAAACTCGCGAATCCCCGGCGAATCGATAAGGCGCCCGCCACCGGGGAAGTGAAACAGCCGCGCGGTGGTGGTGGTATGGGTGCCCTTCTGGGTAGAGGGCGACAGCTCTCCGACCCGGGTATTGGCTGCGGGCAGCAGCGCGTTGATCAGCGATGATTTTCCCACCCCGGACTGGCCCACAAATACGCTGGTAAAGTCCGCCAGACAGCGGCGCAGGGATGGCAGGCCGGCGCCGGATCTGGTGGAGACATGGAGGGTCTGATAACCCAGGCGGCGGTAGCTTTCGGTCATGGCCGACAGTGCGGCGCGATTGTCGGCGTCGATACGGTCGCATTTATTCAACAGCAGCAGTGCCTGTATCGACAGGGTTTCGGCGGCAACCAGGTAGCGGTCGATCAGGTTATTGAAGGGGGTGGGATAGGGCGCGATGACAATCACCACCCGGTCGATATTGGCGGCCACGGTTTTGATCTGGCCGTGACTGTCGGGACGGGTCAGTTCGCTGTGGCGCGGCAGCACCGCCACTACCACACCGCTGGCATTGCCGTCGCGCCAGATCACATCGTCGCCGGTGACCAGTGAACCGAGGTTGGCGCGCATGTGACAGCGCTTCACCTGCCCGGGGGCGGCAGTTGCTTCGACTTCCACCTGGGTGCCGAAGTGGGCCACTACCAGGCCTTGCTGCTCCGGTCCCAGTTCGCTGTCGTCGAGCTGGGGCGCGTTGCCCTGGCGGCGGGCGGCGCGCCGGACTCGCTCCTGCTGGATTTTCTCTATGCGCCAGGCCTGCTTTCGCGTTAGTCTGCGGTTAGCCATAGAATCGGGTCGGCCGGCCGAAAAAATGGGTATGCATGCAAAACAGGATTATCCTTGGCTTAAAAAACGACATCATTGTAGTGGATATTAGCGAAATGAGCAGTGAAAACAATCTGATCTGGATCGATCTGGAAATGACCGGCTTAAAGCCGGACAGCGATATGATCATCGAAATCGCCACCATCGTTACCGACCCCCACCTGAATACCCTGGCGCAGGGGCCGGTGCTGGCGATTCACCAGCCGGATGCGGTGCTGGAGGCGATGGACGAGTGGAATACCCGCCAGCACGGCGGTTCCGGCCTGACTCAGCGGGTGCGCCAGAGCACCGTCGACACCGCCAGCGCCGAGGCCGAGACCCTGGCCTTTTTGCGCCAGTGGGTGCCGGCCGGCAAATCGCCGATCTGCGGCAATTCGATCTGCCAGGACCGCCGCTTTCTGGCCCGGCTGATGCCCGAGTTGGAGGCTTATTTTCACTACCGCAACCTGGATGTCAGTACCTTGAAAGAGCTGGCGCAGCGCTGGCGGCCCGAGGTGTTGGACGGTGTCAAGAAATCCGGGGCACACCTGGCGCTGGACGATATTCGGGATTCCATTGCGGAGTTGAGGCATTATCGGGATGTGTTTATCAGGTTGTAGGGGGGCGGTGCCATCCGCTGCGACCCTGCTTGCGTGTGTCACTGCGAGTTGGGGAGAGGCTGGTGCCATATCCGCGGCGTGAACCGGCCGGATTGGCACTTCCCTGAATTAAGAGCTTTTAATCTTGCGCCGCCGCCTGCGCCCGGGTTGTCGCTGCCGCTCGAGCGCCCAGTCAATATGCTCCCTGACCATGTCCGACACTTCGCCCCGCCGTTTTTCCAGGGCCGCAATAATCGCCGCATCGGAGGCAGCGTTGCCCAGGCCGATGGCGAGATTGCGCAACCAGCGCTGATAGCCGATACGGCGAATGGCGGAGCCCTCCGTACGCTGTAAAAACTCCGCTTCGCTCCAGTTGAACAAATCCAGCAGCTGGCGATTGTCGAGATTATGGCGCGGCTGAAAGTCGGTTTCGGACGTGGGCCGGGCAAATTTATTCCACGGGCAGATCGCCTGGCAGTCGTCGCAGCCGAATACCCGGTTGGCCATCGGTTCGCGGAATTGCTCGGGGATCGCGCCTTTGTTTTCGATGGTCAGGTAGGAGATACAGCGCCGCGCATCCAGCACATAGGGCTGGGGAAAGGCGTCGGTGGGGCAGACTTTGAGGCAGGCGCTGCAGTCGCCGCACAGATCCGCCTGCGGTTGGCGATCCACCGGCAGGGGCAGGTCGGTAAAGATCTCGCCGAGAAAAAACCAGCTGCCGGCGTGGCGGTTGATCAACAGGGTGTGCTTGCCGACCCAGCCCAGCCCGGCCTTCTGCGCCAACGGGCGCTCCAGTACTGGGGCGCTGTCGACAAAGGGCCGCTGCTTCAGCGGCGTGCCGGCGGCGCGCTCGATCTTGTCCGCCAGCCGGCTCAGGCGTTTGCGTATCAGCTTATGGTAATCCCGCCCCAGGGCATAGCGGGATATATAGGCTTTTTGCGGGTCCTTCAATACCGCGATCTGCTGCGTATCGCCGGGCAGATAGTCCATGCGCGCGGAAATTACCCGCACCGTGCCCGGGTGCAGCCGGCCGGGCTCAACGCGCTTGTCGGCATGTGCCTGCAGCCACTGCATATCGCCGTGATAGCCACGCTGCAGCCATTGCCGCAGCCTGGGCTGCTCCGCGCTCAGGTCCGCATCGGCAATGCCGAGCTGCTGAAAGCCCAGCTCCTGTCCCCAGATTTTGATCTGCCGGGCCAGTTCGGCGTAATCGATGGTTGCGCTCTCAGGTATATCGTCAGGCATTACAGATGGCGCGCCAGTGGCGGATGGTTTTGGGAACATGATTGAGGATTGTCGCGCCTCAATCGTTAACAGAGCAACGGCATTTTCGGTCGCCGGGCCTATTTTAGCATCCCGGCGGCCATGCGAATCCAGACAGTGACTCCAATACCGGGATAGCCCTTATGATGAAATTGAATACCGCACTGGCAGCTGCCGCTGTGGCGGCGCTGCTGGCCGGCTGCGGCCGCAACGATGTCGCGGAGGCGCCTCCGCCCCCGGCTCAAACCAGCCCTTCGCAGGCATTTCTGGCGATGACCGAATCCCAGGCACAGGCCATGTTGCGGCAGGTGCCGCTATATGCCACCGCCCTCGGTGTGTCGGAAGACTATGTGGGCATGAAGTTCAGCGACAAGCTCGGCGATTTTTCCATTGCCGCCATAGATCGCAAGAAAGCCGCCAACGCTGAGTTTCTCGCTGAACTGACGCACTTCGACCGCAATCAACTGCAGGGCGTCGCCGCCACCACCTACGATGTCCTGCAAACCTCTCTCAATCTGGCGGCTGAATTCCAGCCCTACGTTCACGGCGCCTATTCGCCGCTGGGTATTTTTTCGCCCTATACCGTCACGCAGATTTCCGGCCCCCATATCGAACTGCCGCGGGTACTGCAGACCCAGCACCCGCTCAACAGCCGCGCCGATGCCGATGATTACCTGGCGCGCCTGGGGCAGATGCAGCAGGCCTTTATCGATATCGCCGAGGTGGTGAGGCTCGATGCCGAAAAAGGGGTGATACCGCCGGCATTTGCGCTGCAGGGGGCGATCAATATGATTGGCCGGATGATAGCCCCGGCGCCCTCAGCCCACCCGCTGGTGGATTCTTTTGCCAAGCGCCTGCAGCAGGTCGGCGACATCAGCGAACAGCAGCGCAGGCAGCTGGTTGCCCAGGCCGCACAGCTGGTGGAGACCCGCGTCTACCCCGGTTATACCGAACTGCGCGTGGCGCTGGAGGGTATTTTACCCCAGGCCACCGACACACCCGGCATCTGGGCCCTTGCCGACGGCGAAAAGCGCTACCAGCTGGCATTGCAGGCTTTTGGTGGCGCCGGTAAAAGCGCCGCTGAAATTCACCAACTGGGGCTGGGCGAGGTGGTGCGTATCCAAGCCGAGATGGACGCTATTCTGCAGAGCCAGGGCTATACCGACGGCGGCGTGATCGAGCGCTATATCGCCCTGTCCAAACAGCCGCGTTTTATCTACCCCAATACCGATGCCGGCCGCGAGCAATTACTGGCAGGGCTGAATACGCAAATGGCCGAGATCGCCGATCTGCTGCCCAATATCCTGATAACGCTGCCGCAGGCGGATGTCGAAGTGCGGCGCATCGCCGAGTACGAGCAGGACGGTGCCCCCGGCGGTTACTACACCAGCCCCTCGCTGGACGGCAGCCGCCCGGGCATTTACTGGATCAACCTCAAAGATACCGCCGACTGGCCTAAGTTCACCCTGCCGACCCTGACTTACCACGAGGCCAGCCCGGGCCACCATCTGCAGATCGCCATTGCCCAGGAGATCGACAATATGCCGATGATTCGCAATATGCTCTGGTACAGCCAGTACGGCGAGGGCTGGGCGCTGTATGCCGAGGTACTGGCAAAAGAACTGGGCCTGTACGACGACGACCCCTACGGCGATCTGGGGCGCCTGCAGGCGGAGCTGTTTCGCGCGGCGCGACTGGTGGTGGATACCGGCCTGCACTACAAGCAGTGGAGCCGCGAGCAGGCCATCGACTACCTGCACCGGGCCACCGGCGAAAGCCTGGCCTCGGTCGCCCGCGAAGTCGAGCGCTACGCGGTATGGCCGGGGCAGGCCTGCTCCTACAAACTGGGGCAGCTGAAAGTGCTGGAGCTGCGCGAACTCGCCCGGCAGCAATTGGGCGATGCCTTCGACCTGCGCGCCTTCAACGACCAGATACTGATCCGCGGCGCAGTGCCACTGCCGGTACTCGAGGCCAATATCAAAACCTGGATTGCGCAAACCGACATCAGTCACTAATCACCAGTCACTAGTTACTAGTCGCTAGTGACTAGTGACTAGTGACTAATAATGAGGTGTGTTGGGGTATAATCCTGCGGCAACGACTTTGGGTCGGGGATGCTGTATGGATAAAACCCTTAGAAAATCTCTACCTACCGCGCTTTATACTGCTGCTGAAACGCGGGAGCTGGACCGGCTCGCCATTGAGGAGCACGGTATTGCCGGTATCCGCCTGATGAAACGGGCCGGCCGCGCGACTTTTGCCGCGCTGCTGGCGCGCTGGCCGGCGCCGGTGCAGATTACGGTGTTCTGCGGCAGCGGCAACAATGCCGGCGACGGCTATGTGATCGCCGCCCTGGCGGCGCAGCGGCGCATACCGGTGCGGGTGATTCAGGTGGGCGACAGCGCAAAGCTCGGCGGCGATGCGCTCAGCGCCCGCGATTTTGCCGCGCGCGAGGGTGTGCCGATACTGCCTTTCAGCGATGTTGCTGAAGATACTGCTGAAACAGCTGGCGGCGTGGTGGTTGACGCGCTGCTCGGCACCGGTACGCAGGGCGCGGTACGCGAGCCCTATGCCCGTGCCATTGCCGCCATCAATGCCAGCGGCCTGCCGGTTGTGTCCGTGGATATCCCCTCCGGCCTGTGCGCCGATACCGGCGCTGTGCTGGGAACGGTGGTAAGAGCCGATCTGAGCGTGACCTTTATCGGCCTCAAACGCGGGCTGCTGACCGGGCGCGGACCGGTTTACAGCGGCGAGCTGGTATTTGACGATTTACAGGTGCCGGCGGACATTTACCGCCGGCAGGCGCCGCAGGCAGAGCGCCTGGCACTGGCGGCGCTGCTGGCGCAGCTGCCGCCCAGGCCTGCCGACGCTCACAAGGGACTCTACGGCCATGTGCTGCTTATCGGCGGTGAACTGGGTTATGGCGGCGCCATTGCCCTGGCGGCGGAGGCCGCGGCGCGGGTCGGTGCCGGCCTGGTCAGCGCCGCCACCCGGCCCGAGCATGTGCCGGCGCTGATCGCCCGCTGCCCCGAGGTGATGGCCACCGGGGTCAGCTCCGGGCAGGCGCTGGAGCCGCTGATGCAGCGCCCCACGGTGCTGGTAGTGGGCCCCGGCCTGGGGCGCTCGGCGTGGTCCGAACAGATGCTGCAGCAGGCGCTAAAGACCGATCTGCCGCTGGTGGTGGATGCCGATGCCCTCAACCTGCTGAGCGAGGGGCGGGCGGTGTCGCAGAAACACCGCGACAACTGGATATTGACGCCCCACCCCGGCGAAGCCGCGCGCCTGCTGGACAGCGACAGCGCCGCGATTCAGGCCGACCGCTTTGCCGCCGTGCGAAAACTGCAGTCCGGCTACGGCGGTGTGGCGGTGTTGAAAGGCGCCGGCAGCCTTATCGCCGCTGCCGGCGCGCCGCTGGGCCTGACCGATACCGGCAATCCCGGCATGGCCAGCGGCGGCATGGGCGATGTGCTCAGCGGTGTGATCGGCGGCCTGCTGGCGCAGGGGCTGGCGCCGCCGCTGGCGGCGCGCCTGGGGGTCTGCGTGCACGGCATGGCCGCCGATATGGCCGCCGCCGACAGCGGTCAGCGCGGTTTGCTGGCCGGTGACCTGAGCGCCTACATCCGCGAACTGGTGAATGCCGATGGCTGAGAGAGCGGGCGCACAGATCGAGGGTGAGGTCGCCATGGTGGCCTTCGGCAGCCGCCTCGGCGGCTGCCTGTCGCAGGCACTGCCGGCAGCCCCGCAGCAAGGCCTTATCGTCTACCTTAGCGGCGACCTCGGTGCCGGCAAAACAACGGTATGCCGCGGCGTGCTGCAGGCCTTCGGCCATCGCGGTGCGGTGAAAAGTCCCACCTACACCCTGGTCGAGCCCTATGTTTTCGGCGCGACATCGGTTTATCACTTCGACCTCTACCGGCTCGGCGACGCCGAGGAACTGGAGTTCCTCGGCGTGCGGGATTACTTCGAGGCGGGGAATCTTTGCCTGATCGAGTGGCCAAACCGGGGAGAGGGTTTTTTGCCAGCGGCGGATTTGACGGTTAAAGTTGAGGTGTCCGCACCCGGTCGCCGCGTGGTGCTCGAGGCCGGCAGTGCCCGGGGGCGCGATATCGTGCGGCAACTCGAGCAGAAAGTTGGGAACGCGTATTGAGTAACGACAGCCTTCAGTATCACACCGGCCGCCGCCGGGCACTGCCGCTGGTGTTATTGGCGCTGCTGCTTGCCTGGGTGCCGCTAGCCGGCGCCGTTGCGGTGGACAGTGTGAGGCTGTGGCGCGCGCCCGACCACACCCGCCTGGTGTTCGATTTGAGCGCGCCGGTGGAGCACGAGATCTTTTCCCTGAAAAAGCCTGCGCGGCTGGTGATCGACATTCAGCGCGCCGAACTGCGGGCCAGCCTGGCGGGGCTGGCGCTGGCCGACACGCCGATCAGCAGCGTGCGCAGTGCCAGCCGCAATGGCGGCGACCTGCGCGTGGTGCTGGACCTCTCCGAGGCGGTCAAACCGCGGAGTTTTTTGCTGCGCAAACACGCCGGCAAGAGCGATCGCCTGGTGGTGGACCTGTATGATAAAGGTGTTCCTACGGTCACCACCGAAGCCACCATAGCCCAACAGCAGAATGCGCTCAGCGATATTGTCATTGCCGTTGACGCCGGTCACGGCGGCGAGGACCCGGGGGCGCTGGGGCCGAGGAAAAAACTGCGCGAAAAAGACGTGGTACTGGCAATCAGCAAAGAGCTGGCGAAGATGATTAACGCCGAGAAAGGCTTCCGCGCCGAGTTGGTGCGCACCGGCGATTACTATATTCCACTGCGCAAGCGCCGCGATATCGCCCGCCAGAAACGCGCCGATTTGCTGATTTCGGTACATGCCGATGCCTTCAAAAACAGACGCGCCCGCGGCGCCTCGGTGTTTGCGCTGTCGCGCAGTGGCGCCACCAGTGAAACCGCGCGCTTTCTGGCGCAACAGGAAAACAAAGCCGACCTGATCGGCGGTGTCGGCAGCGTCAGCCTCGACGATAAAGAGCAGGTGCTGCGCGGCGTACTGGTGGACCTGTCGATGACCGCCACACTCAATTCCAGCCTGCAGGTCGGCGAGAGGGTGCTGGGGTCGATGGGCAATGTGGCGCGGCTGCACAAACCTCAGATCGAACAGGCCGGGTTTGCTGTATTAAAGTCGCCGGACGTGCCCTCGATACTGGTGGAAACGGGGTTTATCTCCAACCCCGAGGAGGCCAGAAAACTGGCCACCGCAAAACATCGCCGGCGCCTGGCGACGGCGATCTTCAAAGGCGTAAAAGCCTACTTCAATGACTTTCCACCGCCCGGCTCCTACATTGCCTGGCGCAAAAGCGGCGGCGCCGGCTCCAGCCGCGATCACATCATTGCCCGCGGTGACACGCTATCGGGCATCGCCAGGCGTTACAATGTCAGCGTCAGCGATCTGCGCGCCGCCAACGGGCTGCACAATTCTGTGATAAAGATTGGCCAGAAACTGAAAATCCCCGCGTCCTGAGCGGGCGCTGCGCCGTTGACACCGAGTCGCAAAAACTGACAGAGACAGGACAGCCGTAGAACCATGAGTCGCATCAAATTACTCAGCCCCCGTCTGGCCAACCAGATCGCCGCCGGCGAAGTGGTGGAAAGGCCCGCGTCGGTGGTGAAGGAAGTGCTGGAAAACAGTCTCGATGCCGGCGCCACCAGGCTCGATATCGACATCGATAACGGTGGCATCAAGCGCATGCGGGTGCGCGACGACGGTTGCGGCATCGGCCGCGACGATATGGCGCTGGCGCTGAGCCGCCACGCCACCAGCAAGATCTACGATCTCGACGACCTGGAGGCGGTGGCCACGCTCGGCTTTCGCGGCGAGGCGCTGGCCAGTATCAGCTCGGTGGCGCGACTGGCGCTGACCACCAACACCGAACCCGGCGGGCAGGGCTGGCAGGCGCGCGCCGAGGGGCGCGACATGGAGACCGAGGTGGTGCCGGCGGCCCACCCGCGCGGCACCACGGTAGAGGTGCGCGACCTGTTTTTCAATACCCCGGCGCGGCGCAAATTTCTGCGTACCGAAAAAACCGAATTCAACCGTATCGAGGATGTGGTCAAGCGCATTGCCCTGGCGCGTTTCGACGTCGGGCTGGCTTTGAACCATAACCAGCGCGCGATCTACAATATGCGTGCCGCCACCACCCAGGCCGAGCAGGAGCGGCGCGTCGCCCAGGTGTGCGGCCCGGCCTTTATGCAGAACGCGCTGCACATCGATATAGAGCGCGCCGGACTGCGGCTGTGGGGCTGGGTGGCACTGCCGACTTTTTCGCGCAGCCAGGCAGACCTGCAGTATTTCTATGTCAACGGCCGCCCGATCCGCGACAAGCTGGTCAGTCACGCGGTGCGCCAGGCCTACCAGGACGTGCTCTATCACGGGCGCCACCCTGCTTTTGTGCTCTACCTGGAGCTGGATCCGGCGGCGGTGGATGTCAACGTTCACCCCACCAAGCACGAAGTGCGCTTTCGCGATGGCCGCCTGGTGCACGACTTTCTGTTCCGCAGCCTGCACCACGCCCTGGCCGAGGTCAAACCCGCTGACCAGCTGTCCGCGGCGGCGGCCGCAGCGCAGCCCGAACCGGCGGCTGTGACGCCGCCACCGCAACAGCAGCAGAACATCAGTTTTCGGCCGCCGCCGCGCCCCGCTGCCGGTGCCGTGGCGCAGCAGATGGCGGTCTACGGGCGCCTGCGCGAGGGGTTGCCGGAGCCGGCCGCCGCGCCACAGTCGCTGCCGGAAAGTGATGAAATCCCGCCCCTGGGTCACGCTGTGGCGCAGTTGAAAGGCATCTACATTCTGGCCGAGAACGCCCGCGGGCTGATTGTGGTGGACATGCACGCGGCCCACGAGCGGGTCACCTACGAGCGCATGAAAACCGCCTTTGCCGCCGACGGACTGAAGGCCCAGCCGCTGCTGGTGCCTGGCAGCCTGGCGGTCAGCCAGACCGAGGCCGACTGTGCCGAGCAGCATGCCGATACCTTCCGGGCACTGGGTTTTGAATTGCAGCGCGCCGGACCGGAAAGCCTGCTGGTGCGGCAGGTGCCGGTGCTGTTGCAGCAGGCCGATGTAGAGTCGCTGGTGCGCGACGTGCTGTCGGACCTGCTCGAGTACGGCAGCAGCGAGCGCATCGCCGAGCACAGCAACGAAATCCTCAGCACCATGGCCTGTCACGGTTCCGTGCGCGCCAACCGCCGGCTGACCCTGCCGGAGATGGATGCCCTGCTGCGCGACATGGAGGCCACCGAGCGCAGCGGCCAGTGCAATCACGGCCGTCCGACCTGGTCGGAGATGACGTTGGAGGAATTGGATAGGCTGTTTTTGCGGGGGAGGTGAGGGGGAGGTGAAAATAAGGGAAAAGGGAAAAGGGAAAAGGGAAAAGGGAAAAGGGAAAAGGGAAAAGAAAGTGACCGCTTGCAGTATCCCGGTATCTTTGTCGCCAATAGTTGAAAAAACATCCAAAAGCTGAGCTTTCACGCAAAATTGCCTTATTATTCTTTTCCCTTTTCCCTTTTCCCTTTTCCCTTTTCCCTATAATTAAGTTATGACCA
>JANQMH010000051.1 GCA_028280195.1 Exilibacterium sp.
AGTCTCGGCAGCCGCCGCGCCGCTCTGTTCGGACGCCGGTGCGGGCTCGGCCGGGCCGGCTGCGGCCCCGGCGTCACCGCCGCTGCCGCCATCGCTGTCGCGGAGAATTGCCTCAAATGCCTGTTTCAGTTCCTGGGCAACTTCGGTCTCGGGTTCGTCGCCCTGCTGCAGCTGGCTCAACAGCTCGCGCAGGCAGTCCACGGCACGCAGAAACAGATCGATGCCATCCTGAGTGATACCGCGTTTACCGTCGCGGATCTCATCGAGCAGCGTCTCCAGCACATGGGTGAAATCCGCCACCACATCGAATCCGAACGTGGCACTGCCGCCTTTTATCGAGTGGGCGGCCCGGAAAATACTATTGATGATCTCCCCGTCGACGGCATTGGGGTCGAGTTCCATCAGCGAGGATTCCATCACCTCGAGACCTTCGAAGCTCTCTTCGAAAAATACCTGATGAAATTGCGATAAGTCTATGCTCATAACAGATTACACTGCCGTTTCCCGGTGTTGGGCCAGCGCCATCGCGCTGCTGCGACTGCGCCGCAACGCCATGATCTACAGTACTTTTTTAATTGTCGCCAGCAGCTGATCGGGATTGAACGGCTTGACGATCCAACCCGTTGCCCCGGCCGCTTTCCCCGCTGACTTTTTATCGCTGGAGGACTCGGTGGTTAACATCAGCATCGGCGTAAACTTGTAGTTGGGCAACTGCCGCAACTTTGAAATCAGGGTGATGCCGTCCATATTGGGCATATTAACGTCGGATATCACCAGATCGACGGCACCGGACTGGGCCTTATTGAGGGCTTCAACCCCGTCGGAGGCTTCCACTACATCGTGCCCGGCCCCCTTCAGGGTAAACGAAACCATCTGTCGCATTGACGCAGAATCATCCACAGCCAATATCTTTGCCATTACAGCTCTCCCCAATCACTCAGTTAAGGATCGAACACCATTCAGTTTAATAACAGTAGTTCACCCATGCCCAAAATCAATGCGGTTTCCTTTAAAACCGCGCTCGGATTCGTCCAGGACAAATTGATGCCGCCCTTTTTCAGGTCGCCGATAAAAGCCGCCAGTATCTGCAGGCCCGCCGTATCGACACTGGCAACTGCCGCCGCATCCAGCACCACATCCTGGCTCGCC
Source organism: Exilibacterium sp. (assembly GCA_028280195.1). Taxonomy (GTDB): domain Bacteria; phylum Pseudomonadota; class Gammaproteobacteria; order Pseudomonadales; family Cellvibrionaceae; genus Exilibacterium. The sequence continues at coordinate 1,150 of JANQMH010000051.1, forward strand.
TGGCTGAAGGCTTCGAGGTTCGCGTACACCGCTTCGGCATGGGCTATGGTCAGGTTTTCCGGCAGCGCCACGGTAACTGGTTTATCGTCCACACAGGCCTCCTTCATCGGCAGAAGTCATTGTCCGCAAATTGATTAAAAGCACGATCAGGCTGTCACTTCACTACAAATCATCTTAAGTCTAGACACTAAACCCGGGCTTGCTAAAAGTTTTTTCAAAAACGGTGCTGGCGGCAGTAAGGAAGGGATAAATCTGGCACTTTTTTCAACCTGCGGCGGGGCACTCACGCAGCGGCGCTCAGGCTGTTTGCTATCGGTGTTTACTCTCGGTGTTTATTTTTGTTATTTGCTTTCGTTATTTGCTTTCATTATTTACTTTCGTTATCTACTTTCCTTATCTACTTTCCTTATCTACTACGAGCATTTATTACCGGCGCGGCCGCCGCTATCAATTTCAAGCCCGACCCAGCGTGGATACCAGATCCGCTGCAGTGACCGGCAGACTGAGGTAGTTGCTGTCGGCCGCGGCGTCGATAACCGCGCGAATGGACGTGCCCGCGTTCTTTATCTCTACCTCGGTGGCAACTGTCTTTACCTGCTGCAGCAGCTGCTCCCCGCTATCGCCGTCGTCCCAGTGGCAATCGGCACTGCCGATATCGGCGGCACCGCCGCGGTTTTCTATCTCGACGACAAGCACCGCGCCGGCGGCGCCGGTGCCAATCTCAAGCGTAATGAAGATCTCAGCACTGTCAAGTTGCGCAATTCTGCGCTTGCGCTCATTGAAATAGAGCAGTTTGTCGGACTGTTGCGACAGCGCCGCCGGCATGCGCAGCAGGCTGCGTTCGAGACAGTAGTTGAAGCAGTCCATAACCACCATTTCAAAGATACCGGACTGGCAGGCGAGGCGCTCATCCATCCGCGTAACGGCGGCTAAAAACGCCACCGGGGCACCCTGCACGATTTCATCGAGCCCTATTTTCGCCGTCAGCACCCAGGGTACGGCAGTTTTGCGGTTCTGATCCGCTGGCGGGTATTGGCCGGACGCCAGCGCTACAAAGGGCTTGAACACCAATTCCAGCAGGGTCACATCATCGCTCTGGTCCTTGCTCTGGCGAAACTCAGTGGCGGCTGCCAGGATAGCGTCGAAAGGCGAGCCGCCGGGCCGCTGGCAGGCCGCCAAAAAGCGGCTTTCACCGAACATTTCGTCGCTCTTGTTTCTGCTCTCGATAATACCGTCGGTGTACATGATCAGGCGGCTGTTGAGCGGCGGCCGCAGGACTTTGACATCGCACTGAAAGCTCTCGTCCTCCTCGATACCCAGCGGCAGATGCCAGGACTCGATGCAGTCGAGCAGGCGGCCGTTTTCATCCACATGCACAATATCGGGCATACCGCCGGCCCACAGCTGCAGTTCGCAGCCGTTCGATTCCAGCCGGCCGATAATACCGGCCATCATCATATTCAACGGCATGACTTTGCGGGTGTACTTATTCATCTCCCGGGCAATGGCGCCCACCGACAGCCCTTTTTTTGCCATCGATTGAAAAGCGCAGGACGCCGGCACGGAGCTTACCGCCGCGGGCAGGCCGTGGCCGGTGACATCGCCGATAAAAAAGTACAGACTGCCGTCCAGCGCGGGGGTGACCAACAGCACATCGCCATTGAATCGGGACAGTGGCGAGCTGTATGAACGGGTGTTTTCACTCTCGGCGATACCGATGGAGAGGAAGTTACCGAAGATATGCTCGGTAACTTCGTGCTCCATCTCAATCTGCTGCTGGTAGAAAGACAACTGCCGGTTTTGCTGCTGCACCTTTCTGTAGAGGTCGGATATACGGCTATGCACCTTGACCTTGGCATTGAGAATTTCGTGGTTGAAGGGTTTGGTAATGATATCGTCGCCCATGGACAGGCAGCGCACCACCTGGTCTTTTTTACTCAGTGAGGTAATGAAAATAATCGGAATATGTGACTCGCCGGCCATACGACGTATCTCGGCGGAGGCCTCGAAGCCGTCCATTTGCGGCATTAACGCATCCAGCAGCACGAGCAATATCTGCTCCCTGCAGGCGGCGAATTTTTCCACGGCCTCTTTGCCATTACTGGCGACAATGGACTGATAGCCGGCATATTCCAACAGCGTGGAGATCAGGTCGAGACTGTTTCGATCGTCATCGGCAACCAGTACCCATTTTCCTTCGGCGTTCGTCATAGACTGCCCGTCACATAGCATTAAATCTTATAGGAAACAAAAATTTGCATGAAAATCTTTATACCAGATAGGCGCTGCCCCCGTTGCCGGCTCTATACGTCAAACAGTGTAGCAGACAAAATCCACAGGCGGGATCGCAGTCAATGACCGACTAGCGCAATATCGGTATGACCCGCTCGTGCATCAGTTGGCGACAGAGTTCTATTTCGGCTTCCATCTCCGCCAATACGGCTTGTATACCGTCGCGGTTCAGATCCTCGCCATGCTCGAGCAAGCCGGCCTTTTCACCCACCCGCGTCAGGCCGACATTGACACTGGCGGATTTTAATTTGTGCGCCAGCAGGCGCACGCCGTCGCCGTCTTTATCGGCCGCCTGCTGCAGGGAACACAGAATACCCGGTACTTCGTTAAAGTAGTTGTCCACCATGCGGTGCAGCAGATCTGTGCCGGCCTTTTGCTGCAGGTCGAAAATACCTTCCACGACCGCCAGATCAATATGGTCATCAATGGCTATATCGGCAAAGTGCCGCGCATCGCCGCCGGGGGTCCGTGCAGGCGCCTGTTGCTGCTGCGCCTCTGCGGTTTCCGCCATCGCCGGCATCCAGCGTTGCAGCGTCTGCCTGAGCCTGTCGAAGGTCAGCGGTTTGGTCAGATAGTCGTCCATACCGCTGGCCAGGCATTTCTCCCGCTCGCCGTCGATGGCATTGGCAGTCAGCGCAACGATCGGTGTGTGGCCGCCGGCGCACTGCTCCAGCTCGCGTATCGCCCGGGTCGCCTGGTAGCCATTCATGCGCGGCATATGGCAGTCCATCAGAATACAGCCGTACTTTTCCCGCTGGAAAGCGGCCACCGCCCTTTCGCCGTCCTCCGCACCCTCATAGCTCAGGCCCATGATACTCAGCATCTCGTACACCACCTGCTGGTTGACCTCGGTGTCTTCCACGACCAGCACTTTCCCCTCGCAGTTGGCGCAGCCGCTGGCGGCGCACATCCGCTGCGATTGAGACTCGGCGCCATCTGCGGGACCCGGCGCCGGCACCGAAGCGCTGGCGGCGATCGGCAGCGACAGCGCCACGCTGAACTCGCTGCCTTTGCCCTTCTGGCTGGCGACGCCGATGCTGCCGCCCATCATCTCGACCAGTTTGCGGCAGATGGCCAGCCCCACACCCGAGCCGCCGTACTGCCTGCTGACACTGGCATCTGCCTGAGTAAACATATCGAACAACTTGGCCTGGCGTTCCCGGTCGATACCGATGCCGGTGTCTTTGACACTGAGCCGGAAGTCAAAGCAGCCTTCACTCTCTCGCCCACCGGCCAGCCGCACATTGACTTCGCCATCGTCGGAAAACTTGATCGCATTGCTGAGCAGGTTACTGAGTATTTGATAGAGTCGCTGCGGATCGCCGACCAGGTAATCGGGAAAACCGGGGGTAACATGCAGTTTCAGTGCGATACCCTTCTTTTCCGCAGTGCCCGTATACAGCTCAATGCTGTCAGAGATCAGTTCGGGCAGACAAAACGTTTTTTCTTCCAGCTCCAGGCGACCCGACTCGATCTTACCGATATCGAGAATGCCGTTTATCAGGCCGAGCAGTACACTGTTGGCCCGGTTAATGGTCTTCAACAAGCGCCGCTGCCGTTTGTTCATCGCCGTCTGCATCAAGACTTCGGCGGTGCCGATCACACCGTTGAGCGAGGTCCTTATCTCGTGGCTCATGGTGGACAGGTATTCCTGTTTCAACTGATTTTTCTGCTCCGCCTCCTGCCGCGATGACTGTGCCTTTTGCAGCTGCTGCTGCAGCTCGCAGTTGGCTTCCAGCAGCTGCCGGCTCCGGTCATCGGATTGCGCCTGACCGGCCGCCGCCGCCGCGCTCAAGTCGCCGATCTGCAACTGCGCAACAGCGCCCGGGCCGCGCGGCGGCAAGCGCATGCACCAGGCGCCGGCGCCCAGCAGCAGCGCCAGCAGGGCAAAGACCGCTGCGGCACCGAACACCGGCGGCTGGTAAAACACCCACAAGTCGGCGCCCGCATATTCGCCGCTGTCCAGTGTCAGCCGCAGCTGCTTGTTGCCGGCGACCATAGCAGCCATATGCCGCAGCGGGCCCGCATCGCCGGCCGCGGACTGGCGGCTACACACTGCCGGCCCGCCGGCGGGCAAGCCCTCACCGGCATAGTGGCGGCGCCCGCCGGCACACACAGCCAGGCCGGCGATATCCGCGCCGGCCGCGGCATACAGTGCTGCGACCCGGGTATCGAGCTGGCGGGGGCTGGCCGGCAGCACCAGCTGCGCGGCGAGGGCGGCGGCACTGGCGCCGGCCACCCGGTAGCTGTGGTAGCTGGCCAGCAGATAGCTGGCCGGCAGCAGTGCGCACAGCAATACCGCAACGGCACCATATCGCCCGGCCGGCCGGCCGGGACCGCGATTGACATGCGCCGGCAGCCGTGTCTCCGGCGCCAGCTGCCGCACATCGAGCGGGCCGTTCAATGGCTTTGCCTCAGGTATTCGACAAACGCCGGCTCGGGCAGGGGTTTCGAGAACAGGTAGCCCTGCAAATAATCGCAGTGGTTATCGATCAGGAAACGGCGCTGGGTGTCTTTTTCGACCCCCTCGGCGACCAGGGCCAGATCCAGGTTGTGGGCCATGGCCACAACCGCGCGCACCACCGCCTCGTTTTCCGTGATCAGGCCGATACCATCGATAAAGCACTTGTCTATTTTCAGGATATCCACCGGCATGCGGGTCAGATAACTGAGCGAGGAATAGCCGGTGCCGAAGTCGTCGATCGCAATGGTGATGCCGAGCCCGTGCAATTTGTTGAGGTTTTGAATAACACGACTGGGCTCGTACATAATGGCCGATTCGGTAATTTCAAATTCCAGGTAGCTGCAGGGCAGCTGGCAGCGATCGATAATGCGTTTTACGCTGCTGTGAAACTGCTGGTCCATCAATTGCAGCGTGGAAATATTGACCGCCAGTTTGAAGCTGTCACCGACCAGGCCCGAGTCCAGCCAGTTTTTCAGTGAGGCGACCGCCGAGTTCAAGACCCATTCGCCCAATGCCTTGATCTGCCCGCAGCTCTCGGCGATCGGAATGAAGACATCGGGGCCCAGTGTCATGGCGTCGTCAGCGGGCCAGCGGATCAGGGCCTCGGCACCGATGATGGCACCGTCGCCGCTATCTATCAGCGGTTGAAAATGCAGTTCAAAATGTCCGCTCGCCACCAGCTCGCGCAGGCGTCGCTCGATCTCCAGCCGCTGCAGATTGTGCTGCTCGAGTTTCTCGCTGTAAAAACAGTGGTTGTCGCCACCTTCGGCCTTGACTCTTTTCAAAGCCAGGCTGGCGGCTTTGAGCATATCCTCGACCGAGCCGCGAGTATCGGCCCGGGTGGAGATACCCATGCTGCAGGTTACGCGGGTGTCGCGGCCGGCGACCGATATCGACCGGGAAATGCAATCGCTGATGCGCGCGGCCAGCACCGCCACCCCGGTGGCCGATTGCAGCGCCGGCAGCACGACGGCGAATTCGTCGCCGCAGAGGCGTGCCACCAGGTCGCCGGCGCTGCTCTCGGTGCAGATGCGCGAGGCAATCTCGGTCAGCACGCTATCGCCGATATCGGGGCCGAGGACGTCGTTGATATCCTTGAAATTATCGATATCGATCAGCAGCAGGGCGACATCGCCGCCGCTGTCAGTATCGTGCAGGGCGGCGGTGAGAAAGTCCCGGAATTTTATCCGGTTTGCCAGCCCCGTCAGCGCGTCGTGCTCGGTCAGCCGCAGCAGCCGCTGCTCCACCTCGCGCTGCTGCAGCTGGCGCTGGTCGAGTAGCGAGTGAGCCGCTTCGAGTTCGCGGCAGCGCGCCTCCAGGGTTAAAAACAGCTCGACCTTGGCCGCCAGCAGCACCGGGTTGAGCGGCTTGAACAGACAGTCCACCGCAGCGCCGTCCCAACCCGCCAGCAGCTGGTCGATATCCCGATCGGCGGCGGCAATGAGGACAACCGGGCTGTGATGCCTGTCCCGACTGTGCCGCAACGAATCCAGCGAAGCGAGTTGATCGGTATCGGCAAGTATCAGCGATACCGGCCCCTGGCGCAGCTGCGCCAGGGCCTGCTGCACCGAGTGGCAGCTGGCAACGGTTACCGCCAGCCCCTGCAGCGCGCGCTCCACCGCGGTCACATCCGCCTCGCTGTGACCGAGCAGCAGCAGCCGCTGCGCGGCCGGCTTGCAGCGCTCGCGGTGCGGCGCTAACAGGCGGCCCGCCCCGGACTCAACCCGGGGTTGTGGGGTTTGCTGAGAGTTCGTCACCAAGGTAGCCCAATAAATCATCCGCTCTGTTTAGAGCCTAGTCGGCGAAGCGCCACTATTCAAAATCCCCGGCGGCTTTTTTTTGCCCTTGCACGGACTCGCAGTCAGCCCGGAAAAAAGCAGCTAGCCTTTTAAAATCAACCGCTTAGACAGGACTCCCGGCAGTGGCCCGCGGCCTTCGGGTACGGCTGGTGTGCAGCACGTCACAGCATCGGCCGGCCGCAGGCGGAATTAATCGTCGCCGGCATCAGCGCAAAGCTGGCGGGTGCGAATCGGGCAACTACACTTTCTGTGAAGGTAACCGTGGGGGTAACCCGCACACTGTTAGAGCAATAAGTTCGCAGAGGCCGGCAAGCTATGAATAAAAGTGATACCGAAAGACATTCCATCCTGGTTATCGATGACAGTCGCAGCATACAGAAGATACTGCGCACCGAGCTGGAGCAGGACTTCGAGGTCGCCTGCGCCAGTTCCGGGGAAGAGGGCCTGGCGACCTGCGAAGCCATGACCCCCGACCTGATACTGCTGGATGTGACCATGCCGGGTATGGACGGCTATGCCACCTGCCAGAAGCTGCGTGAGAATTACGCGCTCAAATACACATCGATTATCTTTCTGTCATCCAACGAGGATGTCGACAATAAACTGAAAGGCTACGACGCCGGCGCCGACCACTATGTCACCAAGCCCTATGACTCCTCCGAGCTGCACACCCTGATCAGGAAGAGTATTCAGCAGCAGAAGTCCTGGCAGCAGGAAATGTCCAGTACCTCGAGCATCGCCCATACGGCGATTTCCAACAGCGGCGAACTGGGGACTGTGGTGCAGTTTTACGAGCAGAGCTTCCAGTGCCACGACCTGCAGTCACTGGCACAATCGCTGCTCGAGGCCTGTGAGGCCTACGGACTGGACTGCTGTACACAGATTCGCGGCAGCCGCGAGGTGGTCAACCTGACCGCCGGCAATCGCCCCTGCAAGGCCATTGAGGAAGAGCTGATGAACGAGTTGATCGGCAAAAAGAGAATTCTGGCGTTCGGCCATCGCACCGCGTTCAACTTCGAGCGGGTTTCCCTGATCGTCAAAAACATGCCGCTGGAAGACAGCGATAAGGTCGGCCGGCTCAACGACCATGTCGCCTCGCTGTTGAACGGCGCCGAGGTCCGCACCCGGGTTATCGATATGGAGGCCGATAAGGAGCGACAGATTGTCGCCAAGGTCAGGGATACCCTGGATGACATCGACAATGCCCTGAAAAAAGTCGAGCTGTTATTCGGCGCCCGCGATGCGAAAACCGCGGAGATTATCGATCAGTTGCTGAAACAGATGCACGGCGGTTTTGCCAACCTCGGCCTGACCGAGGAACAGGAGGAGTTCTTCGTCAGCCTGGTCAACAGCAGCATGGACAAGATCACCCACCTGTATGCCGCCAGCGGCGAAGTCAACAACTACTTCGGGCGCATTTCCGAACGCCTGTCGAGTATAACGCGACCGGGGAGCGGAAGCGGGAAAGCTCACAGCGAACAGCACACAGCTTACAGCCAGGCCCAGTGACAAACCGTAAGCTGTAAGCTCTTACCAATCCCCTTTCGCACGGGCGGCCAGTTCATCCAACAGGCGCTGCTCGCGCCGATCCAGCACCAGTTCCTCACCGGCGCGCAGGCGCGCAATCCAGTCGGCAATACGCTGGCGGCGCCGGTATTTCTGCTGCCAGGCGCCGGTCAGATGCTGCAGTTGCCGTTGCCAGCGCTGCACCGTGTTTGCCTGCGCTTGCTCGGCCTGTTGCAGTTGCTGCAGAAACTGCCGGTAGCTGATGAAGTCTTCACCGCGCAGGCCGCTGTGCTGGCCGTTGATACGCGCCAGATAATCGCGGTTGTACTGCTGCAGCTGTTCGAGCTGCTGCTGCTCGCGGGATAAACTCTGCCGCGCCTGCTGCAGCTGCAGCCCGGCCGCCTGCTCTTCGCGTTCGGCCAGCGTCAGCACGATACCCAGGCGTTGCGAGCGCTGCACCATCAGCTCGACTCAGTTGCGCCTGCCGCCGCGGCGGCGCGGTAGCTCGGCGCCACCACACCTTCCAGGCCGGACAGGCTCTCGGCAAACGACACACGCTGATCGAGACCCTGGCGGACAAAATCCCGCAGGTGCTCGATACGCTCCAGCGCGGCATCGGTTTCGGGGTCGGCGCCGGGCTTATAGGCGCCGATATTGACCAGGTCCTTATTCGCCTCATAGCGCGACAGCAACTGTTTGAAGCGCTGCATCTGAGCCAGGTGCTGGCCTGCGACCACATTGGGCATGGCGCGGCTGATCGAGGCTTCGACATCGACGGCGGGGTAGATGCCCTCTTCGGCCAGGCGCCGGGAGAGCACCACATGGCCGTCGAGGATGGCCCGCGCCGCATCGGCAATCGGGTCCTGCAGATCGTCGCCTTCGGTCAGCACGGTGTAAAACGCGGTAATCGAGCCCGCGCCCCGCGCCGCGTTGCCGGCGCGCTCCACCAGTTGCGGAATTTTGGCAAATACCGACGGCGGATAACCCTTGGTGGCCGGCGGCTCGCCGATGGCCAGGGATATTTCCCGTTGCGCCTGGGCGTAGCGGGTCAGGGAGTCCATCAGTAACAGCACGTTTTTACCGGCATCGCGAAAGTATTCGGCAATGCGCGTCGCCAGTTGCGAGGCGCGCAGGCGCATCAGCGGCGCATCGTCGGCGGGCGAGGCCACCACCACGGCGCGGCGCAGGCCCTCCCGGCCGAGTATATGGTCGATAAACTCCTTGACCTCGCGGCCCCGCTCGCCCACCAGGCCCACCACCACCACATCGGCACTGGTAAAGCGGGTCATCATGCCCATCAGCACGCTTTTACCGACGCCGCTGCCGGCAAACAGGCCCAGGCGCTGACCGCGACCGACCGTGACCAGCGCGTTGATGCAGCGTATGCCCACATCCAGCGGCTCGCTGATCGGATGGCGGTGCAGCGGGTTGATGCGCTCCGGCGCGAACTCGAGAAAATCATCGCCGCTGACCGGGCCGCGCCCGTCCAGCGGCTTGCCCAGGCCGTTGACGACGCGACCCAGCAGGCGCGGCCCCACCCGCATGCCCTGGTGCATGGATACCGGTACCACGCGGGCACCGGGCTGCACCCCGTCGATGCGCTGAATCGGCATGAGAAATATTTTCTCGCCGCAAAAACCCACCACTTCGGCTTCGATACGCCGCCGGTCGGGGGTGACCACCTGACACTGGTGGCCTACTGATACCCGCAGACCCACCGCCTCCAGTGTCATGCCCACCAGCCGCGTCAGGCGGCCCTGCGCCTCCGGCTCCAGCTGCGGCGCGCGGCGCGGCTGAAACTGCCGCAGCCGCGCTGTCAGGGAGCGGCGCGACTCGATCACAACCCTGCCTCCGTGTCGGCCCCGGCGTCCTCACCGGAGTCGCTGTCCGCGGCGCCATCCTCCGCACCCAGTTTCTGGTCGAGAAACTGCGCCAGCAGCGTGTCCATTCGCGTTTCCACAGCGTAGTCCACCAGGCTTTCGCGGGTCTCCAGTCGGCAACCGCCCGGCAGCAGACCCGGCTCGCCGACGAACTGCCAGTCCTTGCGCCGCTGTTCGGCAAACGCTTCCACCAGCGCCAGGTCATCCGGGTTCAAATACAGGGTAATATTGCCGGCACCCACCGGCAGCGCCGCCAGCGCGCGCTCGACGATGGCGAGAATATGGCTGGAATCGGTGTGCAACTCGCGCCCGACAATGCCGCGGGTGAGATGGCACACCATAGCCAGCAGCTGTTGTTCCAGGGCGTTGTCCTGTGCCTGCAGGGGCTCGCACAAAGCCTCGAATAAACGGGTCAGGCGCTGCTCGGCGGCCTGCATCTGCGCGCGTGTCTCTTGCAGCGCCTGTTCGCGCCCCTCGCCGGCGCCTTTTTCCAGACCTTCCCGATAACCGCGCTCGCGGCCCTCCGCCTCCGCCGCCTCGGTGATCTGTTGCAGGCTTTCGGCGGTAATCGGCTGCAGCTGTTCAGCGTCCACATCCTCGACAACTTCAGCCTGCCGCGCGCGCCGCTCGCGCGCCTCTTTTTCCGCGCTGGCGACGATATTGCCGCGGGCGTCGATCTCCGGCAGCTGCCAGGGGCGGATTTCCTCCAGTTCCTCAGCGGGAATGCGGTTGGCGGGCGCTTCGCTATTGGCCATTTAGATCATCTGCTCGCCGCCGCCGCCCAGCATGATTTCGCCGGAATCGGCCATACGCCGGGCGATGGTGAGAATTTCTTTTTGCGCGGTCTCGACTTCGGAGACGCGCACCGGCCCCTTGGCCTCGAGGTCGTCGCGCAGCAGTTCGGCGGCGCGTTTGGACATGTTTTTGAAGACTTTTTCCTGCAGGCCCTCGTCGGCGCCTTTCAGCGCCACAATCAGCACTTCCGAGGAAACCTCGCGCAGCAGTGCCTGAATGCCGCGGTCTTCCACTTCCTTGAGGTTGTCGAAGACAAACATCAGATCCTGGATCTGGGTGCCCATATCTTCGTCGACTTCCTTGATGGCATCCATCAGCTCGGCCTCGATGGAGCTGTCGAGATTATTCATTATCTCCGCCGCCACCTTGTAGCCACCCATGGCCTTGGTCTGCGAGGCGGCGTTGCCGGCAAACTGTTTTTCCAGAATATCGTTGAGTTCCTGCAGCGCACTGGGTTGCACGGTATCCAGCGAGGCCACCCGCATCATGATGTCGAGGCGCACCTTTTCGGGAAAATAGGTCATGATCTCGGAGGCCTGATCGGGCTCCAGATAGGCGATGACGATGGCCTGAATCTGCGGGTGTTCGTTGCGGATGATATCGGCAACCGAGCGCGCCTCCATCCATTTCAGCGTATCCAGGCCGGTGGTATTGCCGCCCAGCAGAATGCGGTCGATCAGGCCGTTGGCCTTGTCCTCGCCGAGGGCGGTAACCAGCATATTGCGGATATAGCTGTCGGCGCCCATGCCCAGCCCGGTGAGCGTGCGCACTTCCTCGAGAAAATTCGTCAGCACCACTTCGACTTCGGCCTGCTGCACATTGTTGAGGTGGGACATGGCGGTGCCGATACGCTGCACCTCTTTAGGTCCCATGTGCTTGAGAATTTCCGCAGCGTCGCCCTCGCCCAGCGACATCAGCAGAATCGCCGCCTGGTCGACCGGGCTGAGGTTGATTTTGGGTTTATCCGGTGGCTGTGCCGCCGCGGCATTACTCATCGGAATTTATCCAGCGTTTTATCACTTGGGCCACACGGCCGGGGTCCTCGGCAATCAAACCTTTGACCGCGTTGAGCTGCTGTTCGTAATTCTCCTCCGGACTCGGCAGCGACAGGGCGTCGCCGCCGGTCAGGGTAACGGTATCCTCCGACAGTGAATCATAGCCCTCCATACCGCCGCCGGCCGCCTCCAGTGCCGCCAGTTCTTTGGCTTCGTCCTCGGCGCGCGCCTTGACGCCGGAGGCGGCCAGGCTTTTCAATACCGGGCGCAGTAAACCGAGCAGCAGTATCAGTACAATCAGTACGCCGCCCAGCGGTTTGATCCAGCGCATTACCCACTCCTGCTGCCACAGCGGGATCTCCTCGACCACAAATTCCTCGCCGCGGTCGACAAACGGCGAGTTCAGCACATTGACGCTGTCGCCGCGAATGGCCGAAAAGCCCACCGCATCCCTTACCAGTATAGCCAGTCGCTCCAGTTCGCTCTCGCTCCAGGGCGTGCGCACCACCTCGCCCTCGGCGCCGGTGCCGAGTTTGTCATCCACCACCACCGCCACCGTCAGGCGGCGCACGGTGCCCAGCTGGTGCCGGGTATAGCTGACGGTGCGGTCCAGCTCGAAATTGCGCGTCGCCTGGCGGCGGCTATTGCTGGGCTGGTTGCGCAGCGGCTGTCCGGTGGCCGGATCGATCTGCTCGGGCGCCTCGGCGTTGCCGCCCGGCTGGTTGGTGAGTGCGCCGGGGATACCGGCGGCCTGCTCACTGCCGATGCGCTGTTCGTCGAGCGTCTGCTCGCTGCGCACCGCCGGCAGATCGGGGTTGAAGACCTCTTCGGCCTGCTCCACCGCGGTAAAATCCACATCGGCGCTGACTTCCGCTTTGTAACTGCCGTCACCCACGACAGGTGACAGAATACGGCTGATACGCTGGACGATATCATCCTCGAGTTTGCGGGTGTACTCCCGCTGCCGGGCGGCAATAAACAGTTCTTCGCTCTCTTCACCGGTGGACAGCAGATTGCCTTTCTGGTCCACCACGGTGACATTTTCCAGCTTCAGCTCCGGAATACTCGAGGCCACCAGATTGGCCACTGCCTTGACCTGGGCCGGCTTGATACCGCGACCCGGATACAATTCCACAAACACGCTGGCGGAGGGTTCGCGGGTATCGCGCACGAACACCGAGCGCTTGGGGATGGCCAGGTGCACCCGCGCACTGCGCACGCTGTTGATACTGGTAATGGTGCGGGCCAGTTCCCCTTCGAGACCGCGGCGAAAGCGCGCCGTCTCCATAAACTGGCTGGTGCCGAGGGGCTGTTCCTGATCCAGCAGCTCGAAGCCCTGGGAGCGATCCCCGGGGATGCCGGCCTCGGCCAGCTTGAGCCTGGCGGTATGCACATCCTCCGCTGCCACCAGCAGCGCGCCGGTGCTGACATCCACTTTGAATTTGACGTTTGCCTGTTCCAGAATACTGACGACCTCGGCGGAATCGAGCCGGTCGAGGCTGCCGTACAGTGGCCGGTAGTCCTCTCCCACCACCAGCAGTGCCGACCACACGCCGATGGCGACGCTGGCGGCCAGGCCGACCATCAACAGTGCCTGGCGAAACAGATTGAGGTTGCTGAAACCTTCGAACAGATCGGTGGTGGGATTTTCCTGTGTATTCGCGCCGGCCGGAAAAGCGCCCGCATCGGTTTCTGCCGTCGCCATCGTTATTGCTCACACCCCATCAGTCACGTCTCTGCTGTCGCCGCTGTGCAGGCGTCATTAAACCGGCATATTCATCACATCGCGATAAGCCTCGAGCAGCTTATTGCGCACCTGCACCATGGCCTGAAACGAGACCCCGGCTTTCTGCGAGGCCACCATCACCTCGGTGATATCGACGCCCGGTTCGCCCTGGACATAGGCGCTTCGCAGCGAACTGGAGGTTTTTTGCACCTCGCTGACTTTATTGATGGCCTGCTCCATCAGGCTGCCAAAACTCTGTGTCTCGCCGGCTTTTTCCACCGTGACACCCGGGCGCACACGGTTTTCCATCACATCCTTTGGCGCCAGTTCCGGCGGCCTGGCAAAGGCCTGGGTCTGGGACTTCAGACTGCGCATCTCCACCAGCAGGCGGTTGATATCTACCCGGTCCGTCATAGCTCACCTCGAGTTCAGACACATCGATGAATGCGGTTACTGCCGTGATGTCAGGCGACAAAAAAATGGCGCCCGGCACCGGCGTTTCGGCTTAGTGGGGAATTTGCATAAAGTGGGCCAATATTTGCCGGGGGAAGGAAGTTGCCGGGGGAAAAGGGAAAAGGGAAAAGGGAAAAGGGAAAAGGGAAAAGGGAAAAGGGAAAAGGGAAAAGGGAAAAGGGAAACTTCAGCGTTGGGGTTTTGCGTGTCAAGCACTTTTCGACGACAGGCTTGGCCTCACATTGTTTAAGGAAATAACTCGCCCCCCTGCCCAGTCTTTCAAGGTTTTACTTTTCCCTTTTTACTTTTCCCTTTTCCCTTTTTACTTTTCCCTTTTCCCTTTTCCCTGTCTTTCCCTCAAACATCAAAATCGAATTCGCGCGTTTCCCGCCGCAGGCGGTACTCCTCGAGTTTGTCCTCCAAACGACGGCGTGAATCCAAGTGCTTGGCGCTTGTAGATGAAGAAATGATTTCGGCTTCTGCCAGGTCGTCCAAGTCGACCAATGGCTCCAGTGTCTCGGTGTTCATACCGATACTCCTCGCGGTCGATAATCAAAGCTCAAATGTTAATAGAAAGGGCCTATGAGTCCTCGCTGTGCTCAGGCTTCGGACCAAAATATACCCAATCTCCGGGCCCGGTCAAGCCCTATGATCGTGTCAGAGGATGACAGCTTGATTACAGTCTCGAGTGACTGGTCACCAGTCGCTAGTCGCTGTTTTTCTTAGACTTTTAAGCCCAATTCACGCAGCCGGGCTATTTTGTAGCGCAGTGTGCGCGGGCTGATGCCGAGGCGCTCGGCGGTGTTTTTTTTGCTGCCGCGCTCCTGCCGCAGGGTACTGACGATAATTTCATATTCGCGCTGTTTGAGGTCGTCACCGAGGCCGGCATTGTCGTCGTGGGTATTGTCGTCGTCGGTGTTGTCGTCGGTGTTGTCGAGGGCGGCGGCGGTAAGGCTGTCGCCGCCGGCGCGCGGCAGCTGCGCCAGCGCGCTGCCGGCGGGTGCCGGCGCGGCCGCGCCGATATCCAGCAGGCTGGGTTTGGCGCTGTAACTGATCTGCCCGTCCAGGCCCAGGTCGGCGGCACTGATGACCGAACCCGGCTGCAGAATCAGCGCGCGCTGCATGACATTGTCGAGTTCGCGCACATTGCCCGGCCAGGGATAGCTGACCAGCGCCTGCCTGGCCTCCTCGCCCAGTGATACGCCGCGGCGGTGCTGTTTTTGCGCGTGCCGCTGCAACAGGCGTTGCGCCAGTGGCAGGATGTCCTCGACCCGATCGCGCAGCGGCGCCCACTGCAGCGGCAGTACGCTCAGGCGGTAGTAAAGGTCCTCGCGGAACTTGCCCTCCACCACCTCGCGCCGCATATCGCGGTTGGAGGTGGCGATCACCCGTACATCCAGTCGAATGGTCTTGCGGCCGCCGAGGCGCTCCACCTCTCTCTCCTGCAACACCCGCAGCAGTTTTGCCTGCAGGCCGATATCCATTTCGGAAATCTCGTCCAGCAACAGGGTACCGCCATTGGCCTGTTCGAATTTTCCCGGTGCACTGTTGTAGGCGCCGGTATAGGCGCCCTTCTCGTGGCCGAACAGCATGGCCTCGAGCATGTTCTCCGGAATGGCGGCGCAGTTGACGGCGACAAACGGTTTATGGCAGCGGCTGGAGTGATTGTGAACATAGCGCGCCAGCACCTCCTTGCCGGTGCCGGACTCGCCGATAATCAGTACGGTGGAATCCGACTGCGCCACCCGCCCGGCCAGTTGCAGCAGTTCGCGGCTGCCGGCGGCGTTGGCCACCGGCTCGTCGTCGGCCAGGCCGCGGCCGTCGCCGGCATAGCGTTTCACGGTATCGACCAGCACCTGCGGTTCAAAAGGTTTGACCAGATAATCCACGGCGCCCTCGCGCATGGCCCTGACCGACTGGCTGATACTGGCATAAGCGGTAATCAGCAGCACCGGCAGATGCGGATATTTCTTTTTGGTTTCACACAACAGATCGTGGCCGCTGACCGCGCCCATGTTGACATCCGATACGACCATGGCGATATCCGGGTGCAGCGCAAGTTGCCGCAGCGCCTCTTCGCCACAGTCCGCATCGACCACCTCATAGTGGGCCAGCTGCAGGGTGTCGCACAGCGCCTCGCGCAAATTGGGGTCATCCTCGACGATCAGCACCTTGCTGAGAGATTGTTCCTGCCTGTCAAGCGCGGCTAGTGCCATAAATCATATCTCCGGTGATGGACTTGCAATCGATCTCTCCACCAGTGGCAGTGTCAAAATCGCCTGGGTACCGCGCTGCACCTGTGAGTGCAGTTCAAACTGCCCGCCGTGGGCGCGGGCCACGGTGTTGACAATCGCCAGGCCCATGCCGGTGCCCTGGGCCTTGGTGGTAACGAAAAGATCCTGCGCGGTTTTCATCAGCTCCGCATCGATACCCGGACCCCGGTCCTCGACGCGGATGACAGCGCGATCGTCAACGGCGGCAAAGCGCAGGGTCAGCCGGGCACGGCTGCCCACTGCCTGAATCGCATTGTTGACCAGATTGAGCAGCGCGCCGATAAGCGCTTCGCGGTGGCAGCGCAGCTGCCGCTGCCCGCCCTCGAGCTGCCACTGGCACAGCGACTGCGAGGTGGCGATGGGCACCTCCATGGCTTCGGCCAGGGCCTGCTGCAGGGCCTGTAAAGTGAGGGTATCGTTAAGCGGCAGCTCGCCCTTGACGAACAGCAGCATATCCTGCACCTGGCGCTCCATATGGTTGAGGCGCTGCAGCAGTTTTTTCGAAAACAGCTGGCGCTGGCCGGCGGCGATCTGGTCACCGCACAGATGCCCGGCATACAGCATCGCCGCAGACAGCGGGGTGCGGATCTGGTGGGCCAGGGCCGAAACCATTTTGCCGAGCGCCGAGAGGCGCTCGTGGCGGCTCAGTTCCGCCTGTAACTGGCGGGTCTCGGTTTGATCGGTCAGCAGGATGATCTGTCCGTCGCGCTGCAGTGAGCGCGTGGCGATACTGATGCGGCGCCCGTCGCGGGTGGAAACTTCGTGGCCGTCGTCGCTGCGCGGCGCAAAGCAACGGCCGATCACATCGCGCCACAACAGGCCCTCCAGCGGTTCGCCCAGCATTTCGTAGGCGGCCGGGTTGGCCTCGCTGATACGACCTTTGGCATCGATCACGACTACCCCACCGGGCAGCACATTGAGCAGGCTTTCGAGCCGTTGCGCCAGGCGTTCTTTCTCCGCCAGTTCGTCGAGCCGCTGTGCGGTTACGGTATTGAGTTCCTGTGTCAATTCCGCAACGCGGTCCTCCAGCAGGTGGTAGGAATCTGCCAGCTGTTGTGACATTTCGTTAAACAGCTGAAATGCCGAACTCAGCTGTTTGCTGCGCTCGGCGTCATCTGTCGCCGTTACCACGGCGGCATCCAGCGTCGATTGTTGTCTGGCAACCTGGGGCATCAGCGCCACTCCTGCACATTGCGTTACCGCGGCCGTCAGCGGACCGGCGGTTAGAACTTGCTGAACAGGGGTCTGCAAAGGCAGTGCCAAGTAGGATAGTTGTTTTAAATCAAGGGGATAGGGAGGGGGTTGCGATCGTCTGGGGTGGATAGTCAAGGAGTTGGCGGTTTTAGGGCAGGGAAAAGGGAAAAGGGAAAAGGGAAAAGTAAAACCAAAAAAGTTTCATGATCGGAATTGGGGCGCCAAGGTTGGGGTCCGACCCCTGCCAGAGGGTGCCACGTACTGAAACGGTGCCACGTCCAGGTATGCTCCGATCGGGAATCGTGGCCCCTTCCGTTCAGGGGTCAGAGCCGCTCGAAGATGGCTCCGAATACGCCCCGTACTTGACACCCCCACTATCCCAGCAAATCGTACTTTTCCCTTTTCCCTTTTCCCTTACAACTTTTCCCTGCCCCCCTCACCCCCGCTGCAACCCGTACTTCCTCATCTTCTCCACCAGCGTGGTGCGGCGGATGGTCAGGCGGTCGGCAGCGCGTGCGACGATGCCGCCGCAGTCGTCCAGCGCCTGTTGAATCAGGTTGCGCTCGAGGTGGGTCAAATACTCTTTTAAGTCAATGCCGTGCTCGGGTAACAAGGTGGTATCGTTCATATTGACCACGGCGGTCTGCTGCGGGGCCGACGGCGCCATGTCGTCGGCAAAGGCTTCTTCGGTAACTTCCACATGGCGGTATTTTTCCGGTAAATCCTGCACGCCGATAACGCCGTAGGGATGCATGATGGCCATGCGCTCGACCAGGTTTGCCAGTTCCCTGACATTACCCGACCACTCGTGCTGGCACAGCGACATGATCGCCGCCGAGTTGAAACGAATCGAACCGCGGCTCTCACTTTCCATGCGCGCCACCAGTTCGTTGAGCAGCAGCGGGATATCCTCGGCGCGCTGCCGCAGCGACGGCATTTCGATGGGGAAAACATTGAGCCGGTAGTAGAGATCTTCACGAAACTGGTTGCCGGCAATCATGTTTTCCAGGTTGCGGTGAGTGGCGGCGATAATGCGCACATCGGTGGGCGTGGTTTTATTGCCCCCCACCCGCTCGTAACAGCGCTCCTGCAATACGCGCAGGATCTTCACCTGCATATTGAGCGGCATATCACCGATCTCATCGAGAAACAGAGTGCCGCCTTCAGCCAGTTCGAAGCGGCCGGCGCGCGCGCTGATGGCGCCGGTAAAGGCGCCCTTCTCGTGGCCAAACAGCTCGCTCTCCAGCAACTCTGCCGGTATCGCACCGCAGTTGACCGGCACAAAGGGCTTCTCACGGCGCTGCGAATTGT
The DNA here is from genome assembly GCA_028280195.1 of Exilibacterium sp. Lineage (GTDB taxonomy): Bacteria > Pseudomonadota > Gammaproteobacteria > Pseudomonadales > Cellvibrionaceae > Exilibacterium. The sequence continues at coordinate 19,838 of JANQMH010000051.1, forward strand.
AGTGTAAATTGCGGGCTACCACCTCCTTGCCGGTGCCGGACTCGCCGGTAATCAGCACGGTGACATCCTTGTCGGCCACCTGCGCCATCATTTCTCTGACCGCCTGAATCTGGCGACTGGTGCCCACCAGACTGCGAAACAGATGTACGGGACGCTGTGAGGCCTGGCGCTTGCAGACCGCCAGTGCCTCGCGATAGCGCTGTGCCCGATGCAGCGTATCGAGCAGCTGGTTATAGCTGAACGGCGCCGCCAGGCGCGCGATCACCATGCGCTGCAGCAGTGGGTCACAGTCCTGCGACAGGTCTGCATGCTCGCCGACCAGCACGACCGGTACGCAGTCGTCCCAGCGGTGAACTTCCTGCAGGCGCTCGAGCAGGGAGCGCTGCCGCCCGCAGCTACCCAGAATAACCGCCACGCAAACTTCCGCTCCCTCCGTCACCTCGGCGGCAGCCGCAGGCCAGCCTTCACCGTCAGAGGTGGTTGCAGGCTCACCGAGGAAATCGAGGATAACTTGTAAATCGTACCGGCGCTGCCGGTCGTCGTCGACCACTAAGACTTTATGTTCACGCCACATGCAATAAATGACCTTCGTTACAACGAGAACTCCGATGAGTTCTTCTTTTATTAAAACCTCACCCTTAACCCGGTCATATGCTGAGTTGTTATCGGCCTTACCCGCAGAGGCGGCCTTTATTTTTGAACAGTTTTTTAACTGCTTTCTTTTAACTGTTTTTTAAAGCAATTTTTTAAAGCAGTTTTTTAAAACAGTTTTTAAAACAGTTTTTAAAACAGTTTTTTAACTAGTTTTTAAAATCTGTTGTTAAAACCAGTTTTGCAAATCTGTTTTCAAATTGGTTTTTTAAGCGTTTTTTGTTTCAGTTTTATGATATGCAAACCTCGCAAATCCACCCTCGCGGACAGTCAAATTCGTGACAGCCATAAATTCAGTAATAGACAAGACCCATGGGATGGTCAAATAAATGGCACCTAGATCTTATAGCATTTGAGATGACAAGCAAAGGCTAATCTATACGATATTGGTATATAAACAATGTTATCGATAACTCACTCCGGCCATTTGTTCACTAATCGAGCAAGGCTATTATTTTGGTGGCTTAGTCGGGGGCGGAAGCGATAGGCATTGGCTCAGGTAGAACGGTGCCAAGCGATCCGGCCTGAAGCCGGCTTGTAGGGCTTGCAGTTCCAGCGATGATTGTGAGGGAAGTTATGGGGAGAGGTGCTCACCACCGGCGCATCGATATCAACGCGGCGGCAGGCGGTGAGCTTGTTCTGCTGTCAACCTTGGCGCCAGCCGCTATCGGCGGCAATGGCAGTAACCTGGTCACGGCAGGTTTGTGTCAGCAAGGCGTAAAGGTTGAGGATATCTTTCAATTCATTGACCAGTGTCAAAGTGTCCCGGTGCCGATCCTGGGTTGCCGCCAGCAGGTGCCGATTGAGCTGTTGCTCGATCTCCTTGACCCGCTGCCAGTCGCGCTGCTTCAGCGCCTGCTGCAACTGTGCTTTTGACTTGATCAGCGCCTGTTGACTGATTGGAACGACTGCCATTTCTTGCCTCGGGTAGCATTGCTGTGTCTATCCGGGCTAGCGGCATGAGCGAAAAAAACTTTAGCGAGGGCGGGACTGTCGACGCGCCCGCCCCCGCACAGGCGGGGGCGGAAAAGAGGAAGTGGGTCGGCGCTGACTCAGCCCACGGCTCTGACCGGTGCCGCTTCGGCGATGCCGTCCCAGCCCGCCTTGACTTCCGCCAGCAGTTTGCTGGCCTCACTCAGCACGGCGGCCGGATCGGTCGCATTGTCCTGCTGCAGGCGCGCAGCGATATATTCGTAGAGCGAATCCAGGTTGCGGGCGACTTCGCCGCCTTTGTCCATATCCAGGCTCGAGCGCAGGCCGTTGACAATGGCGATGGCGCGGTCCACCAGTTCCTGGGCTTCCTGCAGCTTGCCGTCAAAAAAGGCGCTCTGCGCCTGCTGCAGGCGTTCCAGTGCGCCGTCCAGTAACAGGGCTATCACCTGGTGAGGGGAAATGGTTTCAGCCTGCTGTTGCAATTGCACAGCGGCCTGAGTAGCTGCGATTGACATGGGTTCTTCCTCTTTAACGGTTGACTCAGGGCAAAGCGGCCAAATATTGCCGCTTCACCCACCAGCTAAAGAGGTAGATGCAGTAATGATGCCAAAATGGAAGAACCGGCCGGCTCCCGTTCAGCCAATCTGTTTCCAGGCTGAATAGACCTCAGTCATCAGATTGGCGACTTCGTCGAGTTGCGCCTCGCTGTTCCTGCTGTGTGCCTGCCACAGCACTCGGGCCATATAATCGTAGAGGGAGTCGAGGTTGTAGGCCACATCACCGCCCTGTTCGTGGTTCAGGTTCTCGCGCAATGCCAGCACGATATTGATGGCATCGGAGATTTTCTTGGCTTTCAATTCATAGTTCTTCTGCTGCATGGCGCCCTTTGCCTGGGCGATGCGCTCCAGCGCCCCCTCGTAAAGCATGCGGATCAGGCGGTGGGGATCGGCCCCGGCGACCTGCCCGTGGTAGTGAACATTGGCATAGCTTTTTAGCGCGGAAGTCGTATTCACCCAATAGCCCCTTTGCAAGTATCGGTTGAAAGTATCGGTGGACTACCTGCTGTATCGGCGCTGTGCTGAAAAGCTTTAGGGCAAATAGCGACAAGGGCAAGTACGCCGCAGCCGGCTACCATGGCATGATCTGTGCTTTTATGAAGAGCAATACTCAGCCAAAACGGACGCTACCATGCCAGACTTAAGCGCGCTGTTGCGCAAAGCCGAAATCCAACAAAAGCAGCTGCAGCTGGAAGTGCGCTTCAAACAGAATATGGCGGTGTTCGAACGGGTGGCGCCCGCACTTTATCGCGAGTACATCGACTATCAGCCGCAGGAGCTGCGGCTGTGCGTCGACGACGACGGCGAGGTGCAGCTGGTCAACGCCAAGCTCAACAACAGGCCGGTTTACAGCACCGCCCCCAGAACATTCTGCCGGCAGCAATTTGAGCAATACTGCCAGCGCCCCAGTATCGCTTCAATCCGGATATACAAGACCCAGGACCAGGGGCGCTTCGAACAGGTCAGGCAAATCAACCAGCTGCTGGACCGCTACGGTGAGTCCATCAACAGCCCGGAACATGTCTCCTGCAATGTCCCCATTGGCATGATGGTGGTTACGGGTTGCGGGCTCGGCTATCACCTCGAGGAAATGATCGACAAGCTGGATATCTATACGCTGTTCCTGTTCGATCCTCACAAGGACTCCTTTTATGCTTCCCTGCATACGGTAGACTGGGGAGCAATCATAGCGTATTTCGCCCGCGAGCGCAGAATGCTGAAGCTCTGTATCGGCCTGTCGGTCCGCGACACCATGCGGGATATGACCACGCTGGCCGATAAAATCGGCTTGTTCAATATGGCCAGCGCGTTTGTCTACCGCCATTTTCACAGTACGGAGGAGAAGCAGTTTATCCGCTACTACCGCGAGAAATTCCACCTGGCGGCGACCGGCATCGGCTTTCTCGAAGACGAGCAGATCAGTCTTTCCCATACCGTTGCCAATATCAATGCCGGGATTCCGGTGCTGACACACGATAAGTCAACACCGCCGCTGCCCGCGGTCATTGTCGGCAACGGTCCGTCGCTGGCGGGTTTGATCCCGCTGTTGAGGGAGTGCCGGCAACGGGTGATTATCTTCTCCTGTGGTTCGGCAACCGGTACGCTGTGCAAGGCGGATATTTTGCCGGACTTTCATATCGAAATGGAACGCACCCGCAGTACTGCCGACGTCATCAGGGTATGGCACACGCCAGAGCACTATGAGAAGGTTACCCTTCTCGCTCTCAATACCGTTGCGCCGGACACTTTCTCGCTGTTTAAAAATGCCGCCATGGCAAAGAAACCCAACGATGTCGGCTGCCATATCGTCGACGATATCAGTGGTAAAAAACTGCCTGAACTGAGTTTCTGCAATCCCACTGTGACCAATTGCGGTCTGTCCTTCGCTGTCTATATGGGTTTTAAGGAGATATATTTATTGGGTGTCGACCTCGGTATGACGGATATGCGCCAGCACCACGCCAAGGACAGTGTCTATGAAGGCCTCGAGGAAAAATACCTGAAGGAGTACGAGGAGGAGATCGCCAAAACCAGCTACGCCATCGGCGGAAATCTGCGCGACAGCGTGTTTACCACCACCGATCTGGATGCCTCGCGCCAGAATATGGAAATGATCATAAAATACGGCAAGGGGGTGACGGTTTACAACCCCAATGACGGTGCAAAAATTCACGGCGCAATAACCGTCAGGCCGGAGGCGCTCAGCCTGCCGGAAACGAACTGCGACAAAGCGGGCGTAATGGCAAGCCTGAAAACCGCCAAGTTCGCCGCTATCAAGCAGGGGGAGATCAGCGAGGATTTCGTTCGCGAAAGATATCTCCAGGATTTCTTCAAGCTGGAGTCTTCGATCAGGCTGCCTTCCAGGGTCAAAGGCATTGCGGATATACATACACTGCTCGACAAGAGTTTTCGCAAGCTGATTGCCGCTGAGTCGCCCGTGTCGGTAGCCCTGCTCAGAGGTAGCACCAATGCCTTCTTTACCGTGATAATGCGCGCCTGTATCTTTGCCGCCAGCGAGCGACAGAGGTCCGAGACCTACCAGCACTGCAGAAAAACATTCAACGCCTTTATCAAAAACGGCTACAAACTGATCAGAGAAACACCGCTGAAGCACGACGACATAGAGAATTTCTGGGGCACTTCCACCGACGATAGAGCCGGACAAGGTCGAGGGTAACACGGCATTTTCGCGCTGTAAGCAATCGATAGTTAGGCGGAAATGGCCCTTACTATTTGACCATGGTTTAAAAAGGGATCGGTGACGAATAGTACTGACTTGCAGAAACAACGGTGGTGGTCGACCCGGCCCTAACCCGGTTGGGGTCTGGGGTTCGAGACCCGGCGTGAATACGTCCGTGTAGCCTTCACGCCAGCATCCCTGCTGGCGAGAGTTTCTGAAAGCCATATCCAGATGCAGACCTACCCTCAGTGTTCTTAACAGATATTATTGGAACCGCGGTG
>JANQMH010000095.1 GCA_028280195.1 Exilibacterium sp.
AGCTCAAGATATCGAGGAGATCACTTTGGCGGGTCATGGCCGCCTCCAGCGGTGCGAAGATTTGGGTAAATGCCCGCGCCGCGTCGATTTCCGCTGCCAGGGCGGAAACGCCGGAGGCGTTCGGTGCGGTAATGCCTTGCGCAGCCAGGCGCGCCAGCAGCTGTTCCCGTGTCGCTTCGGAGACAAGGCCCTCGGCCGCGACTTCCGCTTTACTGCGAATCGTTTGCGATGACGGGGTAGGGGCGATTTGTGCGGTGATACCGGCGGCGAGCCGCGGCCACAGCACCGCCATCGCAAACCAGATCAGCAGGAGCGCGGTAAGAGCGCCAAATGGCCGGCGCGCCAGCGACGATATCATCACCGTCAGAATACAGAAAACCCCGAGTGCGGACAGCACCGTCAGCACCCAGACAGCCGCATTTGCGGCAGCAAGGCCGGACGCTAGCGCCATGCTAAGACCCGCTAGCAGCGGCACCGCCGCAGCCGCCCATGACAGGGTCGTGATGGCGAGGGCCTTGCCGGTGACGATGGCGCTGGGACTTGCGCCCGAACTCACGGCGAAGGCCAGCGACCCGCGGGCGCGCTCACCGGCGATGACGCCGTGAGTGAGCACAGCGATGAGCAGCGGCATCAACCACAACAGCACCGGCCCAATCCCGCGCGGGCTGCCGCGGGCGATAAGACCTGCTGCATCCGCGGCACGCAATCGCGGCGCGTTACGGCGGTGCGCCTCGAGCCAGATAGCCGAGCCGCCGAAATCCCAGACGCCGCGGTCGAGAATGATGCCGGGAGGCAGATCGCGAATGACGAAATAGCCGCGATGGGCGGCCTTATGAATGTGTGTGTCCTCAAGTTTGAGCCATTGGGCAGTCTCCTGCGCCTGCAGCGCCGCCCGTTCGGCCTGTTCCTGCGACCACGCACGATACTCGATGACCGCCGTGCCAAGACCAATGGCGCCGACAATGCACATCATCAAGGCGAAGATACCGCTGCGCCAGAAGCCGGCCCATTCATGCAGAAAGACGGTCCGTACACCATCTATCATGATGCGGTCTCAAAGACGCTGAGATACGCCTTCTCAATGTCTTCGTAAGTACTCGTCACCGGATCGATCTGCTGCACGACGCGGCCTGCTTTCAGGATCAGGATATGCGTCGCCATATCCTTCGCCCGGAACAGATCATGGGTCGCCATGATAACGCCGGACCCGCCGGCGGCCACGTCCTTGATCAGCCCGGCGAAGTCGAAGGCGGACTTCGGGTCTAGCCCCGAGGTGGGTTCATCGAGGACCAGCAATTCGGCCCCTTTGGCGAGCGCGATGGCGACGCCGACCTTCTGCCGCATCCCTTTGGAATAGCCGGAAAGTCGCTGCTTCCACGCCGTTTGCTGCAGGCCGGCGCGCCTCAGGCAGTCTTGCAGATGGGCGTGCGATAAATTCGCAGCGCCGACCAGTGAGGCGAAATAGCGCAGGTTTTCCATACCCGTGAATGCTTCGTGAAGGGCGACCATTTCCGGAATATAGGCCATCCGCCGCCGCGCCGCCTTGGGCTCGCGAACCACATCCACGCCGCACACCCGGACATCGCCCGCCGTCGGCGTTTCAAGCCCCAGGATCATTTTCAAGGTCGTCGTCTTGCCGGCGCCGTTGGGCCCGAGAAGGCAGAGCACCTCGCTTCCGGCGAGTGTCAAAGAGAGATCGTCTACGGCGTTCATCTCGCCATAGCACTTGGTGACAGCCGATAGGCTTGCAATCGTCATAAGCGCCTTGTCATCAGTCGCAGCGCCGCAATGGGCGATGCGAGTTGCGTTTTAATAGCGGACATTGACCGAGGCGAGCCAGTTTAACGGCCGGCCCGGCGCACCGCCAAGGACGCTGCCGATGAAATCGAGCTCGGTCCGCGAAAGATACTCCTCGTCAAACAGGTTGAAAACCTGAAGGCGCCATGTCACCCGCTCGTTTCCGAACGGACGATACGCTGCCTGAAAATTGGCGAGCGTATAGGCGTCAAGCTCCACCGTGTTGGAGCGGTCCGCAAAGCGATCGCCCACATAGTCGACCCAGACCCCGGCCTTGAACCGGCTGTCGTCTGAGCTCCAGTCGAGCGCGGCGGACGCCAGGTGGTTGGGGTTCTGGATCACCTCGAAGCCGGCGAAGTTGACCCCGCGCACCTCAAATTCCTGCCATTCGGTGTCGGTATAGCTATAGTTGCCCGACACCGTGAAGCCGCTGTCGAGGTCATAGGCTGCGTCAAACTCGATGCCCCAGACGTCAAGCCCGCCGGCATTGGCCTGAGTGTTGACGCCTTCGATGCGCAATGTCTGAACGAGGTCTTCCCGCTCCAGTACGAAGGCGGCGAGATTGGCGAAGCCGCGCCCGTCCGGGAAATTGGTTTTCAGGCCGATTTCGTAATTGTCCGCGACCTCCGGCTCCAATGCATCGGCGCCGGCACGTTCAAACGCAAAAGCGCCACCGAAAGGCGGGTTAAACCCCTGGGAGTAGCTCACATAACCATGCAGATTATCTGTAAACGCGTAGTCAAAGGCAACGCGCGGGGTAAAGCGTTCATAGTCTGCTTTGACCGACGGGTTCGGGCGCAGCGGATCTTCCAGCGTCCGCTCCTGGTAGTCATAACGGCCGCCGAGCGTGAGGCGCAGTTTGTCAGTTACCCCTATCCGCGCCTGTGTATAAACGGCCCAGACGGTCGATTCAAACTCACCATCCCGGCGCACCAGCTCCTCCAGATCGTTAATATCGGTGACGAATTCGCCGGTGATGTAGTTGACGATGACAGGCGTAAAGAAATTCGTCCCCGTTGGAAACGTGTTCGAGGCGCCGGACTCGCCGTCATTGCGCTCATAGTCGATCCCGCCAATGAATTCGAACCGCCCCGACGGCGTCCAGGCGAGGCGCGGCATAAAGCCGATGATCGACTCCTCGGATCTGGGTGTAAAGGGGTAGAGGTCCATAGTTTGCGCAGTGGTGTCGATATTGTCGACGAAGCTGCCGTCGCGCTGCAGAATCCGTTCGGTCTGACGGAAGTAAAGCGGCGCGGAGAGTACCAGCGTGTCGCTGACCTCGTGAGTGAGGACAGCTGTAATCTGCAGGCTCTCATTGCGGGCTTCGGCCCCGGGAAGGTTGAAGCTGTCTTCTCTGTCTACCCCTGGTAACTCCGAGGCATCGGACAGCAGCGGCAGAATGGTGGCAACCTCCTGGTTGAGATCGAAATACTGCAGATTCAAAGTCAGATCAGTGCCCGGCGCAAGCTCGATATCGGCCCGCGCGAACAGATCAATCGCCTCCCGGTCGGTCTGGTCGCGCCAGCCGTCAGAACTTTCATAGGAGCCGCTGATCAGCACATTGATATTGTCACTGAGGGCACCGCCGACGGTGAACCGCGGTTTGATGAAGCCGAACGATCCGCCGCTCAACATGGCACTGATTTCTGTGTCTTCCGGCGCGGCGCGGGTGATGATATTGATCGTCCCGCCGACACCGTTGCGGCCGTAAAGCGCCGAGGTCGGTCCGCGTACGACTTCGATGCGCTCGATCGCTTCAAACGGGATTTGGTCGTAATAGGACTGGTCATTGAGGTTGACCTGCGGGATGCCATCGATCAGCACCAGGACATCGGTATTCTGAAACTGGCCGGCATCGCCCGAACTGCGGATCTGCACAATCGGGAAACTGCCTTCGGTATAAGTGCTGATGCGCACCCCCGGTTCACCCTGCAGCGCCTCAACGGCAGTCTGCGCGCCCTGGGCTTCGATCTTCTCAAGTGTTACCACGCTAATGGCTGCGGGGACTTCAAGGATTTCGAGTTCCGATTTGGTCGCCGTGACAACGATTGTATCCTGCACGGGTATATCGGCCGCGTCGTCGGCAAAAGCGGGCGCCGTCAACGGCGCAAGGGCCGCTGCCGCTAGCACGACACGGGCAGTAAGATTATGCTGTGTCATGATACGCTGTGTCATGAATTGGATCCTTTGGTTGAATACATATCATTGCGCAGATCCATGGAGAGGCCGGGGCGTGTAGCCGGCCGGACCAAGTTGGACTTGCGCAATTCAGCCTTGCAGGCAGGGGCGAGGAGACATGCGCGCGAGTATGACGAAATCAAAAATTTCATCAATCAGGTCTCAACAGTAAGCTTCGTCTTCCCGCTTGCCATGCGCAGGCGCAGGCCTTTTCATCACACGCGGGAAAATGGTGGTTTGCAGGCTTCTAGTTGCGCGGCGGTCCGCGGGCGGAGGGTCGGTTTATTGTCTGCGACGCCGGCGCGCCGCCAGTCGCGCCGGTAGCGAATGCGCACGCAGGGTGCTGTGCAGAATGTGCGGCGCTGGGAAGAAGCCCGGTATCGTCGTCATCGTTAACGGACTTCACCAGGCAGAGAGTACACTGCACCACCTCTGTGGGGCCATGCTCGGCTTCGTGCTCGTGATGGGCATGGGCGACGCCGGCGAGCTGGGCAAAGAAAAACACCGCTGCAAGGAAAACCTTGAAGTTGATGGCCGTTTTTCCTTTGTGCAGGCTCGCCGCCACTCCGAAACCGCCTTATGAAATTGTTATAAAGTAACGCGACTATAGCGATAAAAAAGAAGTAAGGCAATTGAACTCGCGACCTGAGGCAGATGGTGCGAGACAGGGCGGGCCACCAGCTTTTGGTTGTCGTCCAGGGCACACACCCGCCCATATCGATACGGAGCCGCATCCGGCTTCTTCTGCCCGGGCTGACTCAATTGGCTACGTCCCGGTGGCGCTACCAGCCAACTCACAAGCGCTGCGCGCAATCATCAGTTCTTCATCCGTGGGGATCACCCAGACCGATACCGCACTGTCGTCGCTGCTGATTCGGGTCGCGTGGCTGCCATTGGCATCGATATCCAGGTTGATACCGAGCCAGGCCGCGGCGGCACATACCCGCGCGCGGATCTCGGCACTGTGCTCGCCGATACCGCCGGTAAACACCAGCGCGTCCAGCCCGCCCAGGGCAGCGGCCAGCGAACCCAGTTCGCGGCTGATGCGGTAGACGAACAGCTCGACCGCCTCGCGGGCGCGCGGGTCATCGCTGGCCAGCAGGACACGCATATCGTTGCTGATACCGGAAACCCCCAGCAGGCCCGACTGGTGGTAGAGCAGGTCGCTGATCTCGGTCGCGCTCATGTTCTCGCTTGCCAGCAAATGCAGAATCACGCCGGCGTCCAGCGCGCCGCAGCGGGTGCCCATGGGCAGCCCGTCGAGAGCGGTGAAGCCCATGCTGGTGGCCTGGCTGCGGCCGTCGCTGAGAGCGCACATACTGGCGCCGTTGCCGAGATGGGCGACCACCACCTGGCCCCTGGCGCTGCCGGTTACCTGCGGCAGCCTGGTGGCGATATAACTGTAGGAAAGCCCGTGGAAACCGTAACGCAGAATACCGGCCTCGGTGAGCCGGCGCGGCAGCGCGAACTGCCGGGCAACGCTTGGCTGACCGGCGTGAAAGGCGGTATCGAAGCAGGCAATCTGCGGCAGTGAGGGATAGCGTTCGGCCAGTGCGCGAATCGCCGCCAGATTGTGCGGCTGGTGCAGCGGCGCCAGCGGCACCAGCTGTTGCAGTTGCTCGAGTATCTGTGCGTCGATACGCAGCGGCTCGGTAAAGTCTTGCCCGCCGTGCACGACCCGGTGGCCTGCGGCAAGCAGCGCGTCCATGCCGGGCCGCTGCTGCAGCCAGGCCAGTAACTCGGCAAGCGCCTCGGCATGGTTCGATGCCCGTTGCGGCTCGCCGTCGATCAGTGTGCGGCCGTTGGCGGCGCGGGCAAAGAAGCGCCGCACACCGCCGCCCATACCTTCGATCTCACCGCGGCACTGCAGTTGCGGCTCGCCGCCGTGGCGGCGGCTATAGACACCGAACTTGATGCTGGAAGAGCCGCTGTTGAGAACCAGAACGCTCACGCCAGCTGCCCCCGCCGGTGCAGCACCAGCAGCTTTGCCAGTGCGCAGGAGGCGATACGGCTCATGGTATCGTCGGCGCGGCTGGTCAGCACAATCGGTACCCGTGCGCCCAGCACGATGCCGGAGCCTTCGGCGCCGCCCAGGTATTCCAGCTGCTTGGCCAGCATATTGCCGGACTCGAGATCGGGCACCGTCAGAATGTCGGCCCGACCGGCCACCGGCGAAACGATATTCTTGATCTTTGCGGCTTCCACCGATACGGCGTTGTCAAACGCCAGCGGGCCGTCCACCAGTCCGCCCTGAATCTGACCGCGGTCGGCCATCTTGCCCAGCGCCGCGGCATCCAGGGTCGACTGGATGCGCGGGTTGACGGTTTCCACCGCCGACAGCACCGCCACCCGCGGCGTATCGATACCCAGCGCCTGCGCCAGATCGATGGCGTTCTGCACGATATCGCGCTTCTCGTCGAGGTTGGGGCGAATATTGATGGCCGCGTCGGTAATCAGCAACAGGCGCGAATAGGTGGGTACATCGAAGGCGAATATATGGCTCATACGGCGCTCGGTGCGCAGGCCGCTTTCGGCCACCACCGCCTGCATCAGTTCGTCGGTGTGCAGGCTGCCTTTCATGATCGAGGCAACCCGGCCGCTGTGTACCAGCTCCACCGCCGCGGCCGCGGCGGCGTGGCTGTGCTCGACGGCGACGATCTCGACATCGCCCAGATCCACCTGCGCCGCTGTTGCCGCCGCGACTATTTTTTCCCGCGGGCCGATCAGCAGCGGCTCGATCAGGCCGGCTTCGGCTGCGGCAATCGCGCCCAGCAATGACTCGCGATCGACCGGATGCACCACGGCGGTGGTAACCGGCTCGCCCTCACTGGCGGCATTTAACAGCCGGTGCAGGTGGACGCGCTCGGCCAGGTGCACCTGCGGCGTAATCCAGCGCGGGCGGCGGATTTTTTCCGTCGGTGCCAGCACCTCGGCCTGGCCGCTGATGGCCAGCTGGCCCTCCTGGTTGCGGCACTCGCAGTCAAACACCAGGCGGTGATTGGTCTCGTCTTTTTCCACCACGGTAACGGCAACGGTCAGCACATCGCCGAGCCCCACCGGTTTGTGGAAGCGCAGGGTCTGTCCCAGGTAGAGGGTACCGGGGCCGGGCAGCTGGGTGCCGAGCACGGTGGAAATCAGCGAGCCACCCCACATGCCGTGGGCGATCACCTCGTGAAAGCGGCTGCTTTTAGCGTAGTCCTCATCGACATGGGCGGGGTTGACATCGCCGGACATGGCTGCGAACAGTTTGATATCACCGAGCGTCAGGCGGCGCTTGAGGCTGGCGCTGTCGCCGATGGCGATATCGTCGAAGGTGCGGTTTTCAATGGTGGTTTCGTTCAAGGCATTGTCCCGGTATTTAATCAAGTGGCAGCTCGAAGGCGGTGCTGTGCTCAGGTTTGCAGCACGTAGGAACCCGGGGCGTCCATCAACGGCGGCAGCTCGGCGCTGCCGAGCGATGGCGGTGCCGCCGGCGCATCGGAGTGTGCTTTGAGCCAGTTCTGCCACTGCGGCCACCAGGAGCCGTCCCCGATGGGTGTCTGGCTGCGCCAGGTATCGGGATCGACATAGGTATCGCCGGCGCGGTCGGTGGCGACCTGGTAATGGCGCCGGCCATTGCCCGGCGGGCTGACGATACCGGCATTGTGGCCGCCGCTGGCGAGCAGAAAGGTCACATCGATGGCCGGGTGCACGGTGATTTTATACACCGATTGCCAGGGCGCGACATGATCGCGGGTGGTGCCCACGGCAAACACCGGCAGGCGCAGATCGGCGAGACTGACGGGGCGGCCGTCGGCCAGATAGCGCCCGCCGACCAGATCGTTATTGAGAAACAGGCCGCGCAGATACTCGCAGTGCATACGGTAGGGCATACGTGTCAGATCGGCATTCCAGGCCATCAGATCGTTGAGCGGCTGGCGCTCGCCGAGAAAGTACTCGCGCACCATCCGCGACCAGATCAGGTCGTTGGAGCGCAGCAACTGAAAGGCGCCGGCCATCTGGTAACCGTCGAGATAGCCCTGGTCCCACATCATGCTCTCGAGATAGTCCACTTCGCTCTCACCGATGAACAGCATCAGCTCGCCGGCCTCAGTAAAGTCTATCTGGGTGGCGAAGGTGGTCATCGAGGCCAGGCGCTGGTCGCCGTCGCGGGCCATGGCCGCCGCCGCGATCGACAGCAGGGTGCCGCCCAGGCAATAACCCACGGCGTGAATCCGGGTCTGCGGGACGATGGTCGATACGGCGTCGATGGCCGCCATAACGCCGAGTTTGCGGTAGTCCTCCATACCCAGCTCGCGGTCTTCTGAGGTGGGGTTGTGCCAGGAGACGACAAATACGGTGTGGCCCTTGTCAACCAGGTATTTCACCAGTGAATTGTGCGGCGACAGATCGAGGATGTAGTACTTCATGATCCAGGCCGGCACGATCAGCAGTGGCTGCGGATGTACTTTGGCGGTGGTCGGCGTGTACTGAATCACTTCGATCAGGCGGTTGCGAAATACCACTTTGCCCGCTGTTACCGCCACCCGTTCGCCGACAGCAAACTGCTCGGCGCCCTCGGGTTTTTCACCTGCCGCCATGCGCTGCCAGTCGGCGATGAAGTTTTCCGCACCGCGCACAAAGTTCATACCGCCCTGTTCGATGGTGGCCTGCATGATTTCCGGGTTGCTCCAGGGAAAGTTCGACGGTGCATAGTGGTCCAGCAGTTGCCGGGTGACAAATTCCATCACCTGTTCCTTGTCGCGTGCCAGTCCGCCGATATCGGTGGTGGCGTTGTACCACCACTGCTGGTACAGCAAAAAAGACTGATAGATCAGATTATAGGGCCAGTGCTGCCAGGCCTCGCCGCGGAAGCGGCGATCCTGGGGCAGTGGTTCGATACACTGGGCAGCGCCTGAATCGCTCAGCATTTGCGGCATCTGCAGGGTCAGGCGCGCGGTCTTGCGCAGGGCCTTTTCCACCAGCGCCAGCTGCTTGCCGGGCGACAGGCTCAGATGTGTCAGCCAGTCAAAGTAAATACCGGCCAGGCCCGCCGGTGTAATGCCGCCGGTAAGGCGCGCCAGGTTGGCGCGAAAGGCGTGATCGATGGCCTTACTGTCCGCAGGGAGGTTCGACAAGTGGGTATCTCCTTTCTGTCAGTTGCGCTGAAATCACTACACAGCGTATTGACTTTAGATGTCATGCTCATGACGCTTGCACCGCGCCGGCGAATTGCGGCGCAACGGGTTTGCCGGTCTGCGCCCATGGGGTTTGGCGCCGCTGCCGGCGTTAGGCTTTGGCAGTTGCGGCGGCGCCGGGTTCCGCATTGCGCGTCGCCAGTGTCTCGATCAAGGCAAAAAACGCCGGTACCAGCAGCGTGCCGATAACCACCGCCGCCACCATGCCGCCGAACACCACGACGCCGAGGGAACCGCGGGCACCGGCACCGGCGCCGCTGGCGAATAACAGCGGCAGGATGCCCAGTACGAAGGACAGCCCGGTCATCAGCACCGCGCGAAAGCGCAGCTGTGCAGCGCGGGTGGCGGCCTCGGCGATGGGCAACTGCCCGCCGCTGCGCTGGCCTTTGGCAAACTCGACAATCAGAATCGCCTGCTTGGTGGCCAGCCCGGCCAGCATGATCAGGCCGATCTGGGCGTAGAGATTGAGACTGACGCCGGCGATCAGCGCCGCCCCCAGAGCACCCAGCAGGGCGGTCGGCACCACCATCAATACCGCCAGCGGCAGCGACCAGCTTTCGTACTGCGCCACCAGAAACAAATAGGCAAACACCAGCGCTAACAGCAGCAGCAGGCCGATGCCGCCGGCCTGTTTCTCCTGCAGCGATGAGCCGGACCACTCGAAGTCCATCCCCGGCGGCAGGGTATCGCGGGCAAGCGTTTCCATCGCCGCCAGTGCATCGCCGGAGCTGGTGCCGGGCGCGGCGCTGCCGTTAATGGTGGCCGAGCGGTAGAGGTTGTGCCGCGTCAGCATCTCCGGGCCCAGGGCCGAGGCGATATCCACCACCGCGCCCAGCGGCACCATATCGCGATCATCGGCGGCCACATAGAGGCGGCTGATATCGGTCGGGTCGTCGCGAAAGCCGGTATCGGCCTGCAGAACCACATCGTAGACGCGGCCGAATTTATTGAAATCATTGACTGTCAATGAGCCCAGGTGGGTCTGCAGCTCCAGGTAGATATCGCTGATACTGAGGCCCAGGGTTTTGGCGCGATCGCGATCCACCTGCAGGTCGACCTGGGGCACATCGGCGGAAAACGTGGTGTAGACATTGCTGATGCCGGCGCTCTGGTTGGCGGTATAGACCAGCGAGCGCGCCGCCGCCGCCAGCGTTTGCGGATCGCTGCCGCCGCGGTCCTGCAGTGCCATTTCAAAACCGCCGGCAAAGCCCAGCCCGATAATGGCCGGCGGCGTAAAGGCGATGGTGGTGGCCCCCGGCGTGGCGCCCAGCTGCGCCCAGATCTGCTCGACAATGGCGTCTACCGACAGGTGCGGCGCCTGGCGCTCGGACCACGGCGCCAGCGCCACCACGCCCAGCCCGGTATTGGCGCCGGGCCCGCTCAGCAGCGAATAGCCGCGCACCGAAATCATATCGACTACCCCCGGTATGCTGCTGATGGTGTGGTCGACATGTGACATGATTTCATCGGTGCGTTGCAGCGAGGCGCCGTCGGGCAATTGCACATTGACAAATATCACACCCTGATCCTCATCCGGAATAAAGCCCGTGGGCATGGCTCGAAACAGCAACAGTGCCGCCAGCGCCAGCGCCGTGAACACACCGCCGGTGAGCAGTAAGCGGCGCACAAACACCCGCGCCCAGTTGACATAGCCGCTGGTGGTGCGCGCAAACAGGCGGTCGAAACCGCGGAACACCGCCAGCTTCCGGCGCTCGCGGCTGGGGCGCAGGATGGTCGAACACAGCGCCGGCGACAGGGTCAGGGCATTGAGTGAGGAGATGGACACGGCAATGGCGATGGTAACCGCAAACTGCTGATAGAGGGTTCCGGAAATACCGGGCGTAAACGCCACCGGCACAAACACCGCCAGCAACACCAGGGTGGTGGCGATAATCGGCGCAAACACCTCGCGCATTGCCTGGCGCGTCGCCTCGCGCGGCGCCAGGCCGCCGTCGATGTGGCGCTGGGTATTTTCGATCACCACAATGGCGTCGTCGACAACGATGCCGATCGCCAGCACCAGGCCGAACAGGGTAATGGTATTGATGGAAAAACCCATCACCGCAAAGGCGGCAAAGGTGCCGATCAGCGACACCGGAATGGCCAGCGCCGGCACCAGGGTGGCGCGCCAGTCCTGCAAAAAGACGAACACCACCAGGATCACCAGCGTCAGCGCCAGAAACAGGGTCTGCACCAGCTCCCGCAGCGAGGCGTTGATAAAGCGGGTGCTGTCGTAGACCGCCTTGTAGGCGATATCGTCGGGGAAGTTTTGCGCCAGGCGTTCGAGTTCCGCTTCGATACCGGCGGCAACCGCCAGAGCGTTGGCTTCCGGCAGTTGCGATACCGCAAACATGGCGGAGTCACTGCCATTGAGTTTGGAGAAGGCACCGTAGCTCTGCGCCCCGAGTTCGACTCGCGCCACATCGCGCAGGCGCAAAATGGTGTCGTCGGTCTGCGCCCGCAACACAATGTTTTCAAACTCGGAAGTTTCCGCCAGCCGGCCCTGGGTCGTGACACTGTATTGGAACTGTTGATTGGCCGCAGCGGGCGCCTGGCCGATACGGCCGGCGGCCGCCTGAATATTCTGCTCCCGTATCGCCGCGGCCACATCGGCGCCGGTGAGGCCAAAGTTGGCCAGCCGGTCCGGGTCCAGCCATACCCGCATGCCGTACTCACCGACCCCGAACAGGTCTACCGAGCCGACACCGGGCACCCGCGACAGATTGTCGATAATGTGGATACTGGCGTAGTTGGACAAGAACAGCTCGTCATAGGTGCCGCCGGGCGAGTACAGGCCGAAGGCCTGGAGAAAGCTGGCCGAGCGCTTCTGCACGCTGATGCCTTGATTGACCACGTCCTGGGGGAGTTTGGGCGTGGCCAGGGAAATGCGGTTTTGGACGTTGACTGAGGCCAGATCGGGGTCGGTGCCCAGATCGAAGGTTACCGTCAGCGAATAGTTGCCGGTGCCGGAGCTGGTAGAACTCATATGGCTCATACCCTCGACACCGTTGACCTCGGCCTCGATCACCGTGGCCACCGTCGCCTCCACCACCTCGGCGCTGGCGCCCGGATAGATCGCCTGCACTTCGACCTGCGGCGGGGTGATTTC
Source organism: Exilibacterium sp. (assembly GCA_028280195.1). Classification (GTDB taxonomy): domain Bacteria; phylum Pseudomonadota; class Gammaproteobacteria; order Pseudomonadales; family Cellvibrionaceae; genus Exilibacterium. The sequence continues at coordinate 12,262 of JANQMH010000095.1, forward strand.
CGGGTACTGGGCCACCGGCAGCATCTGTACCGCCATCAGGCCCGACAGCACGATGACAATCGATATCACAAAGGCGAAGCGCGGCCGGTCGATAAAAAACAGACTGAACATTAACGGGCTTCACTCACCCGCGCCAGGGTCGGCGTTACCGGCACGTCGGGGCGCACTTTTTCGATGCCGAGGTAAATAACCAGTTCACCGCTTTGCAGGCCGGCTTCCACCGCCCATTCGGTGCCGTAGCGTTCGCCGGTGACAATACGGCGCTTCTCGACATGATTACTGGGGTTGACGACCAGCACATAATGTCCCGCCTGGTCCTGCTGCACCGAGGCCTGGGGGATCAGCAATTTGTGCTCGCTGACGCGGCGCTGGCCCAGCACGGTGACGAACTGGCCCGGAATCAGCGATTTGTCGGGGTTGGGAAACTTGGCGCGCATCGCCAGGGTGCCGGTGTTGGCATCGATCTCATTGTCCAGGTAAACCACCTGGCCGCTGAGCGGATATTGTTGATAGTTCGACAGGCGAAGGAATACGGTAAATTCCTCCAGCTCGGGCTGACTTTCCTGCTGCAGAAATTCAGTCGATATGCGTTCACTGATGGCAAAGGACACATAGATGGGGTCCAGCTGTACCAGGGTCGTCAGCACACCGGTCTCGGGTGAGATCAGATTGCCTTCGGTGACCGCCGCCTTGCCGATGCGGCCGGAAATCGGCGCGATAATCTTGGTATAACTCAGATCCAGTTCCGCCAGGCGCAGCTCCGCACGGGCTTTCGCCAGCTGCGAGCGCGTCTGCAGTTCGTCGCTGACCGCTTTTTCCAGGTCGAGTTCCGAGACCGTATCCTTGCTCATATTACTCAGGCGTTTGAGATACTGGCTGGCCTCGTGATGGGCCGCCTTGGCCTCGGCCACACTGGCCTTGGATACGGCGACGGCGGCGGCAAATTTATCCGGTTCTATCTCGAACAGCGTGTCGCCGGCATTGACATCGCCGCCTTCCTCGAACAGGCGTCGCTGCAGTACGCCCTCCACCCGGCTGCGCACCGCCACCCGCTCCACCGCCTCGATGCGGCCGACCTCTTCGGTGACCGCGTTGACATCCCTCTGCACCACCTCCGCCACTGTCACCGCCGGCGGCGGCAGCTGTGGGGGTTCCTGGGTCTGATTGCAGCCGGCCAGCAGTAGGGTGACGACCACCAGCGTATATCGAAACGTCACAGTGTTGCCTTTCTCTTCTCTGTTTGTCTGCTTCTGTAGATGGGCAGGTGTAGATGGGCAGGCGGCTACTCAGTCGAGTTCGAGTGAGTAGATCACCTGGTGGGCGTCGTCGGGGTCGCGCTTGCTCTGCATGCCCAGATCGCCGGCCAGCTGCCGCATATGGGCATTGTCCGCCAGGTCGACAGAGTAGAGCCGTTTGATCTGGTGCTGTCCGGCAAAGGCGATCAGCTTGCGCATCAGCAGTGTGCCGAGGCCCTTGTGCTGCCACTGGTCGGCGACGGTGACGGCGAACTCGCAACTGTCGCCGTCGCTGTCGGTGGCGTAGCGGCTTACGCCGATTTCCTGTTCCTCGCCGTTATTGTCGATCGAGGCGATAAAGGCCATGCGGTGATCGAAATCGATATCGCAGAGCTTTTTCAACTGCTGGTCCGACAGGTGATTGACGCCACCGAGAAAGCGGTAGTGCTTGGTCTGGGCCGACAATTTGTCGATAAAATCGCGCTCGAGGTCGATATCGGCGCTGCTGAGGGGCCGGATTGTGACCTTGTGGCCATCGATATCCACCTGGTAGGGAGATTCATTTTCCATTGTCGGCAATCCTCAGTCAGTGGTGTCGGAGAAGTGGTTATACCAGCGCGCGTATAGTACTCCACCTGGGCGGGGCCGTGATGATCTGCGTCAACCCGGGCGATATTGCCGGCCCGGCTGACGCCTGATGGCGGGCGGCCGCTGCCCGGGCGCTGTATACCCGGGGTATAGACAGCCGCCACGTCTTCGAAGTTCACCGGCAGCACGATGCGCGTGTTCCGGCCCTTGCCGGCGGCGTCGAAGTCGTCCTGCTCAATGCCGGTGAGGTGGTCGGCGGGGAGTGATCAATGTACGGCGTTGCCGGCAATCGCTTCTCCGACGCGCTTGACCAGGGTCTGATCGACATAGGGCTTACCGATAAAGTCTGCAGCGCCGCCGCGCAGGGCACCGACTGCCTCGCCGGTATCGTTCAGCGCGGTCAGCACCACCACCGCCGGTGCCGGTGACTGCGCCAGAATACCTTCGAGCAGCTGCCGGCCGCTCATATCGGGCAGATCCCACTCGGTAATCACACAGGCCGGTATGCGCTCGAAGCGCTTTTTCAACAGCGCCCGGGCCGATTTGAAACCCTCGACCCGGTAACCGGCCACCGTCAGCGCCGATCGTGCTGCCTCAAGCGCGGTTTTATCGCTGTCAAGTACATAGAGCAGGGGACTGTTGTCGCCCGTTATTGCTGCGCCCGCTTTTGGTTTCATCGTCTTTCAGGTCAATCAAGCATAAGCCAAACTTGCCCGCCGTGCCGGCAGCGGATGTAAGAGGCGCGAATTCGATATGGCAGAGCGTTATAATTATTGTTGCTTGCGCGCTGGGGCTTAACGCCGGCGCAGTCACGGTAGTAATAGCGGGTGAGCAATATGACTGGCTTCAGAGCCGATCGGGCTATATGTAGTGCCCGCTATAGCTTCGACCCGTGTCACTGCGCATTGTCATTTCACGTTGTCATTTAATGTTGTTATTTAACATTGCTATTTAACATTTTCATTTAACACTGTTATTTAACATCGTTACTTCACATTGATATCTCAACAACTTGATATCTCAACAACTTAATATCTCAATAACAACGCCAGACCCGACCGGCAAACCGGATCGATCCAGAATGAATCGATCCTTTTTCCTCGAGCAGCCAATAACACTTACTTAATATCAATGCGCCGGGTTTCGGGTAGCGCGCGCTCGGCCCTGGGTGCTTTCAAGGTCAGTACCCCGTCTTTAAACGAGGCATCTATATCTTTTTCCTGTATACCGCCACCCAGGTTGAAGCTGCGCACAAAACGGCCATAGCGGCGCTCCTGATGAATGATCTTACCCTCCTTCTCCTCCTTTTCCTCCTGGCGGGTTTCGGCCTCAATGGTCATTACACCGTTCTCCAGGGTGACATGCAGGTCTTCCTTTTTCACGCCGGGCAATTCCGCCGTAATTTCGTAGTGATCCTCGTTCTCCTTGACATCCACGCGCGGCGAAAAAAAGCCGCGATTGGTTTCCGAGAACGCCCTTGCCGGGGCAAAAAATTCGTCGAATACATTGTCGAAGTTAAATAGGGAACCACGTGGTATCAGGCCCATCATTATCTCCTTTCTCTCAATCTCAGTACGGATTTTAACGGGTATTTTCCCGGTTACGCCGAACGCGCTTAGCCAGTGCACTCGTCTACAATCCATAGTAGCTACAGATTTTTCTCTGCTTAATGATCTCCGTCAACTGGGCGCTAAGAAATGGCTGCCTATATTTAAGCCGGTTCCAGGGGGTTCAGATACCGTATAGCGCTTGTGGGAATATGGCCGGGGCCCGATTGCCGGTCCGCTAGCCTGCGGGAGATTGACTGGCGTCAATCCACCGGGCCGGCGGCTGTGTTAAAAACCCGCACATCCACCAGCAACTCGAGTTTGCCCACCCATGACGGAAGCCTTAGACGAAGCGATGGCCTCGCCGGAACCCCTGCGCGCTGAAGAACTGGACAACATCCACGCCTACTGGCGGGCGGCCAACTATCTCTGTGTCGGGCAGATTTACCTGCTCGACAATCCACTGCTGCGCGAGCCGCTCGCGGTTGAACATATCAAGCCGCGCCTGCTCGGGCACTGGGGCACTACGCCGGGGTTGAATTTCATCTACGCGCACCTCAACCGGGTGATCAAGGCGCAGGACCTGGACATGATCTATATTGCCGGACCTGGCCACGGTGGCCCGGCGGTGGTCGCCAATACGTATCTGGAGGGTACCTACAGCGAGTTTTACCCGGATGTATCGGCCGATGCCGAGGGCATGAGGAAACTGTTCAAGCAGTTTTCCTTTCCCGGCGGTATCTCCAGCCACTGTTCTCCCGAGATACCGGGTTCGATACACGAGGGCGGTGAGCTGGGTTATTCCGTCGCCCACGCCTACGGCGCCGCCCTCGACAACCCCGACCTGATTGTCAGCTGCGTGGTCGGCGACGGCGAGGCCGAAACCGGCCCGCTGGCCACAGCCTGGCACTCCAACAAGTTTCTCAACCCCCGTCACGACGGTGCGGTGCTGCCGATCCTGCATCTGAACGGCTACAAGATCGCCAACCCCAGCGTGCTGGCCTGCATCGGCAACGAAGAGCTGCAGCAGCTGTTCAGTGGTTACGGCTACCGGCCGTATTTTGTCGAGGGGGCCGAGCCGCAGAGCATGCACCAGTTGATGGCCGCCACCCTCGACAGGGTCATTGCCGATATCAAGGCCATCCAGTCGGCCGCCCGCAATGGCGAAACCGCCGCCGTCGAACGCCCGCGCTGGCCCTTGATCGTGCTACGCACGCCCAAGGGCTGGACCGGCCCGGAAACCGTCGACGGCCTTAAATCGGAGGGTTCCTGGCGTTCCCACCAAGTGCCTTTTGCCGATATGTCGGCGGCCTCCGAGCATATTGCGGTGCTGGAAAACTGGATGAAAAGTTATGCGCCGGAGGATTTGTTCGACGCCGGCGGCAAACTCAGGCCCGAGCTGGCCGAATTGGCGCCGCGCGGTGCCCGGCGCATGGGCGCCAACCCCCACGCCAATGGCGGCCTGCTGCTGAAAGAGTTGATTTTGCCGGATTTCCAGCGCTACGCCCTGGCGGTACAGCAGCCCGGCGCAGTAACGGCAGAGGCGACGCGGGTAATGGGCAATATGCTGCGCGACGTGATGCAGGCCAATCGCCAGCATCGCAACTTCAGAGTGGTGGGGCCGGACGAAACCGCCTCCAACCGCCTCGGCGCGCTGTTTGAAGTCACCGGCAAGGCCTGGATGGCCGATACCGTGGATGACGATGAGCATCTTTCACCCGAGGGACGGGTAATGGAGATATTGAGCGAGCACACCTGCCAGGGCTGGCTGGAGGGCTATCTGCTGACCGGGCGCCACGGCCTGTTTTCCTGCTACGAAGCCTTTATCCATATCGTCGACTCGATGTTCAACCAGCACGCCAAATGGCTGAAAGTGAGTCAGGAAATCCCCTGGCGTCGCCCCATTGCCTCGCTCAACTACCTGCTCACTTCCCATGTCTGGCGCCAGCAGCACAATGGCTTTTCCCACCAGGACCCCGGCTTTATCGATCATGTGGTCAATAAAAAAGCCGATATCGTGCGCGTGTATCTGCCGCCGGACGCCAATACACTGTTGTGTATTACAGACAAATGTCTGCGCAGCCGCGACTTCATCAACGTGGTGGTGGCCGGCAAGCAACCCCAGCCGCAGTGGCTGGACATGGATGCGGCCATCAAGCACTGCAGCGCCGGTATCGGTATCTGGGAGTGGGCCAGCAACGACCAGGGCAGCGAGCCGGACGTGGTAATGGCAGCCGCCGGTGATGTGCCGACGCTGGAAGTGCTGGCCGCCGTAGACCTGCTGCGCCAGCACGTGCCGGCATTGAAAATCCGTGTCATCAATGTCGTCGACCTGATGACACTGCAGCCCCGCGAGGAGCATCCCCACGGCTTGTCGGACAAGGATTTCGACACACTGTTTACCACCGACAAACCGATTATCTTCGCCTACCACGGCTACCCATGGCTGATCCACCGCCTCACCTATCGCAGGACCAATCACAAAAATCTGCATGTGCGCGGCTACAAGGAGGAGGGCAGTACCACCACGCCTTTCGATATGGCCGTGCGCAACGACCTGGACCGCTTCCACCTGGTGGCCGATGTCATCGACCGGGTGCAGACCCTGGGTTATCAGGCGGCCTATACCCGGCAGTTCATCCGCGATAAGCTGATCGAACATCAGCAATATATCACCCGTTGCGGTGAAGACATGCCCGAAGTCGTCGACTGGCAGTGGGGCAATCGGCCCGCGAAAAAATGACGGAAAAGCCGCCGAGGAGGCAGATATGAACGTAGGCGCTTATTGCAGCAGAGTCGTTATCTACATATACAACCACGAAACGCCGCTCGATGCCGCGCGACTGATGCGCGAGCAGCACGTGGGCGATGTGGTGATCGTCTCCGACTCAGACAGCGGCGGCAGTGGCAATGGTGCGGGCAAAATCCCCCAGGGTATTATCACCGACCGGGATATCGCCATAGAAATTGTCGCCGAGGAAGTGGGACCCACCGAGGTGACAGCGCTGGATGTGTGCCGCAAAAAACTGGTGGTGGTGCGGGAGGACGATTCCGTGTTCGACTGTATCGGCATATTGAAGCGCGAAGGGGTGAGGCGTGCCCCGGTGGTGGATGAACAGGGCCTGCTGGTCGGTATTATCTCGCTGGACGATATGATCGAGATTCTTGCCGAACAGTTTTCCAATCTGGCTGACCTGGTAGGTTATCAGGCTGAGCAGGAAGTGTTGGAGACTTAGGGAACTTCTCGCCGGCATCCCCGCTGTCGAGAGTTTCTGAAAGCCTTGCCAAGAGGCGGGCCTGCCTTGGGCATTCTTAATGAGTTTTAATAGAACGATGGCAGTAGTCCCTTGCCCGGTGGCGGGGTTCGAGACTCTCGACAGCAGGGATGCTGGCGAGAAGCCCCCACGGATGGGTTCACGGCGTGTCTCGAACCCCGCCACCGGGCAAGGGACGGATCAGTTGGCACGCCCTCGACTATATCGTTTGGCACGCCCTCGACTACATCGTTTGGCACGCCCCCGACTAATATGAACCAAGACCAACGCCCACATACAGGCACAACAACTGTAACCCAAAGGAAAACCACAGATGAGCAACCCCCCCGATATTCTCTGGTTTGAAGAAATCAATCTGCAAGACATTGGCCTGGTTGGCGGCAAGAACGCCAGCCTCGGAGAAATGCTGCAATCCATTGCCGAAATCGGTATCAAGGTGCCGGACGGCTTTGCCGTTACCGCGCAGGTCTACCGGGATTTTATCCGTGCCAACAACCTGGAGACGTCGATTGACACGCATTTGAACGCCATGGCGCGCGGCCAGCAGAATCTGGCGCAAACCGGTTCTGCGATTCGCGAGCTGATCGGCGCCGCCGATTTCAGCGCCACGCAGGTTGCCGCCATCACCGAAGCCTATGAATCCCTGTGCGCCAAAACCGGTGAGACCCTCTGCAGCGTTGCCGTGCGCAGCTCCGCCACCGCCGAGGATTTGCCCGAGGCCAGCTTTGCCGGCCAGCAGGAGAGCTATCTCAATGTCAGCGGCGTGCCTGCGCTGCTGGCAGCCTGCCGCGATTGTTTTGCCTCGCTCTATACCGATCGCGCTATCGCCTATCGCGAGCAACAGGGTTTTGCCCACCAGCAGGTGGCGCTGTCAGTGGGCGTGCAGAAGATGGTGCGCTCGGACCTCGCCTGTGCCGGTGTCATGTTTACGCTCGATACCGAAAGCGGTTTTGCCGATGCGGTGCTGATCAGCGGCGCCTGGGGCCTGGGTGAAACCATCGTCAAGGGCCGCGTCAACCCCGACCGCTATATGATCTTCAAGCCGCTGCTGGCGGCCGATAATGGCGAGGAAACACAACTCCGGCCGATTATCGAAAAAACGCTCGGCAGCAAACTGGAAAAAATGGTCTACGGTTCCGCCAGTGATGATGAAACCACCTTGATTGAAGTTACCAGTCACGCCGAGCAACACAGTTTCACTCTCAGCGACGATGAAGTACTGACCCTGGCCCGCTGGGGCTGCAGCATCGAAAAACACTACGGCCGGCCGATGGATATCGAATGGGCCAAAGACGGTGCCGACGGCCCGCTGTTTATCGTGCAGGCGCGCCCGGAAACCATCGAGTCGCAGAAGGACCGGTCGGTACTGGTAAACTACAAGCTGACGGAGAAATCCACGGTATTGCTGGAGGGGGCCAGCGTCGGCAGCGCCATTGCCAGCGGGCCGGTGTTTTATACCGACAACCCGCAGGATGTCGACGCTTTTCCCCGCGGTGCGCTGCTGGTTACCGAGCGCACCGATCCCGACTGGGTGCCGATTATGCGCAAGGCCGCCGGCATTATTACCGACAGCGGCGGCACCACCAGCCACGCGGCCATTGTCAGCCGCGAATTGAAGGTGCCGGCGGTGGTGGGTACCGGCGATGCCACCCACAGACTCAAACCCGGCACCGAAGTGACACTCAGCTGTGCCGAAGGCGCCATCGGCAAAGTCTACCGCGGCAAATTGAAGTACGAAACCCGCACCATCCGCCTCAGCGAAATTCCCGCCACCCGCACCCGGCTGCTGATCAATGCCGCCATGCCCGACGGCGCGCTATCCTGGTGGCAGCTGCCGGTATCGGGCATCGGCCTGACGCGGATCGAATTCATTATCTCCACACAGATCCGCGTGCACCCGATGGCGCTGTTACACCCGGAGCGAGTCAGCCGCCACAGCGTCATGGACAGTATCCGCGCCGTTACCGGGGATCACCGCGACCTGGGCGCTTACTTTGTCGAAACCCTGGCTTTGGGTATCGGCAAGATTGCCGCCTCGCGCTACCCCGACCCGGTGATTGTGCGCATGTCGGACTTCAAGTCGAACGAATACCGCGGCCTGCTCGGTGGCGAGTTCTTCGAAATCGAAGAGGAAAACCCCATGCTCGGCCTGCGCGGCGCTTCACGCTATTACCACCCGCTCTACCGCGAGGCTTTCCAGCTGGAGTGCCAGGCGATCAAATCGGTGCGCGAACAGATGGGTTTTGACAATGTGGTGGTGATGATCCCGTTTTGCCGCACGCCGGCGGAGGCCGACCGGGTACTGGATACCATGGCCGAGGCCGGCCTGGTGCGGGGCGAGCGGGGATTGCAGGTCTATGTGATGTGTGAGATACCCTCCAATGTCATTCTGGCCGATCAGTTCGCGCAGCGCTTCGACGGTTTTTCCATCGGCAGCAACGATTTAACCCAGCTGGTATTGGGTATCGATCGCGATTCGGCGGAATTGAAAGATCTGTTCGATGCCCGCGACGAAGCGGTCAAGCAGATGATCAGCCAGGTGATTGACGTGGCCCACCGGCACGGCTGCAAGGTGGGTATCTGCGGTCAGGCGCCGTCTGAGCACCCCGAGTTTGCGGCATTTTTGGTGCAGTGCGGTATCGACTCGATTTCCCTGAATGCCGATTCCGTGGTTGCAGCAAGCCACTATGTAGCGGAGGCCGAAGCGCAGCTGAAATCCTCCTAGGGGGTCTTTCTACAACCTTAGCTACATATGTGCACTGCACGGTTTTCACCGCCGCCGTTGCTGTAGAGACAGTAACGGCGGTCTCTACTCAGGTCAGGTATGCAGGTATCTCAGGAGGCATGCAGGCGCCGTATGGCCTCTTCGAGGCGCTCGATACCCTGTTCGACTTTGCCCAGTTCTTCGGCGGTGACGCGGGAAATCTCCGTCAAGACTTCGGAATTTTCCAGCTCTGTGGCCTGTTCTTCGAGGTCGGCATCCAACCCCCGGCCATAGTCCTTTTTGATAGCCTCCAGGCGTTCCATCAACTCATCGCGCCGGCCGACAAGTGCTGTTCTTCTGGCGTTTAATTCGGTTTCGCTGTGCATAGGATCTCTCAGGCGTTTTTGGCTGACTTGAGCGGTCAAGTCTATAGCGAGTGCTGGAGAAATTCTAGCAGCTGTTTCGCGATTCCCGGCCGGCCGCAGCCAGGCTTGTGCGCTTCCAGGTTGTGAAACCTCTAGGGCCTGTTGACACTCATTGAGTTGGCTCTGTTGCGCCTGACAAAGCGCCAATCTAGGCGCGAGGAGCGTAGTTTGGTCATTCCAAATGAGTGACG
>JANQMH010000081.1 GCA_028280195.1 Exilibacterium sp.
CCGGGTTAGGACCTACCACCGCAGTTCCAACAACATCAACGCTCGCCAGCAGGGATGCTGGTGGGAAGTCTACAGGGGTGGAGCGGGAAAAAGCGAAGCACCGCTTTGCTTAAGTAAGCGCCATTCCCATCTCACCCCACTAAGGGTTTGCCGCTGCCGCATGCAACTCTGCGTCCTCCTCGGGTACCGGCGGCAGCTTGTGGCTGGAACCGAACCTGCTCAACAGCTGTATCGCCCTGTGCAATTGATCGCAGAGCCGTTGCAGGCGGTTTAGTTGTTGCAGTACCTCCGAAACATCGGCCATATCCTCGGCGCCGCTGAGCCCCTCGCTCAGCAGCCGTTGACTTTGCGCCTGGCGGGCCGCGGTCAGCACCTTATTCAGGCGGTGAGTCTCGGGCATACTGAAGTCGCTTGCACCCATATCGGCACTGGCAATGAAGTTGCGCAGGGCATCCATATATTCCATACCGAACTGCGGGTATCGGCCGTGCTTTTTCGCGGCATGACGGATATCGGTAATATCCTGCAGCACGGCGAGAAAGTTCTGATTGACCCGGGTCAATGCCAGCAGATCGCTGGCAGACTGCTGTGGCAGATTTTCGCGCCCGAGCCGGGCGGCAAATCTAGCGGTTTTATGCAGCAGCTTCTGCAGCCCGGAACCCGCATCAGCGGGCTGCGCTGTGCCGGCAAAGCTGTCGGCCAATTGCCGGCTCTCCAGGCGCAACAGGCCGCTGACATTGACCAGTTCGTAGTACAGCGCATTGATTGCCAGTGCCGGTATCGGTAACACGGTGGTATCGATAAAGCGGGGCTTGAATCTGAACGCTGCGGGCTCGACAAAGCGGTGTTTCAGCCAGCGCAGTATATACGGGGTGGGGCGCCAGATAAGCGCTACACCCAGCGCATTGAAAATGGTGTGAAACAGCGCCAGTTGCGAGGCCGGTATCGGCGCTGCGCCGAGCAGATTCATCAACCAGGCCAGCAGCCACAGAATCGGCCACAGCAGCAACAGCGCCGCCACGCCGGTGACGAGATTGAAAATCATATGCAGGCAGGCCAGGCGCTTGGCGTTGGCGGTGGCGCCGATAACCGATAGCAGCGCGGTCGAGGTGGTACCGATATTGGCGCCGATAACCAGAGCGGCGCCCAGCGGCAGGGAAATCACCTGGCTGGCGCTGGCGGTCAGTACGATGGCCAGCACGGCACTGGAGGACTGCATCAGGGTGGTCATCAGAGCGCCGGCAAAGACGCCGGCGGCCACTCCGGCCGGCCCCAGCGACTGTAGCTGATTGAGGTCAAGCAGGCCGGCATTGGCCTGCATCGCATGTTTCAAGAAACTGATGCCGAGAAACAGTGTGCCAAAGCCGGTGAGGGCACCGCCGGCACCGCCCAGCCACTCCCGGCCCTTGAGCAGTTTCAATGCCATGCCGATACCGATCATCGGCAGGGCAAAGGCTTCGATCTTGAAATTGACGCCGATCAGTGCCACCAGCCAGCCGGTCATGGTAGTGCCGACATTGCTGCCGTAGATAATCCAGGCGGCCTGTTTCAGCTTCAAAATACCGGCGTTGGCAAAGCCGATAGTGGCGGCGGTCACCGCGCTCGAGGACTGCACCGTGGTGGTCAGCAGAAAACCGCTGAGCAGCCCGCGCCTGGGTGTGCGGGTGGAATTCTCCAGCAGCTGCAGCAGCGACTGGCCGGCGGCCAGTCGCAGCCCGTCGGTCATTAGATTCATGCCCAGTAACAGTAAGCCGATACCACCCAGCAGGGCACCCAGTTGACCCCAGTCCAACAATTGCTTCTCCGTCTCAGCACCATGGCAGCGCCGATTATAGCGCAAGCGACGCCGGCGTCAGTATTTCAAAATATATCGGTAGAGGGGAGGGCGGGCTTTGTGCCGGCGATGGGGTGCTGGGATAGAGCCTCCAGCGAGAGTTTTTGCCATGGAAAGTCGAGACCTGGCTCGCGATCGGCTGTCGTTAAGCAAAGCGATATTGTCTGATCAGGTTATGTCGTTTGTTGGGGATAGGTTTTTGATGGGATTAGTCTTTGAATGGGGGTAGGTACCAAATGGGGTTAGGTACCACCCGGGTCGGTTCACGCCAGAGACTGCCAGGACATATCGGCACACCGAGGCCGATATGCCTGGCCAGGCGTAACTACTAATTACACCTTAATCCTTTACACCTCAGTCACAGTCAACGACGCCTTCGACGGCGCTGGCATCGACATTGTTGCAGTTGCCGGCACCTTCTTCAAAAACATTGCCCTGTACCTGGCTGGCGCTGTCAACGGTAACACTGCCTCTTCCCTCTTCATCGACATTGCCGCTAATCAGACTGCCGAGCACGATGATGGGCCCGTTACCCGCTTCCAGCAAATCGTTTTCAACAGTGCTGTCACTGACACGTACGCGCCCTGCACCGGATTCATCTATCTTACCCCTGACCAGAGCGCTGTTGATCACGTTGACAGAGCCGGCACCGCTTTCAAGTATGTCGTTATTGACCACACCGCCGTCGACAAGCACTCTGCCGTCGCCGATCTCATCAATTTTGCCGTCCACCAGGCCCTTGACAGTAAACGATACACCGGAAGGCACGGTAACGTCGCCGGTAATCTCAACGCCCTCCGCCAGTACACAGGTGCCCTGGCCGCTCAGACTGACACTGTCATCAATGCTGGCGGTGATAGTGCCAGGGCAGTTGACAGTTTCACCGGCCTGTGTGTAAGCCGCAGTCACGGCGAAGAAAAATGCCGTCATTGATACCTTCTGTAATTTCATCATCGTAATTTCCTCTTACGTAGAGTCGTTTTTGCCCACTGTTTCTCGACTCAGTCTCAACGCCTGCAATCAATCGACACGATAGGTGCCGGCGACAGATCAGCATGTGTTTGCAAACCGAGCCGACATGAAGTCTACAGAGGTTTAACTGATGAAAAAGCAAAGAATATCGATTTTTCCTGATGAAAAAAACGAGCAGAGAAAACGATGAAAAACGCCAGAAAATTTTAACTGTACTTGCGTTTTTCGATTTTTGTCCGGCATCGCTGCCGGGTAAAAACCACTAAATCGACAGGCGCCG
>JANQMH010000009.1 GCA_028280195.1 Exilibacterium sp.
GGCCCCATCAACCTGGCCGCCATCGACGAATACAAATCGGAGGCGGAGCGCAAACACTACCTGGACAATCAGAACGACGAATTGATGGAGGCGCTGGAGACGCTGGAAAACGCCATCAAGCGCATCGACCGCGAAACCCGCACCCGTTTCAAGGAGACTTTCGACCAGGTCAACCGCGGCCTGCAGGAGCTGTTTCCCAAAGTCTTCGGCGGCGGCCATTCCTACCTGGAACTCACCGGCGAGGACCTGCTGGACACCGGGATCGCGATAATGGCGCGCCCGCCCGGCAAGCGCAACAGCACCATTCACCTGCTGTCCGGCGGCGAAAAAGCGCTGACCGCCATCGCCCTGGTATTTTCCATTTTCCGTCTCAACCCCGCGCCGTTTTGCATGCTCGACGAGGTCGACGCCCCCCTCGACGACGCCAACGTCGGCCGCTACGCGCGCATGGTAGAAGAGATGTCCGAGCAGGTGCAGTTCATCTACATCACCCACAACAAGCTGGCGATGGAAATGGCGCACCAGCTGCTGGGAGTAACGATGCACGAGCCGGGGGTATCGCGGCTGGTGACCGTGGATGTGGACGAGGCGGCAGAGCTGGCGGCCGTTTAGGCGAAAGTCGAGGGAAAAGGAAAAAGGGAAAAGGGAAAAGTGGGGCGGGGTGGAGTGAACCGGGTTTTACTTTTCCCTTTTCCCTTGTAACTTTTCCCTATAAATATGTCGAAACCACAAACTTTGAATTATACTGCGAGTAATGTGAAAACCCCTGCCAACCCCGGGACCTCCCTATGCGTGAGTGGTTGACCATTATTATCGTGCTGCTGATTATCGGCGTGCTGCTGGACGGCTACCGGCGCATGCGGCAGGCGCGCAAAAACAGTATCCGCATGTCGTTGAGCATGCACACCGGTGTGGAAAAGGAAGATCTGGAAACCTATGGCAGTGAGCTGCCCAGCGGCGGCGCGCGGGTTATCGTTCGCGATGAAGCCGATGCCCAGCAGCTGAATCAGTCCGTGCGCGCCGCCTTCGAAGCCGGTAAGACCACGGTCGGGCGCAAGCCCTCGCGCATTCCCGAGCAGGTGACGCTGAATCTGGACGAGTCGGTGCCGATGTTGATGGAGTCGGTGGATGGGGATACCGGGGCGGCGGACAACAGCGCCGGCGCGGAACGCATCGAGCCGCATTTCGACGAGACGGCGCTGGCGTTTGACGACGCCCCCGAACCCGAGTCAGCGCAGGGTTCTGCGCGGCAGCAGCAATCGGCGCGGCAGCTCGAATCGGCAGAACAATCGGTGCCGCGGCAGCCGCCCGAGCCGGCACCGCAGGCGCAACCGCAGCGGCAGCCCGCAGCGGCGCAGCCGGCCGCACCCGCCGCTGAGGCGCCGCCCGAGATGGCCGCCGAGGAGGTGCTGGTTATCAATGTGATGGCGCCGGGCGGCACGCGCTTTGCCGGCACCGCGCTGCTGGATACCCTGTTATCCTGTGGCCTGCGTTTTGGCGCGATGAATATTTTTCACTGCCACCAGGACGAGCAGGGCGAGGGCGAAATCCTCTTCAGCATGGCCAATATCGTGGTGCCGGGTACTTTCGATCTCAATACCATGGCAGAGTTCGAAACGCCGGGCGTCAGCCTGTTCCTGACGCTGCCGCTGGTCGCCGACAGCCTCATGGCCTACGAGCGCATGGTGGCCACCGCGCAGCGCCTGTGCGATGAACTCGGCGGCGAGCTGAAAGACGAAAACCGCAGCGTCATGACCCAGCAGACCATCGAGCACGGCCGCCAGCGGGTGCGCGATTTTGAGCGCAAGCGCCTGTCGCAGAGCAGCCCGGCCTGATGGCGGCGGTCCCTACACCAGCGCAATAACGCAGCAACCCTATGTCAGCCTCGCCGCAAACCATCAAGCACCTGCAGTCCCTGAAACAGCAACTCAACCACCACAACTATCGCTACTATGTACTCGACGATCCGCAGGTGCCGGACAGCGAATACGACCGCCTGCTGCGCGAGCTGCAGGCGCTGGAACAGCAGTACCCGCAGCTGATCACCCCCGACTCCCCCACCCAGCGGGTGGGCGCGGCGCCGCTCGAGGCGTTTGCGCAGGTACAGCACGAAGTGCCGATGCTATCGCTGGAAAACGCCTTCGACGAGGCGGAGCTGCGCGATTTCAACCGCCGTATCAGCGAGCGGCTGATTGCCGCCGATGCCCTCAAAGAAGACCAACCGATCGAGTACGGCTGCGAACCCAAGCTCGACGGCATCGCCGTCAGCCTGCTCTATCGCGACGGCCTGCTGCAGCGCGGCGCCACCCGCGGCGACGGCACCACCGGCGAGGATATCACCCAGAATGTGCGCACCATTCACTCGATTCCGCTGCGCCTGCTGGGCAGCGGCTATCCGCCGGTGCTGGAGGTGCGCGGCGAGATCTATCTGCCCAAGGCCGGCTTCGAGGCCATGAACCGCGCCGCCCGGGAGCGGGAGGAGAAAGTCTTTGTCAACCCGCGCAATGCCGCCGCCGGCAGTTTGCGCCAGCTCGACTCGCGCCTGACCGCGGCGCGGCCGCTGGAGATGTGCGCCTACGGGGTCGGCTGGTTTGACGGCGGCGGGCTGCCCGATACCCATACCGGGGTATTGCGCGCGCTGCAACAGTGGGGGCTGCTGATCAATGCGGAAATGACGACCGCCGTCGGCGTCGATGCCTGTATCGAGTTCTACCGGCAGCTGGCCGCCAGGCGCGAGGCGCTGCCCTACGATATCGACGGCATTGTCTTCAAGGTCAACAGCCTGTCGCTGCAGCAACAGCTGGGCTATGTCGCGCGCGCGCCGCGCTGGGCCGTCGCCTACAAGTTTCCGGCCCAGGAGGAGTCGACAACACTGCTGGATGTGGAGTTTCAGGTGGGCCGCACCGGCGCGGTAACCCCGGTCGCCCGGCTCGAGCCGGTCTTTGTCGGCGGTGCCACCGTCGCCAACGCCACGCTCCACAACCGCGATGAAATCGAGCGCCTGGGCCTGCGCCTCGGTGATACCGTGATTGTGCGCCGCGCCGGCGATGTGATTCCCAAAGTGGTGGCCGTGGTGCCCGGCAAGCGGCCGAAAAACGCCGCCGCCATCGTCTTTCCCGAGCGCTGCCCGGTGTGCGGCTCGCCGGTGGAGACGCTGGAGGACGAGGCGGTGGCGCGCTGCACCGGCGGACTGATCTGCGAGGCGCAGCGCAAGGAGGCGATCAAACACTTTGCCTCGCGCAAAGCCATGGATATCGAGGGGCTCGGCGACAAGCTGGTGGAGCAGCTGGTGGACCAAAAGCTGGTCAGTTCGGTGGCGGACTTATACCGCTTGACCCACGCACAGCTGGCCGGCCTCGAGCGCATGGGCGCCAAGTCGGCGGACAATCTGCTGGCGGCGCTGGAAACATCCAAGGCCACCTCGCTGCCGCACTTTCTGTTTGCGCTGGGTATCCGCGAGGTGGGCGAGGCCACGGCGCGCAATCTGGCCAATTATTTCGGCTCGCTGGAGAAAATTGCCGCGGCGAGTGAGGAGCAGCTGCTGGAAGTGGACGATGTGGGCCCGGTGGTGGCGCACTTCATTACCGAGTTTTTCTGCCAGCCATACAATACCGAGGCAGTTGCCGCCCTGCGCGGCGCCGGCGTCAGCTGGCCGGATATCGAGGTTGCCGAGCGGCCGCCGGCACCGCTGGCCGGTTTAACCTTTGTATTGACCGGCACTTTGGCGATAATGTCCCGCAGCGAGGCCAAGGCGCTGTTGCAGCAGCTGGGGGCCAAGGTGGCGGGCACGGTCTCGGCCAAAACCCACCACCTGGTGGCCGGCGAAAAAGCCGGCTCGAAACTGACCAAGGCGCAGGAACTGGGCGTGGATATTATGGACGAGGCGGCGATGATCGACTTGTTGAAACAACACGGGGCACTGTAGCGGTGAACAGCCCTTGCAGGCAATTGCGCCCCGGCGGGCCGGTGTTCGCAGCGGCGGCCCTCAGGTACGCGGCCCTGGCGGCGGTGCTGCTGGCCTCGGTGTCGCTGGTCGGCTGCGTCACTTCGCCGCCGCGCAAAGTCAACAATATCTGCGATATTTTCGACGAGAAAAAGGGCTGGTACGACGACGCCAAGGACGCGCAGAAGGCCTGGGGCTCGTCGATTCCGGTGATGATGGCCATCATGCACCAGGAATCGCGCTTTCAGCCCAAGGCCAGGCCGCCGCGCAGAAAGATTCTGTGGGTCTTTCCGGGGCCGCGTAAAAGCAGTGCCTACGGCTTCTCCCAGGCCAAGACCGCAACCTGGGACTGGTATAAGAAATCCAGCGGCAATCGCGGCGCCGACCGCGACGACTTTGACGATGCCATCGATTTTATCGGCTGGTACAACGCCCAGAGCCGCAAGAGAAACAAAATCGCGGCCAACGATACCTACCATCTCTACCTGGCCTATCACGAGGGGCACGGCGGCTTTGAGCGGCGCACCTTTAAAAACAAGGCCTGGCTGAAACAGGTGGCGAAAAAGGTCTCGGCCAAATCACACAGCTACCGGCGCCAGCTGGCCAAATGCCAGGAGCGGCTGGAGAGCCGCGGCTGGTGGATCTTTTAACGGGGGATGTTATGGACCAGGAATCGATTGTTTACGGTTGTATCAAAGATGCGGCGGCGGCCCGCGACGAGCTGTTGCGCCGCCGCACCAACCGCGCGGTGATGCTGGCGCTGCCCAAGGCCGACGACTGGCCGTTTCTGTGCCAGGAAATGTTTGCCATCCCCAGGCTCGAGGTCGGCCTCGGCAACTACCAGACCGAGGTGATGCACTTTGGGGCGTCCTACAAAGCGGTGGAATACGAGTGGGACCAGTGGATCGCCAAATTTGAGGACCTGCTCAGCAAAATGTACTGGGTATCGGCCACCGTGCATCTGGAGACCGAACTGTCCGGCACCCACACCTTTACCTGGGACAGTGAGAGCGACTCCCATATTCCCGGCTCCGAGGCCATGCGCGTACGCTGCGAATGGAGCCATCATCAGTAACTAGTTACTAGAGACTAGTGATTAGTGACTAGTTTGTGCCTGTTATGAAAGAGGATAGACCCACATCGTTTGATATTGCCTATCTGGCCGGTGTTTCCCAGTCCACGGTGTCGCGCGCGCTGCGCAACAGCCCGCTGGTCAGCAAGGAGACCCGCGACAAAGTGCAGTCGATTGCCAAGCAGCTCAATTACAAGGTCGATATCAATGCGCGCAATCTGCGCTCCAAGCACAGCAACACCATTGCCCTGCTGTTCTGTGAAGACCCCGGCAGCGGCGACTCGCTGATCAACCCCTTCTTTCTCTCCATGCTCGGCAGTATCACTCGCGCCACCGCCAATCGCGGTTACGATCTGCTGATTTCCTTTCAGCAGTCCAGTGCCGACTGGCAGGCCGATTACGAGGACTCCCACCGGGCCGACGGTATTATCTTTCTCGGTTACGGCGACTATGTCACCTACTCGCAGCGGATTCGCAAACTCGAACGGGAGGGCGCGCATTTCATTACCTGGGGGCCGGTGCTGGCGCAGCAGCCCGGGGTGTTTGTCGGCTGCGACAATCACAACGGCGCCTATCGCATGGTTAAACATCTGCTCGCGCTGGGGCGCAGGCATATTGCCTTTATCGGCGGTGCCGACGAACACTGTCCCGAATTCAGGGAGCGCTATCAGGGCTACCAGCACGCCCTGCGCGAAGCGGGGCTGGCGGTGGACCCGCGCCTGCAGGCGGACGCCGAAACCACCGAGGCCGCGGGCTATCGGGCCGTGCGCCAATTGCGCGGCGCCGGCCTGGCCTTTGACGCCGTATTCGGCGCCAGCGATCTGATTGCCATCGGCGCCATCAAGGCGCTGCAGGAGGCGGGTATCTCGGTGCCCGGCGACATTGCCGTGGTCGGTTTCGACGATATTCCCACCGCTTCCTATACCAGCCCGCCACTGACCACCGTGCAGCAGGACACCAAGGTTGCCGGGGAGCTGCTGGTAAGCAACCTGCTGAAGCTGGTCAATGGCGAAGCGGTAAGCTCGCAGCTGCTGCCGGCGGCACTGATCGTACGCGGTTCCTGCGGTCAGGCTGCGGGCTGATGCACGCCGGCCGCTGCGCTCACTGCCGGCGTCTCCTCCACCAGCAGCACCGCGATGCCGCCGAGCAGCATGCTGAAGCCGCCCATCACCAGTGCGTAAATCGGCTCGCCGTCGAAAAACACTTTCAGTAGAAACCCCAATACGCTGGCCGCCAGAATCTGCGGTATGACGATAAAGAAATTGAATATGCCCATATACACGCCCATTTTTTTTGCCGGCAGTGCGCTGGACAAAATGGAATAGGGTACCGAGACGGTGGATGCCCAGGCGATGCCCACGCCGATGGTGGAAATAAGCAGACTGCCGGGATCTTTGAACAGCACAAACGACAGCAGCCCCAGGCTGCCCAGGGTCAGGCTCACCATATGGGCGACGCGGCGGTTGCTGTAGCGGGCCAGCAGCGGTATGGAAAAGGCCGCCAGCGCCGCGAACACATTGTAGGCGGCCATCAGCACACCGACCCAGTTGGCGCCTTCGTTGTAGAGCGCGCTGGCGGTATCGCGGGTACCGTAGTGGTAGTCGGTCACCGCCGGGGTGGTGTAGATCCAGAAAGCAAAAAAAGCGAACCACGAGAAAAACTGCACCACCGCCAGCTGGCGCATGGTCTTCGGCATATGAAACAGGTCGTCGACGATTTGATAAAAGCCGTTGTCGGTGCGCCGGCGATCCTGCAGGGCGGCGCTGATCCACTGCAGCAGGCCGAACAGCGCCAGTCCGGCGCCGAGAATCAACAGCTCCTTGTCCAGCTGCCAGCGGCTGATGGCCCACAGCAACGCCAGCCCCGCGGCCATCCAGATAAAACCGCCGCGGCGGTACTGGCCACTGCTGCGCGCTGCCGGGCGCGGCGCGGCGACGCCGCGATCCTGGGCATTTTCGCTGTAGGCCTGCAATTGCTCGGGCGGGTATTCGCGCGTGCTGATGACTGTCCACATGACTGCCAGCAAGAGCGCCGCCCCGCCGATATAGAAAGAAAAGCGCACCGAGTCCGGAATCTGCCCCGGCGGCGCGGTATTGGCCACCTCCAGCCAGTTGGTCAGCATCCAGGGGGCGGCCGAGGCCAGTACCGCGCCGACACTGATAAAAAAACTCTGCATGGCAAAGCCGAGGGTGCGCTGCCGCTCCGGCAGCATATCGCCGACAAAGGCGCGAAACGGCTCCATGGCGATATTGATCGAGGCGTCCATGATCCACAGCATGCCCGCCGCTATCCACAGCCCGGGGGAGTTCGGCATAAACAGCAGCGCAAACGATGCCAGCAGCGCGCCGGCGAGAAAATACGGCCGCCGCCGGCCCAGCCGGTTCCAGGTATTGTCGCTCATATAACCGATAATGGGTTGTACCAGCAGGCCGGTTACCGGTGCTGCCACCCACAGAATGGGCAGGTCTTCGATAGCGGCGCCTAGGGTTTGAAAGATGCGGCTGACATTGGCATTTTGCAATGCAAAACCAATCTGGATGCCCAGAAAGCCGAAGCACATATTCCAGATCTGTAAAACGCTGAGTTCGGGTTTTTTATGCATCGCAGTCATTTTTTATCATCGCCGGTCTACAGCGTTTCATCATAGGCAGCGGGCGGCGGGCGAAACAATAGCCTACATACGTATTCAGCGGCCGCGGGCGGCCGTTTCGATCCCGCGGCGGCGGATGAATACGTATGTAATCTATTGCCTGAGGTGTGACGCAGCAGTTAACGTATTTGCCCGTAGACTACCTGTTACAGTCATTCCGCAATGCCGGCTTATCTATGCGGGCGGGACTCCGGGGAATTTACGCAGCGACCGGATTTGCGCCTGCGCAGTGGTCCGGCATTTGGGGATGGCGATGATTAGCGGCGTTTGCAGTTTCCGAATCTATCTGGCAAAGCCGGAGTTTTTCACAACAATGTCGTTGATATGGGCATTTGCATGACAGATGAGCAGTGGTGGAAAGGGGCGGTAATTTACCAGGTTTACCCCCGCAGTTTCATGGACAGCAACGGCGACGGTGTCGGCGATCTGCGCGGCATTGTGGAAAAAATGGATTACCTGGCCGGCCTCGCCGTGGATGCCATCTGGATCTCGCCGTTCTTCACATCGCCGATGAAGGACTTCGGTTACGATATCAGCGACTACCGCGCCGTGGACCCGCTGTTCGGCTCACTGGCGGATTTCGACAGATTGATCGAAGCGGCCCACGCCGCCGGTATCAAGGTGATTATCGACCAGGTGCTGAGCCATACCTCCGACCAGCACGCCTGGTTTCAGCAAAGCCGCAGCAGCCGCGACAACGCCAGGGCCGACTGGTATATCTGGGCCGACCCCAAAGCCGACGGCACGCCGCCGAATAACTGGCTGTCGATTTTCGGCGGCTCGGCCTGGCAGTGGGACTCGCGCCGGCGCCAGTATTTCATGCACAATTTTCTCGACAGTCAGCCCGACCTCAATTTCCACAACCCCGAGCTGCGCGCGCAGATTCTCGAAGAGGTGGAGTTCTGGCTGCAGCGCGGCGTCGACGGCCTGCGCCTGGATGCGATCAATTTCTGCTTTCACGACCGCCAGTTGCGCGACAACCCGGCCAAGCCCGAGCACGCGCGCAAAGGGCGCGGCTTCAGCGAGGACAATCCCTACGCCGCCCAGTACCATATCTACGACAACACCCGGCCCGAGAACCTGGCGTTTCTGCAATCGCTGCGCGCACTGCTCGACCGCTACCCCGGCGTGGTCAGTCTCGGGGAAATCTCCTCGGAGCAATCGATTGAAACCATGGCCGAATACACCGCCGGTGATTCCCGCCTGCATATGGCCTACAGCTTCGAACTGCTGGTCGATACCTTTTGCCCGCGCTATATCCGCGCAACCGTGGAGAGCTTCGAAGCCAACCTGACCGACGGCTGGCCCTGCTGGTCGCTCGGCAATCACGATGTCAAACGGGTATTGACGCGCTGGGGCGGTGACAATCCGCCCGCGGCGCTGGCGAAGATGCTGACTGCGCTGCTGTGTTCGCTGCGCGGCAGCGTGTGCTGTTATCAGGGGGAGGAGCTGGGGCTGCCCGAGGCCGATATCGCCCCCGAGCAGATTCAGGACCCCTACGGCGTGGCCTTCTGGCCGATGTTCAAGGGGCGCGATGGCTGCCGCACGCCGCTGCCGTGGACGGCAGGGGGTATTGCCGCCGGCTTTTCCGCGGCCGAGCCCTGGCTGCCGACGCCCGATGCCCACCGCCAGCGCGCCGTCGACCTGCAGAGCGCTGCAGCGGACTCGGTGCTCAATGCCTATCGCCGCTTTATGCGCTGGCGCCGGCAGCAGCCGGCGTTGAGGCTCGGGGATATTGCATTTACCGATGCCCCGGAGGGGATGCTGGTTTTTTCCCGCCGCTATGAACAGCATCATATCCTGGCCGGCTTCAATCTCAGCGACAGCAGCCGCACCATCTCGCTGCCGCCGGCCTGGACGCTGGCGCCGCTGTCCGGGCACGGCTTTGCGGCGCCGGATCTGGCCGGCAATCAACTGACACTGCGGGCCTACGGCGCCTGTTTCGCGCAGATCGTCTCAGCCTGATCTGCTGCCGTCGCGCAGCCGTTCGATGCGCTGCAGCGCCTGCTCGTCCAGCACCAGCGGCACCGCGGCGGGTTCGCCGCTGCGTTTGTCAAACAACGGCGAGCGGCGGTGATCGCCGCGCAGGCGCCGCCACAGCACCTTGCCCAACGTGGATACAATCATCGCCAGCGGCGCGCTGTCGTAAGCATTGACGGCGCTGCGGTCGCCCTTGGCAAAGCGCCCGTAAACGCCTTTGCCCGGTGGTCCGATAAGGCTGTCGAGGGAGACCCCGCCGCGGCGTTGAATACAGCTGGTCACCATGCCGGCAAAGGGAATATTGGGGGTGGGCATGGTGTTGCCGAATGGCGTCTTGCAGCAGCCGGCGTACCAGCGCAGCAGGCCATTGGGTCGCAGGCGCACACAGGCCAGCTGTTCGATACCCCGGGTGAACTGCAATTGCGCCGGCGATATCTGATAGATATCACTGCCGCCGTGGGCATCGAGTATTTCCCCGGCGCGCCCCAGAAAGTGGGCAAACGCCTGGCAGTCGTTGCAATAGCACGACAGTCGGGTACCGCGCCCGGCGCTGCCGGCGCGGATCACTGCCTGAATCTGGCCGCAACTGCAACTCAGCGATAAATCTTCCAACGTTAACCCCCAGCGTTATTTTTTGCCCGTCAACGCAGAACTTTCCCCTGTCCCGCCGGCGCCGCGGCGCTGTTGCGCGGGGCTGCAAACCGGTCAGGCAAAGCTGACGCTGTCCAGCCGCCGGGCCGCCGCCCGGTATTCGCTTTCCAGGCGCTGCACCAGTTCCGCCACCGGCGGTTTGTCTTTGATCGCGCCGAGGCCCTGGCCGGCGCTCCAGATATCCCGCCAGGCCTTGGCGCGGGTATTGCCGCCGCTGCCGAAGTTCATCTTGGTTTTGTCGGATTCGGGCAGGGCATTCGGGTCCAGGCCGGCCGCCTCGATACTGGGTTTCAGATAATTGCCGTGCACGCCGGTAAACAGGTTGGTATAGGCGATATCCTCGGCGGCGTGGGCGACCAGCATGTCCTTGTAGGCCTCGTCGGCATTGGCCTCGCGGGTGGCGATAAAGCGGGTGCCCATATAGGCCAGGTCGGCGCCCATGGCCTGGGCTGAGAGAATGGCCTCGCCGCCGGCAATGGCGCCGGAGAGAATGACGGCGCCATCGAAAAACGCCCGCACCTCGCCGACCAGGGCAAAAGGGCTTTTGGTGCCGGCGTGGCCGCCGGCGCCGGCGCAGACCAGAATCAGGCCGTCGACGCCGGCCGCCGCGGCTTTCCTGGCATGGCGGAGATTGATGACATCGTGAAAAATCATGCCGCCGTAGGCGTGGATGCGGCGCACAATATCGGGATCGGGCGCGCGCAGGCTGGTGATAACGATCGGCGCCTGATGCGCAATGATCGTCTCCCAGTCCGCGTCC
The DNA here is from genome assembly GCA_028280195.1 of Exilibacterium sp. Classification (GTDB taxonomy): domain Bacteria; phylum Pseudomonadota; class Gammaproteobacteria; order Pseudomonadales; family Cellvibrionaceae; genus Exilibacterium. The sequence continues at coordinate 11,057 of JANQMH010000009.1, forward strand.
AGCCGGTCATTGGAATGGTGCACGATCTGATTGACGGCAAACGGGGCGACGGGGCGCGTGGGGTCGGCGGCCTGAAAATCCGCCAGTTCCGTTTTGATGCGCCGCAGCCACTCATCCAGCACCCCCTGGGGCCGCGCATTGAGGGCCGGAAACGCGCCCACCACGCCCGCCCGGCATTCGGCGATCACCAGTTCCGGCCCGGAGACGATAAACATCGGCGCGGCGATAACGGGCAGGCGCAGGCGTCCCTGCAGGGAATTCGGCATGGCCATAACAGTGTCTCCCATGAGCCCGGTGGTTATCTATTCTACTGCGCTATTCTACTGCGCGGTTCTAACGCACTGTTCTATTGCGAGCTGCCCTTATACCATCCGTCACACTAGACTATCAACGCCTAAATGCGCACAATGTGAGCGCCGATTGCTACCTGGGTGGTGAGTTATGTTGTTGACCAGACTGCTGGGCTTGCGCGGCGGCAAGCGCCGCTCGGTGCTGCCGGTCAGTATGATTGCCTGTCTGGCGTTTATCGCTCTGGCGATATGGGGCTGGGGCCTGCCGCCGCAGCGGGTATGGGAGTTTTTACTGATCAGCCTGGTCTGCCTGGCGGTGATTGTCATAGCCGCCCTGGCGGGGGCGGCGCTGATTGTGTTGATCCGTAAACTGTCCAGTCGCGAATAGAATAACAGTTGCTGCCGGCACCATGAATACCGATACCACCAGCGTTCCAACCGCCTACGCGCAGTCGCTGCTGCAGGCGGCCCGGCAGCAGGGCTGCGATACCGCGCGGCTGTTGCAGGAGCTGAATATTTCCCGCGCCGATATCGACGACAGTCTGCATTTTTCCGCGGTCAAGTACGGGCAATTGTATCAGCGCGTGATGCGGGTGATGCAGGACGAGTGCTTCGGCATGTTTATCGGCGGGCGTGTGCCGCTCGGCTCTTTCAGGCTGATGTGCCTAACGGTGCTGCACTGTGCGGACCTGCGCCAGGCGATTGTCCGCGCCGGCGAATTTTCCGAGATCTGCCGCGGTATGCGGGTGCGTTCACAGCTGGAAATCGACAGCGCCGAGAGCCTGGCGCGGGTGCGTATGGCGCCGATAAAATCGCTGTCGGCCGATGAGTTTGCCGGCCTGCAGCGCCAGGCCGACCCCCATCAGATCCGCACCTCGCTGGCGGTCTGGCACCGGTTTAACTGCTGGCTGATCGGTCGGGAAATACCGCTGGCCAGCCTGCGCTTTTCCTTTCCGTGCCCGCGGGAATTTCTCGAGCTGGCGCAGTCCTATCCGGCGACCCTGAAGTTCGAACAGTCTTTCAACGGCTTTGAGTTTCCGCTGCAATATCTGGACTACCCTATCGTGCAGAATCAGGAAACCCTGATGGACTTTCTGCGCTCGGCGCCCTATCACCTGGTGATCAACGATAACGCCCAGCGCAGTGTCAAAGCCAAGGTGCGCGCCATCCTGTCGAAAGATGTCAGCCACACCATGCCCGGCGCCGAGGAGGTGGCCTCGCGGCTGAATCTTTCCGTCACCACGCTGCGGCGCAAGCTGCAGGGTGAACAGACTTCCTATCAAAAGCTGAAAGACGAGTGTCGCATGGAGGCGGCGTTTCACTACCTGGGTTGCCCTGACTTCAGCAACGGCATTATCGCCGAGCGCCTGGGCTTCGACGAGACCAGTGCGTTTTTCCGCGCTTTCAAAAAATGGACCGGCATAACGCCTGGCGAATACCGCAAGGGACTGTTTAGCTAGTGGCATTACCGCCGCTGGCAAATGACCTTTTCCCAGGGCCTTATTTTGTCAGCCAATATGGTTGATTTCGCTATTGAGGCTAAACTTGTAATCGGAGATTCTTTGCGCAATCACAGGCGGGAGCGCCGCGGCCGGCGGCACCCGCGCCCACACCAGTACAGAGGTTGATACAGGATGAGTGACTACAAAGCCCCACTGCGAGACATTCAATTCGCGCTTTACGATGTGCTCGGATTCGAACAGCACTACCAGTCCACCCCCGGCTGCGAAGAGGCGTCGACGGATGTGGTCAGCGCCATCCTCGAGGAAAATGCCAAGTTCTGTGAAAATGTGCTGGCGCCGCTCAACCAGAGCGGCGATCAGGAAGGCTGCCAGTGGCAGGACGGGGTGGTGACTACGCCGTCGGGTTTCAAGGAGGCCTACCAGCAATACGTCGAAGCGGGCTGGCCGTCGATGACCCACGATCCCGCCCACGGCGGCCAGGGGCTGCCCGAGTCACTCGGTGTGCTGCTGAGCGAAATGGTCGGCTGCGCCAACTGGTCCTGGGGCATGTATCCCGGCCTCTCCCACGGCGCCATGGCCACCATCAGCGCCCACGGCACCGAAGAGCAGAAACACACTTATCTGACCAAGCTGGTGGAGGGCGCCTGGACCGGCACCATGTGTCTGACCGAACCCCATTGCGGCACCGATCTGGGCATGTTGCGCACCAAGGCCGAGCCCGATGCCGACGGCACCTACCGTATCAGCGGCACCAAGATCTTCATTTCCGCCGGCGAACACGACATGGCGGAAAACATTGTCCATATCGTACTGGCGCGCCTGCCGGATGCCCCCGAAGGCACTAAGGGCATTTCCCTGTTTATCGTGCCCAAATGCCTGCCCGCGGCCGATGGCGCCGCCGGTGAGCGCAACGGCGTGGTCTGCGGCTCGATCGAGCACAAAATGGGCATTCACGGCAACGCCACCTGCGTGCTGAACTTCGACGATGCCAAAGGCTTCCTGATTGGCCCGCCGAACAAGGGTCTCAACTGCATGTTCACGTTTATGAATGCGGCGCGCCTGGGCACCGCGGTGCAGGGGCTGGCCCACGCCGAACTGGGCTTTCAGAAATCGCTGGAATACGCCCGCGACCGCCTGCAGATGCGCTCGCTGTCCGGCCCCAAGAACCCCCAGGGCCCGGCCGACCCGATTATCGTTCACCCGGATGTGCGGCGTATGCTGCTGACCCAGAAGGCCTTTGCCGAAGGTGGCCGCATGCTGATTTACTTTGCCGCCCAGCAGGTGGATGTGGCCGTTCGCGCCGAGGATGAGGCCGAGCGCAAAACCGCGGAGGATCTGCTGAGTCTGCTGACGCCGATTGCCAAGGCCTTTTTGACCGAAGTCGGCTTCGAGTCGGCCAACCTCGGCCTGCAGTGCTTCGGCGGCCACGGCTTCATCCAGGAGTGGGGCATGGAGCAGAATGTGCGCGATTGCCGCATCTCCATGCTGTATGAGGGCACCACCGGTATTCAGGCGCTGGATCTGCTCGGCCGCAAGGTACTGATGACCCAGGGCGAAGTGCTGCGTGTGTTTACCAAGATCGTGCACAAATTCTGCGAGGCCAATGCCGGCAACGCGGCCATGGCTGAATTCGTCGAGCCGCTGGCGGCATTGAACAAGCAGTGGGGCGAGTTGACCCTGCATATCGGTACGGCGGCGATGGAAAACCCGGAGGAAGTGGGGGCGGCCTCGGTCGACTACCTGATGTTTTCCGGCTATGTGACACTGGCTTACTTCTGGGCCCTGGCCGCTTCGGTGGCACAGGCGCGACTGACCGACGGCGGCGGCGACAGCGGTTTCTACGAGGCCAAATTGCAGACGGCGCGCTTTTACTTCCAGCGCCTGCTGCCGCGCACCCGCACCCTGGAGACTACCATCAAGTCCGGTGCCGGCAACCTGATGCAACTGGATGCGGAGGCGTTTGCGTTTTAAACGCGCCCCATCCCAATCCCGGACTTGCTTTATGCACGACCTCTGCCAGGCGTTCGATCGTGTCAATGAGCGCCTCGACCCCAGCGCCGCCGCCGGTATGGAGGCGGTGTTCCAGTTTTATATCCCCGATGCCGGCGACTACCATCTGAAAGTCACCGGCGGGCGCTGCGAGCTGTGCCCGGGAGAGCACAGTAACCCGTCGGTGAGCTTGTCGATGGATCTCGATGTGCTGGCCAGCATTCTCGACGGCAGCTTCAGCGGCGCCCAGGCCTTTGTCTTCGGCAAAATCAGAGTCGAGGGCAATATGCGCCTGGCGACTGCCCTGAGCGAGCTTTTTTCCAGTGGTGTAAGCCGCTAATATACGCATAGTCAATAACGATCAGAACACTCACAGTATGCGGGGGGATTTGTGCTAAATAACAATCGTACGATTATCGAAACGCTACAGCAGCCATTTAAGCAATACGCCGGCAACGACGCCTATACCTGTATGGGGCAGACCCTGACCTTTGCCGATATCGACCGCCTCAGCGCGCAGTTCGCCCACTATCTGCAGGCCCGCACCAATCTCGTCCCCGGCGATCGCATCGCCCTGCAGATGCCGAATATTCTGCAGTACCCGGTGGCGCTCTACGGCGCCATGCGCGCCGGGCTGGTAATCGTCAATACCAACCCCCTCTACACGGCGCGGGAAATCAAGCATCAGCTCAATGACTCCGGCGCCAAGGCCATGGTGGTGCTGGCCAATATCGCGGCCAATGCTGCCAAGGTGATCGAGGAGACGGCGGTGGAGCAGGTGATTGTCACCGAGGTGGCCGACCTGCACCCGCCAGTCAAGCGCGTGCTGTTGAATGCCGCGGTCAAGCACCTGAAGAAAATGGTGCCGGCGTTCAGTTTTCCCCAACAGATCAGCTGGCGCGAAGCGCTGGCCGCCGGCAGCGCCGGGCAGTGGCAGCCGGTGGCCCGCGACCCCCACGATATTGCGCTGCTGCAGTATACCGGCGGCACCACCGGGGTTGCCAAGGGCGCCATGCTGACCCACTACAACCTGGTTTCCAATATGGAACAGGTGTTATTGCATGTGCAGGAGACGCTGGAGAAAGGCACCGACGTATTTGCCGCGCCGCTGCCGCTCTACCATATCTACGCCTTCAACCTGCACTGTATCGGTCTGGCCAGCATCGGCGCCCACAGCATTCTGATTCCCAATCCGCGCGATATTCCCTCTGTCGTCAAGGCCTTGCGCGGCCATCGCATTACCGGCTTTGCCGGTCTGAACACCCTGTTTAACGCGCTGGTGCGCGACCCCGGCTTCCGGCAGCTGGACTTCAGCCGCATGCGCATCACCTCCTCGGGCGGTATGGCGCTGACCGAGGACGCCGCCACGCAGTGGAAGGGAGTGACCGGCATCGAACCGGCCGAGGGCTACGGCCTGACCGAGACCTCACCGACGGTAAGCTCCAATCCGCCCAATGCCATTCAGCGCGGCACAGTCGGCACGCCGCTGCCGCAAACCGAGCTGAAGGTCATCGACGCGCAGGGCGAGGCGCTGCCGGCCGGCCAGCCGGGGGAGCTGTGCGTGCGCGGGCCGCAGGTGATGAAAGGCTACTGGCAGCGCCCCGAGGCGACCGCCGAGGTGCTGGACGGCGATGGCTGGCTGAAAACCGGCGATATCGCCGTGTTGCAGGAAGACGGTTATCTGCGCATTGTCGACCGCAAGAAAGATATGATTGTGGTCTCCGGTTTCAATGTCTATCCCAATGAAATCGAGGATATTGTCTGCCAGCATCCGGCCGTGGTGGAGGCAGCGGCAATCGGCGTCAGCGACGCCGGCAGCGGCGAGGCGGTCAAACTGTTTGTGGTGGTCTCCGACGCTGCGGTGGACGCCGAGGTGATTCGCGCCTTCTGCCGCGAAAACCTCACTGGCTATAAAGTGCCCAAATTCATTGAGTTCAGCGACGAGCTGCCCAAGTCCAATGTCGGTAAAATCCTGCGGCGCGAATTGAAGGAAAGGGAAAAACAGGCCGTTGCCGCCGCCTGAGCGGTTTGCCGGCGGGCGTGACGGGCGCGCCCGCTTATGCTAAAAGAGAACCTTGGAATACTAAAAAACAGCGGCAATAACAAGGACTCTGAAGCATACCCATGACTCAGGCGGAGCAAACCCTGACAGCCTCTGGCGCTAGCAGTGGTGACAGCGGTGCGGGCAGCAAGGCTGGCGGCAGTGCTGCCGACAACAGTGTCGACAGT
>JANQMH010000054.1 GCA_028280195.1 Exilibacterium sp.
AAAATGCCGCCGGCAAGTCCACTACCCGGACACTGGAAATACGCACGATGGAAAAGCCCAGCGAGGAGGTGGGTGACAAGTCCATCAATCTGTTCTTCACACCGGCGGACGTCGAAGGTACGGCGCTGTTATCCCACGCCAAAATCCTGGAATCCGATGATCAGTGGCTCTATCTGCCCGAACTGGCGCGCGTCAAACGCATCTCATCGTCCAATAAGTCCGGGCCTTTTGTCGGCAGCGAGTTTGCCTTCGAAGACCTGACCGCCAGCGAACTGATGAAATACGACTACAAATACCTGGAAACCAAAGAGTTCAACGGCATGACCGTGGACGTGGTGCAGTGGATACCCCGCTACGACCGCTCCGGCTACTCGCGCCTGAAGGCCTACTACGATCAGGAAATCCACCAGATACGCCAGATCAAGTACTTCAACCGCGGCGGCGCACACTTCAAAACCATGACCCTGAACGACTACCAGAACCACGGCGGCGATATCTGGCGCAGCCACAATATGTCGATGCAAAACCACCTCACCGGCAAGAGCACCACCCTGGAGTACAGCGAATTTAAATTTGGAGTCGATCTGGATGAAAATGAATTCAAGCCGTCCGCGCTTACGAAACTTTAACCTTCGCTCCGGCCTGGTTTTTGCCGGCCCGGCTGTGCTCGCCCCGCTGCTGTGCGGGGCGGCCCACGCCGGCAAGCCGAGCTTCACCCCCGAGATCGGCGCGGAACTGCGTTATTTTCCGCAAAGCCCCGCCTACGACCGGCAGATGTCGGGGGTACAGCCTTCGCTGATACTGAGCGGCGACGGGCGCTGGGTCAGCGACGATCGCAAACGGCGGGTAAAATTCGAACCGTTTGTACGGCTGGACGGCCGCGATGGCGAAAGGAGCAGCGGCGATCTGCGCGAACTCACCTACTCGCAGCGCTTTGACAATTTCGATTTGTTTCTCGGCGCCGCACAGATCTTCTGGGGCGTGGCGGAAAGTCGCAACGTCGTCGATATCATCAATCAGTTCGATACCGCGGAAAACAGCGACGAGACCGACAAGCTCGGCCAGCCGCTGATCAGGCTGGGCAAGTTTACCGATATCGGGCGCTTCGAAGCCTACTACCTGCCCTACTTCCGCGAGCGCACCTTCCCCGGCAAAAACGGGCGGCAGAGAACGGGCCTGGTAGTAGACACCGATGAAGCCGAGTATGAACGCGGCGGCGACGAGTTTGCGGGAGATTTCGCGCTGCGCTACTCAAATCAGTTCGATAAATTTGATGTCGGTGTGCACGCTTTCTACGGCACCAACCGCACACCTTTTCTCACCGTTAACGCCAGCGGTTCGAGGCTGCTTCCCTTTTACCAGAAACTCACCCAGGGCGGCATCGATGTGCAGTGGACCTCCGATGAATGGCTGCTGAAATTCGAAGGGGTTGTCGCCAGGTCCGGTGACGATAACTATGCCTCTGTGGTAGCCGGCTTTGAATACACCTTTTTCGGTGTCAGGCAGAGCAGTATCGATGTGGGTGTGCTCTTCGAGGCCTTATACGACGGCCGCGACGAGGAGAAAACAGCGCTTACCCTGTTTGAAAACGACGCCTTTATCGGCACCAGGATAAGCTGGAACGACGTCGAGGATACCGAGCTGCTGGCCGGTGGCATCGTCGATGTCGAGACCGGTGCGGTATTCGGCTCAATTGAATTCGAACGGCGTATCGGTGAAAACTACCTGCTCGAAGCCGAGGCACAATTCCTCACCTCGCCCGATGACGACCCGCTGTCACAGCAGGAGCGCGACAGCAATCTGACACTGCGTCTGACGCGCTTTTTCTGACTCGATGGCGCCGGAGTGCTCTGGCGGCCGGCAGCCGCGGCTCCCGCCGGCGCTTGACATTCACGCACAAAAGTCAGATAAAGTCCCGGCAAATGCTTCAAGCAGGTGGATGCCGGCGACAGTGCGCTGGGCCGGCTTCGCCACTCCGGGGTAACCCCGGGGCTTTCGGTTAGTAAGCAATCACTGGGCAGGTGCGACACTGCGGTCCCCGCAGACTGGCACCTGCAGGGGTAAGCGGGTTGAAGCATTTGCTTTTTTTACCTCACAAACCATTTATCTATGAATTACCGCCAATGGATTGCACGATGTATTGCCGAAGCGGTGCTGGAAAATACAGCGGGCAAGGCGCTCAAACGGGAAGCCGCCAGGCAGTCGCTACACACACTGTTCGGGAAACACCACGCCTGGGCCGATCGACTCACTGATGAACTGGCAGCCATTGGCCGCTTCGGCCCCGGCGGCTGGACTGTCGACCAGCTCAGCCGCAAGGTTCTCTCCAGCAGGCATTTTTATCCATTTGACCCGGCCGCCGAGAAACCGCAGATCCGGCGGCTGCGGCCCGTGCCGGCACAGCCAATTGCCGCGGGCAGCACGGTCATCCGCCGGCAGTTGCCGCGCCTGGATAGCGTCGGCGACCTGCAGGCCTGGCTGGGGGTGGAAAGCGCCGACCTGGATTGGCTCAGTCAGCGCTACAGGGCATCGGCCTCGCCGCGGGCGCGCAACCATCACTATCTCTATCACCGGATTGCCAAGGCGGATGGGCGCCCGCGCCTGCTGGAGGCCCCCAAACCGCTGTTAAAACATATCCAGCGAAGGATTTATACGCAGATACTGCAGCCGCTGCCGGCTCACCCCTGCGCCCATGGCATCAGCGGCGGCGGGTCCTGTGTAGATCACGCCAAAGCCCACGCCGGGCAGGCGCTGATTCTGGCTTTTGATCTCAAAGATTTTTTTACCAGCGTCACCTATCGGCGAGTATTTCGACTTTTTCGCCTGCTCGGCTACCCCGCCGCCGTCACCCGTTACCTCAGCAGGCTGACAACCCATGCGACGCCGGCGGTGATCACAAGGCAAAACCCCGATCTCAATCGGGATCTGTATGCCATACCCCACTTGCCCCAGGGCGCGCCGACATCGCCGGCACTGGCAAATCAGGCGGCGCTGCGCCTCGACCACCGGCTCTGCGCCCTGGCAAGTAAAATGGGCTGGCGGTATTCGCGCTACTGCGACGACTTTGCCTTTTCCGGGCCCGGCATATCGAAACGGGCCGCAGGCAAGTTGAGGACCTTAGTCGATGCGATCGTTATCGAGGAGAACTTCATTCCCAACTACAGAAAATTTCGCCTGCTGCCGGCCAGCCAATCACAGCGTTTGACCGGCGTCGTGGTCAATGAAAAAGCGAATATTGCGCGCAGGGAATACGACCAGCTGAAAGCGATTCTCTGCAATTGCGTACGCCACGGCGCAGCCAGCCAGAACCGCGACAAGCATGCCGATTTCGCCGCCCATCTGCGCGGCCGGATCGCTTATATCCGCCAGCTGAATCCGGCAAGAGCTGACAAACTCTACCGCCTGTACAGGGATATCGACTGGGTGCAGCGGGAGCGGCCAGCCGATTGAAGCCGGCCGCCGCTTGCCCGGCAGCACTGCAGCCGTATAATGGCCGACCGCTATCGGAAAAAAGGCCTCGACAGTGAAGTTTAAGACAACATTTTCTAAGACTAAGGCGGTCTCCGTCGGTGTCGCGCTGACAGTCGCCGGCTGCGGCGATTCATCCAATAGCAACGGGTTGCAAGCCGGCATTTTCACCGACAGCCCGGTGGCGGGCATCCATTACCAAACCGCGACGCAGTCGGGGCTGACCGACACCGGCGGGCGCTTTCACTACCGCCGCGGTGAAACGGTATCCTTTCGACTCGGCGGCATCGAGCTGGGTACAGCGCCGGGCGCCAGCGAGATAACGCCGCTGGACCTGGTGGGCGCCGACAGTATCGACGATGCCGAAGCGCGCGGGGTAAAAACGCGCCTGGTCAATATCCTGCTGTTACTGCAGTCCCTGGACCGCGACCACAACCCCGGCAACGGCATCGACCTGAGCGGACTCGATGCGGCACTCGCCGCCGAGGTACTGGATTTGAGCCTGCCGCTGCCGCAGCTGTACAGCGCCGGTCTGCAGCGTATCATCAATCAGCAGGCGGGCTTCCTGCAAACGCCCCGCGAGGCGCAAAACCACTTTATGGAAACTCAGGGGCTAAGTGTTACCCTGGAGCTGCCCAGTGTTGACCTGTTCGATGACGATGGCGACGGTACGGCGGATCGCAAGATCAGCTACAGCTACAACAGCGACGGCAGTCTGGCGTTGATAAGCTACACCGACGAGAGCCCGCCCCGACTGCGAAGCACGGCGGCATTGACATACGATGCCAACGGCTATCCGGCGCGACTGGAATACAGCGATGCCCTCAGCCCGCAGAGCAGTTATCTGGAACTGTTTGCATACGACGCTGCCGGGCGCCTGCTGCAAACCTCGAAGCTGGACAGTAACGGCGAGACCGCTGTCGAACGGACAAATGTCTACGATGCAACCGGCAATCTGATTTCATCGAGCTCGGCACGGGCCGCATCCAACTATGAAGCGCTGCCTTTACAGACCTTTGTCAATTTTTCCGCCGCTGAACCGCGCATCGATATGACGGACATGGCGTTCAGTGCTTTCGATTATGCCCCCGCCACCCTGCCTGCGGATATCCGGCCCGTCCTGAACCCATTTCTCTTAGTCGATACCATAGCCATCGACGCCGACTCGGGTGCCTATGTCGCGCGATACCGGACAGTTCTCAACGACACCGCCTACACCTACGACGCCGAGGGCGCACTGACAGGCAAGACCGTGGATATACGCTATATCAGGTCGGAGAACGGCGCCGCCATCACGCCACTGCCGCAGGATTTCCAGGCCGTGGAAGTCTACCAGCACGGGCTGCTGCAGAGCCGGACCACCAGCCGCGGCGCCACAACCACCGAAGATCGTTTCGATTACGCCGATAACGGCAGCCTGGTGCGCTGCGAGCGGCGGCAAACAAACCGGCCCGCCAGGGAACGCAGCTATGAACAGGGCCCCGGGGAAGTCATCTATCTGGGCTCGAACTGTAACTCGGTGCGCCGGGTGCTTGTCACCCGCGATGACAGCCGGCAAATAACACGCCTGGAAAGTGAATGGGTGCGACTGGACGGGCCTCACCCGGGTGGCGCGCGGCAGACGCAGGCGTTTGACTACCAACAGGGTCGCGTCACAGCCTACCGGCAGATATTCAGTGGCCAGACAGATATCGAGTGGGTATACCGGTACGAGTACAGTGACACCGGCCTGCTGCGGCGCCGTGAAGTTTCGCGCACAGACCAGCCACTGCAGATCCGCACACGGGAGTTTACCAGGCTCACCGTCGAGGCGCTGCGTTAAGACGCCGCTTCTTCGCCCTGCAAAGTGATATCCAGCGCCACAGCATCTCCGCATCAGTTTGCCAACATCAAAGCCGCACCGGCCGGGCAGATAACCAGTACGGTGCGGTGGAGCGACAGCATGCGCCTACTGCTGCGGCGCCTGCTAACCAGCCAACTTACACCAGTCGAGGTATAAGTAATCCACCGCGGCCGGAAAGGTCCTTGCAGCTGCCTTCATTGATCGTGAAGGTAGTGTTTTTTAGATAAAATGAGGCGTGTGCATCACTTTTCACGCGGTGAGGTTTACTCGCAAATCATGTTCGTATAAAACGGAAATCCCTTGGGTTGCGCTGATTGAAGTTGAACTGATTAGAGTCATGCCTGTTTGCAGACCGATTATTACCTGTGTCTTTCCATTACTCATCTGCGCGTGCAGCAGTGGAGAGCGGGATATCACACTGCCAAAACTCAATGATACGGGCATCACCTGGGGCGGCAACTACCCCAAGGGTATCAATGTCGACTGCAAGGCGGAAATAGTCGGCGAGCAGCTGCCACAAGGTGAAAAAATAGCCGGCGATATTCTGAGCCAGCAGGACTGTGCCGGCGGCAGGGACGCCTCAACAGCCGATGCCACGGGTTTTGTCTATCACAAAGTCAGTGCCGGCGGCGAAATTCTGCCGCCGGAGGCGCCGGACTGGCACTGTGTTATCGACGCCATCAGCGGCCTGATGTGGGAGGTCAAATCCGCTGCCGACGGCGAGCGGGGCAATGCGGGGCTGCACGACGGCGATGATCTGTTTACCTGGTACAGCTCCGATACCGGCAGCAACGGCGGCGCCATCGGGGACTGGAACAGCCGCGGCAGGCACTGCAGCGGCTACCGGCCCGCCGAGCCAAAAACCTATTGTCACGTCGAGCAGTTTGTCAGCCGCGTCAATCGGCAGGGACTGTGCGGCTTTTCCGACTGGCGGCTGCCGACGCGGCCGGAGCTGACCAGTTTGATACATTTCGGCCGCACCGAACCGGCTATCGATACGGCGTTTTTTCCGGCCACACAGAATGAGTTTTACTGGTCGGCTTCGGCGCTGGTTGGCAGAGAGGGAGAGGCCTGGGCGATAAGTTTTCAATTTGGTTTTAGCACGCCGCTGCGCCGATCCGATACCCGCTACGCGCGGCTGGTACGCCGTGTCGGCGACGGCGATCCGTTTCCTTGAAACGAGGCGAGCATGACGATTAAAGCCATAGCGACTAAAACCATCGCTACTAAAACCAGGGCCACTAAAACCCTAGCCATTATCGCGGCAGGGGCGGTACTGTCGTGCGGTGTCAATGCCGGGCAGATCTGCCAGCGCGATAACCTCATCGCTACCGCTGCCGATGAGCGCTATAGTGTCGGCGCACAGGGGGCAGTTACCGATAAAAAAACCGGCCTGGTATGGCAGCGCTGCCTGGTGGGCCAGAGCGGCGGGCAATGCGACGCGGGTTCAGCGCAGACTTTTTCATGGGCCGCAGCGTTGCTGTATCCCGCAACCGCCAATCGCGAGGGTATTTCGGGCCATAGCGACTGGCGCCTGCCCAATATCCGAGAACTTGCCACACTGGCGGAGCTGCAGTGCGCGCGGCCGGCAATCAATCTGTCTGTGTTTCCCAATACCCCGCCCGCCCCGCTGTGGTCCTCATCGCCCTATCGGTTTTACCCGCATTACTCCTGGTATATGGACTTTGAAGAGGGCATCTTTCTCTATGCCGATCGCACCGACAGCGACAAATACATCCGGCTGGTGCGGGATGCGGCCCCTTGACAGGGCCCGGCTACCCTAAGCTAACACCCCCGGAATAGTGCTGCCATAACCCAGCGTTACACCGCAGGCACGGGCGGCGGTGTGCAGCATATCGCGCTGGTTATAGCCGCTGCCCGGTGTCGACGTCGCGCGGTTTATCGCCCCGCCGCCGCCGGCCAGCATCATCGGTACATCGTCCCTGCCGTGCAGGTCGGCATGCCCCATGTCCGTCACCTCAACCACAACGGTGCTGTCGAGCAGGCCTTCGTCGCGCAGGCGCCCTATCAGATAAGCGGAAAGTGTGCCCAGGTGGGCCCGCATCTCCACATAGTAGGGATAGTTGGGCAGACCATTGCTGCCGCCGTGTATGGACTGGTGATAATTGCCGGTATAGTTCAGCTCCGGTATGCGGAACTCGCCCTGGTGGTTGCCGAAGGCCAGCGAACAGGAGCGAGTCAGACCGCATCTGAGCGCCGCCACGATAATATCGGCCTGCAGCCTGGCCTGGCGGCTGAAATTATCGTAGGTGAGCGGGAACTCACTGGCGTCGGGCGCCGCGCCGCAGGATACGCCACCGCTGAGATCGTCGAGACGGCGCTGGGTGTCGGCAATGGCTTCGAGGTGCTCGTTCAGGCGATGCACTTCGTAGTCGGCCAGTTTCGACTTTATCGCATTCGCCGCCCGGGTGTGGGCGGCCATGATTTCCGTCTTTGGATTGCCACCGCCCGCGCCGTCGCCGAACAGCAGGTTAAAGGCGTTGAACGGGTTGTCCTGAAACGGCACATTGGTATTGCCTTCGCGCGTCAGAATGCCCTGGCCATTGCTGTGCACACCCAGGTTAATATAGCTAAACGGCATATCCGGGCCGAGCTGCTTACCCATGAAAACATCGTAGGTATCGCCCTGATAACCGGTCGACAGAATCAAAGGCATGCGCCCGTGACCGCCTTCCGGATGGCTCATATTGCGCAGAAAATTGCACTCGGTTTTTACCGCCTCATAGCCGGCGGACATGGCGGGCAGACTCAAATTGCCGCCACTGCCGGTGGGCGCCCAGAAATTGTGGATGCCGCCGCCGGGCACATAAATGACTACCGACTTGTTCGGTACACCGCCGAGCTGGGCATCGGCGTGACGGGCAAACAACATACCGGAAACCAGCGGTGAGCTGCGCAGGATCGCCGCGGAAATACCGGAGGCGGCGAAGGTTTTCAACAGGCCGCGGCGTTTTTTATCCACTGCGTTTTCATTGTCTCGATTCATGATTTGACCCCAGTTATTCTCAATGTCAGCCCGTCAGTCACGCGGCCATGCCTTGCGGTAGCGCACCGCTTCCAGGGTGCTGAAGCTCTCGAGCATGGAACGGGGGTTCTCCGCCATCATCGATTGCGTCAGCTTGTCCACTTCACAGGCATAGCCGGATTTTTCGATATCGGACATTTGCGGCCCGTCGGGATTGTCCTTGTCGATATCCTGGGAGCCCACGCCGATAATATAGCGAAACATCTGCTGCGACAGGCAGGTCTGGGCCGAGGGCAGCGTAGACAGCAGTTGACCGAGACCGCGCGTACCCTGGAAAGCCTCGACCTCGGCTACATTGCTGTAGCTGTTGGGCGCATACAGCTCGCCCGAGGCGTCGATGCCATTGCCGTTGAGATCCGCGGTTCGCACCCGGCCGACGGTATCAAAATCCTCCATGCCAAAGCCGAGAGGGTTGATATATTGCAAATGGCAACTGGTGCAGGGCTGGTCCTCGGTCAAGCGGTGATATTTCAGCCGGTTGGTCGTGGCGGGGTCCTGCAGCAGCGCCGACAGCTCCGCCAGTTTTTGCTCGCGCGCGGCAAAGGTGCCGGCGGGCGGCGGCGGCTGATCCTGGCACAGCATGCGCCGCCGCACCCGCACCGAGCGCAGAATCGGCGAACTCTCCACCGACTCTCCCCAGCGGGCCATAAACGCGCCGCTGGCGAGAATGCCGCCGCGGTCCGAGGTCGGCACCTTGCGCAATTCATTGCCGCTGACACCCGCTATGCCGTAGTGGGCCGCCAGGGGCTGGTTAACGAAGGTATAGTCGGCGGTGTACAGCGAGGCGAAACTTTCGTTTTCATCCAGCATGATATTGGCAAAGGTCTGGCGCACTTCATCCTGCATATGCGGTACCAGCTGCAGAAAACCGGGCCACACATTCTCGTCTTTGGCGGCGATATCGAGGTTGGCCGTACCCAGCCAGCTGCCGACAAAATCGCCCAGCACCCGCCTGGCGGCGGCGCTTTCGGTCAGGCGCCGGGCCTGTGCCAGTATCTCCGCCCGATCGCGCAGCTGATCGGCGGCGGCGGCGTCGAGCAGCTGCTGATCCGGCGTCGAGCCGGTAAAGGTATAGGCCAGAAAGGTAGCCATTTCATAGGACGTCAGCTCGTAGGCATCGGCCGCTATGGCGTTATTACCGGGGTTGGGTTCGCCCAGTTCGTGGCGATAGAGAAACTGCGGTGATGACAGCATGGCCTCCAGCGCCATTCTTATACCGTCTTTGACATTACCTTCGGTAAAGGAACCGTTGGCCATCTGCAGGAAAGTATCGACTTCGACGGCGTCCAGCGGGCGGCGGAAAATCTTCGGCGCCAGCTCATCGATAAAAGTGTCCGCACAGGCCTGGTTAAAGCTGCCGCAGCTGAGCGCCGGGGCAAAGTCTCGCGCCGCTGCCCATTCGGCTATCTGTTCGGCGACGATCAGGTAGTTACTGTAAGACGAAGCGACGATCGAGGCGTGGGTATTGTTGAAGAAAAGCCCGAGTTTTTCATCGGCGGACAGGCCATCGGCAGCGGCGAAGTCCACACCCAGCAGGTCCTCGACGCTGCGCTGATACTCCGATCGGGTCAATATCTTCAACTGCCGGGCACCGTAGCTTACCGGACTGACGCTTCTGTCGCAGGCGATCTCTTCCACCCACAGCGTCTGGATATAGGCCGCCACGTCCTCCGCGCACTGGCGATCACAGGCGGCGGGATTGTTCTTCGGCATGGTGGCCGCGATCAGGTCGATCATGGCATTGAAGTCACGGGGCAGATTCACGGCCGGGAAATTGCCGATACCGCCGCCGTCGGCGCCGTGGCAGCCGGCGCACTGCCCGCTGTAGATCTGCTGCCCGCGGGCTATGGGGTCGCCTTCAGTAACGGCGACACGCGCGGTATTGGAGGCCACCGAGGGCACGCCGTCATTGATGGCAATCACCTTGTAGTCGAATTCCCCGGTCTGCGGCAGGCCCTCGCTATAGGTGCCGGTATCGGCCGGGACGGTTGCGGCGGTCTGCCACAGGCCGGCGGCTGTTTTCCTGCGCACGATAAAAAGGCTTTCGTTATTGCTATTGTCCTGCCAGCTGAGTGAGGCCTCGGCAGCGGCCGCATCGTAGACGCCCTCGAGCGGTCCCGGTGCCGCCGGCGCTGCGGCCATGGCGACCGGTAACAGGTTGGGATCGACATTGGCGACATAGTGCAGCCGCAAATACACCGGCACCGCCTGGCCGATGGACGACAGGCTGGCGATGGTTTTCAGCGTTTCCAGGCCGCTGGCCATATCGAATGCCTTACTGTCGATAATGACCGGCTCGACACTGGAAACGCTGATATCCATATCCGAGCGTTTGACAATCAATACCCTGGCGCTGATGACCTGGCTGATACCGTGCAGGCTCAGGGTGCCCTCTATATTGTCAAAAGTACTGGCGCCAACCGGCATATCCGCAAGGGCACCGGCATCGAGGTCGACCGCGATATAGGCCCTGGGCAGAAACTCGGTCTCGAAGACAAAGTCGAGCATGCGCTGGTCGCGGATATCGATCCCGGTCGCTACCGCATTGAGGTCGATGGACAGCACTGCCCTGCCGGCGCGATCGATACTGCCATTCAGCGCAGCCGGCTCACCGGGGGCGGCGGCAAAGGTATTGATCTCGGCAATATGGTCTTTTTTTACCGACACATATTCAATCGCGGATGCACTACTGTCGAGCTTCCACAATACGTCGACATCGATATCGGCGGCGCCACCGCAGCTGCTGCCGCCGATTTCCACCGGCCGCTGCGCCGGCGCACCGGCCGTGGCTTTGGTGGCGACAAAACCAAATACATAGGTCTGATTTGCCGCGATGCCCGGCAACCACGCCGGCGGGCCGGCGCTACAGGTGCTGCCGTTACAGTCATAGCTGGCATTCCAGCCGTTGTTGAGCATGCTGCCGTCATTCCATTGCCAGGCTACCTGCCAGTCACTGAGCATATCGCCAGTGTCATTGGTAATGGCTATTTCTGCCCGGAAGCCGCTGTACCAATCGTCGACAACCGTATACTGGCATACGGCGGCCAGTGTCAGCTGGCTGAAAAAAACCACCCATACTGCCGCAATGGACTTAAAGCAGAGCGGTGAGATGTTAAAGAGACGACTCATTATCTTTTCTCCCGTTCGCGGCTCAAAGTGCAGTGAAAAACAGGGTGAAATTCACCGGCACCGCATAGCTGATTACCGTTAGATTGGCAATATCCTTCAGTGCGTCCACCCCATTACTCAAATCGTAGTCGCCGGCATTGATAACAAGCGGCGCAGTATTTTGCACCAGTAAGGTATCGGCGGAAATCCGGGTAACGGCGACTTCGGTATCGACAATCGCCTCGATACCGTGGAGATTGAGTATGGCGGAAATATCCTGCTTCTCGACGGCGCCGGCGGCGAGGTCCTGCAGCCGTGCCATATCGACCTGCAGGGCGACAGAGGCCTCGGCGAAGGTGCCGGTTTCGAACAGCAGATTGCGCATGCGCTGATTGCGAATATCGATACCTGTTTCAACACTGTCCAGGTCGATACGCAGGGTGGCGCTGCCGGTGCTGGTTATGGAGCCCGACAGACCGCTGAAGCTGTGGGTTTCAACCGCGTGCACGTTCTTGGTTGAAACGAAGTGCAGCGATGAACGGCCGGCGTCGAGACTGTAGGCAACGGTATTGCCGGGCTGGTCGGCAATGATTGTCAGGCTGACGCTTTCGGAATCGAGCGCACCGTCGTTTACCGTCAGTGTTACCGGAAAGCTGCCGGCTTGCTCATAGGTTTTGCTCGGCGTGGCGGCAGATGAAGTTTCCCCGTTGCCGAAATCCCAAAGATAAGAGAGGCTGTCGCCGTCGGGATCGCTCGAGCCGGTGGCATCGAAGCTGACCGTCAGTGGCACAGTTCCCCTTTCAGGCGCCGCCGTTGCCACCGCTACCGGCGCTTGATTATTCGCGCCGCCAGCGGCGCAGATACCGCCCAGCTGCGGTATTTGCGCCGGCGCATTGGGGGTGGCTTTGCGCCCGTTAAAGCCGAAATCGGCAGAGGCGCCGGGCAGAATTCTGGCGTTGTAACTGAGGTTCGACGCTATATAGGGGCCGCTGCTCTGCAGGGCCGCTTTCCATATCTGGGAAATGGTCGCGCCGTCGTCAAAAATCCAGGAAACGGACCAGCCGTCAATGGTTTCATCGGTATCGTTTTCAATGGTTACAGCGGCGGTAAACCCGGTATTCCATTCACTGCGAATAGTGTAGTGACACTGGGCGGCATGCAGCATATTGGCACAGCAGATACCTGCAATCAGCACAAGCGGGCGCCAGATTTTTATTTCGTACATTACAGTCTCCAGACGCTGTCTCGACGTGCGGGGCAATATCTCACCGGCGACCCATATTCTTGAGTGCTTGGTTCACATTCTCAGTGATTGACCGGCAAAATAAATCAAAACTAAGCACTGTTTTGCATTTACCGTTTGCGCGGCAAGGTCTGTACAAAGCGCAGTTTTATATGTGAGATAACTGACGTCTAAAAAACAGGTAGCCTGCCATGTCAGGGCGGCAATTCAACTGCAGTGGAAACGGGAAAATCAGGGCGCCACGACTACCCATTTAGACCCGAATAGCGGGTTATCCCGGCAAAGCGTTGTCGACAGAACAACAAAATCATTGATGCTAAGTTATTGAAACAATGAGGCGGCGCTGTAATCCTCCCTATGGCATGCTTACTATAAATACAACCCGCGGGAGCGATACCATGCGAACCAGCTCGATCACCCTGTTAGCTTTATTGTGCTGTTTCAATGCCACCCAGCTATCTGCCGGGGCACAACAGCCCCTGACTCTGGATGCCATCTTTGCCGGCGGCGAGTTTCATAATAAAACCCTGCGGGACATTCAGTGGAGCGGCGATGAAAAGACATTCACTTATCTCAAAGAAAACAGTGACAACGGCCTGTCCGATATCTACCAGTATACCGTTGCAAGCGGGCGCAGCCGCCCTTTCCTGCGCGCTTCACAGTTAAAGCACGACGGCCGGGCAATTCAGATAAGCCATCACCGCTGGGCCGGCGGGCGCAGCATCGCGCTGCTGCGCGGCCCGGTCAAGCTGACCTGGGACGGGCGCCTGGAAGCCCCCTACTTCATTTACCAGCGGCCGGAAAAAAAGTTGTGGCCACTGGCGGACGGCAACCCCCATCTGCGCAAAGCGAAATTGTCTCCCGACGGCAAACGGGTTGGCTATGTACTGGAAAATGATCTCTACATTACCGAGTTGGCAGATGGCAGCACCCGGGCGGTCACCAGCGACGGCAGCGCCGATATCTTCAATGGTTTCTTCGACTATGGCAGCACCGAGTTTTTCGGTGTCGACGAAGACGCCTGGCACTGGTCGCCGGACAGCCGCAAGATAGCTTTCTGGCGGCTCGATACGAGTGCGGTAAAAGTTTTCCATATGGTCGACCAGTTGGGCGACTATCCCCAAGTGCGGCCGATGAAGTATCCCAATGCCGGCGAGGCCCATGCCGTCAACCAGATTGTGGTATACGACCTCGACAGCGACAAAAAGACATTTATGGACATTGGTGACAACCCGGACGATTATATTCCGCTGATCAGTTGGACGCCGTCGTCCGCTGCGCTGGCAATACAGCGCCTGACCCGCGATCACGAAAAGCTGCAGCTGCTGTTTGCCGATATCCGCAGCGGGCAGAGCAGGGTCATCGTCACCGATACCGACCCGGCCTGGATCGATATTACCAGGGACCTGAAATTTCTCAGCCATACGCGGCAGTTTGTCTGGACATCGGAAAAGAGCGGCTATCGCCACGCCTATCTCTACGACTACGACGGCAGGGAAACGGCTTTGACCAGCGGCGACTGGGAAATCACTGCGCTGATCGGCCTGGACGAGCGGGAACAGTGGCTGTACTTCACTGCCAAAAAAGATACTTTTATCGATCAGCATATCTATCGGGTGGCGCTAAGCGGCTCCGAGGTCGAGCGCCTGAGCGACAGGCCCGGCTGGTATCAGTGGCAGTTTTCACCGTCGCGGCGCCATATTGTCGAAACCTATTCCGATGCCCGCACACCGCCGAGAATCACCCTGCGCGAGCCCGGCGGCAGGCAGATCAGAGTGCTGGAGGCAAATCACTTGCCGGCCATGGAAAAGTACGCCATGCCGCACACTGAGTTTATGAAAATAAAAACCGGTGACGGCATATCGATCGATGCCTTTATCATCAAGCCGCTGGATTTCGACCCCAAAAAGCGATATCCGGCCATCGGTTACGGCTACGGCAATGCCGGCTCCCAGGTTGTGGTCAACCGCTGGGGAACCCAGCGCGGGCCGCGGCAGGATCTGTGGCATCGCTATATGGCGCAACAGGGCTATATTGTTTTCGCCTTCGACAACCGCACCACCGCGGGTCGCGGCAAGGCGGCAAAGAACCTGACCTACGGGCACTACGCCAAGTATGCCCTGCACGACTATCTCGAAGGCGTGAAGCACCTGAAAACCCTTCCCTACATAGACCCGGACAGGCTCGGCTTCTGGGGTTGGAGCGGCGGTGGCTACCTGGCCGCCGCGCTGATGACCAAGGGCGCAGCGCATATTAACACCGCCGTCAGCGTGGCGCCGGTCATCGACTTAAGCCGCTATCAGGCCGTGGGTGTCGAGCGCTGGATGGATTTTATCGACCACAACCCCAAAGGCTATTACGAGACAAACCTGATCAACTATGCCGATAAACTGCAGGGCAATCTGCTGCTGATTCACGGCAGCGGCGACGAAAATGTCAAATATGCCTTTACCCTGCAGTTTGCCGACGCGCTGATCAAACACAACAAACAGTTTGACATGATGATTTACCCCAACCAGCATCACGGTATCCGCGACTACCAGCAGCATGTGTTTACCAAGATCAGCAACTACTTTTTCGAAAAGCTCTGACCAGCGTCCTAGCGAATGGCTTCACCGAGGAGATCCATGGGGACGGGGCCGGTGCGCAAAACCGCGTCGACAAAGTGTTTGCCATTGAATTTGTCCCCCAGCCGCCTCTGCTCCGCGGCCCACAGGCGTTCGAAACTGTGAAAGCCGAGAAAGTAGCTGGTAATCTGCAGGGGGTTATTGATCACCCTGTGCCACAAATTCGTCGCAAACTGCGGCGCCAGCAGGCCGCGGGTGATGGCAAAGTGCATAAGCTGTTCCCTGCTCCAGTTTTGCGTATGCACTTTTGCGCTGGTATAGGCACGGGTGGCGTTCTCCAGGCGCTTGCGCAGATGCGCCAGCCGCACCAGCACCTGGCCGCCGCCCCAACCCGCATCGAGCATCAGCTTTTCACTGAAGGTTCCCCAGCCCTCGACATAGATACCGTCGGCGTACAGCGAACGCAGCGGCGGCGCGTCGTTGACCGCAATCTTGTACTGCATATAGTGGCCGGGGAACATTTCATGGGCGATGATCATGGTGTTAAAAGGATTGTTAAACGAGCGATAAAAGCCTACTTTCTGCGCCTGCGGCGTGTCGTCAGGTACGCTCGGCAGGTAGAACAGCGTTTGCGCCTGCGGATCAAAAGGCCCCGCCGGATAAACCCCGCCGTAGGCCGCGCCCGAGAAATGATCCGGCGACAGGCCGATATACAGCGTTCTGGGCTGGGGCACGCTGGCAAGGTCATGCTCGATGACAAATGCCTCAGCCTCGCGGGTCAGCCTGATAAACAGTTGCAGAAAGTCCCCGCGGTTGGCCTCGCGATCCCGCTCCATGGCCTCTATGGCAGCCTGCAACAGCGCCGCTTCGGTAGCGGGCGGCTGGTGGCCGCGACGGCTGTGCTGCCACCAGCGCCGCGCCTCCGCCACCATCAGCGCGCGCACGGTATCGATTTCGCGCCCCGCCCGCTCGGCCAGCTGCACGGGCGTTAGCTCACTGCCTGTCTCTACCTGCAGTTTGCGCGTATAGGCCTCAGCACCAAAGTAGTCCGACAGCGTTGCCTTGGGGAGAACCCCGAGGCGAATATGTTGGCTCAGTTTATCGATTTGCCCGGCGCTGTGGCGGATGGCGTCCGCCAGCTGCTCGTGCCTGCCGGCGTCGACCCAGTCGCGGGTCAGCTGCGGCAGGCTGTTCTGGTAGAACTGCCGCGTGCGCTCCAGTATCTGCAGCGAGCGCCGGGTCCTCTCCGGGCTGCCGTTGCGCAGGGTGGCAATGGCAAAGCTGCAGAGTCTGTCGATACCCCGCAGCCGCTGCTCCAGTGCCCGGGCCCTTTCCGCAGCTGTCAGCTGCTCGCCAACCAGCAGGTATGTGAGCGCCTGGGAAATCAGCTCCGCATACCAGATCGGCTGGTTTATCTGTACCTTGTCGTAGGCCCAGAACTCGAGTTCGCGTTTTATCTGGCGTTGCAGCACTCGGGCATTTATGCGCTGCTGCAGAGGCAGGCCGGCAGCTTTTGCCTCGATTGCGGCCGCCACCTGGCGGTTATATTTCAGCCAGTTCTCGATTTTTGCGCCGGAGATATCTTCAAATTCGAATGCCGCTGTTTTCAAGCCCTCGCTAAGCGCCTTACTCGGGTAAAAAGCCGCCCAGGTTTCGATATAGGTATCGGTCAGCTTCTGCAGCTCGGATGCCTGCGCAGTCTTGAGTGAAGCAATGAAAAGGAACACCAGTGCTGCTGGCAGCAGCCTGAACAAGGGCCGGTTAGACATGGATGACTCCCCCGATCTTTTTATTGTAGCTCCGCAACACAGTCGCAATAAGTCCCACTGGCGTGGATTCAACTAGATTTATTGCAGCGTTGCAATAACACTGAGACATCGCCTTTATTGCGTTTGATGCAATAGATAATAAGACGCGTGGTGTATATTCCTCGATGTGCTTACCGGCCGGGAGTAGTGCTCTGCTAACACACGGTGCCAACTGATCGGCCCACCGCTCTGCAGGGCCTGCAGAAACTCCCGACAGCAGGGATGCCGGCAAGCAGGAAAACGGAAAAAATATTCGGTATATATTGAGAGCTTTTTTTAAAATACGGTAGCGCTAACAGGCCTTTCCGGCATCTAATCAGCACAGCTGACGATACCTTTTAAAATCCTATAATCGCCTGATAACCGGCGAGCGGAGCACCGACTATGCCCATAAGAAAAAGCCATTTATTCTGGTCAATCATTCTGCTGGCAACCGGCTACTTACTCTTCACTTACCACACCGAGTCGCCACAACACTCAGGCGGTCGCGAAACCGTTGCCGAGCAGGCTGAACAGAAAGTCGAAGAAAAAACCGCAGTACAGCCGGATGCCGGCGCAGATATACTGCCACAAGTGACGCCCGAGTCTGAAAACCCCATGGCCATCCTGGAAAAACTGTTTGGCGTTGACGACCCGGCCTGGGCCTGGGCACAGGTGGATCTGCAGGCGGTGGAAACGGCGCTGCCCGACAATCTGTACTGGGAGATGTCGGCGCCGACGAAGGATATATTCATTCTCAATAAACGCGCTGAAACCCGCGAATACTGGAACAAAATATACGGCAAGGTATTGTCGAACACCGGTACCGAGGCAGAAGTCAGAGATTATTATCGCTGGCGCAACCGTGTCTCCAGCGATCACATCGAATTTACCAGCCATATGATCGAAAACTACGGCCAGGTGCTGCCGGAACGGGATCTGCGCCTGCTGGAGCTGGCAAGAACCCTGCATCTGGCGCGCCTGGAACAGCTGCCGAGGGACCTGGCGCTGGCGCTGGAGCGCCGCGATGCTCATCAGAAAGTCCGCGATGCCTGGCTGGCGGGCGAAGCTGAGTTTCAGGATATGTCGTCACAGTGAGATTGACTGCGCAGTCGCCTCGACAAACGAATTTCACAAAGCCGGCAAGCCGTTTTCACAATTGAATATATGATAAATAGACCGGCCTATACTGACGAATTTTTAAAATCTACAGGATGCCTCAGGGTAAATATGCTGTTATGCCCCTGCTTTTACCCAACACCGCACTGCTATTGCTCTCGCGCTGCCTGCCAGCTGAATCCGACTGTCATGGCGGGAGCGGTAACTTGCGATCCGGGAACAATGCCGATCCCGGCAGCCGGGATCGGCGCAACGATAACCGATAGACGAGGTGGGCAATAATGAATAAAAATTTTCTCCATAGCGCAAAAATCCTGTTGGCAAGCTGTGTGCCACTGTGGTTTTCATCGCCGGCATTCTCACTGGGCATCGAAGATGTTGTCGACGGCGGCAATAACTACAACTGGGAGCGGGTGGAAATTCCCGGCACCGTCTGCAGCGACGGTTCACAGTACAAGTTCTGGGTGCACGACACGCCATCTACCAATATGCTGATACTGTTCGAAGGCGGCGGCGCCTGCTGGGACTATGAAAGCTGCAGCGGGCAGCTGGGCATTCTGGGAGCCGCCAACCCCAACGGCCTGCCCGACAATTACATTACCGAGTTCAAGGCCCGCTTTGTCTCTCCGCTGGTCAACGGCGCCGACCCGGGCCTGCCCTTTCGCCCGAAAACCCCCATCGTTACCAATGGCTGGGACGTGGTTTATATGCCCTACTGTACGGGCGATGTGCACACCGGCAATGCGGTAAGGACCTATGAGGACCCCACCGGCGTCAACCCGCCGATCACTTTCCGGCATATGGGCTACCACAACACCATTGAGGCGCTGGACTGGCTGGCGGCGAGATTCCCCGCCATCAATAAACTGCTGGTTACCGGCTTCAGTGCCGGCGGTGTGGCCTCGGCGGCGGGTTACTATTTTGCCAAGCGCACCCTGAACCCGAACGAGGGTTTTATGCTCAACGACTCCGGACCGCTGTTCCCGGCGCCCGATGCCAGCTTCAAGTCGCGCCAGCTGCACGAGACCATCCGTGTGGCCTGGGGTCTGGATGACGTACTGACGAATCTGCCCGCCAGCTTCGATGTCAACGACTACGGCAGCGCCACCGATATGGTATCGCTCGAGTTCCCCAACGACCAGTTGGCCTATACCGCCTACTCCAGTGACTTCAATTTTTCGCGTTTCTCCTACGAGCGCTTTTTCCCCGGCAGCAGCATGGAAGACATACTGACCATGTGGAGGCAGGACCAGGCCAACCTCATCAACGAGATGAATGACCATCCGAACTTCAGCTACCATATCCCCTGGAAGCGGCCGATCAACGACTCACACTGCTCCACCATCATCACCTTTGTCGGCAGCCACGCCTGCCCCGGTATCCGCAAAAAAAGATGGTATGAAATTTTCGAGTTCCCCTTCAGCCAGTCCTGGAAATGCCCTGAAGGTCTCAACAGTATGGAGAGCTTTCTCGACCGCTGGGTTAACAATAATGCCGTCATACGCGACCTGGAACCGGAAAATGGCTACAACGACGAAGACCCCGGCATGCAGATTATCGCCGGTCCCATTAACGACGCCCTCTAATTGCGCCGCAGTAAAGGCCCGCGTTGCGGGCCCCGCGCCTGCAGAGGGGCGGTGCCGATGAAACTTGTCGTCGCCATTGTGTTGGCCGCCGGCGTCGGCGCGGCTGCCGGCGCCCAGACCGAGGCGGATAAGCAGGGCGCTCAGGCCTATAAGAATCGCCTGATCGGTGTCGGCGAACCCAGAATGCCGCAGCCTTTTACCCGCGAACAGCGCCTGTTGCAAGCCGCCCGCGACGGCGATCTCAAAACCATTGAGCGCGCCCTGGAACTCGGCGTCGATATCAACACCAGAGACGACCTCGGCCGCTCGCCGCTGTTACTGGTGACACGCCACGGCGGCGGGCTCGAACTGGTGCGCCGCCTGGGTTCACTGGGCGCCGATACAGACAGAGCCGATGCCGGCGGTCGCACCCCGCTGTCCTATGCCGCGGCAACAGGCAGACTGGCGGTCATAAAATATCTGCTCAGCGAGGGCGCCCGGGTGAATGCCGCCGACAAGCGGCGCAGAACCCCGCTCTACTATGCGGCCACGGAGAATCGGCTGCACAGTGCCGCCTACCTGATTGAACGGGGGGCCGAGATCAACGCCCGCGACAGATTCGGCGATACACCCTTGATGCCGGCCTGCGCCAAAGGCCATAAGGCGATGATAAGCCTGCTGCTCGACCGCGGTGCCGACCCGCATCTGCAAGACCAGGAAGGGCGCACGGTGTATGACCGGCCCGTACATGCTGGCGGCTGTCTCGAGCTGCTGCCGCCGCGCAATGCAGATTCTTAAGTCTCCCGGCCCAAGCCGATAAAAATGCCGCGGCTCTCCATTCTTTGCCTGCAGGCAGGTAGCGGCGGTGCGCTCTATGCGCTGGGCCAGGTCGGCTTCGGTATATGGCCGCTGATTTTTATTTACCTGATACCGTTCTGGCTCGCACTCGAACGCATTGGCGCAGGCCATAGCGGTAAAGCGGCTTTGGTCGGCCTGGTTTTCGGCCTGTCAGCTTTTGCTGTCGGCTTTCCGTGGTTGCTCGAGCTTATCGGCGGTTTTCTTGGCGGCAACCTGCTTACCGGCCTGCTGCTGTGGTCGGCCTGCGGTATCTGGTTCGCCATCGGCTTCGCTGCCTATGCCGTCGCCTTTCGGCGCCTGCGGCTGCAGTCGTGGCCATTGGCACTGGCGGGCAGCGCCCCGCTGTTACTGGTCGAATGGCTGCAACCGCAGTTGTTCCCGAGCTTCGCCGGTGCCGCACTGATACAAGTCCTGCCGCTGGCGCAGATAGCAGATCTGGGGGGCCCACTGCTGCTCACCGCTGTGGTGGCGCTGGTCAATGCCTGCTTCTACCAGCTGTGGCTGCACCTGCGGGGTACCAATACACCGCTGCTGCGACATACAGTTCTCACCTCGCTGCTTGTCAGCGGCGTTATTCTCTACGGTATTGCGCGCACACAGTCGCTGGCGAAACCCGGCGCATTATCGCAGCCGCTGCGGGTGGGACTGGTACAGGCAAATCTCGGCGGCCAGGATAAACGCCGCTTCAGCGCGGAAAACCATCGCCGCCATCTGCAACAGAGCCGGGAGCTTATCGACAATGGCACCCCGGATCTGATCGTCTGGCCGGAGACCGCCTATACCCGCGCCATCAGGCGGCCGCTGCCGGTGGACGCACAGACAATCCGCGAAGACCTGCCGCTACCCCTGTTGTTTGGCGGCACATCGGTATGGGAGGAAAACGGCAAACGCCGCAGTGCCAACTCCGCTTTCCTGGTTACCGCGGCCGGCAAAATCCACCACAACTACGATAAGAATCTGCTGATACCCCTGGCTGAATACATGCCGTTCAGCGGCGTCGGCGCAAACCTCAAAGCACTTTTGCCACATATGCAAAACTTCAGTCGCGGCAACTCCGCAGCGGCCCTGCAGCTGGGCGAAATCGCCATCGCCACACCCATCTGCTATGAAGTGATCGTGCCGGACTTTGTGCGCAAAATGGTGCGCGAAGCACACCCGCAGCTATTGATTACCCTGGCCAGTGACGCCTGGTTCGGCAATACCCAGGGCCCGCACATTCACCTCGCCTTTGCCCGCCTGCGGGCTATTGAACACCGGCTGTGGCTGATTCGCGCCACCAGTACCGGTATCAGTGCCTTTATCGATCCGGCCGGCCGGGTTACCGCCCGCACCGGACTCTTCACCCGGGAAAACCTCTACAGCCAGGTCTATACCAGAACGCCCTCTACGCTATACGCCAGGCTGGGGAACTGGCCGGGGTGGGCCGCATTGTTTGTGGTGCTGGTGGCAGTCTGTCTGCCATACCGTCTCGCCGCAGGGCGCAGGCCGGCAGCCGCTTAGCCGGGAGTGCTGTGCCCGGCAGGTGTCGCCGTCCAGATCAGCAATATTCTGCCGCCGGCAGAAATCGGGCAACGACTAGCGGCTTTGACCGGCTTTAATCCCAAAGAACAGACAGTAGAGCACGGGTACGACGCCCAATGTCAACACCGTTCCCACTGCCAGGCCGAAAGCAATGGCGCTGGCCATACCGAAAAACAGGACATCCCGGCCGATAATGAGCGGCAGCAGACCGACAATGGTGGTAATGGTCGCCATCAGGATCGGCCGCAGCCGTCTGACACTGGCGCTCACCACCGCTTCGAGATCCGACCTGTTGCCCCGCCTGCGCTCGATATCGATACGATCGATCAACACGATGGCATTGTTGACGATAATACCCGCCAGCGCCAGCAGGCCGAGAATGACGATAAAACCAAAGTCCGCCTGCATCACCTTCAGGCCGAGCACTGCCCCGGTTAGAATCAGCGGCATGCACAGCATAATGATCAGCGGGCGCCGATAGCTGTTGAACTGCGCCACCAGCAGAATCGCCACCAGGCCGAAGGTCAGGGGGAAATTGGCGGAGAGCGCGGCCTTGCCTTCGGCGGAGTCTTCAATGATGCCGTCAAACTCGGCAATATGCCCGGGCGCCAGGGAGGCGTTCAGCGCCGCCAGCTTTTCCGCCACCACAGGCGCCATGTCTTCCGGGGACATCAGCGTATTGCGGGCTTCAACGGTCACCGTGCGGG
>JANQMH010000088.1 GCA_028280195.1 Exilibacterium sp.
GGTCATTCCAAATGAGTGACGAGCAACGACGAGTGGCGCTTTGTCAGGCGCAACCCGAAGGGCTGGGCCTCTACTGCCACCCAGCGGCGTTATCAGTCGCTTATTTGGCATGACCAAACGGCGCTCCTTCTGCCTCGCTTAAGGCGCCTACTTTTGGTGCTGGGTGGCAGTAGAGGCCCAGCAGAGCTAACTCAAGGAGTGTCAACAGGCCCTAGTTGACCCGGGTAACGTCGACAAACAGGGTCAGCGACTGGCCGGGGTGGATATACTTGTTCTTGTTCAACGCATTCCAGTTGAGGATATCGTTCACCGTCAAATTGAACTTGCCGGCAATGCGTGCCAGTGAGTCGCCGCGGCGCACCCGGTAGGCCACTTTGCGGATAACCGGATTGCCGTGCAGAGCGGCCGGTGGCCGCTGCGCCTCGCGGCCCGCCCGGGTCCACAATACCAGTTCCTGGCCCGGGTGCAGCAGGTCGCGCGGGGACATGCCGTTCCAGCGGGCGATATCCTTGACCTCGATATTGTGGGCGCGGGCGATTTTCCAGAAGCTGTCTCCGGGCCGCACCCGGTAACTCACCCGGGCGGTACCCTCGCCGCCGCGCGAGCGCGCCTGTTTGCGGCGCTGGCGCTGCTCGGCGCTGAAGGCGTAGTGTTTGGCCGGCTGGGTGGCCACGGGTATCAGCAGGGGCTGGCCGATCCTGATGGTATTGCCCTTGAGGTTGTTGACCTTCTTCAGCGAATCGACGCTGGTATTGAAATGCCTGGCAACGATCAGCAAGGAGTCGCCGGATTTGACGATATAGCGTTCCCAGCCGATTCTCTGGTCCTGCGGCAGATCCTGCAGCCTGGCACTGAAGTCGGCGGCGCGCGCCACCGGCAGCAGCAGGTGGTGGGAACCCTTGGGGTCGGTGGCCCAGCGATTGTAACCGGGGTTGAGCAGGTAGAGTTCATCGATATCGATACCGGCCAGCTCCGCGGCCTGGGCCAGATCGATCTGCGAATTCACCGCCACCCGGGTGAAATAGGGCGTGTCGGGAATCTCCGCCAGCTGCAGCTGGTATTTTTCCGGGTCGCCGACCAGGGTCGCCAGGGCCAGCAATTGCGGCACATAGGCGCGTGTCTCCCGCGGCAGTTTGAGGGCCCAGAAGTCGGTGGCCTTGCCGCGGCGCTGGTTGCGGCGGATGGCCTTGCGCACATTGCCCTCGCCGGTATTGTAGGCCGCCAGTGCCAGCAGCCAGTCGCCGTCGAAGCGCCGGTGCAGGTCCGTGAGGAAATCCATTGCCGCGCGCGTCGAGGCTTCGACGTCGCGGCGCCCGTCATACCACCAGTTTTGCACCAGACCGTACTGGCGGCCGGTAGCGGGTATAAACTGCCACATGCCGGAGGCGCGGCCGTGAGAGTAAGCGAAAGGGTCGAAGGCGCTCTCGACGATGGGCAGCAGCGCCAACTCCAGCGGCAGCTGGCGCTGCTCCAGTTCGCTGACGATATAGTGGAGGTAGCGAGTCGCGCGTTTACTGACACGTTTCATATAACCCGGATTGCGTGCGTACCAGTCGAGGTGCATCTGCACCCGCTCATTGCTTACCGGCTGCAGCCGGTAGCCGGCGCGCAGGCGGTCCCACAGATTGTGGTGATTGTGAGGGGCAAATTGTGCCAGAGTTTTGCCATCGACCTCACAGTCCGGATTCGCCTCGATACCCAGCATCAGGCTTGCAGGGGGGGCCGGCAGCAGCGTCGCGCTTGCGTCAGGCCGCTCTGTCTCGAGTTGAGAAGTGACTTGAGTACATCCGGTTAAGTAACTGATAAGTAATATGAAAGTGATATTTCTTAAATTCTTCATGAACACGTGTTCTTGTTGCCGGCCGGCGCCCAAAGGTTGCCGCGATTGTAAGTAAGAAGCGCTGATGCGGTCAAGAAAGGAGCAAAAAATGCGCCATCCGGCAGCCCTTAGAAGCTGTCTTTCCAGGCTCTGACGGCGCCCAGCACCTGGGCCGGCTCGTGCAGGGCCGAGCCGGCATGTGCGGCGGCAGCGGCTATCACTGCCGGCTCGTGGCTGCGCAGGAAGGGGTTGGTTGCCAGCTCCAGTGCAATTGTCGAGGGCACGGTGGGCCGGTTGTCGCGGCGCTTGGCCTGTTCGGCCAGCAGGCGCCGCTGCAGCTGGGTATTTTCCGGCTCCACCGCCAGGGCAAATTCCAGATTGGCCAGGGTGTACTCGTGGGCACAGTAGACGCGGGTATCGCCGGGCAGCCGCGCCAGCTTGCCCAGCGAGCCGAACATCTGTGCGGCGGAGCCTTCAAACAGGCGCCCGCAGCCACCGGCAAACAGCGTATCGCCGCAGAACAGCAGCGGCGCCTCGGGGCCGGCGTGGAAGTAGGCGATATGATCGAGGGTGTGGCCCGGCACCTCGATCACCCGAAACTGCAGCCGCTCGCCGAGCGACAGCTGATCGTCCTGGCGCAGCCTGTGGGTAATCTGCGGTATGCCATCGGAGTCGGGTCCGTAGACCGGCACCGGGTAGAGGTCCAGCAGGCGGTCGATACCGCCGGTATGGTCGGGGTGGTGGTGGGTAATGAGAATGCCGGCCAGCTCCAGGTCGCGGGCCGCCAGTGCCCGTTCCACAGGTGCGGCATCGCCCGGATCGACGATATAGGCCCGGCGCTCGCCGTCGCGGTGAAACAACCACAGGTAATTGTCGTGAAAAGCCGCAACGGGATAAACCTGTAACATAGATAACTCGCTATTGTTGGATGCGGAGGGATTCATAATAATAGGCCGGTTACTGAGCGTATAGGGTCTATATCGCACACTGCAAACCTGGAGGTGCCATGACGAGTACGGGCTGGTTACAGGCCATCAGGGCCGGGGCGCATCGGCGCCACGGGGTTATGCCGCTGGACAGCACCATTGCCGCGCTGGAAACCTGGCTCGAGTCGCCCTTCGGGCTGGCGCTGATGCAGCGCGAGCAGGCCTCCCTGGACCGCGCCCTGAATTGCCTGTTTGGCTACCATCTGATGCAGCTGAGTATCAGCCGCCGCCTCGAGTTGAGCAGTGCCAGCACCATCAACCACCGCTTTGCCCTTACCCCCGGCGAAATCCAGGCGGGGTCACGGATTCAGGGCCGCGCCGAACTGGACCAGCTGCCGCTGCCGGCGGAGTCCATCGACGTCGCCATACTCCACCACGTACTGGAGTACTCACCCGGCCCGCACCAGCTGTTGCGCGAGGCATCGCGGGTGATCATTCCGCGCGGCCACCTGGTGATTCTCGGCTTCAATCCCTGGAGTGTGATGGGCTGTTGCAAGCCGTTCGCACAGCTGATAAGCCGCCGGCCGCAGTGGCGCTACCACTCACTGCGGCTGGGCCGGGTACTGGACTGGCTGCGGCTGCTGGATTTCGAGCCGATCAGTATCGAGCAGGGCTTTTACCGGCCGCCGCTGACGCGCACCAGCCTGCTGGAGCGTTTGCGCTGGATGGAGCGCCTGGGCACGTCATCGAATCTGCCCGGCGGGGCCTATTATTGCATTGTGGCGCGCAAAGAGATTGCCGCCATGACACCGATCCGGCCGCTGTGGCCGAACCTGAACCGCATTGTGGGCTTGACGGCGGGCAAACCTTCGTCCAGGCTGCCCGACCCGACCAGCACCCAGACAGAGCCGCAACAGGCAGCTAATTACCGGCACAGAGGAAATCACCGCATTTGAAAACTGTAGAAATCTTTACCGACGGCGCCTGCCGCGGCAACCCGGGACCCGGCGGCTGGGGCGCGCTGCTGCGCTACGACGATGTCGAAAAGCCGCTCTACGGCGGCGAGAAACACACCACCAACAACCGCATGGAGCTGATGGCGGCCATCGAGGCGCTGGCCAGCCTCAAACAGGCCTGCAAGGTGGAGCTGACCACTGACTCCCAGTATGTGCGCCAGGGCATTACCCAGTGGCTGTTCAACTGGAAAAAGAACGGCTGGAAAACCGCGGGCAAGAAGCCGGTAAAAAATGCCGAGCTGTGGCGCCGCCTGGACGCCGAGGTGGGCCGCCACGAGGTCAACTGGCACTGGGTCAAGGGCCACAGCGGGCACCGCGAGAATGAAATTGCCGACCAGCTCGCCAATCGCGGCATTGATGAATTGAATCGCAGTTGATAAACAAACAGACGGGGACGGCAGTTTATGCGGCAAATCGTTCTGGATACGGAAACCACCGGCCTGGAGCCTTCCCAGGGGCATCGCATCATTGAAATCGGCTGCGTCGAGCTGATCAACCGCCGCCTGACCGGGCGCCACTACCACCAGTATATCAACCCCGAGCGCGAGGTGGACGAGGGGGCCATCGAGGTGCACGGCATTACCAATGAGTTCCTGGCGGACAAGCCGGTATTCGACACCATCGCCGCGGAGTTCATGGCCTTCATTGACGGCGCCCAGCTGGTTATCCACAACGCCCCCTTCGATATCGGCTTTATGGACAGCGAACTGGCGCTGCTCGATCGGGGCTACGGTGTGGTCGCCGACCACTGTAGCGTGGTGGATACACTGGTACTGGCGCGGCAGCGTCACCCGGGCCAGAAGAATAACCTCGACGCCCTCTGCAAGCGCTACGATGTCGACAATTCGCAGCGCGATTTGCACGGTGCGCTGCTGGATGCGGAGATTCTCGCCGACGTCTATCTGATGATGACCGGCGGCCAGACCGCGCTGTCGCTGGGCGGGCAGCAGAGCGGCGCCGAGCAGCAGGTAGTCAGCGATATCCGCCGCCTCGACCCCAACCGCGCGGCGCTGCCGGTGATCCGCGCCAGCGGCGAGGAACTGGCCGCCCACCGGGACAAGCTGGCCACGGTCGAAAAGGCCAGTGGTGGCGGTTGTTTATGGTTGAAAGAAAGTTGACAGCTCACAGTTTACAACTGACAGCTTGACCCGGCTCGAATTGGGCTTCGCTGTAAACTGGCAGCTCAACTAATTGATAAACATCACCACACACGCCAGCCCCACACCGCCGAGTACCAGGGTGTAGGGCAGCGCCATAATCACCATGCGCCCGTAGGACAGGCGGATCAGCGGCGCCAGCGCCGAGGTCAGCAGAAACAGAAAGGCGGCCTGGCCGTTGGGTGTGGCGATGCTGGGCAGGTTGGTACCGGTATTGATGGCCACGGCCAGATTGTTGAAATGCTCGCGGGAAATACTGCCGTTGTCGAGCGCCGCCCTGACCTCATTGATATACACCGTCGCCACAAACACATTGTCGCTGATCATTGACAGCATACCGTTGGCGACGAAAAACATCGGCGCCTGCATATTGAGTTCCAGATCCAGCACGGCGCTGATAATGGGGGTAAACAGGTGCTGCTGGTGGATGACCGCCACCACGGTGAAGAACACCACCAGCAGGGCGGTGAACGGCAGCGCTTCTTCAAAGGCATGGCCGATCCGGTGCTCTTCGATCACCCCGTTAAACGAGGTCAGCAGCACGATGACCATCAGCCCCACCAGCCCCACGGCGGCGACATGGTTGGCCAGCGCCAACACCAGTATCACCGCCACCAGGCCCTGCACGATCAGTTCGGCTTTGTCGCGGCGGCTGCGCTTGCGGTCCTCCTGTTCGGCAAAGTCGGTCAGCACCCGGCGCACCGGCTCGGACAGGCGCGCGCCATAGCCGCAGAGCCCGAACTTCTCCAGCAGCACGCAGGTCAGCAGGCCAACGGCCAGCACCGGCATGGTAACAGGCGCCATAGCCCGGAAAAACTCGGTGAAATGCCAGCCGGCTTTTTCGGCGATCAGCAAATTCTGCGGCTCGCCCACCAGTGTGCAAACGCCCCCCAGCGCTGTGCCCACCGCGCCGTGCATCACCAGGCTGCGCAGGAAGCTGCGGAAGTTCTCCAGGTCCTCGCGGTGGTATTCGTGCACGCTGGCGTCGTCGGCGTGGTCGTGCTGCTGGTGGATCTTCTTGCCGGAAGCCACCTTGTGATACACCGCGTAGAAGCCCACCCCCACACTGATCAGTACCGCCGTTACCGTCAGGGCATCGAGAAATGCCGACAACACTGCCGCCACCGCGCAAAACAGCAGCGACAGCAACATCTTTGAGCGAATGGATATCAGAATCTTGGTAAACACGTACAGCAGCAGGCTTTTCATAAAGTAGATGCCCGCCACCATGAACATCAGCAACAGGATCACTTCGAAATTGGCCACCACCTCGGCATAGATGGCATCCGGGGTAGCCATGCCCAGCAGCGCCGCTTCCAGCGCCAGCAGGCCCCCGGGCTGCAGCGGGTAGCACTTGAGCGCCATGGCGAGGGTGAAGATGAATTCCCCGATCAAGACCCAGCCGGTAAAAAAAGGGCCCGCAGTCGACAGTAAAATGGGATTGATTAGCAGAAAGGCAATAATCGACTGCTTGTACCAGTTAGGCGCCTGGCCGAGAAAGTTGCGGGAAAACGCCTGGTTGAAGGTCTGTGCCATACCGCTGAGTTCCTTAAATCTTCGTCTGAGGCCATGATTGGCACGCCACCCTCGCTATCGGCACACCGTTGCCGGCGCACCAGCCTGAGCTAGGGCCTGTTGACACTCATTGAGTTGGCTCTGTTGCGCCTGACAAAGCGCCAATCTAGGCGCGAGGAGCGTGGTTTGGTCATTCCAAATGAGTGAAGAGCAACGACGAGTGGCGCTTTGTCAGGCGCAACCCGAAGGGCTGGGTCTCTACTGCCACCCAGCGGCGTTATCAGTCGCTTATTTGGAATGACCAAACTGCGCTCCTTCTGCCTCGCTTCAGGCGCCTACTTTTGGTGCTGGGTGGCAGTAGAGGCCCAGCAGAGCCAACTCAATGAGTGTCAACAGGCCCTAGGCCAGCAGTATAGCCAATAACCGCGGGTTTTGCTGAAAGGATTTGTCGCAATGGCTACCTCACATGGCCAGAGCGTTCCTCGACCTGGGCATTGCAGGTGATACAGGTATCGAGATCCTGCGGGATGCCGTTGCTGAGATCGTAAATCCAGCCGTGTACCGAGAGTTCGCTGCCTCGCTGCCAGGGCCCTGCACCACCGTTGTGCTGCAGGCGTTCTTCACCACCGGCTAACGGACCACAGGCGCATTGCCGCCGGCGGCGGCAGCTGGCGTCAATCGTCGCTGTTATCTGACATGCCGAGTTCTTTCAACTTGCGGGTCAGGGTGTTGCGGCCCCAGCCCAGCAGATTGGCGGCATCGCGCTTGCGCCCGGCGGTGTGCTTGAGGGCGGTTTCAATCAGCGCGCGCTCGAATACCGGCACCGCCTCGGAGAGTATATCGCGCTGCCCGCGCGACAGCGCCTGGTCGGCCCAGTGGCGCAGCGCCTTGTCCCAGTCGCCGGATGGTGCGCTGAGTTCCCTGGCGTCCATCAGCTCCGGCGGCAAGTCTTCGATATGTACCTCGCGGCCGCTGGCCATCACGGTAATCCAGCGGCAGGTGTTCTCGATCTGGCGCACGTTGCCGGGCCAGTCGAGGCCGCAGAGATACGTTTCCGTCTCCGGCAGCAATACCTTGGGTTCGACGCCCAGCTCGCCGGCGGCTTTGTGGAAAAAATGCTGCGCCAGTTTGGGAATATCTTCACGGCGGTCGGCCAGCTTGGGGATATGGATGCGGATAACGTTGAGGCGGTGGAACAGGTCCTCGCGGAAGCGGTTGTCTTCGACCAGGGTTTCAAGGTTCTGATGGGTGGCGGCGATAATGCGCACATCCACTTTTACCGGCGTGTGGCCGCCGACCCGGTAGAACTCCCCATCGGCCAGTACCCGCAGCAGGCGGGTCTGGGTGTCGGCGGGCATATCGCCGATTTCGTCCAGAAACAGGGTGCCGCCATCGGCCTGCTCGAAGCGGCCCTGGCGCTGGGCGGCGGCGCCGGTAAAGGCGCCCTTCTCGTGGCCAAACAGCTCTGACTCGATCAGGTCTCTGGGTATGGCTGCCATATTCAACGCGATAAAAGGGCCCTGGCGGCGCGGGCTGTGGCGGTGCAGTGCGCGCGCTACCAGTTCCTTGCCGGTGCCCGATTCACCGTTGATCAGCACTGTGATATTGGACTGCGACAGGCGGCCTATGGCGCGAAACACTTCCTGCATGGCCGGCGCCTCGCCGATGATCTCCGCGCCCATATCCGGGATATCGGCAGCCGCTTCTTCAGACTGCTGTTCGTGGGCATGGGCCAGGGCGCGCTGGGTGACGGCCACGGCCTCGTCCACATCAAAGGGTTTGGGCAGGTATTCGAAGGCGCCGTTCTGGTAGGCCGCTACCGCGCTGTCCAGGTCTGAGTGGGCGGTCATAATGATCACCGGCATCGCCGGGTGATCCACCTGGATGCTGTTGAGCAGCGACAGCCCATCGATCCCGGGCATGCGGATATCGCTGATGACGGCGTCCGGCGATTCCCGCGACAGCTGGGTCAGGGCGCTGTCGCCGTTGTCGAAGCTGTTGGTGCTGATGCCTGCCTGTTGCAGGGCTTTTTCCAGCACCCAGCGAATGGAGCGATCGTCGTCGATAATCCATACTTGGTTGGTCTTATGCATCATGCTGTTCCGCTTGTAAGGGTAAATAGATAAAAAACTGTGTGCGCCCGGGACGGCTTTCGCACTCGATCAGGCCGCGGTGCTGGTTGACCAGCTGCTGTGAAATCGCCAGACCCAGGCCGCTGCCCTCGGGGCGGCCGGAAATCATCGGATAGAAAATATCCTGTAGCAGTGTGTCGGGTATGCCGGGGCCGTTGTCGATCACCGCCAGTCGCACTACCAGCGGGTGGTGCCGGCGGCCGATGGTGAACTGTCGCTGGATGCGGGTTTGCAAAGTGATGCAGCCCTGTTCCAGCATGTCGCCTTCCTGCAGCGCCTGGACAGAATTGCGTACGATATTCAGCACCGCCTGGATCAGTTGTTCCTTGTCGCCGGGCAGGTCGGGGATGCTGGGGTCGTAATCGCGGGCGATTTGCAACCGGCCGGCGCACTCGGCACTGAGAATGGCGGCCACCCGCTCCAGTACTTCGTGCACGTTGACCGGCTGCCACTGCATCGGCTGGCGCGGGCCGAGCATCTTGTCCACCAGATTGCGCAGGCGGTCGGCCTCATCGATGATAATGCGGGTATATTCTTCCAGGCGGTCGTCGGGCAGCTCCCGCGCCAGCAGCTGCGCTGCGCCGCGGATGCCGCCGAGCGGGTTCTTGATCTCATGGGCCATGCTGCGCACCAGGTTGCGGGTGGTTTCCTGGGCCGACATCAGGGCCTCATCGCGGCTGATACGCAGCAGCCGGTCGAGGGGCTGGATCTCTATCAACAGACCGCCGTCATCGCCGGTGGGAGTGACCGAGTAGTCGACGGTCAGCTCGCGGCCGTTGTGCAGTTGCCACCGGGCGCGGCGTTTGGTGTAGGTGTGGAGGGTATCGGCGTTGTTGCGCAGGCTCTCCAGCGCTGTATCGGCGTCGTCGAAGCAGCGCCCCACGGCCGCCCCCTGCATCTGTGCGCTGCTGACCTCCAGCAGCATTTCCGCCGCCGAATTGAGATGGCGCAGGCGCAGCTGCCGGTCGACCACCAGGACCGCGGTGTTGAGGCTGTCCAGCAACTGCTTGAAGTTGGGATCACTGGCCATGAGCGCTAGTCGTTCTCTGCTTGCGGATTAGCGGTTAGGGATGCGGTTGGACATACCGAAGAGATCTGCAAGAAGTAAACCAACCCACAAAGTGACCTAAAACCGGGACTGTACAGGGTTTAGTCTACGCAGCAGTGCAGCGGCTTGCACCATTTTTGGGCGTGCCGGCTGTGGGGGTGCAGGCTTGAGACGGCGCTCGCCTTCCGGTCCAGGCCGGGTTGGCGGCTCAGGCCAACTTGGCGGTTCAGGTCGGCTTGGGTTGGGGCTTGCGCACCACTGCCCGATGCACATGAATTGTGACGGTATTGGAACGGCTGATCAGGCGGCCCGACTGGGCGACAACACGCACCTGGATCTGGTGGCTGCCGCGGAAGATTTCCCGCACCGTAAAACTGGTGTTTTGACCCCTCGCCACCGTCTCGCCGTCGAGCACAAATTCCACTAGGTGGCCGGGAAACAGGGCCGGCGCCAGGGTGGCGCTGATGGTCACATCGCGCTGGCCGCGCGGCACGGCGCTCTGATCCTGCGGGCTGACGATAACGATATTGTAACGGCTGGGCGGCTTCGCCTCGGCCTCTTCCGCCGCGCCTTCCCCTTCGTCTTCGGGACCGGCCTGAAAAACAGGCGGCGGCTGGGTATTGAGGCGCGGCAGCTCTACGGGTTCGGACTTTTCATCCTCGCCGGCTCTGGGGTTGTCGGTGTAAGTGACATTGCCGTGTTCGTCGACCACTTTGTGAATTTGTGCGCCAGCCACAAGTGGTAGACACGACAGGTAGAGTAGCAGCAGGTAGCGCATAAATGACCTCGGGACACAGTGTCAACAGGCCCTAGCCTAACCGCAGTCGGGGCAAAGAGAAAGCCTTGCGATGACAGGCGCGGGTGGCCGGCAACCCAGAGCCGCTGTTTAGTGTCTATAATTATTATCAGTAAAAACTGAATGGATCTGTTTGATGTTAGTTGCGCCATTGGCAGCAGATGAATCGCAACGGCTGGATGCCCTGCTTCGCTACAATATTCTCGATACCGCCGCTGAGACGGCCTACGATGACCTGGTGGAGATCGCCGCACATATCTGCCAGACGCCAATAGCGCTGATCAGCCTGGTGGACCGGGATCGGCAGTGGTTCAAAGCCAGAGTGGGGCTGGATGCCGAGCAGACCCACCGCGACCTGGCCTTCTGTTCTCACGCCATTTTGCACGACGATGTTTTCGTTGTCCCCGATGCCAGTAAAGATGAGCGCTTCTACGACAACCCGCTGGTCACCGGCGATCCGGATATTCGTTTTTACGCCGGAGCGCCGCTGATTACCACCGATGGCCGCAAACTCGGCACGCTGTGCGTCATCGATCGACAGCCGCACACCCTGCAGGACCGGCAATACAGTGCCCTGCAGGCACTGTCGCGCCAGGTCGTGAGTCAGCTGGAGCTGCGTCTCTACGCCATGCAGATGCGCGATATCAATGCCCGCAAGGACCGCTTTTTCTCCCTGCTGTCACACGATTTACGAAGTCCTTTCAATGTCCTGCTCGGCTTCACCGACAAGCTGAGGCGCAGTGCCGCCACAGAGGAACCGGGCAGGGTTGCCGAGATCGCCGCTGCCCTGCACCGGGCCTCGACACAGGCGAATAATCTGCTCGGCAACCTGTTGGACTGGTCCCGCTTCCAACTCGGCGGTATGGTGTACGCGCCGCAGGGTGTCGATCTCACAGAAGCCGTGAAGCGGGTGTTCGATCTGTTTTCCCAGCAGGCAGCGGCCAAAGCCGTCACTCTCGACAATCGGGTGGATGCCGGCACCAGTGTCTATGCCGACCCGCAGATGCTGCACTCACTGTTGTCCAATCTGGTTTTTAACGGCATTAAGTTTTCCAATGAAGGCGGCGAGATTGTGGTGAGCTGTGACGCCGCCGGCGGTGCCCAGCGGGTGGTGGTCGCCGATAAAGGCGTCGGTATGGCGGCGGAAAAACAGGCGCAGTTGTTCAGCATTGACCGCTACTGCTCGACGCCCGGCACCGACGGGGAAAAGGGCACCGGGCTGGGCATGGTGCTGTGCCGGGAGATCGTCGAGCACCACGGCGGTGAGATCGGTGTAGAGTCCCGGCTCGGGGCGGGCTCGAGCTTTTATTTCACCTTGCCCGGCGAAGTTAAAAAAGAAGTTAAAGAAACGGTATAAAAAAACCCGCTGCACAAATGCGCAGCGGGTTTTTATCCCTGCTGTGGGGCCGGTGCTAAACCGAATAGTAAAGGTCGAACTCAACCGGGTGAGTGGTGTGCTCAACCGCGTAGACCTCTTCCATCTTCAGCCCGATATAAGCGTCGATCATATCGTCGGTAAAGACACCGCCGGCGGTCAGGAAGGCGCGGTCTTCATCCAGGGCGCCCAGCGCCTCGCGCAGGCTGCCACATACCTGGGGAATCTCTGCCGCCTCTTCGGCGGGCAGGTCGTAAAGATCCTTGTCGGCGGCATCGCCGGGGTGGATTTTGTTCTGCACACCGTCGATACCGGCCATCAGCATGGCGGCAAACATCAGGTAGGGGTTGGCGGTGGGGTCGCCGAAGCGCACCTCGATACGCTTGCCTTTGGGCGAGGGCACATAGGGGATGCGAATGGAGGCCGAGCGGTTGCGCGAGGAGTAGGCCAGCATTACCGGTGCCTCGAAGCCCGGAATCAGGCGCTTGTACGAGTTGGTGGAGGCATTGGAAAAAGCGTTGATGGCCCTGGCATGCTTGATAATGCCGCCCACATAGTAGAGCGCGGTTTCGGACAGGCCGGAGTAGCCGTCGCCGGCGAACTGGTTGTCGTCGCCTTTCCAGAACGACTGGTGGCAGTGCATGCCGTTGCCGTTGTCGCCGACCAGCGGCTTGGGCATGAAGGTGGCGGTTTTGCCGTAGGCGTGGGCAACATTGTGCACGCAGTACTTGAGGATCTGCACTTCGTCGGCTTTCCTGGTCAGGGTGTTGAACTTGATGCCGATTTCACACTGCCCGGCAGTACCGACTTCGTGGTGATGCACCTCGACGTCCAGGCCCATCTGCTCCATGGCCGCGCACATGGCAGTGCGGATATCGTGCAGAGAATCGACCGGCGGTACCGGGAAATAGCCGCCCTTGATACCTGGCCGGTGGCCCATATTGCCGTCGTCGAAACTGTGCTCCGATGCCCAGGCCGCCTCTTCCGAGCTGATTTTGTAGAAGGCGCCGGACATGTCCGAGCCCCACTTGATATCGTCAAAAACGAAGAATTCCGGTTCCGGGCCGAAAAAGGCGGCGTCGCCCAGGCCGGTGGACTTCAGGTATTGCTCGGCGCGCTCGGCGATGGAGCGCGGGTCGCGCTCGTAGCCCTGGCCGGTGCTGGGCTCGACGATGTTGCAACGCAGGATGACAGTGGGTTCATCGGTAAAAGGGTCGAGCACGGCCGTACCGTCGTCGGGCATCAGAATCATGTCGGACTCGTTGATTCCCTTCCAGCCCGAGATGGAGGAGCCGTCGAACATTTTACCTTCTTCGAAAAAGTCTTCGCTGACTTCGGAAACAGGAATGGAAACATGTTGCTCTTTACCCTTGGTATCGGTAAAGCGCAGATCCACCCAGCGGGCTTCACTTTCTTTTATCAGGTTCAGAGTCTTCTCTGACATTGCGGTCCTCCAACATGGCCTGAAAACATGGCCGAGACAAGGTACGGGTTAGTGAGATTAGTGTGTTCAGAACTCAGCGTTAAGAACTTCGATATAGCACTTGGATTAAAACTCAGGGCAAAATATATGCCATTTAACAGTAATTACCTGTCCTGCTTGACAGTCCCTGCCAAAGCGGGGTTTCGCAATCAGCGGGGTGCGGCTTTCCCGGAACCCTTGCAAGCCGCCCCGCACCAAAAAGGCGCTTTTCAGGATTGCGTGCACATATTTGGTGCGATTTGGGTCCTCTGCTGTGATTATGGTCCGATCCGTGTTGAATTTAGGTGCAAATTGCGAGGGTGCATTATAATCGCGCCCCCGGCAGATGAGAATACATGGCATCGGGGCCTGTTGACACCAGTTCAGCCGGCGGCTGCGGGGCTGTGTAGAGACCCCGGCCGGCGTCGTATATAAAAACGGTTGTTATGCACTTTATCGTCAAGTTATTTCCGGAAATCACCATCAAAAGCACGCCGGTGCGCAGGCGCCTGATCAAACAGCTGCGCAATAACCTGCGCCTGCTGCTCAGACCGGTAGCCGCCGGTATCAGCGTGCGCCGCGACTGGGAGAAGATCGAGATCAGCGCTGCGGGCGACGACGATGCGGTGGCCTCGCGGGTGAGCGACATCCTCGCGCGCACGCCCGGCATTGCCAATTTCGCCCGCGTCAAGCGCTATCCACTGGGCGATATGGAGGATGTCTGCGACAGAACCCTGGCGCTGTGGGGAGAGGCTCTGGCACAGAAGACGTTTTGTGTGCGGGTGAAGCGCAACGGCGAACACAGTTTCAGCTCCACGGAGGTGGAGCGCCTGGTGGGCGGCCACCTGCTGCAGCACAGCAGGGCCTCCGGGGTCAGGCTCAAGGACCCGGACATCGTGGTGAGGCTGGAAATCCGCAGCCAGTGGCTCTACATCGTACAGAGCCAGCGCCCGGGGCTGGGCGGCTTTCCCATCGGCAGCCAGGATCCGGTGTTATCGCTGGTTTCCGGGGGCTTCGATTCCACCGTGGCCAGCTATCTGATGATGCGGCGCGGCATTCGCACCCACTTCTGTTTTTTCAATCTTGGCGGGCGCGCCCACGAGGTGGGGGTCAAGGAGGTGGCCTACTATCTCTGGCACAAGTTCGGGGCCACCCACCGGGTACAATTCGTCACCGTGCCGTTCGAACCGGTGGTCGCTGAAATACTGCGGCGGGTGGACAAATCGCAGATGGGGGTGGTGCTGAAACGCATGATGCTGCGGGCGGCAGCGCGGGTGGCAAAGGAGGTGGATGTGCAGGCCCTGGTCACCGGTGAGGCCGTGGGCCAGGTTTCCAGCCAGACCCTGGCCAACCTCAATGTCATCGACAGTGTCACCGATACCCTGGTGCTGCGACCGCTGGTGGCGACCGACAAGGGTGAGATTATCGATTTGTCACGGCGTATCGGCACCGAGCAGTTTGCCGCCAATATGCCGGAGTACTGCGGGGTTATCTCGGTCAGGCCCACCACCCGGGCACGCCGTGACCGGATTGAGTATGAAGAGTCAAAATTTGACTTTGCTACACTGGAAACGGCGCTGGCGAACCGTGAAATCAAGCGCATTGATAAGGTGGTCGATGACCTGGAGGCGGACTTCGACTTTGCCCTCGTCACGGATTTGAGCGCCGGCCTGACGCCTGCGGCACTGCAGGCGACCGTGGTGGTGGATATTCGCCACCCGGACGAGGAGGAACTCAGCCCCCTGCGCCTAGGCAGTGTCAGTATCGAAAAAGTGCCATTTTATACCTTGAACAGTGTATTTCCGCGCCTAAATGCCGATAAGACTTATTTGCTGTACTGCGAAAAGGGCGTGATGAGCCAGCTGCACGCAGCCCACCTGCGGGACGCGGGATTCGACAATGTCGGCGTTTACCGCCCCGCCGATGCCGTCGCAGCGGGCGAGTGACAGCTGTCGCAAGAGGTGAAAAACAGATTTTATGGCCAGAATAACCCGTGGGCAGAATATCTTCATG
Organism: Exilibacterium sp.; assembly: GCA_028280195.1. GTDB lineage: Bacteria > Pseudomonadota > Gammaproteobacteria > Pseudomonadales > Cellvibrionaceae > Exilibacterium. The sequence continues at coordinate 15,260 of JANQMH010000088.1, forward strand.
CTGGTGGTTGCCACTGTTGTCGTCACTTTTTCCGTGGCGCTGACACTGTATATGAGCGGCTCGCTGGCGCCTTTCGGCGGCGGCCGGGAGGAATCTTCGCAGTACCGCACGGTAACCTTGACCGATGCTCTGGTCGAGTGCGAGCGCCATGCCCGCAAAGAGTTGGGAAAGCGGCTGAAATCCCTGTCGGTGGATACTCACTCATCGCGCTTCGACACTATGGATCACCGCTACAAAGTGTTTTTCATCGCCGAGTTGTACGATAACAACAGTCGCAAAGGCGTCGCCAAATCCTTTCATGTCAACTGTTTCAGCAGTGGCGAACGCGCCACCGTGGCGCAGTTTAAAGTTGTCGAAGACAGGGACTACAAGCCCGAGGCTATCCAGCGCCAGGAGGGCGGGGTATTTGGCTGGCCGCTATAGCCCGCACCGGGGTAATCGGCGATAATACTGCAGAATCCGGCGTAAGATAAAGACGGTCCAGTACCGTCGGGACGGGCATTATGCAAGGCTCCTGGTGGGTTTTCCGCACCGATTACTGTGCCGCCGCGCTGCTGCTGGCAGTGCTGGCGCTGCTGGCGCGGCCGCTTGCGGCCCAGCCGGTATTCAAATGGGTCGACGAAAAAGGCCGCACTCACTACAGTGATACGGCACCCGCGAGCGGCGCCTTTGAGCAGCTCGATACGCTGCCGGAGCTGAACCTGCTGCCCAGCGATGCACTCGAGGATTTTCCCCCGCAATTACAGCGCACCAAGGTTAAATCCCGGCCCACGGCGATTCTGCTCAATCCCGATAGCAAGCTGCCGCCGCCGGCGCCGGCCGGGGACAGCGCCAGTGCCGAGTACACCTATCTTCGCCATGGCTACCCGCTGTTCCTGCAGCGCCGCTACTGTGTCGGCGAGCGCTGCAAACTGAAGCCGCAGCGGCCCGGGAAGCACAAGCCGTTGCCGCACAAGCCCGCCCTCAGCCGCAGGCCGGTGGCGAAAAACCCCCAGATCAAACCGCTTGGCTTCAAGGCCGGCCGCGCGCAGCGCGTTTGCCGCAGCAACTGTGAGCCACTGTGGCGGCAGTATTATCGCCGCAATCACTGAGCGGGCGGCGATCCGCGCAGTCTCTAATGCGTATCTTTACGCCCACCCCTGCCCACTCATAGAGGTAGGTGATTGACCTGCCGTTTAATTATATATTGGCGCTGGAAAACCAGGGGCATCAAGCGCATGCCTGGAAGTTGTTGCATAATTCTCGGCCGTAGCGAGGCGAGTGATAAATAGCCCCGCCGCAGTAGGTCGAGAGTCATGGCACTGCTTCTAAGGCCTTTTTACCGCTGCGATAACTTCCCCACCAACTGGTGGCTGAGTTATTTAATCTGCATCGGACTCGACAAAAAAACAGTGGGGGTATGTATGAGAAAAGATATATATTTTCTTGGCCACGGGTGTATGAATGGCAGCGGAGGAAGCGCAATGGTACCCCGAAATTGTACCCTGCGGTTTTACTCTGAGAATCTAAGAGGGTTGACCACGGGTTTTATACTCAATGCACTCATGTCACCGGATAAGGATGATCTGCCCGGGGGCGGGCCGGATACGGAGCTTTCTGAGTTTAAAAGTTGCCCGGATTATATCTTGTCGCCTGATCCCACCAGCTATCACCGCTCAATAATAGCCCATAAGTGGGGCAGTCTGGCCAGCGGCGATTATCAACAGCTTACGAGTGAAATCTGCATGCCTCCGAAAAAACCCGTCAGTCTGGCAGGGCTAATGGAGTGGTATGCTACGAAGAAAATGCCGGAAAGTCGTGCGCGGGGGGAAATGATTGACGGTTACGATTTTCATTGGCTGACTTGCCGGGTTGGTCTCAGGAGTACCGGTAGTCATCTCATGGCGCATGTAAATCGCGGGCAGATTAACAGGGAGTTGGCATATGACGATCTATGTATTATCAATATCTCTACTGATCCCGCCCTCAACCCAATGATGATGCCGTAGCCCGACAACCGAGCACTGCGCTGAACCGCTGCGCAGGGCTTCGTAGACTCAGCAGGCGCTGCGGCTCGTAAATTGGTACCGGCGCTACAGATACAAATAGACAGGCTTTTGAACAGGTCCGAAAACGGCGAGTATTGAGCGGCGCCAGGCCGTATGATGGTGCTGACTTTCGAGGATGCTGAGCATGTCTGCCGTATTGGAATTACAAGCCATCGAACCCACTGCCGACCAGGTTGCGCTCTACGAGCGGGCGCGGCTGTCGCGCGATCCGCGCTTTGACGGGCGTTTCTTCGTCGGCGTTCGCACCACCGGTATCTACTGCCGGCCGATCTGTCCGGCACCGCAGCCCAAGGCCCGCAATGTGATCTACTACCACTCTGCCGCTGCGGCCGCGGCCGCCGGCCTGCGTCCCTGCCTGCGCTGCCGGCCGGAGGCGGCGCCGGACAGCGCCGCCTGGATCGGCACCGAAGCCTGCGTCAGGCGCGCCTTGAAGCTGATTCGTGGCGGCGCTCTCAACAGCGGCTCCACCGCGGCCCTGGCCGAGCGCGTGGGGATTACCGACCGCCATTTGCGCCGCCTGTTTGCCCGCCATGTGGGTGCGTCGCCGCGTATGGTGGCGGCGACGCAGCGGCTGCTTTTCGCCCGGCAGTTGCTGCGAGAAACCCGCTTGCCGATCGGCGAGCTGGCCCTGGCGGCCGGTTTCAAGAGCATACGCCAGTTCAATACGGCCTTTCGCACGGCCTTCAATATGGCGCCGGGCGAATACCGGCGCGGGCAGAAGGCGGCGGATGCCGCCGCGGGTTTGCGCCTGCTGCTGCACTACCGGCCTCCCTATGCCTGGCAGGAAATGCTCGATTTTCTGCGCCTGCGAGCGGTGCCGGGTGTAGAGGCGGTCAGTGCCGACACCTACCGGCGCGTCATTTGCCTGGGGGACAGCCCCGGATTTATCAGTGTGCGGCAACTGCCGCAGAAACACTGCCTGCAATTGCAGGTGCAGGGGGTAGACAGTTCCCTGTTGACCGAAGTGGTCGGCCGGGTGCGCACGCTGTTTGATCTGGATGCCAGCCCCGACGCCGTCAGCGAAGTGCTGGGGCGCGATCGGCTGCTGGCGCGGATCGTCGCCGCCAAACCGGGCCTGCGCCTGCCCGGTGCCTGGGAACCGTTCGAGCTGGTGGTGCGCGCAGTGCTGGGGCAACAGGTGTCGGTAAAGGCGGCGCGCACCCTGGCCGGGCGAATAGTGCAGCGTTGTGGCAGGCGTGTGGATGATGCCGAACTCAGCCATGCCTTTCCCTCCGCGGCACAGCTGGCGGCGGCCAATCTGGACAAGCTGGGCATTACCGGCCGGCGAATTCACACCCTGCGGCATATCGCCGCGGCGATGGCTGCCGGAGAGCTGTCGCTGGCGCGCGGTATGGATATGGATGACTGTGTGCGGCAGTTGCTGGCGCAGCCCGGTATCGGCCCGTGGACCGCTCACTATATCGCCATGCGCGGGCTGAGCGAGCCCGACGCCTTTCCGCAGGGCGATCTGGGACTGCTGAAGGCCCTGCAGCGACAGCGCCCGCGCGCCGGCGCCAAAGATCTGCTGGCATATGCCGAGGCCTGGCGGCCCTGGCGTGCCTATGCCGTCATGTATCTGTGGAACCTGCTTGCAGCCAAGTGAGGCGCTAGATACCAGTATTAAACACCAATATTGATCAGCACCTGCTGCACTTCCCTGATCAGTGCGCTGACACGGGGATATTTGTCCTCCAGCATCACCAGTGACTCCTGTATCGGGTCGGTGTCGGCCTGCTCTGCCCGGCCCTCTTCCTGGAGCATGGCATCGATATGGTTGGACAGGGCCCGCAACTGCTCGCGCTGCTGCTGGTCGAGCTGGTGGTGGGCGTCGATCTCGCGGTTGAGATCCTCGAGAAGCTGGTTGAGATGGTCTCGCATACGGCCGTCCTCTGAAAACAATCGCCTGGCTGCATTCTACAAAACTGCAGTGTACAAAACTTGAGGTTAATCAGCTAAGCGCGCTGTATGATCCGCGCCCGCAAACCCCGTGTATCAGCCACAGCCCGCGCATAAACCCGCCATTTCAGCTCATATCCTGGCATCATTGCCCAGTAACAGGGTTAAAAAAACCATCATAGAGAAAGCAGCCGCGAATGGCTTCACAGTCGCTATGACTTGCTCCTGCGCGGTACAGAGCTGCCTCCCACTGAGCCCGAATCACGTCTATCATCTTGTCGATGGTAGCCGTGGCTTTCTGCGCATCCAGCAGAAAGCGCGCGTGACCACTGAGCAAATTCGCTTTATTGGCCATGCGCCCATGCCGGCCACAGGTCATGGACAAATCTCGGTTGTCCAGTGCAATGGTCGGCATGGGGGTCAAGTCATAGGCCGGACTTAAACGCCAGTTGGTATCCTTTGCAAGGATGGCGTGGTTGCGCGGGTGGTCATCGAGGTTAGAGACAAGCGCATTGAAGCACATACGCGCAAACAGATCTTGTAAGTCCTGTTCTGGATGACTGCTTGTGCGGCGGATTTCATCGGCAAGCGCCAGATATGACCAATCGCTTTTAGCGGCTGGGGTTTCTTCTGAGCGAAGAAGAGTCAATGCACTTACCATGCGGTGGCGGCGATAACCATTGTCGGTGTGGTCACGGTCGAACCGCCTGACCAGCAACACGTCTTTGCCGGCAACACCGACCAGCCTGCTGTCTGCAACGTTCAGGCCACAGGTTTTTGCCAGATTGAGGAAAGCATGTTCTACGCGGGGGTTATTCCAGCGGTCTTGCGGACTGCTGAACTTGGCGACCCACAAGCTGTTATCGTCTTCAACAACGGCCTTGGGGCGCGCTCCACCCATTGACGTCCCCTGCAATAACAGCTCCTGGACTTGCTTTGCAGCGTCCTGGTCTTGGATATCGTCTGTATCACCATTGATGATCGCCTCAGCTGTTGCCTGGAGCTTTTCAAGATCAAGGACGCGGTTGAATGTGCGGCGCGGCGCGGGTGGTTCGGCATTCAGTCCAAATCCGAGCGCCCCTGCGCGGTCGTCTGCGCCGTGCATCAGATAATCAAATTCTTCCAGTCCTGTTTTCTTGGCGTTGCGCTCAATAACGCGGCGTCCCCAATAGTCGGGCATGGCGTCCCGAATAGCGCCGAAAAAGCCTTTCATGTGGGCGGTTTCAAATTTGGTATCGCCAAGCCTTAGCTCTATTGGGTCGAGTTCTACCGCATTGGAGCGCTTCAGGTAGCTTTTACCATAGACCAACTCACCAATAGGCTCACCGCCGCGTTTTTTGGACACGCGGAAACGAGCCGCCGTTACAAACTCGGTTTCCCCAGGGGGAACGATATACACAAAACATTCACGCTCAGAAGTCATTGTCTAATGCCTGCTTGCGTTTTGCCGCCGTTTTCGGCGCCCGAGCGCTTTCCAGTGCCTTGCCTTCAGTGTCGTTGTCGGGGTCGGCGACATGGTTTGTATCATCCAATAGACCCAGGGCCCATAAAGCCCCCAGATAAGAGGCAATGGCAGTTGAGGGCTTGCCCTTTTCAATATCGGCAACGACATAGCGTGAAACGCCGACACGGCGCGCCAAGTCTTCCTGCTTCCATCCACGGCGCAATCTGGCGGTGCGGATATTGTTTCCGAGCTGAATGAGCACTTTTTCAACGGCGGCGGGAGGGGCTTTAGATATTTTGTTTACTTGTGGCATGCTTTATGTTCCTTTTAACCAACTTATAGCGCTTAAAAGTTGCCTAATTTGAACATGGAATTGACCTATATCTCAAGTTAATTAAGATATGCAAGTATGTTAGCTTAAAGCAACATATATGTTTTATAAGTTGACTATTGTGCACATGAAGCGCAGGTTTTAGGCTGGATAGCAGGCGAATACACACTTACAAAGATGATTTCTCAAATTTATCGGGGCTTGAGCGCTGGATTCAGGTAGAATCGCCACGCTTTTTTGCCTGACAAAGTCGGGAAGGTTAAGGATTAAATTTGTGTGCATATCGGTGTATGCAGTGCCAGAAGTGATAGCTCGAGAAAAGAATTTTGTCTATTAATATCAATAAGTTACGCAATATTGCGATTATCGCCCACGTCGACCACGGCAAAACCACCCTGGTGGACAAACTGCTCCAGCAGTCCGGCACCCTCGACCGCAAGGACCAGGGGGTGGAGCGCATCATGGACTCCAACGAGCAGGAGAAGGAGCGCGGCATCACGATTCTGGCGAAAAACACCGCCATTGAGTGGAACGGCTACCATATCAATATCGTCGATACCCCCGGGCACGCCGACTTTGGCGGCGAGGTGGAGCGGGTGCTGTCCATGGTCGACTCGGTACTGCTGCTGGTGGACGCGGTCGACGGCCCCATGCCGCAGACCCGCTTCGTCACCGCCAAAGCCTTCGAGCGCGGCCTCAATCCGATTGTGGTGGTCAACAAGGTGGACCGCCCGGGGGCGCGCCCGGACTGGGTGGTCGACCAGGTCTTCGATCTGTTCGACCGCCTCGGCGCCACCGAACAGCAGCTCGATTTCCCCATCATTTACACCTCGGCGATCAACGGCGTGGCCGGGCTGGAGGCGGCTCAGCTGGCGGCGGATATGACCCCGCTGTTCGAGATGATTAGCAGTGAGGTACAGCCGCCGCAGGTCGATCTCGACGGGCCCCTGCAGATGCAGATCAGCGCCCTCGACTACAACAGCTATGTCGGCGTTATCGGCGTCGGGCGCATCAGCCGCGGTGTGCTCAAGCCCAACGCTGCGGTAGCGGTGGTCGCCGCCGGCGGCAGCCAGCGCAAGGGCAAGGTGCTGCAGGTGATGGGGCATCTGGGTCTGGAGCGGGTCGATGTGGCACAGGCGCGCGCCGGGGATATCGTTTGTGTAACCGGTATCGAGGGACTGAATATCTCCGACACCCTGTGCGCGCCGGAGCGCGCCGAGGCGCTGCCGCCGCTGTCGGTGGACGAGCCCACTGTCAGCATGACCTTTCAGGTCAACGATTCGCCTTTTGCCGGCCGCGAGGGCAAGTTTGTGACCTCGCGCAATATCAAAGAGCGCCTCGAGCAGGAGCTGATCCACAATGTGGCGCTGCGGGTCAGCGCGGGAGACAGCGCCGATAAATTCGTGGTGTCCGGTCGCGGCGAGCTGCATCTGTCGGTGCTGATCGAGACCATGCGCCGCGAGGGCTTCGAGATGGGCGTTTCCCGCCCCGAGGTGATTCAGCGGGAAGTGGGTGGTGTCGTCCAGGAGCCTTTCGAGCAGGTGGTGATCGATGTGGAAGAGCAACACCAGGGCGCCATTATGGAAGAGCTGGGCCTGCGCAAGGCCGAACTCACCAATATGGAGCCGGACGGCAAGGGCCGGGTCAAACTGGAGTTTATCGTGCCCTCGCGCGGCCTGATCGGCTTTCGCGGCACCTTTCTGACCCTGACCTCGGGTTCCGGCATTATGACCAGCATCTTCGATCACTACGGCGAGGTGAAACAGGGCGAGGTCACCTCGCGCCAGAACGGTGTGCTGGTGTCGATGGTCAAAGGTAAAACCCTGGCCTACTCGCTGTTCAATCTGCAGGACCGCGGCCGGCTGTTTGTCGGCCATGCCACCGATGTCTACGAGGGACAAATTATCGGCCTGCACTCGCGCAGCAATGATCTGGCGGTCAACCCTACCAAGGGCAAGCAGCTGACCAATGTGCGCGCTTCCGGCACCGACGAGGCGCTGACACTGACGCCGCCGGTGCAGCACACGCTGGAGCAGGCACTGGAATTTATCGAGGATGACGAACTGGTGGAAGTGACGCCACAGAGTATTCGCCTGCGCAAGAAGCTGCTCACCGAGGTCGAACGCAAGCGCGCCAGGAAATAAGCCGCGCGCTTGACACCTCCGGGTAGGCAGTACATGGTGCGGCTCTGCTTTCGCCACCCGAGGCGCACCCGATGAATACCCCGCTGCAAATTCTGACTGCGTTTGACCTGGGCCTGGCGCTGGCCCCGGTGTTACTGGTGGCCGCTATTTACGCCAGGTGGATGGGCCGTGCCGGACAGGTGCTGATGGCCACCCTGCGCATGGTATTGCAGCTATTGCTGGTGGGCTATGCGCTGCAGTATGTCTTTGCCCAGGACGCCAGACCCCTGTCGCTGGCGGTGCTGGTGCTAATGATCGGCGTATCCACTGCCATCGCCCTGCGCCCGCTGGCGCAGCGCGACAGCAGTCACTGGCAGGCGGCGCTGCTGGCCATCGGTGTCGGCGGTACGCTGACGCTGGCCTGGGTGATGGGCGTGGTGCTGCAGACCAGTAACTGGCATCTGCCCGGCGTGCTGATTCCGCTGGCGGGTATGGTTTACGCCAATGGCATGAATGCGGTCAGCCTGGCCGCCGAGCGCTTTGCCGCCGAAATCAAACGCGGTGAAAGCTATACCGAGGCGCGCAGGCAGGCCTTCGGCTCATCGATGCTGCCGCAGATAAACGGCCTTCTGGCTGTGGGGCTGGTGTCGCTGCCGGGCATGATGACCGGGCAGATTCTCAGCGGCGTATCCCCTCTTATCGCGGTGCGTTATCAGATTGTGGTGATGTGCATGGTGCTCTACAGCGCCGCCATCGGCGCGGCATTGTATCTGTGGTGGATGGGGCGCAGCGCAGAGCAGCGACGCCCGACCGCTGATGCTACCTAGTGACAAAGCGGCTTAGGCACAAAGCGGCATAGGCACAAAGCAACATAGGTACAAAGCAACATAGGCACAAAGCGACGCAGGCACAGACAACGCGGGCACAAAAAAACTGCCGTGGCGGCGGGCCGCGGCAGTTCGCCGCGCTTTCAGGTCGCGGCGAATGCCTGCTGCCAGGAGAAGGTCCTGGCGAAATTAAACGCCGTCGCGCCCGCGCCGGCGGCCTGCAGTTGCGCCAGTCTGTCGAGGCCCTCGTCGAGGGCGGGTATATGGCCCGCCGGTATCCACCACAGCGCCAGGTAGGGACGGCCGAACGATTGGAACCATTCCCTGCGGCGCGCGACCAAGGCCTGGTGCTGGCTTTGGTAGACAAAACGGCGCAGCGAGGCGATATCTGCCCAGACGCTCAGATTGACAATTGTCAGCGGGTCGTCCGCTAATGTCTGATAGGACAGGGCGTTACCGCTGTCGTCCCGCAAGCGCCAGACAAAGCCCGGCGACTGCTCCGCCAGGGCGTTGATACGATCGAGATTGGCGACAAACTCCGCCATCCGCGGGTCATCCTGCGGCGCCTGCAGGCGCCCGAGGTTGATCTGCGCCAGTTGGTAGGGTATCTGTTGTGTATTCATGCCCGGTACCATAGCGGCGGCAGCGGTGGCTGTATTGAAAAAAATTGCGCTCAGTGTGCGTTGCGGTACTGCCCCGGCGTCATCGCGGTATGGTGTTTGAAACAGCGCTGAAAATGTGCCTGATCGCTGAATGCGGTGGCCGCTGCGACCTCGGCGATGGGCAGCTGCCGGCGCAACAGGTGCTTGGCCGAATTGATGCGCACATTGATCTGATAGGCGTGAGGTGTGAGGCCGATATCGCGCTTGAACAGGCGAATCAGATGATAAGGGCTGAGCCGGGCAACGGCGGCCAGTTCCGTCAGGCTGACACTGCGCAGGGCGTTGTCATGCAGGTAGTCGCGCGCGGCGCGTACCGCCGGGTGATCGGCGGCAGGCTGCTGGCGGCCGTGCCGCCGGTTGTGTGTGTGCAGCAGTCCGCCCAGCAGTTCCACCAGCCGGGTCTGGGTATCCAGCACCGGGGTGTCGGAAAACAACTGGCGGTTAATTGAGATAATCTCGCGGTAAAGGGCGCGGTCGTAGATGACGGCGGGCAGTTGCGGCGACCGCTCGGGGTGGCTGCGATGGGCCGCGCCGACATCGGCGGCCAGCTGTGCCAGCCACTCGCTGTCTACGTAGAGCATATGATAGCTCCAGCGCCGCTCGTCGCGGGGGTTACAGCTGTGGACGATATCCGCCTGCGTGGCCACCACTGCGCCGGGGCCGATAACCTCGGTGTGCCGGCGCTGGTAGTGACGGGCGCGGCCCATCTCCACAACGCCGAGAGAAAAGGTCGGGTGGCTGTGTTTCCTGTAGCAGGCATTGCTATTCAGGGCATAGCGGCCCTCGAGACAGGGCAGTCCGGCTTTGCGGCAAACTTTGTTGGTCATAGCTGCCATAGTATCAGCACGGCCGCTTTACTTTCCACGGCAATTTGCGCCGCACGCCGACGGCGGCAGCTGCCCGCCCGCTGTAACGGGCAAATCGCCACTGTACTGAACGACCCCTTCACAAAATTGCCATGCCGCAGTCACACAATTGTCATTGCAAAGCGTGACCATGCTGCGTTTGTCGCGGTTTTAAACATGTAACAATCCTTGGGGGGATAAAGGCTATGCAATTTAAAAAAAACGCTCTGGCGCTGGCAGTGGCGCTGGCGACACCTTTGTTGATCACCGCCTGCGACGGCGATGACGGCAGCGATGGTACAGCTGGCCAGGACGGCGCCGCGGGCCCGATCAGCCTGATTGCGCAGACGGATTTGGCAGCCGGCAGCGCGCGCTGTTTTAACGGCGGTGTGCAGATCGATTCCGGTGTCGATCTGGACGGCGACGGTGTGCTGGATGCGGGCGAAATCACCGAAACCTCTTATGTCTGCGAGGCCGGTGCGGAAAAATATTTTAATCGCATCGCCTCTTTCCCGGTGTGCCGGCAGATCGAAGCCAACTGTGATACCGACATGGAGACCGCAGCGGAAATTGTCGCCGCCAGCGAGGATGGCCTGACACTGATTTACACCGACAGCCCGCAACAGCAACTGGGCTTTATCAACATTGCCAATCCCTCCACACCCACCGGCCTCGGTGTGCTGGCGCTGGCGGGCGAGCCCACCTCGGTTGCCGTGGCGGGCGAGTATGCGCTGGTGGCGGTGAACACGTCGGCCGACTTCGTCAATGTCTCCGGTGAGCTGGCGGTGGTGGACATCGCCGCGCGCACGGTGGTGCAAACGCTGGCGCTGAGCGGCCAGCCCGATTCAATCGCCGTCAGCCCCGACGCCAGCTACGCCGCGGTGGCCATCGAAAACGAGCGCGATGAAGATCTGGGCGATGGCGCCCCGCCGCAGGCGCCGGCCGGCAGTCTCGATCGCATCACACTGGCGGGCTCCCCCGCCGGCTGGACTGTCGCCAATGTTGACCTTACGACCTTCCCCGACCTGTTTCCCGGCGATCCCGAGCCGGAATATGTCGATATCAATGCAGAAAATATCGCCGTGGTGACGCTGCAGGAAAATAACCATATCATTTTGGTGGATGTCACTGACGGCACGATTGTGAATGATTTTAGCGCCGGCACCGTCGACCTCGACGCTGTCGATGCCACGGAAGAAGAGCCGGCGTTGATTTCGCTGAGCGAGTCGCTCGGCGATGTGCCGCGTGAGCCCGACGGAGTGACCTGGCTGTCCGACACGCTGCTTGCCACAGCTGACGAGGGAGACCTGGATGGTGGCAGCCGCGGCTTTACGGTTTTCAATACCGCCGGCAGCGCGGTTTTCAGCAGCGGCAACAGCCTCGATCACGCCAGCGTGCGCTTTGGCCACTACCCGGACGACCGCTCCGGCAACAAGGGCAACGAACCGGAGAATGTGGACATCGGCCGCTACGGTGACAACAGCTATCTGTTCGTTGCCTCGGAGCGCGCCAGCCTGATCTTTGTTTACGATATTGCCGATCCTGCCAACCCGGTATTCAAACAGGCTCTGCCGGCCGCCGCCGGGCCCGAGGGTGTCAAGAGCATCGCCGCGCGCAATCTGCTGGTAGCCGCCAGTGAGGAGGACAACCGCGGCGACAAGTTGCGCTCGGTGATAAATATTTACGCCTACTCGGACGCCGCGCCCACTTATCCCACCATTGCCTCTGTCGATCGCGCCGACGCCACGCCGATTCCCTGGGGCGCCCTGTCCGGCCTGGCCGCCAGTCCCGACGACAGTACCGTCGTTTATGCGGTGCAGGACAGTTTCTACCAGCGCAGTCGCATTTTCACCCTCGACCTGGCCTGGTCGCCGGCCCGTATCAGCGCGGAAACCGTTCTCAGCGATGCCAACAATGTGTTTGCCAATATTGCCGCTGTCGGTCTGGCCGACCCGACTGTGGGCGACGACGATGCCAGTCGTATCAGTGTCTTCGATGAAGCCGATCTCGACAATCTGATCAACGCTGACGGCAGCGTGAATATCGATCCGGAAGGTATTGCAGTGGCAAGCGATGGAGGCTTCTGGCTGGCCTCTGAAGGCGCCGGCACGGTCGGCGACGCCGGCCGCCCCGTCAACAGCCTGAATTTTATTATCAAGACGGATGCCGGCGGTGTGATTGAAAATGTCATTACCCTGCCGCAGGCGCTGAATGACGTGCAGTTGCGCTTCGGTTTTGAGGGCATCGCCGAATACAACGGCGCCGCCTATGTAGCCTTTCAGCGCGCCTGGAACGGCGAGGCCAATCCGCGTATCGGTATCTACGATGTTGCCGCCGAAACCTGGAGCTTTCTGTTCTATCCGCTCGATACTGTCGAATCGCAAAACGGCGGCTGGGTCGGGCTATCCGATCTCACGTCTCTCGGCAACGGCCGCTTTCTGGTGGTGGAACGGGATAACCAGGGTGGACCCGATGCCGCCATCAAGCGCCTCTACACCTTTGATGTAAGCGGTCGCGCCGCCGGCAGCACGGTCGAAAAGACCCTGGTGGACGATTTGATGGACGATCTGGCGGTACCCGGCGGGCTGACGCCGGAGAAAATCGAAGGCCTGGCGCTGCTGGCCAATGGCGAGGTACTGATTGTCAATGACAACGATGGTGTCGATGACAACAGCGGTGAAACCCAGCTGCTGAACCTGGGCGCTATTCTCGACTAGGCGCCACCGGCAAGCGGGCGATGCATTATTGCAAACCCATCCTGGCCCCGCCGTGTTGCGGGGCTTTTTTTACAGATCCAAGAACCGTTTACAGATAGGAAAGCCACCAGTCGCGGCGCCTGTCCTTGACGGCCGCAAACCACCTGCAGGCCGGATAGAGCATCAGTATCACCGCAATCCACACCGGGTACACCACCCACAGATCGTAGCCAAAACCCTCCGGCTTGTGCAGCCGGCTGACAAACCAGTCGCCCAGCGGCCACCCCGCCAGCATCCCGATTGTCATCGCCAGCATATGGATCAGGTAAATATGCACCACATAGTAAAAAAGCGGCACCCGCCCGAGGGTGAGAATCGCCCCGTAGAGCGGCAGGCGCCGGGTTTCGATAAAGCCCAGCAGCAGCAGGTTGAGACCCACCGTGACCGACAGGAACAGCATGGAAGCGGGGTATTTGCTGACGTTGAGAAAGCTCATCAGCGTTGCCGCGAGTCCCGCTTCCACCTGCCAGGGGTTGGGGTCACCGTAAATATTGAGGCCGCGGAAGATGGTGAAAATCATCAGCAGGCCGCAACCCATATAAACCAGAAAGCGCTGCCGGTGCCTGGTGGGCCAGGCGTAGATCTGCGCCAGCACATAGCCGCAGGCCATCAACCCGATCCAGCTGAGAATCGGGTAGGCGACAATGACCTTCATATCGCCGATCTGCCAGAAAATCTGGCGGTGCAATGACATCCACAGCGGGTCTGTCGCCGGCATTGCAGCGGGGGGGAACAGGCTGTCCAGCTGCGGTCCGACGATAATGATCAACAGGCCGAAAATCAGTATCAGCAGCCGCGGTAAATGAATCAGTGCGGCCATGGTGATCATGGCTGCGCCCAGCGCCCAGATAACCTGGAAAATAATGGCCGCCGGGTCGTCGATCAGATTGAACTCCCAGGCGAAGGTTACCACGGTCATTTCCAGAAAAATGAGCCAGGCCCCGCGCACCAGCAGAAAGCGGCTCAATTCCGGCGGTGATTTGTATCGGGCCATCAGCCCGATCGACACGCCCGACAGCAGCACAAAGGCCGGTGCGCACAGATGCGTGATCCAGCGCGTGGCGAACAGCGCCGCGTCGGTGTCGGCCGCACTCAGCGGGTCGGGCGAACGGTGAGCGAAGTAATCCCGCACATGGTCCAGCGCCATTAACACCATCACCAGCCCCCGCAACCAGTCGATGGATGCCAGGCGCCTGTTGATACTGTCCCCGTTGTCTGCCATTTAAAATCCCTGGTATTTTTATTGTCATGCTACCCCAGCAGCATAGCGAATGTCAGCATAAGACATATGTGCAGCGCGGATATCCAGGCTATAAGGGATGCCACTTTTTGTGCTTGCGCCGGGATAAATGCCGCTGCTAACCGGTGCCGGCGCCGTTTTGCCTTACGCGCAGAGCGTTGGCATAATAAGAGGCTTTGACCTGAATGGCATTGACTTTAAGAAACAACGGTGGTGGCCGATCCGGCCCTAACCCGGTTGGGGTCTGGGGTTC
>JANQMH010000111.1 GCA_028280195.1 Exilibacterium sp.
GGCAGTTCCAGGCATCGGCAGAAGTGCGCACGGCGATTGTCGCCCGCAGCGCCGAGGTGGCGGGTGGCGAGCGGCCGCTGCTGGTCTTTGGCGACCTGCTGGCCAATGTCTACGCCGTCGATGCGCGCAGTGGCGAGTTGTTGTGGCGGCGCAAAGTGGACGATCATCCGTCGGCAACGGTAACCGGTTCGCCGAGTATTTACCGGCAACAGGTGTTTGTACCGGTGTCGTCACTGGAGGTAACCAGTGCCGCCGAGCCCACTTATTCGTGCTGCAGTTTTCGCGGTTCCATCGTCGCCCTGGATATCGCCAGCGGCGCAGTCCAGTGGCAGACCCACACCGTGCCGCAGCCGGCGGCACCGACCCGGGCCAACCGCCACGGTGTGATGCAGCGCGGGCCCTCGGGTTCTCCGGTATGGAATTCGCCGACTGTCGATCGCCGGCGCGGGCTGCTGTATTTCGGCACCGGTTCCAATTATTCCTCGCCGGCCGATCATACCAGCGATGCGATTTTTGCCATTGCCATGGCCGACGGCAGCGTGCGCTGGATACAGCAGAAGACCCGCGGCGATGCCTGGAACATGGGCTGCGTGCTGGCCGATAAAAGTAACTGCCCGGAGGAAAACGGCCCGGATCTGGACTTCGGCGCATCGGTTTTTTTACAGCGCAATCGCAGCGGTGCCGACCGGCTGATCGCGGCGCAGAAATCCGGCTGGGTCTATGCGCTGGACCCCGACCGCGGGGGCCGGGAGCTGTGGCGCAAGCGCCTGGGGCGCGGCGGTATTCAGGGCGGTATCCATTTCGGTTTTGCCGCTGCCGGCGAGCGGCTGTTTATCCCCGTCAGCGACTACGACGATCCGCGCATTGCGCAGCCGCCGGGAAGCCCGGGCCTGTACGCCATCAGCGCGGCGCGTGGCGAGTTACTGTGGTCGGCGCCGGCGCCGGACAGCTGCGCCGGTCGCCGGGGGTGCTCACCCGGTATTTCCGCAGCCATCTCTGCGACCCCGGATGCGGTAATTGCCGGCGGCATGGACGGGGTGTTGCGCATCCACGCCGCCGCCGACGGCAAGTTGCTGTGGCAGTTTGACTCGGTGCGGGATTATCAAGGGGTAAATGGTCTGCAGGGGCGCGGTGGCAGTTTTGGCGGTGACGGCCCGGTGCTGGCCGGCGGGCAGTTGATCGTCAACTCCGGCTATGGCCTTTATGGCCATATGCCGGGCAATGTGCTGCTGGTGTTCAGCCGCGCAGATCCGGCCGATCGCGCAGATCCCTGAGCAGGCGCTCGAGTAAATGCAGCACACCCTGGGCCTCCACCGACTCCCGCGCCACCAGGTCCACCGCCATGCCTTCCAGCAGGTAGCGCGCCAGGTTCAGTGCCACCCGCAAGGTGTCGGGCCGCTGGCTCCATTCGGGGAACAGTTCGGCGGCCATTTCCATATAGGTGCGGTTGAAGGTTTCCTCGGCCGGTCGCAGTACCTGCGCCAGTTCGCTGTCGGTGCGGGAGGCCACCGACAGTTCGAAAAAGGCCATGTAGAGCGGGTGGTTAACCTGGCTCCAGAACGCCTCGACGGCAAACACAATGCGGTCGACATCAGCGGGGATACTGGTGACGGCTTCGCGGAAAGCCTGCAGGCGTTTTTCATACAAATAGTCGATGGCCGCGCGGGTGATATCGATTTTGGAGACGAAGTGATGTCGCATGGCGCCCCGGGAGAGGCCGGAAACCTCGGCAATTTTCAGCGCGGTGGTCTGGTGATATCCGTATTTGACAAAACAGTTTACCGCAGTTTCGAGGATCAGCATTTTCGTTGCCTGGCTTTTGCGGTACTGCCGGCCGTCTTTGTTGACAGGCCGTTTCATCTCCTGTGGTGGTGCTGTCATGCCTTTCGGGCTCCCCAAGTGCAAAACGGCTAGTATAACAGTTCCGGCCTGGGCAGAGATTAGCACAGCCTTGACATTAAGAAAACAGCCATGGCTGCTTGTTAATTTACGGAAATCCTGATACTGTCGAAGCTGCCTCGCGGTGATGCCGGCGCAACAGCCGGCGGACAATGCATGGGGGAAGCATACGCGATGGCGGGAAAGATGGGGAACAGGTGGCGGACAAGGTAGCGGTAAGAGTGACGGCAAGAATGGCGGGAAGAGTGGCGGGAAGAGTGGCGGGAAAACGCGTGCTGGTTACCGGCGCTGCGTCCGGTCTGGGATTGGCGGATGCGCGGCGCCTGGCCGAAGAAGGTGCCGCGGTGCTGATGACGGATATCAACCGCGAGCAGGTCGAGCACCAGGCCCGGACCATCGCCGCCGAAACCGCCGCCCGGGTGCTGAGCGCCTGCCACGATGTTGGCAGCGAAGCGCAGTGGCAGGCGGTGCTGGCACTGGCCGAGACGCAGCTGGGCGGCCTCGATGTGCTGGTCAATAACGCCGGCATCGTCGTGGTGGCAACACCGGAAAGCACCACGCTGGAACAGTTCCGCCAGGCCAATCGAGTGATGTCGGAGGGGGTTTTCCTCGGCTGTAAATACGCCATTCCGCTGCTGCGCGCCGCTGGCGGCGGCTCCATTATCAATATGTCCTCGCTGGCTTCGCACCAGGGTTATCCGGTATTTTTCGCCTACTCCGCCGCCAAAGGTGCGGTGCGCGCGATGACCAAGTCCGTTGCCATGCACTGCCAGCTCAACGGCGATGGCATTCGCTGTAACTCCATCCACGCCGGTGCCATCGATACGCCGATGGTGGCACAGGCCAATCGGCAGATCGGTCTCGAGGCGCCGGGCGACGATGATCCCATCGGTCTGGGCAGGCCGGAAGATGTTGCCAATATGGTGCTGTACCTCGCTTCCGATGAGTCCGCTTTCGTCAATGGTGCCGAGTTCGTGATCGACAACGGCCTGCTGATCAAACCCTGATAATTCTTGAACCGGGAGAGCGCTAATGATGATCACGCTGCTGGTAACGGATCGCGACGGTGAGCTGCACCGGCTGCAGGCGCATACCGGGATGTCGGTGATGGAAAACATACAGTCCCTGCCCGACAGCGTAGAGGCTGTCTGCGGCGGCAATCTCTCCTGTGCCACCTGCCATGTTTATATCGATCAGGCCTGGCTCGGCAGGCTCGATGATATGAGCGCCGAGGAAAACGAGCTGCTGGAAGGCGTGATCGATCGCCGCGCCGATTCCAGATTGAGCTGCCAGCTGCGCTGCGATCGACAACTGGACGGCCTGGCGCTGACGATTGCGCCGGCCTGCGTATGACAGCAGCGGCGGTGGGCACCGCTATCGGCCCCATTATGCAGTACGCCTTTGTGGTGCCCGACTGCGAGCAGGCGGCCCTGCAGTGGTCGCAGCATATGGGTGTCGGCCCGTTTTTTCTGATGCAGAATATCGGCTTTAACACGCTTTACTACCGCGGCCGGCCAAGTCGGATGCAGATGAGTGTGGCGATGGCCTACAGCAACGGTGTGCAGATCGAGTTTGTGCAGGTGCTGGACGACAGGCCTTCCATGTACCGCGAGTTTCTCGCTACCAGCCCGGCGGGCGGCCAGCAGCATGTGGGTGTTCTCAGTACTGATCTGGAGGCGGATATCGGCAGGCTCGGCGGCGAGTCACAGCGGATTCAGTGGGGTGAAACCGCCGCCGGTATGCGCTTTGCGTATATGCACACCGGGGCCGGCCCGGGCTCGGTGGTGGAGCTGATTGAGGCCAACGAGACGGTGCTGGCGGCCTTTGCCAAAATGCGCCGCGCCGCCGAGCAGTGGGACGGCCAGCGGCCCCTGCGCGGCAAGCGGGTCCAGGCCCGGCAGAGCTAACTCAATGAGTGTCTAGTATGAGCGGGTGCACAGACAGCAAAGCAGTAGCCCTGGTATTGGGGGCATCCACGCCCACCGGCGTCGGCGCCACCTGCGCCAGACGCCTGCGGCGGCAAGGCTTTGACCTGGTTGTGTCGGGCCGGCGCCTGGCGCCCTTGCAGGCCTTGGCCGGCGAACTCGACGGCCTGGCCCTGGCCTGCGATATCAGCGATGAATCGTCGGTGGCCGGGCTGGCGGCTGCCATCGAACAACAAAGAGGGCGCTTGTCTGTGGCCGTCAATGCCGCCGGGCAGGCGGTGATGGGCAGTATTCACCGCACCTCGGCCGCGCAGTTGGAGCAGGCGCTGGCGGTGCATCTCAAAGGGCCGTTTTACTTCTTCAAACACTTGGCCGCGATCATGGGCAGCCCCGCTGCCATGATTACCCTTTCCACCCTGACTGCCTCGCGTCCGATCGAGGGTCACGCTGCCTACGCGGCCGCCAAAGCCGGCACAGATCAACTGGTGCAGACCGCGGCGCTGGAACTGGCTCCCAGGGGCGTGCGCGTCAACGCCATTACGCCGGGGTTTATGCTGACGCCGATGACCGAGGGCCTGGCTACCGATGCCGCTGTGGAGGCTTTTATTCGCGAGACGCCGCTGGGCCGCCTGACTACGCCGGCGGATATTGCCGACGGCGTCGCCTGGCTGGCGGGTGATGCCTTTATCACGGGGCAGAATTTGCAGATCAATGGCGGCGCGACACTGCGGCGCATGCCGAACCGGGACGAATTGCGCGGCAGCTGCTGACCACCTTGCCTGTGCCGCCGGTCGGGTCGATGGGCGGCCTTGAAGTGGTGTAGCTCCAAGGCTATCATGGCGCCGTTTTTTTCCTAGAAGCTGTTTCATAACTCTCGCCTCGCTACGGCCGAGAGTTATGAAACAGCTTCTAACCACCAACTCGAGGTTCGCAGTGTTGGCCTTTCTCTGATCAAGAAAATAATACAGGCTGGTAACCATGGCACTCTTCAAAAATCCCGTAGGTAGCTCGTTAACATCCAAGTTATATGTCTGGTCACAAAAAAAAGATATGCCGAGCCGTGCAGAAGCGGTGATAACCGCCCACGGCGATACGACAAGCGGCGACGGTATGCGCAGCGCTCCCGATTGCAGTCTGGTGTTTTACGGGCCTCACGGACATGTGCTCAACGATCCCAGATTGGAGAACGTCCTGGCAAGACTGATCATGCCATATGAAACGGTGGCGTCAAAAGCCTCTTACGATTATAAGCTGTCAAAATATACCAATACCTCGAGTACTGCCCGAAACCAGCATAACACTGCGGGTGAAACCTACGATGTCGTAGGCGCAATGGACGATCGTTTTGCCACGGCTCACACGACACATAAGGAGATTGTGGCAATGCTTTACGACAAAGTAATGGTGGAAGACAGGGATGACCTGGTTGACAGCCTGTACGAGCAGACCACGCTGGAACAGCATTACCGGGATCTGCCGATGGACATAATCACTGTTCGCCACCGGGTAGGGCAGATTTCACCAACGCTGTCGACTGCCCTCAAGCTGCTGTTTGAAAATGGTTACGGCTACGAAAAAGTTCACTGCAACTTTTGTCGCGGCGGGGGAGCGAGCTACGCCCCTGTGAAAGTAGATATGAGCGCTTAGTGGGGGCCGAGAGAGCCCGCGATGATTGCGTCTGGCACAGCT
Organism: Exilibacterium sp.; assembly: GCA_028280195.1. GTDB lineage: Bacteria > Pseudomonadota > Gammaproteobacteria > Pseudomonadales > Cellvibrionaceae > Exilibacterium. The sequence continues at coordinate 5,514 of JANQMH010000111.1, forward strand.
GCCGGTAAGGGAGCGGAGACTTTCATTGGCGAGATACCGCTGCTGCGTTTTTGCGCGGCAGCGCTATACCTGCGCTTTTATTGCCGTAACAGACCTTAGTCAGTCAGCCTGCCGTTTTGCTCCCCTGTTTTTGTGCTGAGGGCTCTGCTTTTTGTGCTGAGAGCTCTGGTTTTTGCGCTGAGGGCTCTGTTTTTCGCGCTGAGGGCTCTGGCTTTCGCCCTGCGCGGACTGCCGATTGCCGTTGGCGGCCCTGGGGCGGTCGGCTTTTTTGGGCCTGGCAGGGCGGTGTTGCAGGCGGGTTTGCGGCACCTCGTGAAGCGGTTCAAAACCATCGACCAGTTCGCGTTTCAACAGTTGCCCGATGAGGCGTTCGATATCGCTCAGCTGCTGGACTTCATCGGCGCTGACCAGCGATACCGCCTGGCCGCTGGCGCCGGCGCGGCCGGTGCGGCCGATGCGGTGCACATAGTCCTCCGGCACATTGGGCAGATCGAAATTGACCACCTGCGGCAGCTGGTCGATGTCCAGTCCGCGCGCGGCGATGTCGGTGGCCACCAGTACGCGCAGGGCGCCATTCTTAAAATCGGCCAGGGCTCTGGTGCGCGCGTTCTGGCTCTTATTGCCGTGAATCGCTGCGGCTTTGATGTGCTTTGCCTCGAGGTGGCGGGTCAGTCGGTTGGCGCCGTGTTTGGTGCGGGTGAAGACCAGTACCTGCTGCCATTTATGTGCCTGAATCAATTGCGTAAGCAGCGCCGGTTTGCGTTTTTTATCCACCGGGCATACCCACTGTTGCACCGTTTTTGCCGCGGTATTGCGCGGGCTTACGGAAATCTCAACCGGGTCTTTGACCAGCCCTTTGGCCAGTTTGCGAATCTGGTCGGAAAAAGTCGCTGAGAACATCAGGTTCTGGCGCCGCTGCGGCAGGGCGGCGAGAATTTTGCGGATATCGTGGATAAAGCCCATATCCAGCATACGGTCGGCTTCGTCCAGCACCAGCACCTCGAGCCGGCTGAACTGCACCGCGTTTTGCCCGTACAGATCGAGCAGCCGGCCCGGTGTCGCCACCAGAATATCGACGCCCCTGCGCAGCTTCATCATCTGTGGATTTATTTTTACCCCGCCAAATACCACCGCCGAGCGCAGCGGCAGGTTTTTACCATAGGTGGCTATACTGTCGCCAACCTGTGCCGCCAGCTCGCGGGTGGGGGTCAATACCAGCGCGCGCACCTGGTTGGCCGAGGCCCCCTGGCCCTTGCAAAGCCGCTCGAGTATGGGCAGGGTAAAGCCGGCGGTTTTGCCGGTACCGGTCTGGGCGGCCGCCATAACGTCTTTGCCTGCTAGCAGTGCCGGTATGGCTTTGGCCTGAATCGGCGAGGGTGTCTGGTAACCTTGTTCGGCAACTGCGGCGAGAATGGGCGCCGACAAGCCCAGCGAGGCGAAACTCATAGGGGGTCTCTTTATTACTGCATTACTGCTTATTACTGCATTACTGCTTTCAGGATCGGGGCCGCCGCTGCGACGGCGTGCAGCTTACAGGATTTGGCGGCCGAGCGCCATGCTAAATGCGGCTGATATGTCTTTATTGCTACAACGAGGCCCGCCGGCGGTTTTTGGCACGCCCCGCAACAGGCTCGCCTGGGCTTGTCATTTGGCTTGAGCCGGACTGGCTGTGATGGAAATGCAAGGATATATCCTTGCCGCCGCACAGATCCTTTTTTTTACACGACCAGCCCATTTTGGCGATAAGTTGATCGACTAACAACAGGCCTAAACCAAAGCCCAGCGCTTCGGTACTGCTGCTGTGGTGGTTTTTTTTACTCTGGTTTTTTATTGAGAAAATGCCGGTCGCGCATGCGATACGAATACTGCCGCTGCTGGTGTGTTTAAAAGCATTGGCTATCAGATTCGACAGGATCATGGATAAGACCGGTTTCGATTGAACAACATGGCCTGTTTCCAGTGCCGACTCAAGCCTGATATCTTTACCCTCAAGCAAGTACCTGTAACGCTCCACGGTGTCCTTGACCAATTCATCGAAAGCGAAACGGCTCACTGCCGGAACTTCCTCCTTTTCCCGGCTCAGCCACAATAAGGTCGTGGTCAGTTCGGTCATCTCCCGCGTTGCCTCAGCGATTCGATTAAACTGCTTTTCAATACTTGCCGGCGTGCCCTTGGCCTCAATGGTCTCCACGTTGACCAGGGCCAGACTCAGCGGCGTTCTCAGCTCGTGACTGGCGAATTGTAAGAAGCGCTGCTTTTCGCCCAGTGCTGCGGCAATTTCCACAAATGCCCGGTGTAGCTTTGCAGAAATATAGTTCAGTTCATCGAAGACGAAATTCGGCTTTTTATTTTGCAGTGTATTGACGTTGAGTTGATCGGACCAGGTAATGAGGTCATTTACCGATGTCTGAAATTGCTTGCCAAAGCGATAAGTGAGTGCAACAGCGACAAAGATAAACGCCAGTGCTACGGGAAAAGTAAACAGCACAAGCTCATCGGCTTCTTTGAGGCGGACTTCGCTGATCTGGTCGAAAGCATATTGTCTGACGAAATAAACGACTTTCTCCTCGCTGACGGGGTAGGGGAGAAAGGCGAGAAAGACGTCCTCATGCTCTTGGTGCTGGAACAGGAAAGTATGCGGTTTATGCTTTTCCTCCGGGAATAACTGCTGATAGCTGGCCGGTGCCTGCTGCCAATGCGAGTAGACCGACATACCGGGCGCCGCCGGTGGCTCCGCATCGGGGTTGAGCGCAAGCCGCTCGGCGTAGTCTCTACCTGCCAGTTCCATATGGATTTTTATGCCTATATCTACACCTTTTTCCAGGTAGTCCAGGCACATAAAGGTATAGAACAGTGACATCAACAACGTTAAGCCCATCAGATACCACTTGAATTTCCGATTGATAGAGCTTTCGTGGCTCATGTCGCCCCCCTGACGCAGTATCCGTGGCGCGGTATGGTGTGTATCAGTTTTTGCGCGTAAGGTTTGTCGACTTCTTGGCGCAGCTTGAACAGATGTACCTTGAAACTGTTGGTTTCCGGCATATCGTCGCCCCATATAATGCTCTCGAGTTCCTGCTGGGAAACCGCTCTCGGGCTCACTCTCATCAGGTGCTCAAGTATCCGCCAGCCTGTGCTGGTCACTGTCAGACTGTTGCCAGCGCGGTGCAGCTGGTGGGTGTCGATATCCATTTCCAGATCGGCGACTCTCAATATTTGCTGCTGATTGCTGCGGCGCCCCGACAGCGCCCGGATACGAGCGAGTAATTCCGCCATCGCAAAGGGTTTGACCAGGTAGTCGTCGGTGCCGGATCTAAAGCCGGCCAACTTGTCGTCCAGGGAATCTCTGGCCGTTAGCATCAGTATCGGTGTATCGCTTCCCGCTTTTCTCAGTTGGCTGCACAGGCTCAGACCATCCAGCTTGGGTAGATTGATATCCAGTATAATAACGCTGCACGATCCCTCGCTGGCCAGCTTCAGCCCGCTGGCGCCATTGTGAGCAAAGTCACAGCTGATATCTGCCAGCTGCAGGTATTCACCCACTGACTCGGCCAGACGATTGTCGTCCTCGATAATAAGAACATTGATCTTACCCATACTCTTGCTGACACCACCGACCTGAAGCTGTCACACAAGCTCGATTCGGCGCGATTCCGGGCCGGCCTAGATGACCAGGCCCGTCAGCCACTGCAGCCATGTCACCGGGGGCAGCTCCAGAGCCGACAGTAACCAGTGCCACAGACAACAGTATGATTGGTTGCTTAACAACATATTTCAGGTCCTTTTGATAGACACACCAGTTGGACGGATATATCGGTTGCACAGATATACCATTTACACGGACAAATACCGGTGGCGGATCAGAACGTGTAGGTAATCGCGATCATCGCCTGCAGTTGATTGTCCTCGTCGGTGGTCAGGGTGGAATCGACAATCTCATCGTCCAGTTTAATATATCTGGCCGAATGGATCAGGCTCCACTTTTTTGAAATCTGATAAAAAACGCTATAACCCAAAAAGCTGTTGACCGCGGCATCCGCCCGATAGGCGAGGCGGTCGGCCCTGACTTCGGTTTCCCTGACACCATAGAAATAATCGCTGAAATCCCGGTCGTAATACTCCGCCCCCAACTCGCCCACTACCATCAACTTGTCAGCCATAAAAACGGGAAATCCGTAGCTGACAGCCGCCGTGCTCCCTTCCGAGGTGGAGGCGATATCCGTATTGGCGCTGAGTTCGAAGACACCGATCGGCGTACTTAATTCCATAGCGATACCCGCCGTTGAGCCGTATTCGCGCTCTTCCATATCCTCGAATATCGCGGATTCTTCCTCATCGCGCTCGCCGAAGCCGAATTCCAGTTGGGTGTGCAATGTAAACGCCCAGGCCGATTCCTCGACTTGGCCCTGTTGCTTATCGCCTTCGCTGCTGTACAGCTGGTATGAGATGCCCAGGGGGTAGAAACTGAAGTTCTTGCCACGGTATTCGAACAGTGGGAAGACGGGGAAGCGCTCATCGTGATCAATATAGGTATTGTCGGAGTTTATCAGCGCGAGGCCGAGGCTCCAGCCGTATTCTTCGTGCCTGTCAGTGGCGGTGGTTACCGCGGGCAGCCCGTCCTCAGCGCCGCGGGCGCTCGGGACAGCCAGCGCTACAAGGTGCAGCAGGCCGATCGACGATATCAAAATCAAAAACTTGGCGGGCGAATGCATTTTCACTCCGTTACAGGTTGGATTATCAGGCGCAATTATGGCAGGTGGTGGGTTAATCCTCGGTAAATACGCGGGCAGCGGCGAAACGTCGCCTGCGGTGACCTTCTGTCAGCTGCGCCTTGCCGGGCAGCAGGAAGTTTGGCAAAAACCTGCTGGCCAAGTCGTAAATAATTGTGGTGCCGGTTTTGCGGGAAGTTATGAGATCTTGACGCTTTACCCCGACCGCACCGCATATGGTGCCAGGTGGCATGCTATTCCCATGGCGATAATACCGGTCATTTTGAAGATGCCTGCGCCCATTTGTATTTTCACGGGACAGAATAAAGTCAAATCTGTGAGCTGAGACTCACTTTTGGTGTTGGTACTGCAGCTGAAACGTATTGTAGGGTGGTAAGAATAAAAACAGAGTTTCGATATAAGCATGTGTTCTAAGAAATTGAAAACACATTCCTGAATCGAAGCACTGAGCAGTGCGCTGATTCGGTGCCGGAGATGTGGTTTTTATTCCTTTACCAAGGTGAGTAATGAATATGACAGATATGACAGACGTAACACCGCCGAATCCTGCCAAATCCAACGGCTCGTTTTTGGGCAGCCAGGAGCCTTATCGCCCGCAGGAGCCGGCCGCGGTCGCCGAGCCCGCCAGAGAGCAGTCGATTCTCGGTAAAAACATCAAGTTTCGCGGCGAGCTGATGGGCACGGAGGACTTGCATATCGAAGGTACCGTTGAAGGTACGGTTAAAATGGAAGGGCAGAACCTGTCCATCGGCGAAGGCGGCGAGATCAATGCCAATGTGCACGCCGAGAGCATCGTTATCAACGGCAAGCTCACCGGCGATGTACTGGCCAATGAGATAATCCAGATTCGCAAGTCCGCCGTAGTTAAGGGCAACCTGATTGCACCGCGCATTCAGCTCGACGACGGCGGCAAGTTCAGGGGCTCCATGGACATGGTCGATACCGACCAGGAGATGAAAGAGCGGCATGCCGAATTCAGGGACAAGCTGGTACACCCGGACCTGCCGGCCAGACCCGGGCTGGCTGCAGAGGCGGTTAACCACAAGGCGCCGCCGTCCGGCGGTTCCGCCGGCAAGGCGGGGCTCGATAACAAAGACGGGGGCAATGGCAAAGAAGGAGGAAAGGACGCTAAGAAATCCTGACTGGCAATATGGCAATGCTAACCCATATTAAAGACCGCCTGTACAGCGGTCTCAACAACGGTTTTAACAACGATCTCAACAACGGTCTTAACAACGACGCCGGGGTAAACTACAGCTTTACCCCGGGCACGGACATGGATTACCTGATGCAGCATCGATCTCTCGGCCTGGCGACGGTGGTAAAAGAATTGCTCAGCGAGGGATGCAATATACTGGATCTCGGTCCGCTCTGCTCGGGGACCACGGAGTCCTTTTTGCGGCTCGGCTGTACCTGTTATGTAGAGGACCTGATTGAATACCTGGAGTCGCTCTCCAGCGATGGCCAGGATGCGATTCAGAAGCTCGGCGATCATTTGCTGCCAAAACCGGAAAGCCTGAAATTCGATGTGGTGCTGTGCTGGGATCTGCTGAATTTTCTCAAGCTCGATACCATTGCCTTTCTGATGGAGAAACTGAGCCCGCACTTCAAGAGCGGTACGGTGCTGCACGCCATGCGCTATGTGGGCCCGCAGCCGGCCAGACCGAAGCGTTTCAAATTGCTGAGTGACTTCACCTACCAGATCCTGGGCGACGCCTATCGGGTGCAGATCGCAGCCACATCCCATTCGACCGCGGCGCTGCTCAAGCATATGAGACAGTTTTCCCTGCGCAATACCCTGATCAATCAAGAGGGGATGTCGCAGCATATTGCCGAGTTACTACTCGAATTCGATGCCCGTGGGAGTCAGAAACAGCTGCGCAAAAAGACCCAGTCCAATACCGTTCACTATTTCAGCGACAGGCAGTCGGGCAGCGATCTGCCGTGCAAGGGGCTGGGCAAGGTGCTGGCTTACCTGGAGGCAAAAAACGCCAGTATTCTCGAGCTGGGCAAAAGCGCCGGCAAAAAAAACGCGTACCTGTCGAACGCCGCTTTTGATGTGTATGCGGAGGATGTCTTTTCCTCCATTTACTGGCAGAACAAGGTCAATGGCCAGAACCGGGACAGGCTCAGTGAGACCTTGCTGCATTTTTCCGACCAGGTTAACTTCGATCTGGTACTGGCATGGGATCTGTTCAATTTCTGCATGCCGTTTCAGATTGCCAAAATCGGGCAGTTGCTGTCGGCTCATCTGCACAGCGATGGCTTTCTGCACTTCATCCTGTTCAATACCCGCGGCACTCCCAAAAAGCCGGCGGTGTTCGATATCCAGGCCGACTACTCGGTGACGGTGAGCGGCGCGGTTGCCGGTGACGGCAGCCGCCCTGTCGATTCCGCAGCGGCTCTGCTGAAGCTGTTGCCGCAGTTCAAGTTACTGATCCACAATGTCGGCAAGCTCAATCGCAGTGTCGACTATCAGGAATTTCTGCTCAAACTGCAGCGCTGAGCGCGGCCCTGACACTGCCGCACTCGCTATCCGGGCTGCTTCAGGTGGTGCTCAATTTCCGGCAGTAACCTTTCCACCGCACTGTAGCCGATGGCGATGGATTGCTCCGCCCTGACGAAATCCATCATGCCGATACTGGCCATATGCGGCGTAATCAGCACGTCGGGCGGATCGCCGACCATGCGGCTGCGGGTAATGCTGTCCTGCAGGATATTGATGGCATCGGCAAAGGCCTCGATCATACCCGGTGGTTTTGGCCCGCTCTGGGTGCTGTCCTGCGGGTCGCCCGGAAAGGGGTAGAATATGGGCCCAGCCGCGGGCAGAGCCGCTGCCGAGTGCCAGCACCACGGTCTTACCGGCGGCGGCCTGCCGGCGCGGAGGGGTGCGCAGGCGTGCAGTTGACAGGGGATCATTGTCGCGCTCGGGCATGGCACTGCTCCGCATTGCCGGGAAACTTTCCGCTAGCCTAATGCTTGCCGCCGCATTCGGCAATGCCGGGTGCGGCAGCCTATGCCTGTGCGAGGGCGTCCAGCAGGCAAATCAGCACACCGTTGGTCCAGCCGAAGCCGTCCTGTACGGTATATTCGCCGCCGCCGGCGAGTTTGCCCACCTGCTCCACATTGTATTTTTCCAGCAGCCTGCCGGTGCTGCGATAGACGGCCAGATTATTGTCTACCCAGCGCTGCGCCCCCTGCGCGGCTTGGCTGTCGAAACCGTAGTGGCGCAGGCCTTTATAAACCACCCATTGCAGCGGCGCCCAGCCGTTGGGCGCATCCCACTGCTGGCCGCTGTGCTCGAGCGTGGTCACCCAGCCGCCGGGGCGAAGAAAATGCCGCTGTATTTTTTGCGCCACCTGCCGCGCCTGCGACGGTGTCGCCAGGTTGAAAAACAGCGGCAGGGCCATGGCCAGTGACAGCCTGCTGCTCGGCTGCAGATCCGGCAGCAGCAGGTCGGTAAAGCAGGCGCTGCGGCGGTCGAAAAACCGGGTTTGCAGCAGCTGCCTGCGCTGCGCGGCGCGGCGCTCAAAGAAGCGCGCCCGCTGCGCTCTGCTCTGCAGCTGGTTGCCGCGGGCAAGCACTGCCTCGAGTTTGTACATCACGGCGTTGAGATCCACCGGCAGTACCTGTGAGGTGCGAATGCTGGCCAGCGAGTGGCGCTGCCCGAGCCAGCGCGAGCTGAAATCCCAGCCCGACTCACAGGCGGCGCGCAGATCGCGGTACACAGACGCCGGCGCGCTGCTGTGCGCCGCCAGCTGCACGTCTTCGCGGTAACTCTCCTGGCGCGGCAGGTCGCTGTCGTCCCAATAGCGGTTCAGGTAGCCGCCGTCGACCGCCACCACCCGGCGTATGGCACCGGTGTTTGCCGCCAGCTGTTCACTGCCCGCCATCCAGAAACGGTATTCGCGCTCCAACGGGTCGAGAAAGCGGCCGTAGATGCCGTCGTCGCCCTTGATCTGCGCCAGCAGTTCCACCATCAGGGCAAACAGCGGCAGTTGCGAGCGGGTGCAGAAATACGTGCGGTTGCCGTTGGGGATAAAACCGATTTTGGCGATCAGTGCGGCGAAGTTGACCACCATATGTTCCACCAGCGCGGTGCGCCCGCAGGCGGCCAGCCCCAGCAGGGTAAAGTAGCTGTCCCAGTAGTAAATTTCCCGAAAGCGGCCGCCCGGCACCACAAACGGGCGCGGCAGCGCGATCAGCGACGAATTGGGCTGCGGTGTTGGCGCCACCCGTGTCAGCTGATCCCAGAGCCGCTCGATATGCCGGCGCACCGGCAGGCCTGTGTCCGGCGCCAGGCCGCCGCCCGCGCTTGGCGGCAGCTCGAAATGTGCCGTGACAAAGGCATGCAGATCAAAGCCCGGCTGCCCGGCGCTTTGCCGGTAAGCGGCGTTAATGATGCCGGCATCGGTTCTGGCGACGGCATCGACAAAGGTTTTCGAGTCGGGAAAAATGCCCGCACTCTGCACGGCGGTAAACAGCGGCCCGTAAATCTGGTCCGGGCTGGGGTAGTCAGGCATCGCTATTGACCGCCGCGCGCCCGCTGCCGGGAGTGGGGATGCCGGCGGCGCCGTCGGTCTGGCGTTTGAACAGATACAGGGCCAGCAGCAACAGCGCCAGCGGCAACAGCGAAAAGTAAAATGCGGTTTTGCCGCCGAAGGCCTGGAACAGACTGCCGGTGATCAGCGAACCGGTGGTGCCGCCCAGCGCTGAGAATACCACGATCAGGCCCGACATGGGGGCGTGCTGGCGCACCGGCAGCGCCGACAGAATGACCGAATTGATGGCCGGATATACCGGCGCCAGGCACAGCCCGATCAACGGGAAGATAAACGCCGCCAGCGGTGCCTGCAGCCAGCTGCTGACTTCGGCAGTGCCGGCGCGGCCCGCCAGCGGCAGGCTGATCAGCACCAGGCAGGCGGCCAGAATCAGCCCCGCCAGCAATACCATAAACCAGTCGTAGCGCCGCAGCGCCAGGCCGGCGAAAAACCGTCCCAGCGCCGTCGCCGCCGCCAGTATACTCGCCATCTGAATACTGAGTGAGGCCGACAGGTTCAGAATCGAGCTGTTGAAGGTCGGCAGCCAGGACATCAGGCTCTGTTCGATCAGCACATAGAGAAATGCGCAGATCACGAATACCAGCACCAGCGGCTTTATGCTCAGGGCCATCATGGCGGCAAACTCCCGTGCCGGCGAACGCTCTTCCCCGGCCGAGACGCCGGACTCGTCGAGGGGCGCCAGCAGCAGCAGTGCGCAGGCCGAAAACGCCAGCGCCGCCAGCACATAGTAGACATTCAGCCAGGCGGGCGAACCCGGGTTGCTGTCGTCGACAAAGGCGCTGAAAACAAAGTAGCCGGACATCACACCGAGCATGAAGAACGATTCCAGAAAGTTCATCAGACTGGCGTGCCTGGCCCGGCTGTCGGTAACCAGCCCAAGGGTGGCAAACACCGACACTTTGACCAGCGCAAAGCTGACGCCGATGGCGGCGAACAACAGCTTGGTCATCCAGAAAGCCGGCACCTGCGGCATGGCCAGGCATACCGTACCGACGAAGGCCAGCGCCAGCATCATACTGCGCCGGTAGCCGATGCGGGCGATAAAAGAGGCCAGCAAAAATGAGGTAATGGCGATACTCAGATCCTTGAAGCCCTCCAGCACACTGGCCTGGGATTCACTCACGCCATAAGTGCTCTGCACCTGCAGGATGACAGTGCCGACACTGTTGAGCAGCATGGCAAACACAAAGTAGTTGATAAACAGCGACAGCTTGATCGGCAGGTGTTGCATACACAGCTCCGGCAGGTTCAGGCGCCGCGGCAAGCCGGGCGCTCAGGCCCGCCCGCAGCGGGGCGGGTTTGGCCGTTAGAAGGCATAGGCGGCGCTGAAGCGATAGGAGCGGCCGAGAATCGGGCGCGCATTGCTGGCCGCCTGGCCCACCACCCGCGGATCGCCCTCGGTGAGGCCGTCGTCATCGGTGAGGTTGTCGGCCGACAGCTGCAATGTCAGCTGGTCGGAGAAAGCCACGATCACACCCAGGTCCAGCTTTTCATAACCGGGCAATTCCTGGGCGTTGGCCTGGTCGGAAAAACGGTCGTCCACCGCCGACAGCGTACCGTAGACGGTGGCGGTAATCGCGTCAATCTCGAAGTCGTAGCTGGGTGACAGGCGCAACTGCCAGCCCGGCTGGCGCTGGGCCTCGTTGCCCTCGTCCTCGGGCGGATCGGTATTGGTCAGCTCCGATTCCTGTACGGTGGCATTCAGCGACAGGCGAAAGCCGGCGTCGTTTTCGTAGACCGCGTCCAGTTCCAGCCCGTAGGCCTCGGAGTCCTGACTCTGCAGCGGCGCGCCCGGAAAAGGACTGAAGCCGGCGCCGCTGTACTCGTTGTAGAAGACAGTGGCAAACAGGCCGATCTGTTCGGTCGAGAGTTTGTAGCCGATCTCGTACTGGTCGACTTCGCGAATCTGGTCGTCTCCCTCGCGCAAGTTGTCGAACGAGGGAAAGCGGCTGCCGGTACTGATGCGGGCGAACACGCCGGCGTCGTCGGACAGCGCCCAGTTGAGGCCGACCGTGCCGCTGGTTTCCGATTCGTCGTAGTCGAGCAACACATCGTTGCTGCCGTCGGCAAAGCCCTCACCGGAATCCACCGTCAGCTGGGTGTCGTACTGTTCGTAGCGAACACCGAGATCGAGGGTGAAACTGTCATTGATGATCCAGGTATCGGCGATATAAAACGCATTCGAAGTGGCGTCGCCGGACTCGCGCAGGCCAAAATTGAAGCAAGCGGCGCCGGGGATGTCGGCACAGGCCAGCTCTTCACCGGTGGCGCTGTCAAGCAGCAGTTCGCCGTTGGATTTTACCTCTACGCCCACCTGATTGCCGATCGACCACCAGTCATCGCTGGAAAAGTCGGCCTGATAGTAGCCCACCGTGAGGGTGTGCCTGTCCCATTCCTTGCTCAGGCTCAACTCGTTGCTGATGGAGCGAATTTCCTTGTCCACTACCCAGAAGCCGAGCGCCTGTACGAAGTCGTTCTGACCCAGCGCGCGGCCGGTGATCTGGGTTTCGACATCGATACCGCCGAGAGCGGAGACCGGCACCGCGCTGCCGGCTGGCACCAGCCCGCGGGTATTGGCATCACCGGTGGTGATACTGAAGCGATCGCGGAGGGTCCAGCCGTCGCCGAGGTCGAACTCGATACTGCCGCCGGTGATGCTGCCGTCAAAGCCGCGGCCATCGCCGAAGTCGAATTCCCGGGTATCGCCGTCGGGGTTGATGGTAATTTCGCGGAAGCGGGTGGCTGTGCCGAGATAGGTGAACGTCCCTGCGTCGACGCCGGGCGCAGCGATGGGAATCGGCAGATACCAGGTGCCGTGGTCGTCAGTGGCGCGGTGGTAGACGTTGACCTTGCCGTTGTCGAAATGCCTGGTCAGGTTGACGGTGAACTGCTGTCCCTCCTCGGTATCGAACTGCGTGTCGCGAATACCGGGCGAACTCTTGATGTAGCCGCCGATCATATAGTAGAGATCGTCGGCCAGCGCGCCGCTGAGTACCCCGTCGACACGCTGCAGGTCGTAGTCCGAGGTGGTGTATTTGAGCAGGCCGGTGGTGTCGTCACCGCCCTCTTTGAGTACGAAATTGGTGGTCAGCCCCACCTGGCCGTTGGAGAAGATCGGGTTGGGGCCGCCGCGCAGCGCCTCCACCCGCTGCACTGTTTCATCGATACGAAACAGGGTGGAGTTTTCCAGAAAAGACAGGGTAGAGGGCGGAAAAATAGGCGCTCCCTGCAATTGCACGGTAACGAATTCGGCGTCACCGGAACTGGGGAAACCGCGCACGAAGATATTGGCGCCGCTGACCCCGCCGGAACTTTCCGACCAGACACCGGGGATCAGCTTGAACAGATCGGCGGTGCTTTTTGGTGCATACTGGTCGATATCGCTGTCGTCGACCGTGGTGATGGCAAAACTGGCGTCGAGCTTGCGCACTCCCGCGCCGCCGGCCGTACCCACCACCACTACCTCTTCGAGCAGGCCCTGACCGCTCTCCTGGGCCGCCGCCGGGGCGCTGGCTGCGGTCAGGGCGCAGGCCAGGGTGAGGCGCAGAAACGGCAGTTTTGCGGTGTTTTCCAGCGGCGGCCACTGCTGCTGCCCACTGTAGCACTCGCGCTGGTCGGTATTGCCTTTACGGGTAGAAATCATCGTCTGATTGGTCTTCATCATACACCTCGTCCTGTTTACCCGGTTTATTGGAATCGGCCCGGCGGACAGGCATCCGCTGGCCCTGTTAGATAAAAGTCGTCGGTGACACCACAACTGTTGCAATCTTGTGTTTGTCTTGTCGGGTGCTGCTGAGCGCGGCGCAGGCGCTGTTCTACGCACTGCCCGAGTGTTACATTACAAGTTTATGAAATGCATTCCAATCATTTTTTTGAAATCAATTTCATAAGTGTTCCGTGGCGCCTCGCTTTACCGCTTGAAATCGGTTGTTGCTGGCCGGTTAAATTGAAAAAGCCATTGAGGCCCCAAGCCGGGAGACAGTTGGACAGTGGATATTTTTTAGCAAAAGAGATGGCTTTAATGCTATTTTGCTATAAGTCTACTGAGAACCGCGGTATCTATGGCGAACAAGAAAACCATGCCGAACAAGAAAACCATGTCGAATAAGAAAAGCACGCCGGATAAGAAAACCACCACCATGGCGGATATTGCGCGGCTGGCCAAGGTTTCCAAGCCCACCGTGTCGCGCGCGCTCAATAACAGTCCGCTGATCAATGCCGAGACCAAGAAGCGGGTGCTGGCGGTGGCCCGCGAGCACGGCTATGCGGCCAACCGCAATGCCCAGAAGCTGCGGCAAAAACGCACCAATACCATTGCCGTATCGCTGGATTTCGTCTCCCACCGCAAGAATCATATCGCCGACCCCTTTATCTACCAGCTGCTGGCCGGCGTCTCCGAGGCGCTTGGAGAACGCAACCAGGACCTGCTGTTATGCGCCCCCAGCCATAACAATATCGAGGCGTTCCGGCATATCGTCTCTTCGAAAGGGGCCGACGGCTTCATTTTCCTCGGCCAGGGGCACCGCGAAGAGATGCTCGATGCCATCTGCCAGCTGCAGGCACCCATCGTGGTCTGGGGGGCCGGCCTGGGTGAGAAGCCTTACTGCGTTGTCGGCAGTGACAACTTCCTCGGCGGCCTGCTGGTGGGGCGTTATTTCGCCGGGCGCAAGCGCCGCCGCTGGCTGTTCGCCGGCGATACCTCGTTCCGGGAGATTTACTGGCGCCGCGTCGGTTTCAAACAGGCGGCGGCGGAGGCCGGCGGCAGCATCGATATCGCCGATCTGGTGCTGAGTGACTTTTCCTACGACTCTGCTTACGATGCGGCGCTCGGCCTTCTCGACAGTACCGCGGTGCTGCCGGATGCGGTATTTGCCTTCAGCGATACCGCCGCCATGGCCTTTATTCGCGCGCTGCAGGATCGGCGCCTGTCGGTTCCCGAAGCGGTCTCGGTGGTGGGTTACAACGATATTCCGGCGGCGGCCTATTTCAGCCCGCCGGTCACCACCGTGCGCCAGGATGCCTATCAGGCCGGCAAACTGCTGGTAGCGAAACTGATGCAATTGCTCGACAATCAGTCCCCCGCCTCGGAAACCATTAAAACCCAGCTGATTGTGCGCGCCAGCTGATACCTTTCCGAGTACTTCATAAGACTGTCACAGAGCTGCTGTAACTTCCCCTGTCCAGTGACTGCCGTAACGAGCCACGGATCGTGCCCGCATCGGCCGGCTGTATTTTTTGCATCAGGAAAAGCGACAATGGAAGACTATCTCGAAGACTTACTGGAAATTGGCGACGAAGAGCTGGACGATGAATGGCTCGATGACTGCGCGGATCTGTAGGCGGCGCTGGCAATTGTATTGAGTTGCAATTCGCAGTCAGCCGGCATTTTTATTCCTCAAACACCCACTTCTTGGCACGATCGATAACTTTCATTCCATAAAGTGATGATCGGATCACAGCGCCAGTGCATTTTGTAGTCAATAATGTACAAGCGTTATTCTCGAGAACCCGATGGTAGCCAGGTCGCGCAAAGCCGGTCAGCAATGAAACCACCTGTTTGCTCCGAGATCCCTGTAGTTGAGATGGCAGTTGCGGCGAACCGTATAAGATATGGCAACGAAACCCGAACAGCATACCCAGGCTGTGCTATTTTTGGAACACAACTGCGTGGTTCGGGAGATGCTTTTTGCCGAATTCGAGGCCATACTCGACGGCTTCGTGCCGGTCGCCGACAAGGCCGGTGACACTGCCAGGGCGGTTTTTGTCTGCATTGACGCGCGCCTGAAAATCAAGGCGGCGGTTTTTTTTCTCATCAGTTTCGACAGCCGCGGCTATGCCGACCAGCGCTGGAACGTCCCCCTGGAACAGTTTGCCGACACCGCCGCCCGCGGCCCGGACCTGGGCGCCGGCCCGATTCGGCTCGCCTGTCACAGTCAATGTCCGGTGGCCTGGCACCAGCAGCATCTGTGGGATCCGGATATGACACCCGGCTCCAATAACTTCGTGCTGCTGCGCAAATCCGCCATCCGCAACCGACTCGGCCTGACGGTGGAGGAAGCGGCCGAGCCGCCGCCGCCCCAGCCGCCGCCTGCGGCGGCGGCACCGCCGCAGATTATCGAACCGGAGGCGCTGGAGCGCCACCTGACGCAGAAGCTCCACAATCAGTACGAGCAGGAGTTTCGCGATCGCATGGCACAGCTGCTGAAAGAGCAGCGCCTGCGCATACTGACCCTGAATTCGAAACGCAAACAGGAATTGCAGGAGCTGCAGCTGGAGCATCAGCGCCGCAGTCAGGACCATCACGAGAAAATCGAGCAGATGCGCTGCATGCTCCAGGACGAGCAACAGCGCAACCAGCAACTGAAGCAAACCATCGACGGCCAGGCGGCGAAAATCGAGGGCGTGCGCGAGTACTTCGAGCACAAGCTGAAAACCGCCAAGTCGGTGGAAATCGCCCAGTTGCAGACGCTGAAAACCAATTTTGAAATGGAGCTGGATGCCAAGATTGAAGCGGCCACCACGGAGCTGAAAGAAAAGCTGCAGATGCGCGATGTGGAGTTGATGTACCGCAACGAACTCTCCGCCAAACTGAACGAGGAGATCTCGCGACTGCGCCAGGAAAACCAGCAGCTGCTGTCAAACAGCGCCGACCAGCTGCTCGACAAAATGAGTCGCAACGGTATCAGCTTTGTCGCCTTCCACCCGGGTGCGGGGCATATGACCATACCGCTCGGCGACATGGCCACCTACCTCGACAACCCCGGCGCCTATGCCGCCGAGCGCTGCGGCGTCAGCGAAAAACAGTACGATGACTGGCTTGCACACTATACCTCGCCCACCTGTCAGGCGCTCAATGAGCGGGGTGAACTGTGCGGTGCGCTGCTGGCCCGCGTCGAGTCGCCGGTCGACTTCCACAGCGGCGAAAGCGACCGCTGCGACTGCCACCAGCCCAAAGCGCCGCAGACCCTGACGATTGTTCAAGGTTGATACCCCGCCGCTGCAGCCAGTCGACTGGCCGGTATTTGCAGCTGCCGGCGTCGAGCTGTATATCAAGCGCGACGACCTGCTCGACAGCGTCTGCTCCGGCAACAAGCTGTATAAACTGCACCGACACCTGCAGCTTGCCAACGCCCAGGGAGCCACGCGGCTGCTGAGCTTTGGCGGGGCCTATTCCAACCACCTGCACGCGCTGGCAGCGCTCGGCCGGCGCCTCGGTCTGAGCACCATCGGTATCGTGCGCGGCGAGCGCCCGGCGCAGTTGAGTCCCACCTTGCTGGATGCCGAGCGCTGGGGCATGCAACTGGGCTTCATCTCCCGCAGCGACTACCGCCGTAAGCACACCCGGGCCTTCGGCGAACGCCTGCGGGCGCAGTGGGGCGAGTTTTACCGTGTGCCCGAAGGCGCCGGCGATGTGATCGGCGCGCGCGGCTGCCGCGCCATGGCCGGCGCCATCGCCGCGCAGTTGCCCGGTGGCGCAGAGCATGTCTGCGTTCCCTGCGGCACCGGCGCCACCCTGGCGGGGCTGGCCTCGGCGCTGCCCGCCGGTGTCACCGCGCACGGCTTTGCGGTGTTGAAGGGCGGCAACCGGGAGGGCGAAGCCGACTTGCAGGACAGCGTTGCAGCGCTGATTGCACAGCTGGGCGGCACGGCCGCGCAATGGCGGCTGCACCGGGGTTTTCACGCCGGTGGCTATGCCCGCTTTCCCGACCGGTTGCGGGCGTTCATGGCGGCGTTTGAAGCCCGCACCGGCATTCTTCTCGATCCCGTGTATACTGTGAAGATGATCCGCGGCCTGGCCTGGCTGGCAGAGCGCGGCGCTTTCAACCGCGGCGAGCGGATCGTTGCCATTCACACCGGCGGGCTGCAGGGACGTCGCGGCTTTGGCCTCGATTGAACCGGTGGGTTTACTACCGGTGAGTTTATCTATGTTGGATGCATCACAGCGAAACGACAAAAACCTGCAGGCCGATTTGAGTTTCAGCCGCTCTCTGGTGCCTTTGAAGGCCATGACTGCCAGTCATTTGACGGTGCTGCTGCAAAGCGGTGCGGTGGAAACGGTATTTGCCGGGCAGCAGTTGTTTGCCGAGGGCGCCTACGAAAACAGCCATGTTTTTCTGCTGCACGGCGAGGTGGAACTGAGCAGCCGCCGCGGCGAAACGCAGCTGGCCTCGGCGCGCGCGCTGATCCACCCGCTGGCACACAGCCGGCCGCGGCGCTTCAGCGCGCGGGCAAAAACCGATTGCAGTGTGCTGCGCCTGGACAGCGAAGCGCTCGACAAGCTGCTGACCTGGAGCCAGGTGAGCGAGTATCTGCGGGTCGATATCGCCTACCAGCGCGATCTGGACGAGGACGCCGAGTGGATGATGACGGTGTTGAAGTCCAACCTGTTTTTCAAAGTGCCGCCGATCAATGTGCAGCAGATTTTCTCGCGCCTGACACCGATGCTGGTGGATGCCGGCGAAGTCATACTGCGTCAGGGCGAGATCGGTGACGGCTGTTATTTCATCAAAGAGGGCGAGGCTGTCGTGACCCGCTCGCCCGACGGCCACAGCAGGCCGCAGCGGCTCGCCACCATCGGTGTCGGCCGCTGCTTCGGCGAGGATGCACTGCTCACGGCCGGCGTGCGCAATGCCACCGTCACCATGCGCAGCGCCGGGGTGATAATGCGGCTGGAGAAAAACGACTTCATCGTGCTGCTGCGCGAGCCGCAGGTCCAGAGCCTGCCGGTGGCACAATTGCTGGGCGAGATCGCCGCCGGTGCGGTAGTGATCGACGTGCGCACCGAGGAGGAGTACAGCGCCGGTCATATCCGCCAGGCTGTCAATATTCCGCTGAACCTGCTGCGCATCAAATCCCGGCTACTGCGGCAGCCCGGGCGCTATATCATCTACTGCAACAGCGGTCGTCGCAGTCAGGCCGCCGCACACCTGTTGCACCAGCGGGGTTTCCAGGCCCTGGCGCTGGCACAGGGGGTCGACAGTATCGAGGCCGGGCTGTGGCGGGAGCTGGAGCAGACCGGGCAGAATTTCATGCTGCGCGACGGTCAGGTGGTTCGGGGCCAGTAGTCCGGCACCACCATATGCAGGGGGGCATCGCCGCTGCCGCGGGCGCGCCCGCTTTCCCAGGCACGCAGCATCAGCGGCTGGCGATGTGCGGCAAAGTGGCTGTTCAGCAGGCGCCGCAGTGCCGCACCGCTGTGGGTCTGCAGGCTGGCGGGGGCTGTCGGCGCCAGCCATTGCAGGCGCGGCAGCAGCTCCCAGTCCGCATCCGCGCTGCGCGCGAGGAAGTCTCTCAGATAGTGCCAGCTGCCGCGGATATGGGCGCAGTTGGCACCGGCCGGCGGCGCCATCCGGCAGTGGCCGGGGTAGAGCAGGACACCGCGCAGAAACAGCCGGCGGGTGAGATGGGCGGGGTCGATATGCAGCGGGCTCAGCAGTGGCTGCGCCGCCGCCTGCCGCGCCAGCTGCAGCTGCCGCTGCAGCAGGTGGGTAAGCTTGATATCGAGCCTGTCGCGACAGTTCGGCCCCAGCCACTGCGCCCAGTCGCTGGCGGCCGCGCCGCTCGCGATGGCGGCCGCCCTGCCGGCGGGGGCGGGCGTGCCGAGGTAGAATTTCACTGCGGTCTCGGTGTGAACCGCGGCCGCGCCACCGCTGCCGCTGAACAAAAAGTCGAATTCTCCCAGGGTCTTGCCGCGCCGGCGCACCTGCAGGTTCTGCGCGCGCAATACCAGCCCGTCGCGCTGGCGGCACAGCGGCGAGCGGAAGAAAAACGCTACCAGGTTTTCAAAGTAGATACCGAGCCGCCGGCTGGGCCGGTCCCGCAGGTGTTGCAGCAGCGCCTGCGGGTCGGCATCGAGGCATTGCAGCCACTGCCTGTCACGCTCGCCGGCGGTGCGCCGGTCGAGTGCGATCGACTGTCCGCCGGGCAGGTACTGCATCAGTGGCGGGCTGAACAGACTCCAGGCGAGATCTCTGACCGGCGCCTGTTGCAACGCATTCCAAATCGCCAGCAACTATACTCTCCAGGGTGGTGGGACTTTATGCGGAGCCTGCCGGCAGGCCCCCCGGTTGTGCCGATTCTAGCATTTGCCGCTATAATGCGGGGCCGAGTTGCAACGGCAGACAGTACTATGGCGGAATTCACCCGCATCGGATTGATTGGTCGATTGGGTAGCGACACGGCGGTCTACTCCCTCAAGCGCCTCATTCATTTCCTGCAAAAGCAAGGCAACGAGGTGATTCTGGAAGAGGAAACCGCCCGCGTACTGCCCGATCACGCGATGCCCACGGTCAGCAATGAAGGCCTCGGTAAGCGCTGTGATCTGGTGATTGTCGTCGGCGGCGATGGCAGCCTGCTGGGTGCGGCGCGCATGCTGGCAAAGTTCAATGTACCGCTGCTGGGGGTCAACCGCGGCCGGCTCGGTTTTCTGACCGATATCACCCCGGAGGAAATCGAGGTCAAGGTCGGCGAAGTGCTGGCTGGCAAATACATGATGGAGAGCCGCTTTCTGCTCGATATGACCGTGATCCGCAAAGGGCAGTTGATCGGTGGCGGCGAAGCGCTGAATGACGTGGTCGTGCACCCGGGAAAGTTTATTCGCATGATCGAGTTCGAGCTGTATATCGACGGGCAATTTGTCTACAGCCAACGCTCCGACGGCATGATCGTATCGACGCCAACGGGCTCGACCGCTTACGCCCTGAGCGGCGGCGGGCCGATCATGCACCCCAAGCTCGACGCCATCGTCATGGTGCCCATGTACCCGCACACGCTCAGCAGCCGGCCCATCGTCGTCGACGGCAACAGCGAAATCAAACTGCTGATCGGCGAGCAGAACAGCGCCTACCCGCACGTTACCTGCGACGGTCAGACACACGTGGTCACCGAGCCTGGAGATGAAGTGCATATGCACAAGAAGCCGCACAAGCTGCATCTGATTCACCCTCTCAATCACAACTTTTATGAAACCTGCCGCAATAAACTGGGCTGGGGCAGCCATCTGGTGAAGTGACGGCGGAACGCGGGCGCATGAGTCGAGGTGTGGCGTGCTAGCCAACGCAGTAACGGGTTATGACATCATCGGCGATGTACACGGCTGTGCCGAGACCCTGGTGCGGCTGCTGGCGCGCCTCGGCTACAGCAAGCGCGCCGGTGTCTACCGCCATCCGCAGCGCCAGGCCGTGTTCCTCGGCGACGTGGTGGACCGCGGCCCGCATATCCGCGAGGCGCTGCATCTGGTTTACGATATGGTGGCCGGCGGGGCGGCGCAGATGGTCATGGGCAACCACGAGTACAATGCTCTCGGTTATACCATTCCGGCGCCGCCGGGCAGTGGCCGCCGCTATCTGCGCGAACACAACGAGCGCCACAACCGCCTGATCGCCGAAACCCTGGAGCAGTTTGCCAACCACCCGGCTGACTGGCGCGACTTTCTCGACTGGTTTCTGACTCTGCCGCTGTTTCTCGAGCTGCCCGGCTGCCGCGTGGTGCACGCCTGCTGGGACCGGCAGCTGATCCGCACGTTCAAGCAGCGCTTTGCCAGTAATTGTGTCGACATCGACTTCATCGTCGAGTCGGCGGAGAAAAACTCCTTTGCCGGCCAGGTGATGGACCGCCTTACCCGGGGCACCGATATGCGCCTTCCCGGCGACTGCGTGCTGCACAGTCGCGACGGTTATCAGCGCCACTTTTTTCGCACCAAATTCTGGGCCCGGGACCCGCAGACCTACCGCGACGTGGCGTTTCAGCCCGACCCGCTGCCGGACAGTATCGCCGACCGGCCGATCAGCAGCGCAGACCGCCGCAAGCTGCTGACCTATGACATCGAGGAGCCGCCGCTGTTTGTCGGTCACTACTGGCTGCAGGGCAGGCCGCGGCCGATCCAGCCCAATATCGCCTGTCTCGACTACAGCGCGGTGAAATACGGCCGCCTGGCCGCCTATCGCTACGACGGCGAGGCGCAACTGAGCGCGGATAAATTTGTCTGGGTATATGTCGATCCACCACAGTGGCCAGGGGAGGGTTAGCCTGTGCAGGGCTGGTTAAAAGTGGCAAGTATTCCCGGCGAGGTCGACCTCGCCCGGCTCAGTTCCTATCTGTACCAGCAGAAGCTGGCCCACAAAGTCACCGAAGAGGTGGGGCAGCAGGTAATCTGGGTACAGCACAGCGAGCATATCGAGCCGCTGCGGCGCCTGCTGGAGCAGTTTCTGCTCGGCGATATCGCCATCGAGGCCAGTGCCGGCGAGGCGCCGCCGGCCGCCGAGCGGCTGGTCCAGCGGCTGCGGCGCCACTGGCGGGTGCGGCCGGTGACCTTCAGCTCTCTGGTGCTCAGCGTGCTGGGTGCGCTGCTGGTCTACCTGGACGGCGGTCTGGACTGGGTCCGGTATTTGAGTTTCGATCGCCAGCAGCTGCTGGCCGGTGAACTGTGGCGCCTGGCGACACCCGTATTTCTGCATTTCGGACCCTTTCACATCGCCTTTAACGGCATGTGGCTGTGGGTGCTCGGCACCAAGCTGGAGGCGTTCATGGGCCCGTCGCGGCTGCTGGGCCTGATCCTGGTGATCGGCGTATTGTCCAATACCGCCCAGCACCTGTGGAGCGGCACCGCGCTGTTCGGCGGCATGTCGGGGGTCATTTACGGTCTGATCGGTTTTATCTGGCTGCGCCAGCGCCTGGCGCCGGTGGCGGTGCTGGCGCTGCCGCCGGGTATTATCGGCTTCATGCTGTTCTGGCTAGTGCTGTGTATGTCGGGTGTGGTCACCTGGATCGCCCAGGTGGGCATCGCCAATGCCGCGCATCTGGCCGGCCTGGTGGTGGGCGCCGTGGCCGGTGTGCTTTCGGCCGGGCGCGCCGCGCCGCGCCGGCAGCAGCCATAGCAGTAGCAGACTTAGCAATAGCAGACTTAGCAGTAGCAGCCATGGTCGGCGCCTGGCCGGGTTGCTATAATCGGCGCCTCGGTCGATGGGAGGTAGTATGGATTTCAAGCAACTGCTCGGCACGCTGAACGCGGAGATGTATGAAAACCTGAAGCGCGCGGTGGAGTTGGGCAAGTGGCCGGACGGGCGCAGATTGACCCCCGAGCAGCGCCAGTTGAGCCTGCAGGCGGTGATCGCCTATGAAGTCAAACACCTGCCGCAACACCAGCGCAGCGGCTATATCCCGCCGCAGCCGCACAGCCACTGCGGCGC
Source organism: Exilibacterium sp. (assembly GCA_028280195.1). Classification (GTDB taxonomy): domain Bacteria; phylum Pseudomonadota; class Gammaproteobacteria; order Pseudomonadales; family Cellvibrionaceae; genus Exilibacterium. Next base: position 27,993 of record JANQMH010000111.1, read on the forward strand.
CGGTGACGAGGTGGCCGCTGCCGATGCCGAACAGCCGCTGAACTGGCGCCATTGATGGCCGCTGTGATTGCCAGCGGCCGGCTGCAGAAAATGCGCGCCGAGCTGTGTGAGCCCGTGGCCTACAGCCTGCCGGTCGGGGAAACGGAAGTGGCCCTCAATCCCCATATCGGCAAACCGCTGGAGCTGCGCTTCGGCGGCGAGATACGCTGCCTGCACTGTGACCGCAAGACCAATAAGAGCTTCAATCAAGGCTATTGTTACCCCTGTTTCAAGCGCCTGGCGCGCTGCGACCAGTGTATTGTCAGCCCGGAAAAATGCCATTTTGATCAGGGTACCTGCCGCGAACCGGACTGGGCCAAAGATTTCTGCATGACCGACCACATTGTCTACCTGGCCAATTCCTCGGGTCCCAAGGTGGGTATCACCCGCGCTTCGCAGCTGCCGACCCGCTGGATCGATCAGGGCGCGGTGCAGGCGCTGCCGCTGCTGCGGGTGCAGACCCGCCAGCAGTCGGGCCTGGTGGAGGACTATCTGCGCCAGTTCATCGGCGATAAAACCAACTGGCGCGCCATGCTCAAAGGCCAGGCGGCGGCGCAGGACCTGCCCGCGCTGGCGCAGTCGCTGCAGCAGCGGGCCGCGCCCGTCATCGCCGAGCTGCAGGCGCGCTGGGGGCTGCAGGCGGTGCAGCTGGTGCGGGACGCGGCGGTGGTGTCGATCCGCTACCCGGTGCTGGAATACCCGGGCAAAGTCAGCAGCCATAATTTCGACAAACAGGCCGTCGTCGCCGGCCGCCTGATGGGGATTAAGGGGCAGTATCTGATACTGGACAGCGGGGTATTGAATATCCGCAAATTCGGCGCCTACCATATCGAGTTGGCCGCCTAATACTTAAGGACTTGACGATGAAAGACGCCCAGCCGCGCGCGGTAAACCTGCGCGATTACCGCGCACCGGACTACTGGATCGACAAAACCGATCTGCATTTTTATCTGACCGAAGAGTGGGCAGAGGTGACCGCCAGCCTGGCGCTGCGGCGCAACGGCGACAGCCCGGCAACGGCGCCGCTGGTGCTGCACGGACAGGCTATGGAACTGCTGGAGGTGGCCGTCGACGGCCGCACCCTGGCGGCCGGCCAATACCAGCTCAGCGATGAGCAGCTGACCGTCGAGGCGCTGCCGGCGGTGTTTACGCTGCGCTGTAAGACCCGGCTCAAGCCGCAGAAGAATACCGCGCTGGAGGGCCTCTACAAATCGCAGTCGATGTTTTGCACCCAGTGCGAGGCGGAGGGTTTCAGAAGAATCACCTACTACCTGGACCGCCCCGATGTGATGAGTGAATTCACCACCACGGTGGAGGCCGACAAAAGCCGCTATCCGGTGCTGCTTTCCAACGGCAACCCGGTGGCGCGCGGCGATGCCGGCGGCGGCCGCCACTGGGTCAAATGGCACGACCCGTTCAAAAAGCCCGCCTATCTGTTTGCCCTGGTGGCCGGCGATCTGGTGTCCGTCGACGACAGCTTCACCACCTGCAGCGGCCGCCAGGTCAGCCTGCGGATTTTTGTCGAGTCAAAAGATGTCGACAAGTGCGACCACGCCATGCGCTCGCTGAAAAAAGCCATGCGCTGGGACGAAGAGGTCTACGGCCGCGAATACGATCTGGATATTTTTATGATCGTGGCAGTCGACGACTTCAATATGGGCGCGATGGAAAACAAGGGCCTGAACATTTTCAATACCTCCTGCGTGCTGGCCAAACCCGAAACCACCACTGACAGCGATTTCCAGCATGTGGAAGGCGTAGTCGCGCACGAGTACTTTCACAACTGGTCGGGCAACCGCGTCACCTGCCGCGACTGGTTTCAGCTCAGCCTCAAGGAAGGCTTCACCGTGTTTCGCGACGCCGAGTTTTCCGCCGATATGGGTTCGCGCACCGTCAAGCGGGTCGAGGACGTGCTGTTTTTGCGCACCCAGCAGTTTGCCGAAGACGCCGGCCCCATGGCCCATCCGGTACAGCCGGCTTCCTATATCGAGATTTCCAATTTTTATACCCGCACCATTTACGAAAAGGGCGCGGAAGTGGTGCGCATGATCCACAATCTGCTGGGGGCGCAGCAGTTTCGCCGCGGCAGCGATCTGTACTTTGAACGCCACGACGGCCAGGCGGTGACCATCGACGATTTTGTCGCTGCCATGGAGGCGGTATCGGGCCGCGATCTGAGCCAGTTCAAACGCTGGTATTCACAGGCGGGCACCCCGCGTATCGAGGCCAGCGGCAGCTACGACAGCGAGCGGCAGCGCTTTACCCTGAATGTCGCCCAGTCCTGCCCGCCGACGCCGGACGGCGATGCCAAACTGCCGTTCCACATTCCCCTGGCGCTGGGACTGGTGGGCGAGGAGGGCAGCCTGCCGCTGCGCCTGCAGGGTGCCGCCGCCGATGGCGACAGCAGCGGCGACACCACTTGCGTACTGGAACTCACCGAGCCCGCGCACACTTTTGTGTTCGAGCAGGTGCGGGAAAAACCGGTGCCGTCGCTGTTGCGCGGTTTTTCCGCACCGGTCAGGCTGTACTACGATTACAGCCGCGACGATCTGATGCGGCTGATCAGCCGCGACAGCGACGGCTTCTGCCGCTGGGATGCCAGCCAGCAGTTGGGTCTTGCCGTGATTGAGGATTTGATGGCGACCTACAATCGCCAGGGGGACCTGCGCGGTGCCGCGGTCGACACCCGCCTGATTGAGGCCTATCGCGCGGTGCTCGCCAACGCCAGTCTCGACCAGGCCATGGTGGCGCTGATGCTGACGCTGCCGAGCGAGAGCTACCTGAGCGAAGTTGCCGAGCGCATCGATGTCGAGGCCATACACGCCGCTCGCGGTCACCTGCGCAAAGTCATAGCCGCTGAACTGGCGACTGAACTGGAGCGCGTATACCGCGACAACTGCAGCGGTGCACCCTACAGCCCGCAGGCGGCGGCAATCGCGCAGCGCAGTTTAAAAAACATGGCGCTCAACTATCTGTGCGCGCTTGCCGAAGAGCGCGGGCTGGCGCTGTGCCAGCAGCAGTTCCGGCGCGGCGACAACATGACCGATGTGCTGGCCGCGCTCGATAACCTGGTCAGAGCCGAGCCCGAGACGCTCGGTCAGGCAGCGCTGGACAGCTTTTATCAGCAGTGGCGGCACGAGCCCCTGGTGATCAACGAATGGCTGAGCGTACAGGCGGCCTGCCCGGCGCCGGGCGGTCTCGCCCGTGTCAAGGCGCTGCTGCAGCACCCCGGCTTCGATATCAAGAACCCGAATAAAGTGCGCGCCCTGATCGGCGCGTTCTGCCGCCAGAATGCCATCAACTTCCACTTGAAGTCCGGCGCCGGCTACCGCTTCCTGGCCGACCAGATCATTGTTCTGAACCGGCTCAACCCGCAGATTGCCGCGCGCATGCTGACACCGCTGACCCGCTGGCAGAAATACGACGAGGAGCGCCAGGCCCTGATGCGCTCGGAACTCGAAAGAATCATGCTCGAACCGGAATTATCGAAAGACGTATACGAAGTGGTCAGTAAAAGTTTAGTCGCTAATTGAGGTAAGGCTGCGGTCCCTTCTAAAACTACGCACAAGCCAGGTACTTGTCCATTTTTTCCTCAATCGTGCCGCGAATGGTGCGCATCTCGAACTGCGAGTGGCTGCTGAGCCTCTCCGGCACCAGCCTGTGCAGGTGCAGGATGGGGCTCTCGCGATTGAGTTCTTTGAGGTCCCTATTGGTAATGACCGGCAGAAACGGGGTGCCCATCTGCCGGGCCACTTTTTTCAGGCCCTTGCCCAGCGGTGTGACTTTCAGTTTGCCGTTATGGCGGCTTCTGTGGGACAGCAGCAGGCCTTTTTTACCGATGACTTCGCCCGGCATGATGTACAGGCCGGTGCGTATTACCGCGCCGCTGTCAATGGACTGAAAAATGTCATGGTGGGCGTGGGGGTTGGGCAGTACCAGCAGCTTGCTGTTGTCGGCGGTGATCGGCCAGATATTGTAGTTGGCGTAGACCTGGCTTACCGCTCCGGAAAAAACGCAGAGTGAATCCTCGAATCTCTGCAGGAAGTTGACGGCTTTTTCTTTGTAGCGAATGCCGTGCAGGTTCCAGATCAGCTGGTAATTTGCCATAGTGTCTCGCCCGTGTGTCATGCAGTCGGGTATTACCTCGCGCCGGTTTGTGGCCCTCCCTGTTTGGTCACTGCGATGCCGGCCCGCTGGCGTCACCAGCGGCGACGGCGGCTCCGTGCAGCGACATCTTTCCCCGCCGGCGTGAAAAGTGTGGTTGGCAATACCCTGACTAAGCTTTGGTAAATTTATAATCCTTGATTATGAACCGAGGTCGTTGTCGAGGCGGGTGCTGCCACTGTGTTGTCGGGTTATCATCCCGCTGGGCCAGTGGTATGGGGTCTTCAGGCACTGAAGCTGACATCTCGGTCACCAGGGATTATATAAACTGTCGAGGGAAATTTCGCGACACACATCACATCCTGCCATCGCGCCGGCCACGGCCTGGGCAATAAAAGTGCAGGGACGTTTTCAAGGCTGCCAGGAAGAATTATGATGCGCCATTTGTTTTCACGCCTGTCCCGTTTATGGAACTGACCCCCGCTGGCATTGTTCTGCTAGTCGTCACCGGCCTGCTGGCCGGTGTGATCAATACGCTGGCCGGCGGCGGCTCAAATCTCACCGTGCCGGCGCTGATGATATTGGGCATGCCCGCCGATATCGCCAATGCCAGCAACCGCGTGGCGGTGTTTCTGCACGCCCTGGTGGCAGTCAGGGGGTTTAAAAAGTACGACAAGCTCAGCACCGCCGATCTCGGCCCGATTCTGCTGCCGGTGCTGCTGGGCGGGCTGGCCGGCGCCGCCAGTGCTTCCTATCTGCCCAACTGGCTGCTGAAACCGCTGCTGCTGGGCGCCATGATCAGTATGGCGCTGGTGATTCTGATCAGACCGGCGGCGATAGCGCCGCCGGTGGGCACCCCGGCGCTTAAAGTCGGCGAGCGGCCCGCATCCGTCATCGCCCTGCTCGGTGCCGGGTTTTACGGCGGCTTCGTCCAGGCCGGTGTCGGTTTTATCCTGCTGGCGGCGCTGGCCGGCACGCTGCGCTACGACCTGGTGCGGGCCAACGCCCTGAAACTGGTTTGCAGCGCTGCATTTACCGCCGTGGCGCTGATAGTATTCATTGCCCGTGACCAGGTGGCCTGGGTACCCGGGCTGATTCTGGCAGTGGGTGCCATGATAGGGGGACACTTTGCGGTAAAAATGGCGCTGCGGGTCAGCCAAAATACCTTGAAGTGGTTTCTGTTACTGATGACGGTTGCCGTGAGCCTGGCAGCGCTGCTGTTGTAGCGGTGTTATGCCGCTTATTCCGGGACTTGGGCCACTGGCGCTTTTGTAGCGCCCGGCAGAGACAACTGAAAAAGCCGGCTGCAGTCGTGCCAACAGGCCCTACGGCGGTTTGTCAAACAGGCCGAACAGCGCATCTTTCTCTTCGCGGCTGACACTGGCCGCCGTGTCGAGCCCGGAGGCGGTGGCGTGGCAGACCCGGTTGCGACCCGCCTGTTTGGCCCGGTAGAGCAGCTCGTCGGTGCGTTTGACAAAGGCTTCGGCCGAATCCTGCTGCCCGGCATGGAAAGCATCCACCCCCAGGCTGGCACTGATGTCGATGGGCTGGCCGCCGCACAGCAACGGTCGCTCGGCGATGATGCGCCGCAGCCGCTCGGCCACTTGTACGCCGACCAGCAGGGCGGTGGAGGGCAGGATGACAGCAAACTCTTCACCGCCGTAGCGACAGGGAATATCGAGCCGGCGCACCGCCCGGCGGATGGCGTCCGCCGCCTGTTGCAGGGCATCGTTGCCCACTTCGTGGCCCCAGGTATCATTGACGCGCTTGAAATGGTCGAGGTCGAGCATGATCAGGCAGGTGGATATGCCGGAGCGGCGGGTGCGCTCCATTTCCTGCTCCAGGGCCTGCATGAAAAAGCGGAAGTTGAATACCCCGGTCAGGGTATCGGTGCGCACCAGCTCGGACAGTTCGCGGTTGCGCCGCCGCAGTTCGCTGAGTTCCTGCAGGAACTCACAGTCGCTTTCCCCCACCGGGCACTGCAGACAAGGGGTATCGCGCTTTTTCATGCAACCAGAACTCCATTGCCGGTACTGCCGGTCCGGAGAGGGTACCAGCGCATTCGAAAATTCCAGTTTCGCACCTGTCTATCAGCCTGTCATCAATTTTGCCTTTGGGCACAGCCTATATTTTCGCGCCCTGGCGGCCCGATTACTCAAAATTGTAGCAGCTGGGGGGAGATCCGGCGGCTGCGCAGCGGATTATGTCCGGCCGCTGCCGTAGAGTTCCGGCAGGGCATTGCGCCGCTGCGGCTGTGGCGACGGGGATGAACGCAGTTTGGCGAGGTGGTCGATAAAAGCCCGGGAGGCCGACCTGCAATCGACAACAGCGGTGTCGCGGCCGGCATACAGTGCCGATTCCAGTGTCTGGCAGAAGGCCCTGGCGTCGTCGCTGTCGAGCCGGGCGCTGAGTGCGGCGACGCGGGTCAGCCCGGGATCGTCCCAGTGAACCTGGCCCCAGGCCAGCAGCGCCCGGCGTATGGCTGCCGGATCGCCGCCCGCGCAGGCGCGCTGCACCTGCCGGAAAGCGCGCGGCTCGCTGTCGGCGGCGCCACCGCGCTCAGGCGGCGATGGGGTCTGTCGCGCCGGCGGCGTGCCGCGCAGCCAGAGCCCGG
>JANQMH010000140.1 GCA_028280195.1 Exilibacterium sp.
AGGCACCGATTGCCAGCAGGCCCAGCCAGGCGCAGCAGCGGCGGCGTCTCATCGCCGCACGGGCGCGGCGGCGGCGCTCTGCTGCGGGCCGGGCCGCGCTAGCGCCGCCTGAGCGTCGCTCAGTTCATCCACGATCTCGGGGCTGACCTCGAGATGTATATCGTAGCGTTCGGCGATGGCCTGGGTCTGCTGCGACAATTGCAGGTCTCTGGTGTAGTTTTTCCAGTCGCGAATCACCTGGTTGCGCACCCGCGCAAACTGCGCCGGCTGCGCTGCGTAGCGCTGCGTCACCCGCGCCAGGTGCCAGCCCCGGTCGGTGCTGGCCGCCACCCAGGTGTTTAGCGGCGCCGCCAGCAGATCGCGGCCACCCCGCTCACCGAACAGCGCTGTCAGGTTGGTGGCCGGGCGCTGCCGGTAGCGCCGCACCCGGTCACTGTGGGCCGGCGGCGCGGCGGCATCGGCCAACGCCGCGGCCATGGCGGCAGCCGCGTTTTTATCGCCGGCATCCGGCAGGTAAAACTGCTCGAAGTCATAAAGGGCCGGCGTATCGTAGGCGGCGCGATACTGCTCGAACCACTGCTCCAGTTCATCGCCCGGCGGGGCTTCGACGACAATATTGTTAAACAGGATATTGCGTATTTTCAGAATCAGGCGGCTGCGAATCATATCATCGCCCCTGTCGAGCCCCATCTGCCGGGCCTCGCGAAACAGAATCTCGTTTTGCGTCCAGGTGATAATCAGCCTGTCGATCTCGGTGGCCGAAGGCGGGCGCCCCTGCCCTTCGGTAAAAATATCAACCAGCTCCCTGAGCTTTTTATCGTCGACCACGATATTTCTGGGATCGTCTTTGTTCAGCAAAACGTAGTGGTCCACCGCAAAAATCAGCGCGCCCAGTATCAGAAACTGAATCAAGGGCTCATAAAGCAAATGCAGGGGCTTGAAACCAGACATCTTTCCGGCAACCTAGAACATGAAGATAAATAAAACCCGAAGGCCGGGCATCGCGGCCCTCGCTTGCCACTCGGAATACGTGAAGGTTTATGCGGCGGCGAGCGATCACTGATCTGTTGTTGTTAAATACTATGTTAAATACTGTGTTAAATACTGTTGGTAACTGCTATTGCCAACTACGGCAGTTGCTGCACACAGTCATTGCGTTGTTTAACCCGCCAGAATATAAGACAGAATTATGAAAAAATTATGACCGCTGCAATGCCGGCGGCGGATTGCTCAATAGCCATGACCAACAACCATAGTCAACAACGATAATCAACAACAATGGATTGCTTGATAAGTAGCCAGCGATAGGGACAAAAACGTCTTGTCGTCGCAATTGTCATTAAATAATCACCGAATTGTCATTATCCGGGCCTAGACTGACGCTATAAATATAAGCCTTCAATTGCACCACCCGATGTAACACCAAGCGTCAAAAAAACGATATTGATTTCAATACCGCCAAGCGGGAATTGATTCGTGTCTCATTATTATTATTTAAACAACAGCTGGGGAAATTCATGAAAAAAAACGTTATGTCTACCGCTTTAGCCGCGGCAGTGGCGGGCTCTATGGGCAACGCCAGCGCCGGTGAATATCTGGCAGGCGATTTCCATAACCACACCACCTGCTCGGACGGCTCCACTTCAGTAAAAACGCTGACGCGCAAATCGCTGTCATACCTCGACTGGTTTATCCATGTCGGCCACAGCGGCCGCGGTACCCGCAACTGTAATATCAGCGACTTCCTGTACCTGAACCGCGACAGTGAATTCAACCGCGGCCTGTGGGTCAACTCGCTGCCCAACGGCGCCGCCGATATCAAAGGGGATTACACCGCCCGCAATATGCGCACCGGCACCCCGGTACAGGCCATGTGGCGCTGGCAGAGTCTGCAGGAACACAACCTGGGCGGCATTGTCGACGAGCGCGAGCTGCCCGGTAATGAAGACAAAGTCGCCTTCATGGGCCTGGAATGGGTAGTGCCCGGCCACGAGCACGCCAGTAACGCCATCAGCACCGGCCAGTACGACGACATTCCGACCGCCGATGCGATCGCCCAGTTCGAATACTGTTTCGCTCGCAACTCCGACGACACCAGCCAGGGCGGCGGCCAGGGCTGGACCTGTGAGATCAGCGAAGAGGGCAACAACAAACTGATCGAACTGTTCAAGGATCGACCGGAAGAAGGCATTGCCGACTACAATTCAACACTGGTTAACGGCATCAACATCAACGACGCCGGCGACCATGTCAAGTCGACCGCCGCGGTTATCTGGAAGCAGGAAAACTTCCCCGGCGAATCCTTCGCGGTGCAGGCTCACGTCGAGCGCCAGGGCGCCTTTATCGAGGACGATGACGAAGGTTACAATGTCGAACACATGCGCGACTGGCACAGCGCGGCACCGGATGTCGCCTTCGGTTTCGAAACCCAGCCCGGTCACCAGGGCCAGTACAATCGCGGCAGCTACAACGCCGGCCGGCCGACCGCCGGCCTGTTCACCTTCGGCGGCACCGGCTGCTACGGCGCGGCTGAAGCGGCCAAGCCCGGCATGGACTTCGACGGCACACCGCTGCAGCCGGCAGATTTCCTGGCGGGCGGCAAATACGAGATCATCGACGATAACGAAGCTCCCGCCAAGGTAACCCTGTGCCGCCCGGGCGTGCGCACCATGTGGGATGCGCTGCTGAGTGAGGGCCGCCGCTTCTGGTTCTTCGCCAGTTCCGACTGGCACAACCGCGGCAGCTTCGGGCCGCTGGACTACGAGACGACCAACGACTTCTGGCCGGGCGAATACCAGGAAAACTACGTCTGGGTAGAGCAAGCCGACGATCCCGCCAAGGCCATTGTCGACGGCCTGCGCAGCGGTAATTCCTACACCGTACAGGGCCAACTGGTCGAAGACCTGCGCTTCCGGATCTGCCACCGCCGCAAATGCGCCACCATGGGTGAGACCCTGGAAGTGCGGCCCGGCAGCACTGTGCGCGTGCAGCTGTCCGTGTCCGATCCCGATGGCGCCAACAACAGCCCCTACAAGTTCAACAATCCCTCGCTGTTGCAGATCGGTCGCGAAGTACCGCTAAACGAACCGGAGCTGGTGCAGGTTGACTTTATCCGCGGTACGGTCACCGCTCCCATTTCCCCGAGCAGCCCCGGGTACTACAATCCGCTGGCACCGGCGACCACCTATATCGACAGCACCTGGACGCCCGAGAACTGGCGGGTGGAGCGCGAGGCCAACGATGAAGGTGTACGGGTGGACCGCGTCAAAATCCAGTACACCTTCAAAGTCACCGAAGATATGTATGTGCGCGCCCGCGGCTCCAATATCCCGGCCGGTACCCCCAATGAGCGCGATGCAGACGGCAACCCGCTGGCGGATAACCTCAGCGATAATATCCCCTGTAGCGACGCCGCCTGTCCTCCCCACGTCTTCGGCGTACTCACCGCCGATGTGGAAGCCTGGGCAGATATCTGGTTCCACACCAACCCGGTATTTATCAAGCTAAAATAAGCGTTACGGACGACTCACTCTACCGATGTTGGGGGGCCTTGGGGCCCCCTTTTTTATCGGCTGGCGACAGGGCCCGGCCGCTGTCCGACGACTGCACCGATTGCCATTCCCCTTGACATCCGCCTTTGCAGCCTTTATTGATCTGGAAAACTGATTGCGGCGCTCTTTATGCCCGGGCTGCGACGAATGCCCGGGCCACGACCAAACGGGAGATTACCATGTCCGAAAACAACCGCTTGAGCGGCAGCTGCCTGTGCGGCGCTGTGCGCCTGGTCGCCGAAAACCCCAGCCAGAAAGTCAGTGCATGCCACTGCGCCATGTGCAGAAAATGGGGTGGCGGGCCGTTTATGGAAATCAACTGCGGTACCGATATTGTGTTTACCGGGGAGGATCATATCCGTGTCTACAGCTCTTCGGAGTGGGCGCAACGCGGCTTCTGCCGGCAGTGCGGCAGCCACTTGTTTTACCGGCCCAGGCAGGGCGGGGAGTATATGGTGCCCGTCGGCCTGTTCGATAAACAGGAGCACCTGGTTTTCGATAATCAGGTCTTTATCGACAAGAAGCCCGGGTTTTACAGCTTCCAGAACAAAACCAATGAGATGACCGAGGAGGAAGTCTTCAAAGTTTTCGGGCCGTCACAGATGTAGGTGGGATGGCCGGGTCTAGGCGGACGGGGGCATACCGCAGCGCGGCAGGGTCTCGTGCCAGCTAACCCGGCTCTGGTAGGCGGCGGCAACCCGCAGCAGTGCAGCTTCATCGAAAGGTCGTGCCACCAGTTGCAGGGCGGCGGGTAAGGTGTTGCTGGTAAACCCGGCCGGCACGGATATCGCCGGCAGGCCGAGATAGTTAAACGGGGCCGTGCAGTGAACCAGGCGGCCGATCGTGCGCCACATGGTGGAACGGCTGTCGACATCGGTTTCCGCCGCCGTGGGCACGGCAAAACCCATTAGCGGCGTATGCAAGACATCACACTGGCTGAAGACACTGTCGACAAAGGTTTTCAGCACCCGCGGCCTGATGTGCAAAGCCTCGAGGTAAACCGGCGCCGGTATCGCAAAGCCGGTGGCGGCCCTGACCTTGATCTGCGGTGAGTATTGCCCGGGGCAGTGCCGCAGCCAGTGCGCGTGCCGGGCGGAGCCCTCCGGGTAGAGCACCGCCCGGCTCAGTTCACTCAGGTGTTCCGCCGCCGGTATCTGCACATCGACAATCTCCGCCCCCAGCGACGCCAGTACCTCGAGGCTGTCGTCCATCAGGCGGCGGATTTCGTCGCTGGCGTGATCGTAAAAATAATTGCCGGGGGTACCGATGCGCAGACCCGCGATATCGCCGCCGACCGCAGCGCTGTAATTCGCTGCCGGCAGCCGGCTGCAGAGAGGATCACTGGTATCGGGACCGGCAATCACGTCCATCAGTCGCGCGCAATCGGCGGCCGTGCGGGCCAGCACCCCGGCAGTGTCGATCGACGCCGACAGGCCCATGGCGCCGAACAGGCTCAGTCGCGTCAGCGTCGGCTTCAAGCCCACTACCCCGCACATGGCGGCGGGCAGGCGCACCGAGCCACCGCTGTCGGAACCGAGACTGCCGAAAGCCAGCCTGGCGGCGACGGCGGCGCCGGAGCCGCTGGATGAGCCGCCGGAAATATGCTCGCTGTGCCAGGGATTGCCGCAGCGGCCCCAGACGGCGTTGTGGCCGGTGGGGCCAAAGGCGAATTCGGTCATATTCAGGGTGCCGAGATTGATGGCACCGGCCGCCTCCAGGCGCTGCAGCAATGTCGAGGTGACCGGCGCCACGAACTGCCGGCGAATCCTCGAGCCACAGGTGGTGACCTTGCCGGCGCTGTAGTACATGTCCTTATGCGCCAGGGGCACGCCGTGCAGCGGGCCGCAGGGCCTGCCCTCGCGCCGCTGCCGGTCCAGCCGTGCGGCTGTTTGCAGGGCCTCCTCCGCATCGATACGGATAAAGCAGTTCAATTGCGGCTGTAAACTTTTTATCCGCTCGAGCAGGTGCCGGGTAACCTCGGTGGCGGTGCTTTTACCGCTGGCAATCGCCGCCTGTATTTCGCACAGCGAAGCGCCGTGCAAGTGATTCGCGCTGGAATTATTCATGCCCGGACTGCGGCCTGGCGAGACTTTCCAATACCTGGTAAAACTGCGCCGGCGAGCTGTCGAATACGGAAAAATCAATACACTGCTCGACCGCGGCCACGGCGCTCTGCGCGCCTTTGGCGATGCGGGCTTTTTCCTCTTCGGCCATATCGGCAACCCTCCCCAGCGACAGCATCTCACCGGTTATCCAGGTGGAAACGCCGTCCGTTGTATTCTGTTTTGACATAGGCCACTCCTAATGGCGCGCCAGAAACGGCAGCAGGATTTCGCAGAACTGTTGCTTCTGCTCGCGCCCGGCTACGATATGGGCCACCGCCGGCATCAGCACGCCCTCGACATTGCGCAGCCCCGCCTCCAGGGGTTTGGTGGTCCGCGGTCCGGTAACCAGGTCTTGGCCGGCGTGTACCACCAGGGTAGGCGCCTCGATCAGATGCAGGCGCTCGGAAGTATCGTGGCCGACACAGGCGCGGATAAATCTTTCGTGGGCCGGGTAGCGGCCGTTCAGTTCCGACCATGCGCCCTGGGGCCCGAGCAGGCGCTGTTTGTTTTCATTGTAGTATTCCGGCAGAAACGACATCGCACTGCAAAAGCGCTGGAACTCGTAGAAGCCCGCTTCCCGGTGCATGACCATAAACAGCTCCAACTGGTCGCGCAGGAAGGTGTCCACTTTTACCCAGCAGCCCATATTCACCATGCAGCGCACCAGGTCGGGCCGGCGGATTGCCACTTCCTGGGCGATACAGGCACCCATGCCCACCAGCCCGACAAAGCGCACATCGCGCCAGCCGAGGTGGTCGATCAGGCCGATAACGTCGTTGGCATGCAACAATATGGTCGGCTCCTGCTCGGGGTCGTCATCGGACTGGCCGATACCGCGATAGTCGATCACCAGCACGGCGTAGCGGTCGGTCAGGCCTCTGGCCAGTTTGGCTTCACCGCCGTGGCAGAATGTGCCCCAGCCGCCGATACAAATCAGCGGCTCGCCGCGGCCGTGAATCTCGTAGTACATCGTGTGATTATTGATACGGGCAATTGGCATACGCTCACTCCTTGCCGGTGGGATCAGCAGCGGCCAGTGCACCGCACTGCCGCAACTGCTGAAGTTGTCGATCGTCGATGCCGGCGCTGCGCAGTATCTGCTCGGCATGCTGATTGAGGGCCGGCACGGCAAAGTCGACACGGCCCGGCTCGCGGCTGTACTTGATCGGAATACCGATGTGAAGATTGCCATCGGCATCGCTGAGGCGCATATCGCGCTGCGCCACATGTTCGTCAGCGAAAGCCTGTTTGAGGTCGAGCACCCCGGCGTAACAGACGTCCAGTGCGCTGAACCACTCGTCCCACTGGCGCAGAGATTTCTGTTTGAATGTCGCCTGCAGAAACTCAATCAAGGGCTGCTGCTGCGGGCCCGGCCCGCCCGTGGCCAGTTCGATCAGATCGGGCCGCTGCAGCGCATTGAGCAGGTTCTCGACAAATTTCGGCTCGTTGCCGCTGAGGGTCAGAAAGCGCCCGTCGGCAGTTTCGTAGATGCGGTAGAAACCGCGCCCGCCCCAGCCCCTTTCCCACTGCACCTCGGGGGCTCGGTCTTCGGCAAATACCGGGCCGATGACATTCTGCGTCCAGCCCATCAGCGCGTCCTGCATGGAGATATCGATATAGTCGCCGCGACCGCTCTGGCGGCAGCGCAACAGTGCCATCATGACGCCGCCAAAGGCCATCAGCGAGGCGGCCATATCCGCCGCCGGCACACCGGGCAGGGCCGGCTTGCCGTCGCCGCCGAGATTGACGCTGACCAGCCCCGCCAGCGCCTCGACACTCAGGTCGTGGGCCGGGCGGTCGCGATAGGGGCCGTACTGCCCAAAGGCGCTGATGGAGCAGTAGACAATGCGCGGATTGATGTCATAGAGCTGCTGGTAATCCAGGCCCAGCCGCTGTGCCACCCCCGGCCTGAAGGCCTCGACAAAAACGTCGGCGGTTTCGCACAGCCGCAGCAGGGCGTCCCGGGCCGCCTCGTGCTTCAGGTTCAGGCAGATACTTTTCTTGCCGCGGTGGGTATTGCGAAACCAGGGTGTGTGGCCGCCGGCAAGCGGCCCGAAGGCGCGCGCCGGTTCACCGTCCGGCGGCGGCTCCACGCAAATCACCTCGGCGCCGTGGTCGCACATCATCTGGGTGAGATGGGGACCGGGCAGAAACAGCGATAAATCGATGACTTTTATACCCTCGAGTTTCATCGCTCCGCTCCGATCGCACCTGTTTCCTGCAGCGCGCGAATCTGCTCAGCATCCAGGCCAATGCCTGCCAGTATGCCGGCACTGTCCTGCCCCAGGCGACCGCAGACCCTGCCCGGCAGGCGCCGGCCGTCGATCTTCAGCGGGTTGGCGAGCATGCGAAAATCGCCGCGCGCCGGGTGCGGCAGGTTTTCCACCAGGCCCTGGCTGTTGACAAAATCGCTGTCCAGCGCCCGGGCAATATCGTAGACCGGTGCGGCGGGAATGACGCTGGCCAGCTTGTCCACCCACTCGGCGGTAGCCAGGCGGGAAAATTCCCGGTCCAGCAACTCGGTCATGGCCGCCAGGTTCTGGTGCCGCTGCGCCGCCGTGGCAAAGCGCGGATCGCCGGCCAGATCCCGCCGCCCGATGACCTCCAGCAGGCTCAGCCAGAACTTTTCCTTCATACACATAATCATGATCCAGCCGTCCGCGGTTTTAAACAGCTGCACCGGGGCGATAGAGGGATGGGCCGAGCGCGGCATGCGGCCGGTGGCGGTGCCTTCATTCAAATACCAGGTGGCGGGATAACTCAGCTGGTGCAGCGCCACATCGAACAGGCAGGTATCCACATCGCCGCCGCGGCCGCTGTTGCGGGCACCGATAATGGCCGCCAGCAGTCCCAGCGCGCCGGTAAGTCCGGTAATGAAGTCGACGATCGACAGCCCCATGCGTGTCGGCGGACCGTCCGGTTCACCGGTCAGCGACATGAAACCGGCCTCTGCCTGCATCAGAAAATCGTAGCCCGGCCGCGCTTTGCGCGGGTTGTCGCGGCCGTAGGCGGACAGGTGGGTGCAGACAATGCGCGGGTTGGCCTGCTGCAGTGAAGCGTAATCGAGTCCCAGCTTTGCCGGCAGATCGCCGCGCAGGTTGTTCAGTACCGCGTCGGCCTGCGCCACCAGCTTCAACAACACTTCGCGCCCGGCCGGATGCTTGAGATTGATCGCCAGGCTTTTCTTATTGCGATTGAAGGTCTGGAAATAATGCGAATCGCCCTTGCCGCCGAGAAAGTGCGGGCCGACGCTGCGGCTGGCATCACCGCCGGCATCCGGGTCCTCCAGCTTGATGACCTCGGCGCCCAGGTCGGCGAGAAACATGGAGCCGTAGGGCCCGGCGCCGAAGGACTCCACCGCGATAATGCGAATACCGGCCAGGGGCAGATTCATAGCGGATTCCTCTCGATTAACTGTTTGGCAATGATGATACGCTGCATCTCGTTAGTGCCTTCGCCGATACACATCAGCGGCGAGTCGCGAAAGTAGCGCTCTACGTCGAACTCCGTGGAATAACTGTAACCGCCGTGAATACGCATGGCTTCGAGACTGTTCTCCACCGCCGCCTCCGAGGCAAACAGCTTGGCCATACCGGCTTCCATATCGCAGCGTTCGCCGGCGTCGTACTTGCGCGCCGCCTGTTCCACCAGCAACCTCGCCGCTTCTGTGCGGGTGGCCATATCGCCGAGTTTCAACTGTATCGCCTGATGCTGGCTGATAGGCTTGCCGAAGGTCTGTCGCTGCTGGGAATAGCGCACCGAATCCTGCAGCGCCGCCGCTGCCAGGCCGACGCCGCGAGCGGCGACATTGATACGCCCCAATTCCAGACCGCCCAGCGCATGGTGAAAACCCTTGCCCTCCTCGCCGCCGATCAGCCGCGCTTTGGGAATACGATAGTCTTCGAGTACCAGTTCGGCACTGTCGATGGCGCGATAACCGAGCTTCTTGAGTTTTTTCCCCGCATAGAAACCCTCGCCTTTCTCGGCGATAAACATGCTCATGCCGCGGTGGCGGGGCTGTGCCTTGGGGTCGGTTTTTGCCAGCAGTGCAAAGCAGGTGCCGTGGATGCCGTTGGTGATCCAGGTCTTGCTGCCGTTGACAATATAGCCGTCTGCGTCGGCCACCGCCGTGGTGCGGATCGACTGCAGGTCAGTGCCAGCATTGGGCTCGGTCAGCGCCAGGCCGCCGCGCAGTTCACCGCTGGCAAAGCGCGGCAGATAGTCCTGCTTTTGCTGCTCGGTACCGAAGCGCTCGACACAGGCCGCCATGATCAGGTGGGAATTGAAAATGCCGGTCGGCGCCATCCATACCCGGGCAATGCCGGCCACCACTTTGGCATAGGTACTGGCCGGCAGGCCCAGACCGCCGTAGTGCTGGCCGATGGTGGCGCCGAACAGGCCCAGTTCCTTCATCTGCTCGACCAGTTCGAAGGGGTACTCATCGGCGTGATCGCAGTGCCTGGCAACGGGCTTGAGTTCTTTTTCCGCCCAGCTCTCGATAGCCGCCAGCACCTGGCGCTCGTCGTCGCTCGACCAGGTATGCTGCTTCGCTTGTGCTGTTGTCATAGTCGCTAATCTCTCAGTAGCCGGCCTTGTCTTCAATGGAGTGGCCCTGCCTGGCAATCAGCATGGTGCGCTCGAATTCACACACCACGGTTCCCGCCTGCTGCTTGCCGATGGTTTTCACCACCACGATGCCGGCGTCCCGGCGCGATTGGGATTCGCGCTTGCTGATCACCTCGGACTCCGCATACAGCGTGTCGCCGACAAACAGTGGGGCGGTCAGGCGGATTTCCCTCCAGCCCAGATTGGCGACCGCCTTCTGGCTGACATCGGACACGCTCATGCCCACCATCAGCGCCACCGTCAGCGGGCTGACCACCAGGCACTGACCGAATTCACTGTGCTTGGCGTACTGGCGGTCGAAGTGCATGGGATGGGTATTCATGGTCAGCAGCGTGAACCAGGTATTGTCGGTTTCGGTAATGGTGCGCCCCGGCCGGTGCTGGTAGACATCGCCGATCTGAAACTGCTCGTAATAGCGCCCGAACGTTTCCCGATAAATATTCTCTGCAATTACCTTTGAATGCTGCACAGTATTCCCCCACTCAGTTAGTGACACCGGCACCGCCGGCGGCGATCAGACCCAGCGCGCCGGCAATGCCGACGGTGCGCCGCGCCGCCTGCACCAGCGGTGCATCGATCATTTTCCCCTCCAGCAGCACCGCGGCGCCGCCGGCGGCGCGGTCGGCGGCGATGATGTTCAGCGCCGTTTGAATATCGGCCGCCGACGGCGTTAACTCCTGATTGATGACCGCAATCTGTTTTGGGTGAATGGCGGCCTTGGTGGTAAAACCCAGTTCGCGGATGCGCCGCGTCTCTGCGCGCAAAGCGTCGCTGTCGTCGATATCGAGGAAGGGCACGTCGATGCTGCCCAGCTGTCGCGGCGCGGCGCACAACAGCAAATGCGAGCGGGCATAATACAGGCTGTCCCAGGTCATGCTCGCACCTGTCGCCGCGCTCAGATCGGCCCCGCCCAGCATCACCATGGCGGCACAGTCACAGTCGACCAGCAGCTGCCGGGCGGACAGCAGGCCCAGTGGCGTCTCTATCAGAGCGACAATGGCCGTGGCGCTGGCGGCCAGTAATTCAGACAGGCGTTTAAGCTCGGCCACCGATTCGGTTTTCGGCAGTATCAGCAGATTCACCCGCGCCAATACCGGCCACAGCGAGCGCATATCGCTGTCGCCCTCGGCGCCCGGCAGGGCATTGATGCGCACCGCGACCTCGGCGCCCGGCGGCGCCGCAGACTGCAGGTAATCCCGCACCGCCTGCCTGGCCGCGTCTTTTTCGGCAGCCGGCACGGCATCCTCCAGATCCATGCACACGATATCGGCACCGGAGGTAAAGGCTTTGGCAAAGCGCTGCGGCCGGTTACCCGGCACAAACAGCAGGCTGCGACGCGGCCGCGCCGCCGGTACTGGTGGGTTCATGATCATCATCTGTCGCTGCTCGAGGCTTCAGGCAACCGCCTCCAGCTTGCCGAGGTCTTTGAAATACTGCAGCACATCGTCGAGTTTCATCACATCGGCGTAGCGGCGGCCGACATCGCGCAGGTTATCCCAGTGCGGCCCCTCCTCCATATCGCCCACGCATTGCTCCGGCACAATGGTGCGATAGCCGTAGGAGAAGCTGTCGTTGACCGTGCCCCTGACACAACCGCTGGTGGTACAGCCGGTAACGATTACCGTATCGACCCGTTGCTTGGCCAGAAAGGCCACCAGCGGCGTGCCGAAAAAGGCGGAGGGCGCCGACTTGGTAAAATTGAAATCGTAGTCCGGGTCGTAAATGCGCTCGTCCATTTGGGTCGAGGGGTCGCCGTAGAACATGCCCTGGTAGAGGACGCCGACTTTCCAGTACTGCATGTCCTTCTCGCTGCACCAGGCCACATTGCAGCTGGCTACGGGAATATTGCGCTTTCTGGCTTGGTGCAACAACGCAGCGGTATTGTCCACCGCGCGGTGAATATAGGGCGACTGGCCGCAGGGCCACTCCGGGCGGGTGAAACCCACCTGCATATCCACCACCACCACGGCGGGGCGCTTGCCAAAGCCGATAGCGGTATCGCCGTATCCCACTTGCTCAAATCGATCTGTCATCGTTTACTCCGGTTTGTCTGAGTGAATGCGTGTTCGGGCGTCAGCCCCCAGTTTCGCCAGGCCGATCTCGGCAAAGCGCGGTGGCCGCGGTGCCGGCAGCCCGGTTTCCTCTTGGCAGCGCTGACGCAGCTGCTGCACATCGCCGCCGAAGTCGAACAGTTCGCACTCGCCCCGCTCCGCCGCCATGCTGGCGCGCAGTTTTTCTGTAGCGGGTTTATCGATCTGCAATTGCTGATCGACCACAACGCCGTATTCCCGGGCGCCGGTTTCGGTCAGCAATCCGCTTTCCAGATCGTACTGCACCGCCGCCAGATCGCGCTGCAGCGGATCGCCCCAACCGCCACCGCCCCAGGTATCGAAGATAATGCGATCACCGGGCTGCACCGCTATGCCGTCTTTCTTCGCCGCCAGCACTTCGCGGCTGCCATCGGCGCGCACCAGCACTTTGCTGCTGCGCGCGCCGGGGCGGCCGCCCTTTACCCCCCAGGGATGGGTAAACCAGCGATCGTCGTGAATGGAAACCGTACCGGCGACCAGGCAGCAGTACTCCAGCCTGACACCGTTGCCGCCGCGGTGCAGGCCGGCGCCGCCGCTGTCGGCAATCGACTCGAAGCGATCGACCCTGATGGGGAAGTAGGCCTCGAGAAACTCATTGGGGATGTTCTTGAACTTCGGCCACAGCGAGTGCCCGTCGAGCCCGTCGCCAAAGGGCTTGCCCGGTACGCCGCCGAAGCCGATCTGCATCAGCAGAAACCATTTATTGCCACCGTCGTAGCCGGAAAACATGAAATGCGGGCTGGAGGAAAAACCGGCGGCGCACAAGTAATCCGGGTTACTCTTGCCGAACAGGCCACTGATGATATCGAAGATACGCCCCATGGCATGGGTGCGGCCGTTGAGGGCGGCGGGCTTGATCGGTTTCAACAGCGAGCCCTCGGGAATGCGCACCTCCATCAGCGGAAAAAAACCGTCGTTGAGCAACACGTCCGGGTCGAACATATTGATCATGAACTGGGCACAGAACATTTTGAACATCTGCTCGCTGAGCAGAAAATTGACACAGCCAATGGACTGGGGATCAGTGCCGCTGAAATCGAAGATCATCCTGTCGCCTTCGCGCCACATATCGCAGGCAATCCTGTAGGGTCCCATACCCAGGGCGTCGTCGCAGATATAGTCCTCGAAGTGCACTTTTTCTTCCGGCACCGTATCCCGAATCAGCTGTTTCATCGACGCGTGGTTGCGCTGTAACAAGCTGTCCAGCGCCGAGGTGAACACATCCACACCAAAGCGCTCGCACATTTCGATACAGCGGTTTCTGCCGGTGCGGCAGGCGGCGACAATGGCATTGAAATCCGCGCCGTTCCACTCCGGAATCCTGCAGTTGTGCAGAATCAGTTTGAGCAGGTCCTCCTGCAGTTCACCGCGACTGATGATTTTTACCGGCGGGATAATAATGCCTTCCTGGTAGTAGTCGGTGGAATCCACCGGCATACTTGCCGGTGTCTTACCGCCGATATCGGTCTGGTGGCCGAACATGGCCGACCAGTTCACCACCCGGCCGCGGTAAAACACCGGCATACATACCAGCCAGTCATTGACATGGCTGACCGCGCCGTCGCAGGCATAGGGGTCGGAGGTGAGAAACACATCGCCGTCCTCCACACTGCCGTCATACAGCGACAGAAAGCCCTGCACCGGGGAACCGAACTGCCCGGCGTGCAGGCGTCCCTCGCGGTCGGTTAACACCGGAAAGCCGTCTCGCTGCTCGCGAATGATCGGCGACATGGCGGTGCGAAACAGTATCGCATCCATCTGTTCGCGGGCATTGACCAGGCCGTTTTCGATAAGATCCAGGGTAATCGGATCGACGTCGACCGCGTTAAACGCCTGGGTTCCGCTCTCTATGATTTGCGCAGCCATCGTGGTAGCTCCCGTGGGTTACTCGACAGGTCGGATAAGGATATTGCCGATGCGATCGATCTCGCCGGCGTGGTCGGGCAGGATCAGGGTGGTGGAATCCATTTCGGTGACAATGGCCGCACCGGCAATGCGATCCCCGCTGCACAGTTTGCCGCGGTCATAGATCTTTGCCACTGACTGGCTGCCGTTGACATAGATGTTTTCTTCGGCATAAACCGCGCGGGAGGCATCGCCCGGCAGCCGCTCCAGCTCGCTGGCATTGACCACCGCCGCCTTGCCTTCGACAATCGCGCGGATATTGACGATCTCCTTGTCCGCATCCAGCTTGAAGGTATAAAACTGTTCGTGCAGTTGATCGAACTTGTCAGCGATAGCGGCAAGGCCGCCGCTGTCGAGTTCCTGCAAGGTAAAATCGACACTGATCTCCAGCGCCTGACCGGCGTAGCGGACATCAAACTGGTAGCTGACCTGCTGCTCGCTGCGGGCAATACCGTCGGCATCCAGGGTCGCAGCGGCGCGCTGGTGCAGTTCGTCCAGCAGCGAGTGCAATTCGGCACTGTCGATGGCGGCAAACAGTTTGATATAGGTGCGCGAGGCCTCGTCGCGCACGCGGGTGGTGGCATCGCCCGATGCGCACAGTACGCCGGGGCCGCGGGGCACGATCACCGGCCAGGAACCCAGCAGTTTGCCCACCGCATTGGCGTGCAGCGGCCCGGCGCCGCCAAAGGCCATCAGCGCGAAGTCGCGCGGGTCGTAGCCCTGTTCGATGGAAACCAGGCGCAGCGCACCGAACATGTTTTCATTGACGATGCGGACAATGCCTTCGGCCGCATCCATAAGCGGCAGGCCCATGGCATCGGCGATCTGCTGTACCGCGGCGCACGCCGCCTCGCGGGAAATCTGCATATCGCCGCCGAGCCTGGCCGAGGCCGGCAGATAGCCGAGCGCCACATTGGCATCCGTTACCGTCGGCAGTTCGCCGCCCTTGTTGTAGGCAGCGGGCCCGGGCACGGCGCCGGCGCTTTTGGGGCCGACGCGCAGGGCTTTGGTGAGCTGCGGCACATGGGCGATGGAACCGCCGCCGGCACCCACGGTGCGCACATCCACCGAGGAGGCGCGCACGCAAACGTCCCCCACCGTGGTTTCGCGACGCACCTGGGCCAGGCCCTGCTGTACCAGTGCCACATCGGTGGAAGTGCCGCCCATATCGAAAGTGATAATATCTTCAAAGCCCGCCTGCCGCGCGATCCAGACGGCGCCGGAAACACCGCCGGCGGGACCGCTCATCAGCAGGTTAACCGGATATTCGGCTGCCATGTCGGCCGAGGCCAGGCCGCCGTCTGAGCGCAGGATATTGAGTTTTACCGCACCCATCTGCCGTTCCAGGCTGGCCTGCAGATTCCTGATATAGCGCGATACCACGGGCTTGACAAAGGAGTTGGCAACGGTGGTGATGGTGCGCTCGTATTCCTGCAGTTCCGGCACCGTTTCCGAGGAAATCGACACCGCGATATGGGGGAACTCGCGTTGAATGATATCCCGCACCAGGCGCTCGTGGCTGCCATTGGTATAGGCATTGAACAGGGCCACGGTAATCGCCTCGACACCGGCAGCGCCGAACACCGCCAGCTCGCGGCGCAGGGATTCGGTATCCAGCGGCTGCACGACCTCGCCGTCGGCGCCGATGCGCTCCTGCGCCTCCACCGTCCATTTCAGCGGCGCCATTGGCCGGCTTTTGTTGAACAGTATCCAGGCCCCCAGACCACCGGGCACCCAGGAGCGGGCCAGGTGCAGAATCTGCCGGTAGCCGCGGCTGACCACCAGGCCAACCCTGGCGCCCTCGCCGGTCAGCACGGCATTGGTGGCAACGGTGGTGCCGTGCATCACATGGGAGACAGCGCCTGGCGCTATGTTGTTTTCGCGGCAGACCTTGGCGATGCCGTTGAGCACCCCCACCGAGGGGTCCTCCGGTGTGGAGGGCACTTTGGCCGTAACGGCGGCGCCACTGGACTCGTCGATCAAGAATAAATCGGTGAAAGTGCCACCGACATCAACACCCAGTCGATAACTCATTGGCTTTTCTCTCTCTCATCAGGCTGTTGCAAACTGTCAACATGCATCGCTGTTACTGCTCAGTTAAGGCCGCTCAGTTAAGGCTGCTCAATTAAGATAATAGCTTTCGTATTCGAGTTCACAGGGGTTGCCGAAACACACGTGCATGCAACCGGCATCGGGCTCGGCAATGATCGATGCCACCGATTCCCACTGGTCGGCGTCATAGCGCGACACCGCAGCCCGGTGGCGGCAGATCGATGTGGGGTAATGGCTGTGGTCTGACAACAGTGTCTTTACCTCTTCGATCAGTTCGCCGCCGCGCCGGGAAAAATCCACCTTGTCGATCAGCGCCTGCCCGCACCGATAGCGCTCGGCGGAATCCGGCAACAGCGGCAACAGGCATTCCTGCGGGCGCAGCGAGGCGGAAAGATAGTGATTGCTGTGAAACAGCCTGTCGCCATCCGGTTTCAGTACCGCCATGTCATCGACGGCCAGCTCCATATCACTGATGCGGCCAGCGGCATCGGACAGCATCAGATTGATGGTACTGGCGCGGTACAGACCGCCCACCACCCGCTCCACATCGGCCACGCTCGACTGCTCCAGCGCCAGGCGCATCAGCAGGTAACGCGGAAAGCCGATGCGCCAGCCCGGCGCCAGCAGCGCATTGCCGAATACCGACAGGCCGCGGGAATTGATGCCGATATAGCCGATCATGCCGGCATAGTAGTTATACATCAGCATCGCCGGGCCGCTGTCGGGTTTGATCTTCAGCATCATGCCGAGCGCCTTGTGTGCCGCCGGCGCATCCACATTCTGACCCGTTACCCGGTGGCCGTTTTGATTGGCGGCAAAGGATGAACAGCCCTCGCCGCCGCGGCCGTCGAAGCCGACGATTTCAAAGCGCAGTTGCAGCAGCAGCGCATCGGCCACCGTGATGCCGGCGCCGTCGGCAAGCCCCTGCAGTTCATCCACCAGGTGCGGCGCACTGCTTTGAATATGGGGGATGTATTTCTCGGCTTTGGCCCGCGCCTGATCGAGGGACGTAAATCTGGTCACTTCATCGCTGACCAGGGCCAGCGACTGGCCGATCGCATCGCGGCACTGTGAACCGATGCCAAAACCAATATCGGCGTGGCTGCCACTGACACTGATTAAGCGACTCATTGAGCGATTCTCCTTAGCGCAGCCGGTGCGGCTCAATTCAGCCGGTATTCGAAATCGAGACCGTAGGTCCTGGTCTGCCCCTTGGCGGTAAAATTGACTACCCCCAACAGCGCATTGGTCGAGATAATGCTTTCCTGGTTGTATTCCTCGTCGAACAGATTGCGCGCCCAGCCGGTAATCGACCAGCGCTCGCCGCGCAGGCCCACGCGCAGATTGACCAGATCCAACGGGTCGCGCACAGTGCCGGGGTTGTCGTTGATATCCCAGGGGGTATCACCGATGCGCTGGGCATCGAGCCGGGTAAACCAATTCACCTGCGCGGCGCCGAGATTGACGGGGCGCTGGTACTGGAAACCGAGATTGACGGTATACTCGGGCACGCCGAGTACATCGTTGCCGACAATGCCGGGGTCGGCGGCAAAGGCCTCGATGGTGGCCTCGGTGTAACCGAAGCTGCCGAACAACTCCAGATAGCTGCTGGCGCGGAAGGTGCTCTCCAGTTCGAAGCCCTGCATCTCGGTCTCGTCGATATTCAGCCGCGCCCGGGTCGAGGTGAC